>JAUYMU010000032.1 GCA_030698405.1 Bacteroidota bacterium
TTTTTCCATGAGTAGCTTACCGTGCCAACGGCATTTGTTACAGCACCGGCGGTAACAGAACCATCGGATGAGGCGTTGCATAATGCGTCTGTTTTTGAGCTTGCTGCCAATGCCAGTTCCAGTGGTTCGCCAATGGTTACAGTTGTCATTGCTGATTGGCATCCATTGCCATCTTTTACAACAATTTGGTAACCACCTGCTGAAAGGTTGCTGAATACATTACTTGTCTGGTAGCTTGAACCATTATCTTTTGAGTAGGTTAGAGTACCCGCTCCACTTTCACCCAACGCATTTACTGTAATCGTTCCATTGTTTCCACCGTTACAACTTACATTTGTTTGAGAAGTTGAAAATGTTGGTAACGCTGTGACCGTTACTTTCACTCCTGCTGCAACATCTGAACAACCACCTGAAGATGCTGTTCTGCGAAAGTAAACCTGAGAACTTGCTGTGGTTAATGTTGCTGTGGTGTAGTTGGCTGTATTATTTGTCCCTGTAGCTGCTGAATATGGCCCAGTTAATTCATTGCTGCTCTCCCACAAATAGGTATAGCTGCCAGAACCACCTGTTAATGTGCCGCCTGTCAGTGTTGTACTTGTACTGTTGCATATGGATACTGCAGAACCACTCGTGTTGCCTGCCAATACAGGATTGACCGTCACCAACGCAGTTGCAGTCCGTATGGCACTTGCACAACCTACCGCTGTTCTTGCTTCAGCATAATAGATTGTATTAACTGTAGGCGAAACAGAAAAATCAGCTCCACTTGACGAGGTTCCAATACTGGTTCCTCCTGAAGACACTGTGTACCAATAAATCGTATTACCTGCTGATGTTGCATTTAGGTTGGTACTTGATCCGTTACAAATAGCAACTCCACTATTGGGGGTAACCGAAGTGGGGACATCTGGCAATGCATTTATTGTAACTGTAGTTGGCGCTGCTGCACTTATACATCCATTACTGTTGGTAACAGTGAGATAATAGGTTCCTGCCATTGCCAATGTAGCACTTGCGGAGACTGTTGGACTCTGTAAACCACTGGTAAAACCATTTGGACCTGTCCAGGCATAAATACTCATGCTTGCAAGACCTCCCGTCAAGGTAAGGGAATTTCCAACACAGACCGGCCCGTTATTAGTGGCTGTCGCTATTGGCAATGCATTCACCGTTAATAATGCAGCAGTACTGTTAACACTGCTACAGCTATTTGTAATTATCGCTTTGTATAATTTACCATCTAATCCGGTAACATCGCTGATTGATAAGGTTGGGGCTGTTGCTCCGCTGTAAACTCCTCCGCTAATGATATTTACACCGTCAACCTGCCACTGAATTGAAGTGGCTCCAGTTTCAGTAATACTAAAACTGGCTCCAGTTCCGGCGCATTTAATTTGAGGTGAAGGCTGGCTGCTTATAACAGGATTTGACAGAACAGTCAAAGTGGCAAAACTTGAAGTTGTATTTCCATAAGCATTGGTGGCAATACACCTGCATTTATTTCCATTTAAACCTGCCACGTTTGAAATCGTCAAGGTGGAAGTAGTTGTAGTGGTTGCGGTTGAATAGACTCCCGCACTTGCAGTTGACCATGTAGTACCTCCATCGGTACTTAATTGCCAGATAGAACTTGTAAGTGAACCGGTTGCAGTAATACTAAATGAAGTACCGCCAGAACATTTAGTTACATCATCCGGCTGAGAAGTAATTACCGGTGGACTGGTGGGAGTGTAAATGGTTATTGAAATAGGATATTTACTTTCGCAAATAGAACTCTTTTTGATGGTAATTATTCCGCTATAGGTACCAACAGGTATCCCAGCTGGAACAGTGACATTTATTGGATTTGTCAAAGGAGTATCAGTGTCAACATCTTCTATTAACACGTCATTGGCAGCAATTGAAAAATCAATGGTATAATGAGTTGGATCGTTTACGGGATTTGTATAAGCAAATGCTGCAGTTGTCGGTAGCGCACTCTGTAAAATGGTTACATTGGAATTGCTTAATGTAATTAAAGGAGAAGGTAGTTCGTTATTGAAATTAATTGCTGTTGTTGAAATAGCAAAACATGCGGGAGCAAACAGATCATACGCCTTTACATATATATTTAACAAATCAGTTGTTAAAGGAAATGTTTCCAAGGTAATTGAACCTCCGGTACCAACCAATTGGGGACCAACAGGAACACCTGCGCCGTTAACGAGTACATAAACAACCAATGGCTCTGACGAATTTACCAGAGTTCCTGTTTGACCAAAACACCAATCTTTATTTCCGCCAACATACATTGGTGGCGCCGGTGCAACACATTGCACAATGACTGAAGATGCCGACAAGGCGCTTTCGCAACCACCTGTTGATGCAGTGGCAGCTTTAACTTGTAATACAGCCCCGGTGTAAATTGAATTGTTATCAACAGTAACCGACCATACACCTCCACTAACCTGAACACGGTCAATAAGCGTTAATGTCCCCGAAACGTCTTTGTAAGGAATGGATTCATCTACATATAGTTGAATCCATTGACCATTGACTCCTGTTCCTGAAACAGTGGTGTAGTTTTCGTAAACAGGACTATTAATGGTGGTAGAACCTGATATTGTTGGAGCAGTTGTTAAAGTAATACCAGCAGAATAAGAGCTTTCTATTATTTTACATTTTGATGCATCGGTTATTGTTGCCACTATGGTAGTGCCAGCAATAATAGAAGAAGAAGGTGTAAAAGTCCAGGCACCGGAAGAAACAGAACTTATACCAGCAATAGGATTATATATTAAAGGTGCTGTAAATGAATAAAGTTTAACTGTGGCAGTGTTTGATTCAGTGGTAAAACCGGTAACCAAGTTTAAAGGAGAACTAATACAAGGATCCTGATTTATGGATGGAGTCGCTGCTTGTGTCGTAACAGTTACAGAATTTGATACTCCAGAAACACATTGTCCAGGAGCAGTTTGCCTTGCAGTTACATTTTGACATAATGCAAGTCCAGAAATAGATGCGGTCCAAGAAGTACCAATAACAGTTGTTGAAGAAACCTGAACTCCATCAGCATACAAATATACTGTTGAACCATTAACTCCTGTTCCTGAAATAGAAGTTGTTAATAAGGTAATTGAAGAAGTTGTAATTACCGGACTTATGGTAGTTGTGCAATAGGACTGGTTTGATTCACAACCAGATCCCGGAGCTTCGGCAGTTGCAGATATTATTTTACCATTAAAAAAACTTGCTGTGGCATTAAATGTTACAGTTGTAACTCCATTAACAGTAGTTATAATTGGATTGGAACCACCTACTGAAGCTGCTGGTAAAAGAATATAATTTGGAGAAACAAATTGATAAAGTCTTATTTTTGTACCAAGTAAATGGCCAGTTGAAACTGTAACCGAATTTGGTTTAATGTCAGTAATTATTGGCGCGTTGCTGGTACAAAAAGGCGAAATTGAAGTTTGAACAATCTTCGTGCTGCAATTACCGATAGAAGATCCTTTCCCCGGGGCAATTGCTATTGCTGTTATTTCATCAAGCGCAACTAAAGTCAAACCATTTCTTGACCAGTTTCCACCTGTCACAGTCACAGTTCCACCTGCTGCTACGCCATTTACATATACCTGTACCAATGTACCATTGGTTTCAGTAGAAGTACCACTGACAATTGTTGATGAAGATGTATAGGTTCCGGTGATGATAGGGCAAGCTGATCTATCTGGGCAATATTCACCCGGAGGGCATGGCGTATAATTATTGATAATTTCATTAAAACAAACCTCCAGAGGCCCGGTACAATCGGTTCCTCCAACATCGGAAGATGAATTTGGATTACACAAGGTTGATTTATTGGCAGCCATGTTGTCAACAACTGCCATACGGATTGGTGTCGATCGTGTGATTCCGAACGAACTGGTTATAGCGGCAAAATCAACAAAGAAATCGTAAAAATAATCGGGAGTACCGCAAATGGTTGTCAGCGCTATTGATTTCTGGTAATTTGTTGTTCCTGTATAAGATATTACAGGAGCATTGCATACCGATGTACGAACGTCGTAAACATATACACCGAACTTTGTTGCCAAAACAATTTCAATTTCAAATCCCGGATTGGAAGTTGTATAATCCGGGTCGGCATTGGGGCCTGTATTTCCAAACTTACCATCCGTATCAACAAGAATACTGTAACTTTTTGCATTTGGGGCCGAATTGCCCATACGCATACGAAAGAGCCATTTATTATTCGAATCAATGTAATTTTGAATGGGGTCTTCAATTCCTGAATCCACAAAATCAGTAAATCCACAATTCGGACCAGTTCCTAAATCGGAGAAAGGCTCAAGACCCGGAAAAACCAAAGGCACGTATGGAATTTCGCTGTCAGTTTGGTCATTACCCTGAAAACCAGAAGTTGTTTTTGATGTATATCCATCTCCGTTCGGATCAAGAACAGCAGCACCCCCTCCGGTTGCACGTTCATAAATTAATCCTGGTGTTTGGGCAATTACCCGAACCGGATTTATTAGCTGAAACGAAACAGCAATCAAAACAATAACAAAGATCTTTAACTGGCGAGGGAAAAGTAAATGTGCCTTCATATGGTAAATTTATTTTATTGCAAATTCAAAATTCTACTTGAAACTTGGAATACACTATAAATTATATTCGGTTCTTAGTTTCTCTACGATAAAAATAACAATCAATTACCAGTTAGTTTTCTCAATGCCCCATGCAATGATCAAACCGTCCTTTTGAACTACCCAACAGGCTTTATTGCATACCGGAACAATAATCCAGGCTTGTAATCGTTGGAAAATCCCTTGTTTTCGTTGCATTTTATGAAATCGGCCATACAAATGCGTCACGATTGCTCAGGTTTTTTTATGTCTCAACGGGATAAAACTAAATATTATCAATATGAAATTATTCATGTAATTTCAGGGAATGATCAAAACAGTCTTTTGAATTACCCAACTGGCAATACTGCATATCCGAATGATATTTGTCATACTGTATAAAACTAACATTTAACCTTGGCCATTTCTTCGTCACTCTCCCACTCACTTGATTCATTTGCTATATTTGGCAAAAAATCGATACCAATTCAGACATCATGATAATAACCATTACGCTGGTCTTGTTCTATATACTGACCCCCATATTGCTCGTCTATCTGGTTCATGTTTCAAAAACCATTAATAAAATCGGGGCTGTGGTGATGGCTTATGCTGTTGGACTTGTGATTGGCAACATCGGGTTATTTCCACGCGCCAGTGCTGCTTTCAAAACCATACTGGCAGGAAATCAGTTTCTTCCTCACAACGAAGTATTAAATTATCTGGCTGAAGGGAAAATTGCCCAAAGCGATTTAATCCTGAACCAAATTGGATCTGTTCAGGATACCATTATGTCGATTGCCATACCAATTGCATTGCCGCTATTACTTTTTTCGCTCGACATTAAACGATGGCTCAAGATGGCAAAAGAAGCGTTGCTTTCGCTTATCCTGGGAGTTTCGTCTTTAATAATTGTGGTAGTTGCAGGATATTTTCTTTTTAAAGATCAGATACAGGAATCGTGGAAAGTGGCCGGTATGCTTTGTGGCGTTTATACTGGTGGAACTCCCAATCTGGCAGCCATCGGTACTGCACTTGACGTTAGCCCGAACGTATTTGTACTTACCCACACTTACGATTTGGTGCTGGGTTCGGTAACACTTCTTTTTTTACTTACCGGCGCTCAGAAAGTTTTCAATCTGATATTGCCACACTTTAATGAAAGTCACGAAAAGATAAAACTTAAAAAGGTAATCGCTGAAAATGAAGGGATCGATAATTACCTGGGAATGCTGACAAAAAAAGGAATGATCCAACTATCAAAAGCATTGGGTTTGTCGGTACTGATACTGGGCGCTTCGTTTTCGATCAGCCTGCTTGTTCCAAAATCTTCGCAAATGCCGGTCATTATACTATTAATTACAACTTTCGGGTTACTGCTTGGAACCCTCAAATCCATCAGTAGTATTGAAAAAACATTTCAAATGGGAATGTATTTTATCATTGTTTTTTCACTGGTGGTATCGTCAATGGCCGATTTCCGCAGCATGTTCCAGATCGACTTTCTGCATCTGTTCATGTATGTAGCATTGGCTGTATTCGGATCAATGATTGTCCATGTTTTCTTATCCTACCTTTTCAAAGTCGATTCCGATACCACTATTATTACAATTTGTGCACTTACTTTTTCACCTCTTTTTGTTCCCGTGGTTGCTGCAGCGCTCAAAAACAAAGATGTCATCATTACCGGCATCACTACAGGAATTCTGGGATATGCTTTTGGCAATTACCTGGGCGTTGGGTTAGCTTATTTCCTGAAAGGATTTTAATTTGTTACCAATTCCAACCTTCAGGAATGAATTAATAATTAATAGTTACATGTTTGAATAATAGCAAAATATTTATAATTTTGCGCGACCTAAATTTAGGTATAAAGTATTCATGTTTAATTAATTTAGATGTTTTATGAAAAACCAGTATGAAACCGTTTTCATCGTTACTCCCGTTTTATCTGATATTCAGGTAAAGGAAACGGTAAAAAAATTCAGGGACATCATTACCGAACACGGTGGTGAGATTGTCAATGAAGAGGACTGGGGATTACGCAAATTAGCTTATCCCATTCAAAAAAAATCGACAGGGTTTTATCAACTCATCGAATTTGCCGCAGAACCTACGTTTGCAAAAACGTTGGAAACTCAATTCAGACGCGACGAACGCATTATCCGTTTCCTGACTTTCAGTAAGGATAAACATGCCGTTGCTTACAGCGAAAAAAGAATCAGTAGAACAAAAGCTAAAACTGAAAAGGAGAACTAAATTATGGCAGCAAATTCAAGTGAAATCAGGTATTTGACCCCACCGTCGGTTGAAATCAAAAAGAAAAAGTATTGTCGCTTTAAAAAGAACAAAATCAAATTCATCGACTACAAGGATGGTGAGTTCCTGAAAAAATTCTTAAACGAGCAAGGTAAAATTTTACCACGCCGTATCACCGGAACCTCTTTGAAGTACCAACGTAAAGTGGCAAAAGCAGTTAAAAGAGCACGTCATATCGCGTTACTTCCATATGTTACTGATATGATGAAATAATTTTAAAGCTGAAAAAATGGAAGTTATATTATTGCAGGATGTTGCACGATTAGGATCAAAAGACGATTTGGTTACCGTAAAAAGCGGCCACGGACGTAACTTTTTGATTCCACAGAAGATGGCTATTATCGCCACCGAATCGGCTAAAAAAGTATTGGCCGAAAACACCAAACAGAGAGCACACAAACAAGCAAAATTGAAAAATCTTGCTTTGGAAATTGCTGAAAAACTCAAAACTGTTCAACTTGTTATTGGAGCAAAAACCAGCACAACCGGAAAAATTTTCGGTTCGGTGAATACCATCATGCTGGCCGAAGCTATCAATGCCAAAGGATTTGAAATCGATCGCAAACAGATCATGATTTCAGACGACAGTGTTAAAGAGATCGGAAATTACACCGCCAAAATCAAATTACACAAAGAAGTAATTGTTGAATTAGGCTTTGAAGTAGTTTCAGAGTAAATTATTAATCGTTTATAAACAAAGAGTCAAACATTTTTCAAACAGATACAGCCACCCGTCCTCACATGCGGGTGGCTTTTTTATTATAGAACTTTTCCAATCTACAAAGAACTTTTCCAAAGTTTTATATAGTTTATAAAACTTTGGAAAAGTTAATCGATTATTACTTCCATTTCACCTTGTGAACTTTACTTAAGGAAATGAGTTATTGTTCTAAGTTTAAACTAAAGAACCAAATCATTTCCATCATGAAAAAAATTACAACAAGGTTTGCCTTTATAACAATCTGTCTGATTGGCTCTTCGCTCTTCGCCTATACTCAAAACAGTCAGGACACCCTTAAAATCCAGATTGAAACTGTTGACGGGAATACGTATATCGGAACCATCCTTGAACAGACATCCGAAACAATCAGGATAAAAACTGATAAACTTGGCGAAATAAATATCCCCCGAGCCGAAGTGAAAAGAATTAATCAACTCTCAACAATCATTGTTAAAGACGGAACTTACTGGCTCGAAAACCCACAATCAACACGATACTTCTGGGCGCCAAACGGTTACAGTCTAAAAAAAGGAGAAGGTTATTACCAGAATGTCTGGATCATGTTTAATCAGGCAGTTTACGGATTTACAGACCATTTTTCGGGAGGTGTCGGCGTAGTGCCTATGTTTCTTTTTGCAGGTGCATCAACCCCGGCATGGATTACTGCCAAGTTCTCGGTTCCTGTAGTGAAAGATAAAATCAATCTGGGTGTTGGCGCCCTGGCAGGTACTGTTATTGGAGAAGAAAATACCGGGTTTGGAATTATTTACGGAATTTCCACTTTCGGAACAAGAGACAAAAACCTCAACATTGGACTTGGTTGGGGATATGCCGGAGGAGAAATAGCGAGTAACCCTACAGTCAGTATTGGCGGAATGATCAGAACAGGGGCAAAAGGTTATCTCATTACTGAAAATTATTTCATAGGAACACCGGAAAATTTCATCGTTCTGATGTCAGTAGGCGGCAGAAGGATTATTCAAAAAGCCGGAATCGATTTCGGATTATGGATCCCGCTTGGAGCGGACATTGGCAGTTTTATAGCCATCCCCTGGTTGGGATTTACCATTCCGTTCGGACAGAAATTGAAGTAAAATATAAAGAACTTTTCCAAAGTTTTATAAACTCGATTGAAGAACTTTCCCAAAGTTTTATACAGTTTATAAAACTTTGGGAAAGTTGATATAGTTTATAGCCCCAACAAAACTTCCTCCGGATTTCTTCCTCCGGTAAGCAATCTTTCAGGATTTTCAATCAGTTCCTTCACTTTAACAAGAAAACCCACAGAATCTTTTCCGTCGATGATGCGGTGATCGTATGACAATGCAACATACATCATTGGCCGGATAACCACCTGCCCGTTTACAGCTACAGGTCGATCGACAATGTTGTGCATTCCGAGAATGGCCGATTGTGGTGGATTGATAATCGGGGTCGAAAGCAGTGAGCCAAAAGTTCCTCCATTGGTAATTGTAAATGTTCCTCCCGTCAGTTCTTCCACGCTGATTTTTTTTGTCCTTGCTTTTTCCGCCAGTTCCTTTATCTCCAGTTCAATTTCTGAAATTGTTTTATTTTCGGCATTCCTGACAATCGGAACCATCAAACCTTTGGGAGTTTGAACAGCGATACCCACATCCACAAATTCAGAAGAAATTATTTCTTCGCCACTGATTTGAGAATTGATGGACGGATGGAATTGCATGGCTTCGGCAACAGCTTTGGTAAATATTGACATAAAACCAAGTTTCAATCCGTGTTTTTCAACAAATTTATTCTGAAGTTTTGAACGCATTTCCATCACCCGGCTCATGTCTATTTCATTGAAAGTAGTGAGCATGGCCGTTTCATTCTTTACTGAAACCAGGCGTTCAGCCAATTTCCGGCGCAACATGGTCATTTTCTCACGTTTCACAGTGCGATCGCTCGCTGAGCTTGTCGAAGTGGTCGAAGTGAGCTTTCCACTGCCTTTTTCCTGTTTCGGAAGGGCAAGAACCGCTTCAATATCACTTTTCGAAATACGGTGCAAACCATTCAGAACCTCTTCCATTGAAAGATGATTGTCTTCCATCATTTTATGCGCAAGCGGTGTGATTTTGACATTCGATTCTTCCGGCTTGACTTTAACTTCATAAACAGTGGTTTTTGCAGATTTAACAACTGTAACCTCCTTTGGCTCCGGAAAAAGTTCAGAGGCAATTGGTTGTTTTTCCGGATTTTTTTCAGGAACTACACTGGTGTCGATGTTACAGACAATGGTTCCAACGGCAACGGTTTCACCTTCAGAAATTAAAATCTTTATTTGCCCGCTCTCGGTGGCAGCCAAAGTCAAAGTAGCCTTGTCAGATTCAACTTCAGCTATTTCCTGATCTTTAGAAACCAGGTCGCCATCGGCAACCAACCACTTGCCAATTTCTACTTCAGTAATGGATTCTCCGGGAGTAGGTATTTTTATTTCGAATAACATGTTTTTTTATTTTCTAATGTTTTTTTTCATTTTAGGCAAACCTATCTTTCTTAGCATTTCGTTTGCTTTTTCTAATTTTCTTGGAAACAAAACCTTATCATTAAAAAAATCTAATGATTTATCTATTAAGACAATAGGCTTCCTTTTAGTATTAATTTCAGTTGTATTCATCGCTGATGTTTTTAGAATTTGCGTTTTACTAAAAAACCTTTGTAAACTATGTCTTTTTTGAATTCTTCCCACCCTTCTTCCAATTCTCCAAAAATTTCAAAATCGGTTTCTACATCACTAATAAACTTAGTAATACCAATACGATATAGTCTTGTTCTTGATTCTGTACTACCTGTTGCATATACCATAATTTCAGGATGTTTATCAGTAAAGGCATATAAAGTTGCCACTACAGTTGCTAAAACTTTTTCACCATCACCATTATTTGATATAACATTATCATCAACTTCACCTGTTTCGGCATTTTTGTCACCAAAACCAAGGTTATATAAATCCTTGTAATTTGTTGGAGTGTACTGAACTAATTTTGTTATTTTACCTTTAGTACCAATACTCACAAACTCAAACACTTCGAGCTCTTCTCCAGATTTAAGTTCGTATTTGTCAAGTTTCATCTTTCAGTTTACAAATTACAAAAGTAATATATTTTCAGATTGTTAACAGGAGTTTTCTATATATCAAGCAAGCACCAAATCTTCAAAAACAGAATCCAGTATCATTTTCAATCGTAAATTATGCTGATACATCAACCCACCGGCAGGACTTGCGCTGGCTGGCCGGGAAATTAATTCGAAAGGCACAGTGGGCAAAAAACGTTGAATATGCTGCCATGCACCCATGTTCGATGGTTCATCCTGTGCCCAGATCATCTTTGTAACATGTGGATATTTTGCAATAATCGATTTTATTCGGTCTGTCGGAAGTGGGAACAATTGCTCGACACGAACAATGGCGACATCCTGAATTCCTTCCTCTGCTTGCCTTTTGTGCAAGTCGTAATAGAGTTTTCCGTAAGTAAATACCAACTTCCTGATTTTTTCAGGCTTGCTAACCACATCTTCTATAATTTCCTGAAAATGTCCATTTGACAATTCATCCACCGAAGAGGTTACCATAGGATGCCTCAGCAGGCTTTTAGGTGTGAAAATAATCAGTGGTATTCGTACATTCCAGTGCATTTGCCGGCGAACTAAATGAAACATATTGGCCGGAGTTGTCGGAACTACTACCTGCATATTATTGTCAGCTGTCAGGGTTAAAAACCGTTCGATTCGCGCACTGGAATGTTCGGGTCCCTGCCCTTCGTACCCATGTGGAAGATATAAAACCAGGCTGTTCATCATTCCCCATTTTTCGTAGGCCGAAGATATATACTGGTCGAAAATTACCTGGGCCACATTAAAGAAATCGCCAAACTGCGCTTCCCATATGGTTAAACCTTTGGGATTGGAAAGTGAATAACCATATTCGAATCCAAGTACGCCGTATTCGGAAAGGTGAGAATTAAAAACATGAAATTTTGCCTGATTTTCGCTGATATTTTTAAGTGGATAGTATTTTTCGTCGGTATCTTCAACCACAAAAGAAGCATGGCGGTGGGCAAAAGTTCCCCGCTCGCTATCCTGACCACTTAACCTTACCTGAAAACCTTCTTCGAGCAAAGTTCCGTAGGCAAGTAACTCGGCCATCGCCCAATCCATCCGGTTATCCAATATCATCATCCGACGATCTTCAACAATCCGGTCAATTTTCTTGAAGAATTTTTTATCCGCCGGAAGGGTATTGATTCTTTCAGCAATGCGCAGCAACTCATCTTTCTTAACGCCTGTTTTAACCGGTTGGATCAGATCAATTTTAGATGGATTTTTATAGTCAAGGTATTCACCTTTCAGGAACCTGCGAACTTTAACTTTGTCAATTTCTTCTGATTCTTTGTATTTCCCTTCAAGAAAAAGATCAAACTCATGATTCAGTTTCGAAGTTTCAGCCTTGTCCATCACCCCATTTTCTGCAAGTTTATCAGCATAAATATCGCGTGGATTAGGGTGTTTCTCAATCGCTTTATACAACAATGGCTGCGTAAACCGCGGTTCATCTCCTTCGTTGTGGCCATATTTCCGATAACATAAAATATCAATAAAAACATCAACATGAAATTTTTGCCTGAACTCCATGGCCAGTTTTACCGTGAAAATAATGGCTTCCACATCGTCACCATTCACATGAAATACAGGAGAACGTGTCACTTTGGCCACATCGGTTGAATAGGTACTCGAACGTGCATCCAAATAATTGGTAGTAAAGCCAACCTGATTATTAATGACCAGATGAATTGTTCCACCGGTTTTATAGCCGCCCAATTGTGACATCTGAATTACTTCGTAAACAATCCCCTGGGCAGCAATGGCAGCATCGCCGTGAATAACAATTGGCGCAACTCTTTTGTAATCACCATTGTACTGACTATCAATTCTGGATCTAACCATTCCCTGAACAAGGGCGCCAACAGTTTCAAGGTGCGATGGATTGGGCATCAGGCTTAGTCGTACTTTTTTACCATGATCGGTTTCAACTTCGTTTTCGTAGCCCAAATGGTATTTCACATCGCCTAGCGAAAGGTCTTGTTCGTATTCTTTACCAACATATTCTTTAAAAATGTGCTCATACGGTTTTTCAAGAATATTGGTCAGTACATTGAGCCTTCCACGGTGCGCCATACCGATGACAAACTCGCTGATCCCCAGCTCTGAACCATGTTCTATCACTGCATCCAAAGCTGGAATCAACGCTTCCCCACCCTCCAGTGAAAACCGTTTCTGACCTACAAATTTTTTATGAATGAAACTTTCGAAACCAACCGCAATTTTTAAATGATAATAGATATGATTTTGTTGTTCCGGAGTAAAAACCTGTGTATTCCGGGTCGATTCCATTTTCACTTTCAGCCAGTCGATAAGTTCCGGATGCCTCATATAAACAAACTCAACACCAATTGATTCACAATACGTAGCTTCCAGATGTTCGATGATCGCTCTCAGCGTGGCCGAACCGATTCCAATGTTGTTGCCTGCCTTAAAAACAGTGTCGAGATCGGATTTTTGAAGGCCAAAGTTTTCGATGTCCAAAGTAGGCAGATATTTCCTGCGTGAACGTACCGGATTGGTTTTGGTAAACAAATGCCCCCGCTGACGATAGCCGTGAATGAGGTTAAGAATTGCAAATTCCTTGTCGATTTTATCATCGTGAACCGAAGATTTTGAGTCATCAAAGTTTTTGCGGGCAAACTCAAATCCAGCGAAAAAATTTTTCCAGCTTGCATCTACCGTTTCAGGATCAATAAGATAGGAAGAATACAATTCTTCAATAGCAGCGATTTCCTGGTTACCCACTTGCGAAAATTTATCCATGTTGAACTATTGGTTTTCAGTTAAAGTATTCGTTAAAAGTAATAAATTACAATTGTAAATCATTAGGCTTGAAATCATACAGAGCCCACAAAAGAACCAATAAATGCCCAACTTGTTTAATATTTTTTGACAGAGAAAGCATTTTTCATTAGTTTAGCAAAAAACATTTATCAAATATTCCGGAAAAACAAATTGGCCATGAAAAAAATTCTGCTCATCACCGCTTCAATCTTTGGCATCCTTGCACTGATTTATGTATTTGGCCCTTCGTTTCCAAAACCGGAACTTTCAGGTAAACTTCCTGAAATACAAGTTGAAACAACCGGATTCGAAGCTTATCTTGAAGCTAAAAATTCAGCACTAAAAATTAAGCCTGACAACGAAAGCCGCATCATCTGGGCAAACGACAGCCTGAAAAGCAAAATGGAATATTGTTTACTTTATCTTCATGGGTTTTCGGCGTCATGGTACGAAGGAGAACCTGTTCACAGAGATTTTGCACGTCGGTATGGCATGAATCTGTATATTCCGTTGCTTGCTTCTCACGGAATTGACACACCCGAAGCACTAATCGACATGACACCCGACCGTTTGTATGAATCGGCAAAGGAAGCGCTGGTTGCGGCTCAGACTTTGGGCGAAAAGGTTATTTTGATGAGCACTTCTACCGGTGGAACATTGAGCTTAAAACTTGCAGCTGAATTTCCTGAGTTGATGGAAGGACTGATCTTGCTATCACCAAATATCGCAATCAATAATCCGGCAGCATTCCTGCTTAGCAAACCATGGGGATTGCAAATTGCACGTCAGGTTTACAAAGGAAATTACCGCATCACAAATACCGATTTCGCTTCGGAAGACTGCAAATACTGGAACTGCAAATACAGGCTGGAAGCTATTGTTTACCTGCAACAACTGGTTGAATCGACTATGAAAAAAGAAACGTTTGAGAAAGTTAACGAACCGGTATTTCTGGCCTATTATTACAAGGACGAAGAAAATCAGGATCCTACTGTAAAAGTAGATGCTATGTTGAAAATGTACGAACAGCTGGGAACACCGGAAAGCATGAAGCAAAAAGTTGCTTTTCCGGATGCGGGAGCTCATCCGATTGGGAGTAAATTGTTTTCAAAAGCCTGGCAGGATGTTGAGATTGCCAGTTTTAAGTTTGCCGAAGAAAAACTGGGGTTGAAGCCAATAAATGATTGATTTCTTAATTTATTAGCATTTAAGCAGGTAATTTAATCTCAGTTGCTTTTTCTAACTTTGTAAAAAACAGATTACCATGAACACATCGACAATAAGGCAAAGGCTATACGATTACATTAAGGTAGCTGACGATAAAAAAGTAAAAGCGATTTACACCGCCATTGAAAATGACATCAGTGAAATGGATAACTGGTGGGATGACGAAACCTTAATTGCAGAACTTGATAAGTGTTCGTCTGATCTGAAGAGTGGAAAAGACAAAGGAGTTAACTGGGCGGAATTGAAAAGAAAATTAGTTAGCCAAACTTCCAATGGGTTGTAAAGTTGTTTTTTCATCTTCTGCCGCGAAAGAGTTACAAGATTCATTTGATATCTTTCACACAAAGCGCCACCCAAAAATAAAATTCAAAAAGAAATAATTAATTGTCTTCAATATGTTTTCACTTTTCCATACAAATCAAACTCATCAGAGCCTGTAATTTCTATCTGGTAGAATTGTCCTTTTTCCAGCGGAACTTCTTTGCTAATCAGTACTTCACCATCCACTTCAGGAGAATCAAATTCGGTGCGGCCAACAAAAAATTCGTCATCTTCACGATCAATGATCACTTTCAAAGTTCTTCCAACTTTTTCAGCACTCAATTGTGAGGAAATGACTTGCTGAATTCCCATCAATTCTTCCTGGCGGGCTTGCTTGACTTCTTCCGGAACATCGTCGTTATACTTTTGGTAACCGTAAGTTCCTTCTTCGTGCGAATAGGTGAAAGCACCCAAACGGTCGAACTTGTGCTTCTGTATAAAGCTTTTCAGCTGTTCAAAATCTTCGTCGGTTTCACCCGGATGACCAACCAACATGGTTGTACGAATTGCAATTCCGGGAACTTCTTCCTTAATTTTTTGCAGTAAAGCTTCCGTTTCTTCGGTGGTAACATGACGAAGCATGTGTTTGAGCACATTGTTTGAACTATGCTGCAACGGGATATCAATATATTTACAAAGTTTTGGTACTGATTTGAAAAGTGGCAGAATGTCCATTGGGAATTTAGTCGGATACAAATAATGCAGACGAATCCATTCGATGCCATCAATTTCTGCAATTTTTTGAATCAATTCAGCCAACATTCCTTTTCCATAAAGGTCGATTCCGTAATACGACAAATCCTGCGCAATCAGTAAAATCTCGCGAACGCCTTTCTTTGCAAGGTATTTGGCTTCTTTCACCAAATCCTCCATCGACTTTGATTTGTGTTTGCCGGTCATGCCCGGAATGGCACAAAAAGCACAAACACGGTTGCAACCTTCAGAAATTTTCAGATACGCAAAATGCGAAGGCGTGGTAATTTTTCGTTCGTAAATATATTCAGGACGATAGGTTGCTTTTAATTCGCTAACCACCGCTTTCATATCAAATTTCCCAAAAAACTTATCAACTTCAGGAACTTCCTTTTCCAAATCCAACTTGTAGCGTTCCGACAAGCAGCCCATCACATACAATTTATCGATCTCACCGCGGCCTTTGGCTCCTACAAACTGCATAATGGTATTCACCGATTCTTCCTTGGCATCGTGAATAAAACCACAAGTATTGATTACCACAATATCCGAATCTGTATCGTTCGAATCGTGAACGACATCAAAACCATCCATCGAAAGCTGGTTCAGTAACACTTCAGAATCGACCAGGTTTTTGGAACAACCCAAAGTCACTACATTTATTTTTTGCTTTTTCATAGTTCAATTTTTTAAACCACATAGGCACATAGGCCACATAGTTTATTTTTTCTATGTGAACTATGTGCCTATGTGGTTATTTATACTTCGTTAAAATCAGAAAAAAAAATTCCAATATCCAATACTGAATATCCAATATCCAAAAGGTTCGCTCCGAACAACTTGAAATTTGGAACTTAAAATCTGAAACTATGAGAAGAGCGAATCAACGAATGCTCTTCTGTTAAAAATCTGCAGGTCGTCCATCTTCTCGCCAATTCCGATATACTTTACCGGGATTTTAAACTGATCAGAAATGCCAATTACCACTCCACCTTTTGCAGTGCCATCAAGTTTTGTCAACGCCAATGCAGTTACTTCAGTTGCCTTGGTAAATTGCTTGGCCTGTTCAAAAGCGTTTTGTCCGGTTGAACCGTCCAGAATCAGCAAAACTTCGTGAGGAGCATCGGGCACCACTTTTTTCATCACCGTTTTAATTTTGCTCAACTCATTCATTAAGTTGATTTTATTGTGCAGACGACCGGCGGTATCAATAATTACCACATCAGCACCCTGAGCTTTGGCTGACGAAAGCGCATCAAAAGCTACCGAAGCAGGGTCGGCTCCCATTCCTTGTTTTACCAAGGGCACCTGAACGCGGTCGGCCCAAATCTGAAGCTGGTCGATGGCAGCAGCACGAAAAGTATCGCCGGCTCCCAAGACAACTTTTTTTCCGGCCTGTTTAAACTGATGGGCAAGTTTACCGATCGTGGTCGTTTTTCCAACACCATTCACGCCAACCACCATTATTACATAGGGATCTTTACTATTGGGCAGGTCAAAATCAGAGACATCGTTTGAATTATTTTCTTCGAGCAAGCTTGCAATTTCTTCTTTCAACACCGAATTCAGCTCCGAAGTTCCCATGTATTTATCAGCGGCAACTCGTTTTTCAATGCGTTCGATGATTTTCAAAGTGGTATCTACACCAACATCTGCAGATATCAGAATTTCTTCCAGATTGTCCAGCACATCTTCATCAACCTTTGTTTTACCAACAATGGCACGGCTAATCTTCGTAAAAACACTTTCTTTTGTTTTTGCAAGCCCCTGATCAAGGCTTTCTTTTTTCTTGCTGTTAAAAATTCCGAAAATGCCCATATTCGCTCGATTTATCTGTCAACTTTATTGAAACGTGTACGATTTAATAAAAAAAGCCTTCACCAATGATGAAAGCTTTTTTCTATAGAGAGAATTGGGTCTATTTCTTGAAATGATCTTTTACAGTTTCATTCGGAATGATTTCTTCCTGAAATGTATAAGCACCAGTTTTTTCTGATTTTACCATTTTTACTACTTTGGCGTAACCTTTACCGGCACCTTTTTGTAACGAAGCAACTACTTTCTTTGCCATACTATTTCTTATTTAATTTCGCGGTGTACAGTAACTCGCTTTAAGTTAGAGTTGTATTTCTTTTTCTCCAGACGTTCAGGAGTATTCTTCCTGTTTTTGGTAGTAATGTACCGTGAAGTTCCGGGAACCCCGCTGGTTTTTTGTTCGGTACATTCCATGATTACCTGAATTCTATTGCCTTTTTTAGCCATTTCTTAAAGCTTTAAATAGTTGTTATAAAACCTTTTTCCCTTGCACTTTTCAATGCAGCGTTCAATCCGTTTTTGTTGATTGTACGGATTCCGTTGGCTGAAACAGTTAACGAGATCCAACGATCTTCTTCAGGAAAATAGAACTTCTTTTTGAACAGGTTAGGAAAAAATTTCCTTTTCGTTCTGCGCTTCGAGTGTGAAACATTGTTTCCCACCATCACTTTTGTACCAGTTACTTGACAAACTCTTGACATTGTCTTATTTTTTAAATCTGAAATCTCACATTTTTCAAACAGTGCGCAAAATAACTACATTTTCTTTAGATAATCAAATAGTTTTTGAAGTTTTTTCAATAATTATCAACACCTTATTGTTCAAAAATAAACAATCGCATATCGTTTTGCATAAAATAACCCTTACTTTCGTGAAATTAATATAAGTAGGTCAATGCTTTTTAATTCAATCACCTATTTTTTCTTTGTTGTTATTGTCTTCGCGATATACTGGTCAGTTTTAAAGAAGAATTTGAAATGGCAAAATTTATTTTTGTTTGTTGCAAGTTATTGCTTTTATGGTTGGTGGGATGTCCGTTTTCTTGCTTTAATCTTCATTAGTTCGATTGTTGATTTTTACCTCGGTAGGGCGATTTACTATCAAACTGCGAAGATAAAAAAGCGGCATTTGATTTGGTTGTGCATGTTCATCAACCTCGGAATGCTTGGGTTCTTCAAGTATTTCAATTTTTTCATCGATTCTTTCTCCAATCTGTTAATTCAAGTCGGTTTTCAGCCAAACATAAAAACGCTTCAGATTATTTTACCTGTTGGAATCAGCTTCTATACCTTTCAGTCATTAAGTTATTCCATCGATATTTATCGTGGAAAGATTAAACCAACTAATGATTTTATTTCGTTCATGACTTTTGTCTCTTTCTTTCCTCAATTAGTAGCTGGCCCTATTGAAAGAGCTTCTAACTTATTACCCCAGTTTCTAAAAGCAAGGGAATTTAACCAAGAACAGATGGTTTCGGGCTTACGGTTTATACTGTACGGCCTTTTCAAAAAAATGGTGATTGCCGACAGGCTTGCCTATTTTGTCGACTACATTTATGATTCTCCTGGAAAGCATGATGGTACGGTAACGCTGGTCGCAACTTTCATGTTTGGTTTTCAAATATATTGTGACTTTTCAGGATATTCTGACATCGCCATCGGATCAGCTCGGCTACTTGGTTTTGATCTGATGCAAAACTTCAAAACTCCATACTTGGCCAGAAATTTCAGAGAATTTTGGCGACGATGGCACATCTCGCTTTCAACTTGGTTTCGCGATTATGTTTATATTCCACTCGGTGGTAACCGGGTTTCGTATATTCGCTGGATTTTTATTGTTCTGCTCACATTTACATTGTCAGGTCTATGGCACGGAGCTTCATTAACATTCATCATTTGGGGATTTCTACATGGTCTCTTTCTGATTTCTGAAAATTTCATTTCAAAATTCATATCATTACCTAAAAGATTTTTATGGCTGGGATTCCTGATAACATTTATAACCGTCAATTTGACCTGGATTTTCTTTAGGTCCGGATCGCTTGAGCAGAGCATGACTATTCTTTCAGGGTTAAATAATCTTGACCTTGATTTTATACCCAAAGCAGTGTCTCTATTTGCCGAAGACAACACATTCAGGGAGTTTACGGTATCTCTTATGGCAGGTTTTCCCATATTTTTACTCTTTGAAATACTTATTAACCAGAATGATTTCGATCATTTAGTTAAAAAGACAGGTGTAATTTTTCGGTGGGGAATTTATCTACTCTTTGTGCTCATGATCCTGATCTTTGGTGTTTTGAATTCTGCTCCGCAATTCATCTATTTTCAATTTTAAACAATATGAAACAACTACTTCTGAAAATAGCGCTGTTTTTCAGTTTATTGATATTCCCATTCGTAATCTTGTTTACAACACCCTATTCTGAGGAATTTGCTTACCATTTTATTGAGGATGATTGTTACAATCATGGTTCATGGATTTTCGATCGGATTACCAAAAATTTAGTTCCAATTGATATAGCTTTTATTGGATCATCCCATACCATTCATGCTGTTCAGGAAAAAAAGATAGAACAATTTCTATGTTCTTATAAACACATAGTCAATCTTGGATACTGCCGATCTGGAAGAAACCTCGAATTTATATTACTAAAAATGCTTCTTAAACACAAAGGACCCAAAGTGATTGTAATTGAAGTTTACGAAGATGAAGTGAAAAACAGTCATGATATATTTCCATATCTGGCTAACACCAGTGATTTATTTCTGACTCCAACTTTGATAAACCGCGACTATTTTTCTGATATTTTTAATGGAGCTTTGGCTCGACTTGAGTATTTTAAAGCTAAAAATGTCTTCAGCAAAAGAATTTCAGTAACAAATAATGAACTTTATGGTTATGGAGCAGCTGACAGAAGAGTGACTGAGGAAGAGTTAGCCAGAAATGCAGCCGCATGGAAAAAAAGACTTAACCGATTTGAACCCGAATCGATTGAAAAAATCAAGATAAAATATCCATTTGCATACCTAAAAAAAATGATTCAACTTATTAAAGAAAAAAACATACAGCTATTTTTTGTTTATTTACCAGAATCAGGATCAAAACTTAAAAGACCGAAATATGCCGAATATTATCAAAATGCCGGAACTTTGCTTTTGCCTCCTCAATTTATTTTCGACGATGCGACAAACTGGATGGATGCCACCCATTTAAATGACAAAGGATCTGAATTATTTTCAACTTGGATGGCTGACCAGTTAAGGAATGAGTTATGTATAAATCCGGAAAACTAAAAATAAGGTTGAAAAAAAATCCATGAGCCTTATTTTTGGTTTCTTTTTTTTATTCCGTGAAAGTAAACTATATTGGTCTTTCTAAATTCAAATTCAAGTGGATCAGCAGCAAAATAAATACTTCCCGACAATTAAAGATGCCATTCATCTGGTGGTGCTTTATATATTTGTACAAACGCTTGTCGATTTTCCGCTTGCCCTGCTCGATTATTACAACGGAACAGATTATTTGTACCATCCTGTAAAGAAAATCATTTTGGGTATCGGCTCCACAGTGTTCATCTTTTACTATGCATGGCGGCGGGCTGGTGTGCCACTGAAAGAACTTTTTCCCTATAAATCATTCAATGTTCTGATCTTAATTCCGGTTCTGTTTTTTCTGTGGGCAGCTCACAATTTAATCGGCGAGGTAAATGTTTGGGTTGACAAAGCCATACCTCCCCCACCCTGGTTCTGGGAAATGTTCAATAAAATATTCGAAAACGATTACGGAATTTATGGCGCAATATTAAAAGTGGTCATCATGGCGCCGGTCATCGAGGAACTGATATTCAGGGGAGTAATTATGCACGGGCTGATGCGGAACTATTCGAAGTTCACGGCCGTTTTTGTTTCAGCGCTGATGTTTGCACTGTTCCATCTCAATCCATGGCAGTTCCCGTCCACTTTTATTCTCGGCATTGTGCTCGGAATCCTGATGCTTCGAACCCGAAATATCTATTTGTGTATTCTTGGACATGCCATCAACAACGGCTTGGTTTTAATCAGTATCGAATATTGGGACGTCATTCAGAAAACTTCCTTTTTTCAAAGCAGCAAATCCAACCAACTTCTGATCAGCGCTTTGATTGCAACAGCAGCATTGGTTCTGATCTTCCTTTTAAGCATTCAGCGTAAACCAAAAAGCAATTAATCCTGAATGTTTGCCCACTGCTTTTGAATAAACTCTATATTTACAACTCATTTTTTCTGAAAAGACAAAATCATGGAGCGAATTGCCATTTTTCCGGGGTCATTTGATCCGTTTACTGTTGGGCACGAAAGCATTGTAAAACGAGCCATTCCGATGTTCGACAAGATTATTATCATGATCGGATACAACTCCAGTAAACGTTCATTTTTCCCGATTGAAAAAAGAGAGAAGTGGATCAAAGAAGTTTTCAAAAATGAGCCCACAGTTTCGGTGGAATGTTACCAGGGACTGACCGTAGATTTTTGCAAGAAAGTAAATGCCGGTTACATTCTCAGAGGATTGCGCACTTCTGCCGACTTTGAATTTGAGCGGGCCATTGCCCAGGTAAACAAAATGATGCACCCAAAAATCGAATCGGTTTTTCTGCTGACCACTCCTGAACATACACCGATTAATTCGACCATCGTTCGCGACATCATTTCACATGGCGGCGATGCAAGTAAGTTTCTTCCGGCTGCATTAAACATGTCGGAATTTAAAAAGGAAGAATAGTGAACTTGAAAATCCTGAAAACCGCTGTTGTCATTTGGTGCCTGTTCTTAGCTGGAAAAAGCATTGCTGCGCCTGTGAAAATTACCGGGAAAGCTGCGGAATATGCGCAAAATTCAATCGAACTGAACAAGTTTCACGATTACATTTCAGAAGAAACTATCAAATTGGGCGACATCAGGTTCAATTCTGAAGGAGTTTTCGAGCTGGAATTTGACCTAACTGAAACCAGCCTTTGCTTTGCTGATTTTGATGGCTATCACGGAATGATCTACCTTGAACCCGGCAAGTCGTATCAATTGGTATTCCCTCCGAAGCAAAAATTAACCGAGGCGCAAAAGAGAAATCCGTTTACAAAACCCGATCCTGTTTGGTTTGGAATCACAAATCCAACCAGCGACGATCTGAATGTTTTGATACAGCAATTTGAAACGGCCTATACAAAATATGAAAACAGTTATTTTGATCAGATATTTGTAAAAAAATCACGGTTACTCGTCGATTCGGTGAAGCTGATGCTCGCGCGTGAATTTCCCAAAACCAGTAATTCACTTTTCGAATCTCACAAATTGTTCAGGAATGCCAACCTCGAATTTGCCCTCCATCAGGGAAAAGTTGAAATTTTTAAAGAAACTTATTTCAGGAAGACCAAACCAGTTTACAATCTGGCAGCCTATTCAAATTTGTTTAATCAGGTTTTTCCTGACTATTTCAGTTTTCTGGACAACTCGACCCACAATCCTGAAATCAGGAACATGATCAACACCGCAAAATTGCAGCAACTGGATGATTATCTTCAAAAGGAATTGCAATTCAACCGGGATTTGGCGCATTGGATATTATTAAAGTCGCTGAAAGATGCTTATTACAGCAGGAATTTCAACAAAGCTGCGATCCTGAAAATGCTGGATCAGGTGAAAATTGCCGGATGGAGCAGCTACGAACAAAAAACGGCGCAACTAATCCGCGCAAAACTTACCTTTCTGGCCAGCGGAACCAACCCTCCAAAAATCAATCTCAAAGATTTGACCGGAAGAGCAGTCCACTTTTCAGACTATCCTGACACCTATATTTACCTGCATTTTACCGATCCGAAGAATACCGTATGTCGCCAGCATCTGGATGTTTTGAAAACAATTGCCGGACGGTACAAAGAGAAAATTGTCATCATCAATGTATTGCGTGATGGTGTAAACTTTAAAAACGAATCAGGATGGGCAGGGATATTTGCAACTACTGACAGCAACCCGGAATTAACGTACAAGGTAAAAACGTACCCAAATTCATTCCTGATCGGGAAAGACGGAAAATTACTGCTTTCGCCTGCCCCAAATCCGATTGATGGACTCGACAGGCAATTGGGACAGATCTTAAAAAGTGACCATTTCAAAGAGATGAAGAAAACAAGTGGCCAGAATGTCAGATAAGAGGAATTGTTTTTGTCAGAAATTCGCACAAGCTTAAATACGTATTTTGCATCACTTTGTCGATTTCGTTCAAAGCAATCCACCTTACTTCTTCGATATTTTCCTCCGATTGCGGAATCAAAGTTTGATCATCGTCACAACTCATAAAGAACCATTTTGTTTCTTTCAGTACCAGATTATCAGGAAATTTCAGGAAAGGCGAACGGTAAATGTGGTAGGTTGAATCGAGTTGCCTGATGATTTCCAGCCCCTTCACACCACACTCCTCCTCCACTTCGCGAATGGCTGCAATTTCGGGCGTTTCACCCTTGTCAATTTTCCCTTTAGGCAAATCCCAAACACCCAGGCGTTTGATAAATAACAATGACTGGTCGCTGTTTTTTACCAGTCCTCCCGCTGCCGGAATTTCAACAAATTGCCGTTTGAAACACTCCCAAACTAATTCAGTTTCATTATTCTGAAGTAAATAATTAATTGCTTCATCGCCTTTTTCAATTTCAGCAATCAAGTCCCTGACAAACCTATGATTCTCACAATCAACCGTTTGACTTATGTTATTTTTTGATGATTTTTTGCTTTCAACACCTATTTGAAAGGTAGAGTCATTGAAAAAAACTTTGTACATTTGCGATCATTATTTTAGTAAAATCAATTTATCATGTTAGAACAAATTCAACTCGAAGTTACAAAGAAACTGCTTCAAATTAACACAATAAAAGTACAGCCAAACAATCCCTTTACATGGGCCTCAGGCTGGAAAGCCCCAATATACTGTGATAACCGTAAAATTCTTTCTTATCCTGAAGAAAGAACTTTTATTTGCACACAATTCTGCAAAATAATCCGTGAAAAATATCCGCAGGCCGAAGTGATTGCCGGTGTTGCTACCGGTGCAATTGCCCACGGGATGCTGGTTGCCCAGGAATTGGGACTGCCATTTATTTATGTGAGGGCAAAACCAAAAGATCACGGACTTGAAAACCTGATTGAAGGCGACATGAAAGCCGGACAGAAAGTGGTAATTATTGAAGACCTTATTTCAACCGGACTAAGTAGCCTGAAAGCTGCCGAAGCGATCACCAATTTTGGCGGCGACGTTTTGGGAATGCTGGCTATTTTCACTTACAATTTTCCGCAGGCACGTAAAAACTTTGAAGATGCAGGTATAGAACTGACTGCTCTTAGCCGTTACCAGGTGCTGATTGATCTTGCAATTGAGTCGGGTGATGTAAAACCCGAAGAGGTTGAAAAACTCAACAAATGGCGCGAACAGCCTGAAAGCTGGGGCAAATAGTTAATATTTCTCATAATGGGTATTACCAAATATGTCAGCGACATTAAAATCGTCCAGAACAATCAGGAAATAATCTACAATTACCTTTCAAACTTCGAAAACCTTTCGAAATACGTGAACGAAGGTCTTTTGGAGAAAATGACGGAGAAAATTCCACAGATTCAGATTTCAAATTTCGAATCGGATGCTGATTCATGCCGCTTTCAAATCAGTGGAATGGGTTTGGCCGAAATCAGGATTATTGAGCGCGAACCGGCCAAAACCATTAAAATAAGCAGTAGCGGAAGCCTTCCTGTCGGTATCGTTTTTTGGATACAGCTGCTTCTGGTGGACGCCTATGAAACCAAGCTTCGCCTGACTTTGGATGCCGACATGAGCATGATGATTAAGATGATGGTGAACAAGAAACTGGAAGAAGGCATCAACAGCATGGCAGATATGTTGGCCGCATTGCCTTACAGGTGAGAAAACGTGGATTTCAATCCTTCAATCCCTTCAATCTTTTCAATCTTTTCAATCTTTTCAATCTTTCTGCAGAAATTCCACCTCCTTGAAATGAAAATCCAGTATTTCGCCGTTCTGTTTTTTGATGAGTAGCTGCCCGATTTCATTCACACCAATGATTTCACCTTCAAACTCCTCCTGTTCAGACCGAAACCAATGCTTTTCATTCAGGCGGTACAATACTGAAATAAATTCCCGGTCGATCTGTTCTTCTGCACCATCGCGCAACAGAGAATAATACCGGTCGATTCCGGATAAAATCTCAGATAAAACCACCTCGCCATCAAATTGCTGATTTGTCAGGTTTTTCAACGAAACCGGATTGGGTGCATTGCTCTTAAAGTCAGTTTGGTTTACGTTGATTCCGATACCGATCACAGAACTTTTAATTGAACTGTACATGATCGAATTCTCAATTAAAATTCCACCAAGTTTCTGATTGCCGGCATAAATATCATTTGGCCATTTTATCCTGAGCCTGTCAACATATTTGCTAAGAGCATAATAAATTCCCAGGGTAACAACTTTTGAAAGCATAAACTGACGGCGGATATCCAGAAAATCAGGAAAGACCACAATTGAAAAAGTAAGATTCTTTCCGGATTCGCTCTCCCAAAAGTTTTTCAATTGCCCACGACCTGCAGTTTGTTCGTATGCCAAAAAGACAGTACCCTCGGGTAAGGCATTTGCCTGTAATTGGCCGTTGGCATAGTTGTTGGTAGAATCAGCGCTTGGTATGCGAATAATAGTATTTCCGATCATTTTATTTTTTGTTATTTTTTGTGAAAGAAATTCGTCATACAAGTTTAATCACTTATTATAAAGTAAAAAATTTATCTTTGTAGTTCTAATAAATAAATATGAATAAAAGCATTGCAGAAGCTGAAACTGAACAATTGATCGAAGCCATTGTTGAAGGAATTCAAAGGAAAAAAGGAATAGAGCTGGTTAAAATTGATCTGACTAAAATTAACCATACCGAATGCAAATATTTTATTATTTGCCACGGAAACTCAAATACACAAGTTGATGCAATTGCACATTCGGTTGAAGACACTGTTGAAGAATTAATCAAAGAAAAAGCCTGGCACAAAGACGGATACCTGAATTCAATCTGGGTGCTGCTCGATTATGCCGACATCATGGTTCATGTTTTTCAGAAAGAAGCCCGTAAATTATACGATCTTGAAAACCTGTGGGCTGATGCACATGTTGAATATATAAAAGATGATAATAAGAAATAAAAATGGCAGATAAGAAAATCAATAAAGCTAAGCCTAATTTGGGCAACACGAAACCAATGAACAATGTTCCAAAGATTAATCCATACTGGATTTACGGAGTAATCATCATTGCTTTTCTGGCTATTCAGTGGTTCACCCTGGGAGCAGGACCTGTTGAGACCAATTGGATGGAAGTAAAAAACACCATGCTTCAGAGTAACGACATCAAAAAAATCATCGTTATAAACCGGGAAGAGGCACAAATTTACCTGAAAGATACCAGTTACGATAAATATACTGAAAAGCTAAAAAACGGTTTTACCGCACCTGCTAAAATCGGACCTCATTTCTTTTTCACAATTGGTTCGGTAGAAACATTTGAAGCCAGTTTGCAGGAAGCACAGGAAAGTTTATCACCTGACAACAAAATTAGTGTCGAGTATAAAACTGTTCACAACTATTTGGGCGAACTGCTCAACTGGATATTACCATTTGCAATTATCATCCTTATCTGGTGGTTTATTTTCAAACGAATGAGCAAAGGTGCCGGTGGCGGTGGTGCCGGCAATATTTTCAATGTCGGAAAATCGCAGGCGAAAGTATTTGACAAGGATTCAAGGGTTTCAACCAATTTCAAGGATGTGGCAGGCCTGGCCGAAGCCAAACAGGAAGTGGAAGAAATTGTTGATTTTTTGAAAAGCCCCGAGAAATTCACCAAACTTGGAGGTAAAATTCCGAAAGGCGCTCTTTTGGTTGGCCCTCCGGGAACCGGAAAAACTTTGCTTGCAAAAGCAGTTGCCGGCGAAGCAAACGTTCCTTTCTTCTCCATGTCGGGTTCCGATTTTGTTGAAATGTTTGTCGGAGTGGGCGCTTCACGTGTTCGCGATCTGTTTAAGCAAGCCAAGGAAAAAGCGCCGTGTATTGTTTTCATCGACGAAATTGACGCGATTGGACGTGCCCGTGGCAAAAACCCAAACATGGGTTCGAACGACGAACGCGAAAATACATTGAACCAGTTGTTGACCGAAATGGATGGTTTTGATACCAATTCAGGAGTAATAATACTGGCTGCCACCAACCGTGCCGACATTCTCGACAGAGCCTTGATGCGCGCAGGTCGTTTCGACCGGCAGATTCATGTTGAACTTCCCGACCTCAACGAACGTCAGGAAATATTCAACGTACATTTAAAACCGATCAAACTATCTCCTGAAGTTCAGGCATCATTCCTGGCCAGACAGACTCCCGGTTTTTCAGGAGCCGACATTGCCAATGTTTGCAACGAATCGGCGCTGATTGCTGCCCGTAAAAACAAAGATATCGTCGAAAAACAAGACTTCCTGGATGCAGTTGACCGCATCATAGGTGGACTTGAAAAGAAAAATAAAATCATTTCGGTGGATGAAAAGCGAAGAATCGCCTACCATGAAGCCGGACATGCCACTATCAGCTGGCTGCTAGAACATGCACATCCTTTGGTAAAAGTGACCATCGTTCCCCGCGGAAAAGCGTTGGGCGCTGCATGGTATCTTCCTGAAGAACGTTCGATCACCACCAAAGAACAACTGCTCGACGAAATGTGCTCGGCACTCGGAGGAAGGGCTGCGGAACAAATTTCATTCAGGAGCATCTCTTCAGGAGCTCAAAACGATCTCGAAAAAGTAACCAAACAAGCTTATGCAATGGTCAGTATTTTTGGTATGAGTGATAAAGTTGGCAATGTTAGCTATTACGATTCAACCGGTCAGAACGAATTCGGGTTCAGTAAACCGTACAGCGAAAAAACTGCCGAACTGATTGATGCAGAATCGAAACAACTGATTGAAACGCAATACGTGAGGGCGCTGGAAGTACTGAATAATCACAAGGAAGGCCATCAGAAACTTGCAGAACTGCTACTTGACAAAGAAGTCATTTTCAGTGAAGACCTTGAGCATATCTTCGGTCATCGCACATGGGAAAAACCTTTAATGGTAAGTGAATCGAAAAAGGAGACACCCATTGAATTACCGGGGAAACCTGAAGTAAACGTTGAATCTGTACCCTATTAATGGAATCAGCAAGAAATAATATTCTGGCCAAACTTAAGGCCGCGCAGGAAAAAAGAGGTGAAATTGGGGAGAATATCCCCGATTTCACCTCTCCTGTTTACCATGCCCTCAACGAATCACTGGTTCAGGAATTTAAAACAAATCTGGAACTGATTGGCGGAAAAGTTATTCTGTGTGAAACGAAATCTGAAATTGCAACCCAGGTAAAACTGATTTGCGAGGAGAAAAATCAGGATAAACTCTTTTGCACTGATCCAAACCTGCTAAAAATGCTAAACGGTTTGGTAAAAACAAATTCAGCAGAAACCGATTTTTTAAGTCTGAATACTGGACTTACAGGCTGTGAATTTCTGGTTGCCCATCTTGGTTCTGTTTTAATCAGTTCAGCACAAATTTCGGGACGCAGGCTGAATGTTTTTCCTGAAACGCACATAATCTTAGCCCACGAAGCACAAATAGTTGATTATTTAGACAACGCACTTGAAAAGTTGCAGGAAAAATACAAAAATAAATTACCTTCGCTCATAAGCAACATAACCGGTCCGAGCCGTACTGCCGACATTGAAAAAACCCTGGTAATGGGTATGCACGGACCAAAGAACTTGATTGTAATTATTGCCTGTGAACCTTTTTAAACTATTTTACCATGGAAAAAGATTGGGTATGCGTTTTTCAAACCGGACAAAACTTTCAGGCTGAGATTGCAAAAGAAATACTTGAGAACGAAGAAATTCAATGTGTTATCCTCAACGAACACGATTCAATTTTTCCTTCAATTGCCGATATTGAAGTAATGGTTCACAGAGAATTTGCAGAAAAAGCCACCGAACTTTTAAAAGATTTAATCAATTGAAGAAATTAGTAACTCGAACGATTACCGGAATCGTTCTGGTTTTAGTTATGCTGACTGCAATCTTGGTCAGCAAATACAGTTATGCACTTTTGTTCCTCGCAATAATTATTGGAGGATTAACCGAATTCATCAGCCTTTTTAAAAGTTCTGATGTTAAACCAAACAAGTGGTTTATCTATCTGATTTCCATTCTTTCGTTCGTTTCCTCATTTCTGGCAGTCCAGGGAATACTTGAATTCAAGTATTTTTTTTTAATCTTCCCGGCGATGCTGTTAGTTATGGCAGGAGAACTCTTCCGTAAAAAAGAAAAACCTGCCGAAAACATCGCGGTTTCCATTTTCAGTATTCTTTACATCGCCATTCCGCTTTCACTCATCAATTTCCTTGTCTTTCCCGGCCAGCTTTACGAAAATGATTATGCACCAAAATTATTGATAGCAATCTTTGCATTGATTTGGACCTACGATTCAGGCGCATACCTTTTCGGCGTTTCGATGGGTAAGCACCGGCTTTTCGAGCGGATCTCGCCAAAAAAATCTTGGGAAGGCGCCATCGGCGGAACCTTAACAGCTTTGGTTGCAGCATTTGCAATTTCTATTTTTATTCCTGAAATACAACTTATCCATTGGACTGCGATCAGCATTCTAACGGTGATAAGTTCCACATTTGGAGATTTAACCGAATCGATGTTAAAACGGTATTTTGGCATCAAAGACAGCGGAAGCATTTTGCCCGGCCATGGTGGTGTACTCGACCGGTTCGATTCGTTGCTGTTTGCTATCCCGGTTATTGTCGTATATCTGAAAATAATTCTGGAATAGCTCAATAAATTACTATTTTTGTGCCGGAAATTCTAAACACTATCAATGAAAGTTCATAAAGCCGGTATCGGTACAATTAATTATGCAACTGCCGCACTGGCAGTACTCATCGTATTATCATGGTTTTTTATTACTGAAACAGTCATTAAAGTGGCCGTTTTATCTGTTGCAGCTGTGCTCTATTTCATAGTCATTCAATTCTTCAGATATCCTCAACGCACAGTAATTAAAAATGAAAAGTTGATATTATCGCCTGCCGACGGGAAAGTTTGCGATATCAAAGAGTTTGTTGAGAATGAGTACCTGAAAAGCAAATGTCTTCAGATATCTATTTTCATGTCGCCAACCAATGTACACATCAATTGGGTTCCGGTGCCGGGAATCGTAACTTATATGAAACACAAGGACGGTGAGTTTTATGCTGCTTTCAAGGATAAATCGGCAGAAGAAAACGAACGGATGACCACCGCCATAAAGATGAAAGATGGCCAGGAAATCGTGATGCGCCAGATCGCCGGTGCTATGGCCCGCAGGATTATCAATTACGTTACTGTTGGCGACGAGGTCGATCAGGCTACCGAAGTTGGATTTATTCGCTTTGGTTCGCGTGTCGATCTGTTTCTGCCACTCAATACAAAACTAAATATCAAATTGGGACAGAAAGTGACCGGTTCTCAAACCATCATTGGAGAACTTCAGTAATGAGCCGTATCAGCAACATGTTTTTTTGGATTCCAAATGCCATCACCGCCTTAAACCTTGTGAGCGGCAGTTTAGCCGTATTTTTTGCCGTTGACGGACAATTGGGCTGGGCTTCGGTATTTATACTTGTCGCCGCAGTTTTCGATTTCCTCGACGGATTTGCTGCCCGACTTTTAAAAGCTTATTCATCCATTGGCAAAGAACTTGACTCGCTGGCCGATATGGTTTCTTTTGGCCTTGCTCCGGCAGCAATTGTCTTCACCATGCTCGAATATACTTTGTTTGGCATCAATCAACCCATTCAGGATATAGATGCAAACTGGAGCCAGTGGATAGTACTTTTCACCAGTTTAATAATTCCGGTAGCCGGCGCTTTTCGCCTCGCAAAATTCAATACCGACGACCGGCAAAGTGAACAGTTTCTGGGAATGCCCATTCCGGCCAATGCCATCTTTTTTGCCTCACTCGGATTAATTCTCGAATTGGGAACCAACCTGTCAGTTCAGTCCGTAATTTTAAATAAATACGTGATACTGGCAGCCGTATTTGGCTGTTCATTCCTGATGGTTTCCGAACTACCGATGTTCTCCATGAAATTTAAAAACCTGCACCTGAAGGAAAATGCCATCCGCTTCCTTTTCCTCGGGTCAACTGTTCTGATGATCATCTTCCTTCAGGTTTATGCCCTTCCGCTAATCATTATCTGGTATGTATTGCTTTCGGCGATAACTTATTTGGCTGGAGTAAAATAAATGAATTCAATGGATTCAGACAAAATTGTTTACCAGCATAGCACGATAGATAAAGGCTGCGATTATTTCACATTCGACAAGTGGAGAAAGAAATATCATTTCCGGATTTCTTCATTTCCTGTTCCCTCTGGGTTGTAGTCAGAAGCTTTTAATGAAATTCGGAAAACGACATTGAATATACTTCGACGATATTAGAAAAGCTGGAAAAATTTATTTCCGGCTTTTTTTTGCCCTAAAAACTGATACTGAAAAGCTGATTCTAAAATTACAATCCGCTTTATTAAATTAAACCATATATTTAATAAATAATTATTGTAAGTTTAGAAGCGAAAAAACGACCCGTTAAGGCCGCTTTAAATGTTTTTACAACGGAATAAAGTTTCTCAATGAAGATTATCTAAGATTTTAGCAAAAAAATACCCCCGTATTGTAAGACGAGGGCAGCTTAAATGTTTTCACAACGGAATAATCCTTATTGTGATTTGCTTCAAATTGTGGTTCAAAGATAAAAAACTAAACATATAAACTAACTATAGAATGAAAAAAATTTTAGGACTGGATTTAGGAACCAATAGTATTGGATGGGCATTGATAAATGAAGATGGAGGAAGAAAAGAGATTCTTGGAATTGGAACCAGAATAATTCCGATGAGCCAGGATATTCTGGGGAAGTTTGATAGTGGTAACTCCATATCTCAAACTGCCGAAAGAACCGGATTTAGAGGAATACGCAGAATAAGAGAAAGATATTTATTGCGGCGTGAACGTCTGCACAGAATACTAAACAAATTGGGATTTTTACCTGAACATTTCGCGAAGGCCATTGATTTTGAAGACCGGCTTGGTCAGTTTAAGCCAGACAATGAACCAAAATTAGTCTGGGAAGAAGCCAAAACTGGTGTTTTCGAATTCATCTTTAAATCTTCTTTCAATGAAATGGTTGAAGAATTTAAAGTTACTCAACCTGAACTTTTCTCCATAAAAGAAAATGGAGAAGAGAGACAAATACCTTACGACTGGACAATTTATTATCTCCGTAAAAAAGCATTGCAAGCCAAAATTGAAAAAGAAGAATTGGCCTGGTTGTTACTTAACTTTAATCAAAAGAGAGGTTATTATCAGTTACGAGGAGAGGAAGAGGAAGAAAATCCCAATAAATTGGTTGAATTTCATGCACTGAAAGTAGTTGATGTTACTTCCGATGAACCGCAAAAAGGTAAAATTGACATCTGGTATAGTGTGATTCTGGAAAATAGTTGGATTTACAGACGTTCAAGTAAAACGCCCTTGTTCGATTGGAAAGATAAAATCAAGGAATTTATTGTTACAACCGATTTAAATGATGATGGTACTGTAAAAACGGACAAAGAAGGAGCTGAAAAACGTTCGTTTCGCGCACCATCTGAAGATGATTGGACATTACTGAAAAAGAAAACAGAGTCAGATATAGTTAAAAGCAACAAAACTGTTGGTTGCTACATCTATGAAACATTGCTCGAAAATCCGGCACAAAAAATCAATGGGAAATTGGTTCGAACCATCGAACGAAAATTTTACAAACAAGAGCTACAAACCATCTTAGAAAAACAAAAATTGTATCATCCTGAATTACAAAACAAAGAGCTATACAATGTGTGTCTCGAAGAACTGTATCAGAACAATGAAGCACACCGCAAAACACTCCAAAATGCCAATTATACCAAACTATTTATTGATGGATATTATCTTTTACCAACGTCCACTAAAAAGTAAAAAATCGTTGATTAGCAACTGCCCTTATGAATTTAGGGCATTTAAAAATGAAGCTGGAGAATTAAAAAAAGAATCAATTAAGTGCATTTCCAAATCGCACCCTCTGTTTCAGGAGTTCCGGTTGTGGCAGTTTGTGCAAAATCTAAAGATTTATGAAAGAGAACGAGATACAAATGGGAAGCTCCAAACTGATGTAGATGTTACTAATGATTTTTTGAAAACAGAAGATGATTATGTGGCTCTGTTTGAGTGGCTGAACAACCGCAAGGAAATAAAACAAGATACTTTGCTTTCATCGTATTTCAAGATAAAAAAGCCAAAAGGTTCCACCAATTTGCCTTTTCGATGGAACTATGTTGAAGACAAAGAATATCCTTCAAATGAAACACATTCTCAAATCAAGAATCGACTTTCTAAGTTGAGTGAAGTCCCTGAAAATTTTCTTGATAACGAAAAAGAATTGATGTTATGGCATATCCTTTACTCAGTTGAAGATAAAGCAGAACTTGAGAAAGCATTGAAATCATTCTCGGACAAACACCATTTGGGTACTGATTTCATGGAAGTTTTTAAAAAATTTCCACCTTTCAAAAAAGAATATGGTTCATATTCAGCCAAGGCGATCAAAAAGCTATTGCCATTGATGCGAATGGGGAAATATTGGGATGAAAGCGAGATTCATGAGCAGACAAAACAAAGAATTGATAAAATAATCGACGGTGAATATGATGAGACTATTCGAAACAGAGTTAGGGATAAAACAATAAACCTTGCTGACATAAAATTTTTCAGAAGCTTACCGCTTTGGCTTGCATGCTATGTTGTATATGACCGTCATTCAGAGGCCAACGACTTAAAAAAATGGAAAACCCCGCAGGATGTTGAAGATTATTTGAGAAATGAATTTAAACAGCACTCATTGCGTAATCCAATCGTTGAGCAGGTAATCACAGAAACGTTAAGGGTTGTAAAAGATATTTGGAGAAATTATGGAGAAAAAGACGAAAAAGGAGAATTTCATCAACTATTTGATGAAATTCATATTGAATTGGGTCGTGAGATGAAAAATCCAGCTGATAAACGGAAAAAGATGACGGAACAGGTAACTGAAAACGAAAATACAAATCTCCGCATCAAGGCTCTTTTGGTCGAACTGATGAATTACAGCGATGTAGAAAATGTTAGACCATATTCGCCCAGTCAGCAGGAAATTTTAAAGATATATGAAGAAGGCGTATTGAATTCAAGCGTAGAAGTTCCTGATGATATCGTCAAAATCGTAAAATCCTGTCAGCCAACCAAATCAGAACTTATTCGATACAAGTGCTGGCTGGAACAAGGATACCGCTCACCATACACAGGAGAAATGATTCCGCTTACCAAACTCTTTACTTCGGCTTATGAGATTGAGCATATCATTCCACAATCAAGATATTTCGACGATTCTTTAAGCAATAAAGTAATCTGCGAATCAGAAGTAAACAAAGAAAAAGACAATGCGCTCGGCTATGAGTTTATAAAAAAGAATGAAGGTAGAATCATTGAACTAAGCTATGCAAAAAAGGTAAAAGTATTCTCTATTAATGAGTACGAAGAATTTGTAAAACGACAGTATGGGAAGAATCGCAGCAAAATGAAAAAACTTTTGATGGAAGACATTCCTGATGCTTTTATTGAAAGACAACTCAACGACAGCCGATACATTAGCAAAGTAGTAAAGAGTCTATTGTCAAATATTGTGCGTGAAGATGGCGAACAAGAAGCCACTTCAAAAAATGTGATTTCATGTTCCGGTGGTGTTACCTCTATTTTAAAACACGATTGGGGATTAAACGATGTTTGGAACAACATTGTTTATCCACGTTTTGAGCGAATGAACGAGAAAACGAACAGCAATGGTTTTGGACATTGGACCAGCAAAGAAGGCAAACGCGTATTTCAAACAGAAATGCCACTTGAACTACAAAAGGGGTTTGTCAAAAAGCGGATCGATCATCGCCATCATGCAATGGATGCATTGGTAATTGCCTGCGCTACCCGAAACCACATCAACTACTTGAATAACGAACATGCCCGGCAAAAAGACGACAAAATGCGCATTGACCTGAGGAACAAGTTGCGTCGATTAGAAGATATTGTTGTTGACCGATACGAAAACGGACAGAAAGTTCGCAAAAACATGAAAGTTGCTAAGGAATTCCATAAACCGTGGGATACTTTTACCCAGGATGCACATACCGCACTGGAAAATATTGTGGTGAGTTTTAAGCAAAACCTGAGGGTAATAAACAAAAGTATGAACAACTACCAACATTTTGTGGACGGGAAGAAAGTTATTGAAAAACAAATAAAAGGAGACAATTGGGCAATACGAAAACCTATGCATAAAGATACCGTAGCTGGGCAAGTTAATTTGCGGTTTAAGAAAGCGGCTACACTTTCAGTCGCGATCGATCAATGGGAAATGTTGGTTGATAAAAACCTAAAAACGAAAATTAAACATTTGATTAATGAAGGCTTAGATAAAAAAAAGATACGAAAATTCTTCGCCGACTGTGAAAATAAATGGATGGGAAAAGATATATCAAAGCCCGAACTTTACTATTTCAGCAATGAAAAAGATGAATTAGTAGCCTCACGGGTAAGTTTAAATGATTCTTTTAATTCTAAAAAAATCGAAAGCATTACAGATACAGGTATTCAAAAAATATTGAATAATCACTTAGCCAATTACGATGAAGAAAAGGATGGAAAAACGATTGAACATCCGGAATTGGCCTTTTCTCCCGAAAGAATTGAGGAAATGAATAAAAACATTTTCACTCTCAATGACGGCAAATACCACCAACCCATATGTAAAGTGCGCACTTATGAACCCAAAGGGAATAAATTCAATGTTGGAAGCACTGGAAATAAAAAAGATAAATATGTGGAAGCTGCCAAGGGAACGAATTTATTTTTTGCAATTTATCAAACAGAGGAAGGTAAACGCACATTCGAAACAATACTTTTAAATATTGTAATAGAGCTTCAAAAACAAGGCCTACCACCTGTTCCTAGAACTAATGAAAATGGAGACAAACTACTTTTCTGGCTTTCTCCAAACGATTTAGTGTATTTACCTATTCAAGATGAAAAATTAGATATTATTTCTGGGAAAGGTGTTGCAAAAGAGCGAATTTTCAAAATAATTAGTTTTACAGGTAATAGACTGTATGCGATTCCCTACTATATCGCAAGCGTGATTGTTGATAAAATGGAATACTCACAATTAAACAAAGTTGAATTTACCGACCAAAAGGAATCGATTAAGGAAATATGTACTCAGATAAGAGTTGATAGGCTTGGAAACATTGTCGAAATATTTAGTGAAAATTATAACAAAATCAACTAATGTATTCTCTTGTACCCGATACCAGCTACCATATTTTCAACCATGCCAATGGGTTCGAGAATGTGTTCAGGAAAGAAGATAATTTCTATTTCTTTCTGGAAAAGTATCGGTTGTACATTTCCCCCATCGCCGAAACCTACGCGTATTGCCTGATGCCGAACCATTTTCACCTGGTGGTGCGGATTCGTAAGCGCGTAGTGATTGAGGAGCTGATTCGAAATAAAACGAAAACTAACTTTTCCAAAGTTTCTAACCTTGATAAGAGCGTTAGTGGACCTCTAAATGAACACGATATAACAAAGTCTGTAAACTTTGGAAAAGTTGAACGCGTTAGTGGACCTCTAAATGAATACGATAAAAATAACTTTTCCAAAGTTTCTAACCTTGAAAAAAGCGTTAGTATACTTCAAAATGAATTAGCCAAAACAAAACCTATAAACTTTGGAAAAGTTGAAGGAAAAGTTATCAGCGATAGCGATATCGAGAAATTTTTATCGAAACAATTCGCGAACCTGTTTAGCTGTTATACGCAGTCGTTCAACAAGGTATATGATCGAATGGGATCGTTGTTTATCAAGAATTTCAAACGCGAACCAATACACGATAAAACCCATTTTCTGAATGTGATTGTTTATACCCACCGCAACCCTGTTCATCATGGATTTTGCTCAAATTATGAAGATTGGGATTATAGTTCGTACAACGAAATTATAAACGGAATTTGCGACCAAATAGAACTTGAAAAACTACTTAAAATGACTAACGGAATTGAATCATTCAAAGAAATGCACCGAAATGCGCTCGAAAATTTCACTCCGATAAACGAGCTTGAAATACCACCTCACGATGATTAAACGAACGCTTTATTTTGGCAACCCTGCCTATCTGCACAAAAAAGACCAGCAACTAAAAGTTACCGATCCGGAAACCCAGACCGACAAAGCAACCATCCCACTGGAAGATATTGCCATCATGATACTCGATCATTATCAGATAACGATTACTCATGGATTAATGGCCGATCTGATCGACCGGAATGTAGCCCTTATCAGTTGCGATGCCAAACATTTACCATCGGGTCTGATGCTTCCGCTCGATGGCAACCATGTTCAAACCGAACGGTTCCGGATTCAGATAGCGGCATCGGAACCTTTGCTGAAGAATCTTTGGGCACAAACCATCAAAGCAAAAATCGAAAACCAGGCAGCCATGCTAAACCGCGCCGGAATAGAAAGCAAACAATTGCTTGCCTTGGTTCCGCAAATTAAATCAGGTGACCCCGATAATACCGAAGGACGTGCAGCCGCTGTCTACTGGAAACTGGTTTATGGTGGAAATGGTTTTACCCGCGACCGTTACGGCGTGGAGCCAAATACCCAACTGAACTATTGTTATGCCATTTTGCGGGCAATTGTTGCCAGGGCACTGGTTAGCAGCGGAATGTTACCAACTCTGGGAATCCATCACCGGAATAAATACAATGCCTATTGCCTGGCAGATGATATTATGGAACCCTACCGCCCGTTTTGCGACGAATTGGTTTATGAATTGTTTTCAACCGGAAATATCGACTCGGAAGAACTTACCCGGGAACAAAAAGCCAAATTACTGAGCATCGCGACCTGCGATGTGCTGATTGATGGTAAAAAAAGTCCTTTAATGGTTGCCCTAAGCCGGACAACCAACTCTCTGTTTGAATGTTTTGAAGGTTCACGCCGGAAGATTGTTTATCCTCAATTCTGTAATTGACGCTCTTTGTGATATCCAAAACCATCGAGGTTCAGAAAAATTTGATGGACTTAAAAACAAAACAATGTCGTTTGATGCACTAAACCAATATCGCTGCATGTGGGTTCTTGTATTCTTTGATATTCCGGTCGAATCAAAAAAGCAGATCAAGGCTGCTACAAAGTTTCGAAAAGATCTGATCAAAGACGGGTTTACCATGTTTCAATTCTCCATTTACATGCGCAACTCGCCCAGCCGCGAAAATGCTGAAGTACATACACAGCGGGTAAAAAATATGCTGCCGGAATACGGACACATCGGGATATTAAAAATAACCGACAAACAATTTCAGACTTTCTGACCTCTCGCACATTAATTTGTCGCTAATTTATAAATCAACCTAAGTTCTGTACCCGGATAAATTGTTTCAGAATCGGTTAGCAGTTCACATAATTTTTCTAAAGCACGATTATCCCTTGGGTTTG
>JAUYMU010000035.1 GCA_030698405.1 Bacteroidota bacterium
CTTGTTGAAGCTGACAATACCTGATTCTGCCATATTCTGAGAGGCTAGCAGATTCACATAGTCACATATGAACTTTGTATTGATAGTTTCACTCTCTTTAATAAAACTGCCCACTACCGAAGAACCATGTACTGGCGGAGGTAGATGGAGAAGAAAAAGAATTCTATTTTTTTTTTTCATTGAGTAATGTGAAATTAATTATAATGATCTCTACATTGAGAGACGATTAATATTTGAATTAAAATAGTGTAAAGCAATTAAGTTTTTAACCCAGAAAGGATCTAATATCTTTAATTCTTCTAACAAAGAATTTTTGGTAGTTTTCCTGTAATAATTTGAGACTTAATCTTTCATTCAATGGATATAATATTATTTCATGCTCGATAGTTTGCTGAGGTGAAAATCTAAAACCGATTACTTTTGCTGGATTTCCCGCCATAATAGCATAAGGCGGTACAGATTTTCGAATAACTGATCCACTACCAATTACCGCACCGCGTCCAACGACCACTCCAGCTAAAAGGGTGACATTTGTTCCAATACCAACATCTTCTTCTACAACAATGTCTTTTGCATTCTGCATATCAATATCACCCGCTTTTAGTAAGTATAACTCACCTTTAACCAGAGGATGATTTCCGGTAACAACTATAAATCCTTCTGCCGCGCCAGAATTCTTCTTCATGATAAATTTTGCCTTGGTCGCAATTAATAATGAGCGTCCAAGTATGTGTGTATTTTCATATAGAAAAACATTCTCAATTCCTTTGATCAGTATTGGAAATCTTACTCTTGATGTAGGATCAATATATCCAAATTTTGATCGTCTGGTTGAAAAATAATTTCTGTATAAAGCATTAATAGATGACAGAAATAAATTGTATGAAAGTATTTTTTTAACTGTTGCCATTTCAAAGACATTGAGGAATTTTGAAAATAGTTAAATTGTATGTTTATTGAAAATTATATTTTTTCTATTTATTTAATAATCAAGATATTGGCAATTTTAAAAATTATATAATGTTAGTTTTGATAAAATATCCTAAAATGCTATATTTTAAATAAAAACTTCAACGCTGTGTATTTTAATATTGAATAAATTCCATTTTCCTTTGTTAAACGTGAGAGTCTGGCTATGGAATGGCTAAAAACGTTTTTATACGTATAAAGATCTGCAATGTGATCAATTTTTTGACGAGAATGAATTAATGGAAATTTAATTGAATTTACAATTGTAGGTTCACGAATGGAATCTTTCAAAAAAGTATGTAAAGCTTTATTTCTGAATCCAAGATTAATAATTAGATTAACATTTGGAATTATGCTTATTCCTCCATTCTTCCAAATAGCATAGAACCATTGATAATCCCAAATGTGTTTTTTTTCAGACTTAACTTTCCGTAGTTTTTTTCTCCAGAAAAATTTTTCACTGGTGCTAGCGAAAAGATGATCAAAATCGCCCGATATAAATGACTTTTCAAAATCTGGCATTTCATAACTGAAATCCTTCCAGGCTCTTCTCCAACTAGCCCAGCCCCAGGTAATAGGATAATTTGAAAAATAATAACTGCCAGTACCACGTTTTATGCCATTTTGCATATTTGTGCCAGAAATCAAATAAATTTTCTCATCGTCTTTGTATTTATCTAATAATTCCTGACAAAACTGGAAAAAACTCAAATCCGGAAAGCAATCATCCTCCAAAATAATACCTTCTTCCTCCTGTTCAAAAAACCAGGAAATTGAAGAGCATACTGCATATCCACATCCGAGATTTTCATTACGGAATAATGTTTTTAATTCACAGACCCAATCTATCTGATTAAAGATCTCACGTGTAAGTCTACAATTTACTAAATCATCTTCTCTGCCTGGTCTTGGACCATCAGCGGCTATATATAAATACCTAGGTTTTATAGTCCTAATCTGTTCAAAAATTCGTTTTGTGACATCTGGTCTGTTGAATATCAAAAAAAGTATAGGAGTATCAAAGAATAATGACATAAAATATGTTTGAGATTAGTTTCATTTATAGAGTACTAAATTCAAAATTTACTCTCAAGCCAAACCATGCAAAGCTTTTAAAATAAGATGTACACAAGAATGCTTGGTAAATGATAAGTATGTATCTAAGTATTTTATCATGATGATTATAGATAGAGCGACATCTGGTTATGTGAAATAATTGGTAAAAAATCAAAAGATAAAACAAAATGAAACAATATTGATAAAAGTTTTGCTGTGATTTTTTTGGAATATGCTTAACGAGCTTAATTGCGTAATCTTATTTTTTTAATTATATAGTCCTTCCATACTAGTAAAAATAAATTTAATAATGCCTTAGGTCCTTCTATTTTATATGAAAAAAATAAAGGATGATACTCCCCTTTATTAACCAATTGATTTAATTCATCATCATTTAAATTCATTATGTATTTAAGGCTACTTTTCAAAAATGGAATACCATGGTGCGCTGTTTTAAATAATAATAGATGAATCGGAAGAGTTAATACATGCGAATATTGTTTTTTGTCACATTCACTATATTTAGAGCTGAAATAGTAAATAGAGGCAGGATTATTTATGTAAGGAAATAGATCAAAATATTTATTGATTAAATTATTATCCTTTTCTCTAAATATGATTGGATTAATTTGTTCGGTTGTGGTGGAAAGTTTACTCTTCACTTCAAATAGCCCGTTAAATGTGAATATTTTCACTGCATTAAGCAGTTGACCGAATAAGACTGCTGGAAATCCCCCGGCAGAACTGCCTACTGTAATAACTTTAAATCCTTTTGTTTCTGCCTTTAGAAGTTCCAATAAGCCATCTATGGTATTAATGTTATTGTTTATTCCATTTAAATAATATTGTTTCTGAATATCTCGTATAAATATGTGTTTGTATCCTGATTTGATACGAATATTGTACCATTCGAACCGATTTTTCCTGATAATTTCTTTTCGAAATATTTCTTCTGTGTTTGGATAATATAAATCGTGACTACTAAAATATATGATGCAGTAGTTCTTGGAAACTCCAACAGAATAATCAATCAGATAATTATTCTGATTTCGATAGACCCTCTTTACTGTAGGCGAATCGACTTGAAATGAGAACTTAATTTCTTCTCCCATAGTTGTGGAACTAATAGTCTCAAGTGAATGGAAAAAAAGTGTTTAAACGCGATTACAATTCCAAAATGTCTGAGATCGTAGCGAAAGTGATAGTATGGAGGTAAGCCCAATGGTGAATATAGCGATTTGACTCGTTCCAGGAACGTAATCTCTTTAAGACACCACTTTGCTAAGGTTTCATGTCTCTCACAATAAGCTAAAAAACCCGGTGCAACATAGGATTTTATGCCATTTGATTTTGTCCGAAATCCATAATCAATATCACCTAATGTATGATGAAATAACGGATCAAGCTTACCAACTTTCTGATAAGCGAATTTTGGAATTAATACACAATTCCCGTTGAAAGTTGCAGTTTCTTGCAATTTATCACAAGGATTTATCTTTTTCCCACTCCTGGTCAATCCGCCATAAGTAAGTTCGCCTGTTCGCTTTGAACTGCTGCTCGCAACAATGATTGCCCTGTTTTCAGTTGAATTGGCCGCATTCAAAACCTTCTCTAAGGCTTCTTGGAAAAGAAAAGTATCATCGTTTAACCATAAATAGAATTCAAAATCATTTGCTTTTGCTGCAGTTTCCCATGCCAAATGCATACCCCGATTCCAAAATAATTTTCCATTGCCTTGTATAATATTAACCAATGGAAATTCATTTTTTACTGCATCTGAGGTCCCATCAGTAGATTGATCGTCAACAAGATAAATATGCAGTTTATGGGTATCAGGTAAGGCACAATTGTACAAAGAGTGTAAACAGGATAATGTTTTTTCTCGGCGATTGTGGCATGTTATAAGAACTGCAATATTCATCATAGATTATTTTTTTTTCTTTTAAGACTATATGGTGAGTCATTAGATTTCAGATAAGTGAAATTAAAGATACTTTGAATCCATTTTTCGACTTGTTCGTTTGTCATTTCCCGAAAATCTTTAGAGTAGCAGAGTCCTATCATTAACCAAAGCATAAAATAATTCAGAGAAAAAATGTTAATATCTTCTACCCATGAGTAAAGCCAACGAAAAGCGATAAACAATCCCAAAGATTTTGCGAAGATATTGTTTGATTGATTTAATGCCAGATCAGAAGCTTTGTAAAATATTATGAAATAAAAAATTACTCCAATAATACCTGTCCAGGTAAAAATATTGAGAATTGCCACTTCATTCGCTAATCGTTCATTCCGGCCTGACAAATCATTTTCGCCAAATGATTCACTCTCATTTCCTCTTGCAGGACTTCTACCCATCCACCATGTGTTGTGATTTTGTGCAGTTTGTAAAACTTCAACATATAAAAAGGTACGTGTATCTGTAGTTAAAACATCTTCAATAATTTCACCTTCAGCATTTCTTTTAATTTCCACATAGTCTTTTTCTACATACTCTTCCATGTTAAACACGTTAAAAATATTGGAGACTGCAAGTCCAAATAATATGATGGGGGCAACGAACAATATTATACGAATTATTCCTAAAAGCTTAGTTGACAAAAATAATCTGAAATAATATAACAAACTCAAGAACAATGGCACTCCAAATTTTATCACGTTACTTCGAGCTCCTAACTCTGCAGTAAATACAACTAGGGTAATTATGATCAAGATAGCTTTCCAACGCATTGTTAACGCAGGTAAAAATAATATTAGAAAACTTATAGGTACTAAATAAAAGCCGTAAGCACCTAATGGAATGAGAAAAGCAAAAAAGAGAAAAAGCGGTAAGGCATATTTTATATAATTTTTGATTAATTCTTTTGAAATAAATTTATTGGAAGCCGAATAGGCAACGATTGGTAATAGTATAGCCATTGAATTCCCAATTAAACCTTTCCAATCCCAATAACTTTCTGCTATAAATAATCCACGCACAATGCAAATAATGTTCCAGATCAGATAGTAATTTATCGCTAACATGGATTTTTTATTTACGGGATCAAAATAGATATTTGATGCTTTCCAAAACGCCAACAAGATCATAGCTTGAACAATCCACCAAAAAGTTGTATTTCCAATTGGAAATTTACTATCACTTTCAACTGAAAGAATTGTAATTAGTAAAATTGAAAATATAATAAATTGAAATATTGAGTTTTTAAACATGTTATGTGAGCAGTTATTTATACAAATTAAATATTTTTTCTGCATTTTTTGCTAATGAGAATTTACCCTCCACCAACATTCTTGAACGTAAAGCCATCTTTTGTGCCTCTCCTGAATTTCTGCTCAGAAAAATAACATTTTCTGCAAGTACTTGAAAATTTTCAGGTATTAAAATGCTGTTTTCACCGTCACTATTAAAATCGCGTAACCCTGGTACATTATAAAGAATCGCAGGGAGCTGACATGCCATTGCTTCAATCGTTGTAAGTGAAATACCTTCATAACGACTGGTCATCATGTAAATATCAGATGCTATGAGGAATTTTCTTACGTTGGATTGATTTCCATAAAACCGAATATGATCAGAAACACCCAGGTTATTGGCTAATTCAATTTCATCTGATTCAGTATTACCATGGCCCAGATGTAGGTATAAACAATCCGGAAATTCTTTTAGTATGATTGGCAGTGCCTCGATGATATCAGTATGACGTTTGTTGTGATTACACCCTCCTACCGAAATTAGAACCAGCGTATTTGTGCTAATCCCTAAATCATTACGAATTAGGGATTTTTCTCCTTCCATTGAAGGATAAAAACGATTGCTTCCGTACCAATTTAATATTTTTGTTGTACGATTGTGAAAAAAGTTTAATTCGTGATTAAAAACCGAATCGCTAATGGTCTGGAAGCGACATTTGAATATATATTTTGCACTCCATCTGAGCAGACAGTGGTATGGATAGGTGAAAAATCGTGTTGGGAAAACACTGTGAAAGGTATAGACTGATCGTTTCCCGGCAATCCATGCACACAAGGCCATTCCCCACATAGTGCCGCTGGCATGAATATGCACTACATCAAAATTTTCTATTTTTAGAAACCGAATTATATCGATGTAATATTTAATTCGTGATATATAATTTTTGAGTGCAGGATAAGTTTTATGCATCACATTATACCCAGCTCGTTCAAAGTATGGAGCATATTCACCTAAATTGATTGCTGTTGCCAAAACATTTAATTGACACCCTTTTTTTTGAAAAAAAGAAGCTGCATCAACGTACATAATCTCAGCCCCTGAGAACTTTAATTCATGAAGAATATGTAGAACCTTCATTATTTTAGTTTTGATTTGGATTGTTTTTAGTCGTTTTGAAAATTGAAATAAATTTTTTTTCAAACATATCTGAAGAAGACTTACTTAATCCTATTTCTCTGCATTTTATAGACATTTTATGTTTCTCTTCTTTCGGTAGCTGCAATAGCGAAATGATTTTTTCTTTTAATATAATTGTATCATACAAAGGAACTTTATAACCAGTCTCTCCATCAATTATATAGTCAAAAGCATTCCCCATTTCAAAGGCAATAACAGGTGTTCCACACATCATTGATTGAACGACCATCATAGGACCGGCATCTTGAATTGAAGGTGAAACAAAAACATCTGCCATTTGATATGCTAAGGGTAATTCTGTCTTTGAATTTAGATATCCAAGTAAATATGTATCAAATGGAATTGATTGAAGTATTTCAGTTTCTATATTACCGGCTATTGCAATACCTATTTTCTCACCTTCTGCTTTAGAAATCTCTTTATGCAAAATATTTAATGAATCCATTAAGTAGGATAACCCTTTTCTCTTTTCTCGAACAGATGCTGCTGCGAACAATATAATCTTCTTGTAAATAGGAATATTGAATATTTTCCTTGCTTCATTATTATCACCGGGTTTAAATATTGATTCGTTAATCAAAATATTTAGATTGAAGTTAGGTTTGTCTTTATAAATGCTACTTTGTTTTATATGTTCAGATGACCATTGATTCCCTAGCGTGTATACATTTGTCTTACTGATGTATTTTTTTTTGTAGATTATATTTTTATAAGTTATGTCTTTCTGCTTTTGTGAATAAATACCAGGACAAATGCCACATGAATGTTTATAACCCTCACAATTATTTGCATAATGACAGCCTCCAGTAAAATTTGCCATATCCATAGGCATAACAAAAATGGGTGCACCTGTATCTTGATTTAATTCATAAAGATTTCGGGAATTCAAAAAATGATGAGGAAATAAATATAGAAAGGCATCAACTTTAAAATTAATATGGTTTAATACTTTTTTTGTTCTTATGTAATTATGATTTTCATGAAGACTTATCATGTAATAGTTTGGATTAGTCTTCCTTGCTAGTTTATTTCTAATCTTTGTTGACCAAATATGCATAATTGAAGCATATTTTCCATATACAGACTTAATACCTGGTTCAAATTTAATATCATAATAATTAGTTATAAGTACAACAGAATGTCCTTTGTCTTTAAAGCTTTTGTACATGTCATAAACAAGTCCACTCGAACCATCATACGGATTACCTCCAGATAACAATACTAAATTCATTTTTTCTTTTTTAAATTTGAAGATAAAAATTTTGTATTGAACTAACGATCCTCGTTATTTCATCAAATTTCAATTCAAAAAACATAGGAAGTCTAACTATACAATCGGAATAACGGTCACAATTAGGCAAATTTCTCCCATCATGCTTGTCATAGTAATATGGGCTAATATGCAAACTCAAATAATGAAAAACTGCCAGTATACCGCATTGCTTCAAATATGTTAATAAATTTGATCTTTCCTCTAAAGAATTACAAATCAGGTAAAACATATGTGCATTTTTTGTAACATTATCTGAATGTTTTGGCAAACTAAAATGTCCTTTCTCTGCTAAAGGTATTAATCCTTTGTAATATTGTTCCCATAATTCCTTTCTCCTATTTTGGATTTCGTCTAAATGTTCAATCTGTGCCCATAAAAAGGCTGCTATAACTTCTGAAGGTAAAAAAGAGCTGCCGATATCAACCCACCCGTATTTATTTACTTCGCCTCTAAAAAACTCTGCTCTATTGGTACCTTTCTCCCATATAATTTCGGCACGATGCACAAATTGTTCATCATTAATGGCTAACATGCCTCCTTCTCCTGAAATAATATTTTTGGTTTCGTGAAATGAAAATGCTGCTAAATGGCCAATCGAACCTAATGCCCTTTTTTCTCCATACTTACTTGAAATATAATAAGAGTCTATTGAATGGGCTGCATCTTCTACCACAAATAAATTGTATTTTTTTGCTATTTCCATGATTTTATCCATGTCGCAGGCAATGCCTGCGTAATGAACAGGGACAATGGCCTTAGTTCTGTCAGTAATAAGAGACTCTATTTGATTTGCATCTAGATTAGGATTACCAGTGTTACTATCGGCAAATATCACTTTTGCACCCTGCCTAATAAAAGCTAAAGCAGTAGATACGAAGGTATATGAGGGAATTATAATCTCATCGCCAGGCTCAATTCGTAATAACAAGGCGCACATTTCCAGTGCATCAGTACAGCTTGTGGTCAATAAACACTTTTTAAATTTATATTTTTGTTCAAAAAAATTCTGACACATTTGGGTATACTGTCCATTTCCAGATAGTTTTCCTGTAAAGACAGCGGAGTACATGTAATGTGCTTCTTTTCCCGTGAGATAAGGTTTGTTGAAAGGTATCATACTTAATCTGTTTTTTTTAGCCAAAAATGAAATATGTTATTTATGTCTTTAATTCGAAATCCACAAGCTTCATAGAATGAACAGGCAATTTTATTATTCAATTGTGTTGCTACATTTAATTTTCTTATTTCGTTTTCAAATAAATAGTTTTGAGAAGCGCCGATCAATTTTTTCCCAAATCCTTTTCCTTTTTCTGATGAATTTACTGCAAGTAATCCTATTGTACCGCAGTTAGAGGTGATTTTTAAAGTAATCATTGCAACAATATTTATTTCACGTTTCAATATGAAAATTTTATCTGCTATTTGTTTGTTAACAGAGTTCTGCATCCACAATTTGTACAACCTTTCAAAATCAGTATTTTTAAAATTAGTATCTTTTCGAAAACGTGAAAACTTACCACTTTCAAATGCTAATTTTTCTAATTCTTTAACCACGCTTACGTCTTTGTACTCTTCTACATCATCATACTCATATAGGTTCGTTATAATTTCTTTTTCATAAATAACTTTCTTATCAACAAGTTGTCCATTGTGTTTTAATAATAAAGATGATTCTATTTTTAAATTTTGATTTCCAATAAGATAAATTAAATCATAGTTTTCATTTTGGGATTTAGTAAGTATTTCATCTATTTCTGAAGATGAATTATTCTTTTCTAAATATAATACTTTGCCTATTTTTAAGTCAAAAAAACTTGAATCCCATTCTAGATAATTAATATTCATAATGTTAATCTTTTTAGTTCAAAGATAACTTTTGTTTTATAATAATTTATTATTTGTAACATTCAAATATTTTCAGAAATTTTAAATTTTGTATTTTATTTACCTTTGTATCGATGATATCGAATATAAATAAAAATTAATGCATTAATTTTTATTTACCAGTAGCAGGCATCTTCGACAAGCGCTGCATTATTCGGTCTTTCTTGTTTATTCGGTTTTACCCAATATTCATTCATCAGGTTTGCGTAGTTATATTTTGAGTTATAAGTTTCATCTTCCCACCGTTTCCCGCGAATTCCAAAAAGTAACTGTAGGCTTCCCCCCAAATGAACAGCTTTTTTTTCCCTACGTTTTACATGAGCCGCTAAAGGGAAACCGTATGCACCACATCCAATAAGGCAGATGTCATAATCGTGTTTGTCAATTTCTGTTTTCATGTACTCAAGTGCCTCAAACCAATCGTTGAAATTCGTTTTTTTTCCAGCTATGCTTTGTACGGCTTTGATAGTTTTTAACTCAAATTCGGGCAAAAGATTATTAAGGAATATTAAGTCTCGCTTTTTGTATTGTTCAGCAATAGTTTTTGCAAACGGGTGAACTACCAATATCTTTTTCCCCTCCAATGCTTTTGTCCATGGTATTGACGAAAAGTATGGATTCAGTAGTTCAAAGTTAACTCTTTTGCAATTATTCAATTCATTTTTAAAATAATGTTCGTTGGGCAACCACGACCCAAGTATGTCAACCAGAGGAATATCCGTAATCATTAATTGACAAAACTTTTCTACTTTGTCAATTTGCATTGGGAAAAAACCTGCATTTGTATGCATTGATAAAAGCAAAGTGTCCTCCCACCACCACGCAGGAGTTTCGCCTTTTATAAATCCACTGGTATTTCGTGAAAGCCGTTTAATTCCCAAATAATTTACAACAGTTGCTAATTCAAATCCTCCAAACCGTGCTATCATGCATGGTCCTTCAGCAATTAATGCTTCATAAATAATCAGAGATGCTTTATTGGGATCTTGTTCGCATTCCTGGATTGACGTTTGATCGGATCCAAAAAACGTTGAATATAGTTTCCTTAGTAATTTAAGGCTAAATATAGTTAGTCTATTCATTCTATCTTGTTTCCTTTTTAAGCTAAAGAGTATTTGATTTTAATATGATGACACTAATCAATTTATTATTGAATCAAATTGCTGCAATTTTTCGAGTTCTACTTTGCTTATTGATCCATCTTTTTCTACCAAAATCCATTGGTTACATTTAGGATACCCATGCCAAAAATCTTTAGGACAAACTTTAATTCCATTTGATAATAAGGCTGGCTTGTAAGAAAATGAACTTTTACTAGTTATTAATAGGTCTGCATAAACCATGTGTAAAAAAGAATCCTGAGCATTCATGTCCAGGCAAAACTGTATATTTTCAAATTTTCGGAAAATAGAGAAATCGGCAACTTCACCTTGTGAAAACAAGTATATTGCGATTGGTTTATTAACTTCAAACTGATCAATTAAAGCAGAAAGCACTTTTGTAAAATATTCGTTGTCTTGCCAGCGCATAAGTAAATTGGATTTTTTATTTTTTTGACCAACGACAATATCTCCACGTCTTACATGAATGGCAATATTAAATTGTTCATTTGAGTAAATTAATTTATCTTTTTTTCTCGCATTGGCATGGTAAAATTTATTCTTAATATCGTTTATCACACCAAACTGATCCCGATAAGATTGATCTTGTTCTGCAACAAACACAACTTTCTGTCCGTGAAAAGAAGCAATAATATTCTTAATAAGTTCAATCTCATCTGAATTTGATTCATCGAATAACGGAAGCAAAATCTGTTTAAATCCATGTTCATTTATTAAATTTTTTGCAGAAGTTTCATTTTCTCCAAAGCCAAAAAATCTTTCCCATTTTTCCTGTGCAAATGGCATGTGTGCAAATTCTAAACCAAACTGTTTTGAAAACCAATAACCTGAAATGTAGTTCGCCAACTGATGACCAATGCCTGCTCCCGGATTAGGAACCGCAGTATAATAATTGATCCTATTTAATACAGTGGCGTTTGGAAAAAATTTAAAATGCCAATAAGACTTATAGATATAAGGATAGATTTTTTTTCTACGAGTATACTTTACAAGGTTACTCCATAGTCTTCTTTTTATTTTAAGAATTAATTCTGTTATATTCATTATACTTTTTCAAGAATTCACTTTTCGTTTTCTTATATCCCAATAACTTCCAATTAAGCCATGTCTTACCAACATCCATTTTATTTTCAACCGACTTTTAATAGTTCTGTTGGGTTCTGCAAAATAACCTCTAATATTGTAATCAATATCGTAATTGAGGCTCTTGAGATGTGTAATTGCATTGTCAAGCCACTTACCTTTATGCAAACAACCAGCAGGGTCATATGGAATAGGGTTATAAGCCTGATCAGAAGGACAAGCTAATTTGATCTTCATCTTATTTGCTCTTTGTGTTCCATACCATTCAGAAGTCCATGGATTTTCATGAGGCAATGCCATTTTATAAAGCATCGATTTTTTCCAGAATGCTGTTTGAAATGAAAACATATCCCTTGATGGTGGTATAACAAAACTAAGTTCTTCATTCAGCGAATGCTCCATTTGTCTGTAGTTCTGATGAACTAAACAAAGAGAGTCTAAATCATTCAATTTGAAAAACTCAAGATATTCGTATAATTTCTCAACTTTTACTTTCCCCATGAATAAATAGTCGATCATGATGAGAATTACCACTTCGGAATCTACTTTATCTAAACCTGCCCGAAAAGTCTTGCCAAAACTATTGTATTTGCCAACATTTGTGCAGATAATATTCAAGGATTCATGTTCAAATATCTTAAATTCCGTATTTAAATATATTTTACCTTTAAAATTAGGCCAATACTTTTGAAACATATCGAAAAACATTGGCCATAAATCAGAGTAAGAATCTGAGGAACTGATGAAAACAGTGTAATCTTTCATTTGAACAAATTTTTAAAACTAAAGAATCTCTTTCTTTTCAGGTTCAATTTTTACCATTGACAAAATATTTAACCTTTCTGATCTTGATAAACCAATAACCAATACCGATATTGTAAAAATTATAGTGTTAATTCCAATTACTATTATTAAACGTTCAATTCCTTCATCCATTAGAAATATAGGAGAAGCTGATATTATAATTGTAATAAAAAAGGCAACTAAACATCTACTGATAACATTTTTAAAGAAAAATAAAATTGATAGACTACAATCTTTTCTTGCAAAATGTAAAATAATTACAGAATTTAGAATGGAATAGATAATAAATACAATATATATGAAATAGGGTGGGTAGCCAATTTTAAATAGTAAAAAACCTGCAATTAATGGTGAGAAGTTAAGTATCGAATTGTATAACTGAAATCTTTTTATTTTACCAACAGCAGCAATTGATGATGTTAACGTAATAAAAAGTTGTTCAATAAGCATCCTAATTAGTAGTAATGTACAAAAAATTTGAGCATTTTCCGGCACAACTTTCAACCATAGCTTGAAAATAAATGGCATTTCAATTAAGACCGGAATATAAAAAAACATCAAAAGGAAAAACGAAACTTTACTTCCCATCATTGATGCTTTAATCATTAACTCTCTATTACCTGATCCTTCGCTTTTGGCTATTAAAGGATTTAGAGCTTTTATCATAGTACTGGCAAAAGCACCTAATTGCCCACTTACCTGGTTCGCAATTCCCTGAGCCGCATTAACCAAAGTACCAAAAAACATATTCATTACAATGCCTTGCCCATAATTAGATATCATGCTACTGGCAGAACCTAAAAATGACCATCCTGCAAAATGCGTCATTTCTATAAAGAGAGGCTTACTTATGTATTTTTTTAGATTGATTTTGACCTCCAAGTACTTTCGATGGCAATATATACGACGCATGATTAAAAGCAATATAGACAGAAGAGTCATTAAAAATCCATATGCTATCAGTTTGTCAAAAGTTGTATTGGTGATATATATTGCAATTGCCAATTTTAACACCGCTTCTATAATGCCTAGAACAGCTACAAGGAACATGTTCTCATGTGCATTAATTACCGCATCGTATGGAACTGATATGATCGTAAAAAATGTGCTGATCAGCAAAAACTGAAAAATTAGTTTGGCAACATCAATCCGATCGGCTGGAATATTAAAAATGCCCTTAAAAAAAAAATAGCCTGCAACTTCCAAAAGTAAAACAACAAGTATGGCAATTATGAAATGGAGGATTATGCTGACATTAAAAATAGATTTTTGCTTTTCAGTATTCCCTTCGCCTTGTGCAAATGACATGTATCGCTGTGTAGAAGAAGCCATCGCATTATTTAAAAAGGTAAGCATTACGATTGCTCCTCCAATCACATTGAATAATCCAAAATCAGCAGCGCCTAATGCATTTAAAATTAAACGGGTAGCATAAAGGGAGATAAAAACTGTTATTGCCATTCGGGCATAAAGAAACCCTGTATTTACAGCTACACGTTTTGCTGTCTGCATATTTGTTTATTTGTTTTTACTTTTAAATTATGAAAATTAATTAAGTGATTTCACATTTGTTTTATTTCGATATATTGACGAACCTAACAACAGAATCTATGGATTAATTGACTGATTGGTTAAGACAGATTAATTATAGAATTGATAATTTGTACTTTAATATTCATTCCTTTTTGCGCTGCCTTCTTTAAACTAATTTTGAGCAGCATGTTCGTTTTATCTGTAAATTTCATTACACTTTCCACCACAATTTCTTGACTTTCATCGGTGTCATTTCTTCTTCCGGGCAAATTGTTTTATAGATTTCACCCCAGGAAGGAAGCCCTCCAAGGTTGCGGTCGTCGATGTATATATCAGCCAGTATTTTTCGGCTATCGGTTCCTTCCCATATTTCTTCCGGAAAATTTTTGTTAACGGCATAAAATTCGATGCCATGTGAACGGCAAAATTTAACTGCTTCTTCGAGTTTAGCACCTGCACGATGGCTCCAAAGGATTAAACGGTGTCCTTTTATCTGGAGGGCTTCCATGGATTCGAATGCAAAAGGACGAATCTTTCCAATGAATGGATACCGGTGTTCGACGATGGTTCCATCGAAGTCGATTGCGATGACCAATGAAGGTTTAAAGGAAGATCTGAATTCCATGAAGAAAAGATGAGATTGAAAAGATTGAAGGATTGAAGAGATTGAGAGGATTGAAAAGATTGATGAGATTGAAAAGATTGAAGGTCTGAAAGGTTAAAAGTTTTACACTCTCTCATTTTCTCATTTTCACATCCTCACATCCACACATTTAGGTCACGCTATTTTTTTTTTACGACGGTTTTTTGTTTCCTCTTTTTCGTCGGAATAATAGGTGTTTTGGTAGGCTTCGTATTGGTAATATTTGTAATAGGAATGTCCAAATGCGTTCATTTTGATGTCATTTACAAGGATTGCCACATTGCCGATAGTTTTCTGATCAACATACTGATTGATTATCTCGATCTGGTGTTTGTGGGAAACGCCATACCGAAGGATGAAAATATTCAGGTCAGAAAAATGACTAACGATGTGCCCATCGGTTACCATGGAAGTTGGTGCATTGTCAATGATAATGTAATCAAACTGATTACAAACTTCATCGATGAGGATTTTCATCTCCGGTTTGTTTAGAATTTCAGCCGGATTTGGAGGAATTGGACCAGACGGTAACAAAGATAGGTTTTCAATTAGTGTCGGAACAATAACCTGATCGATGGAATCGTTTCCAATCAGGTAGGTACTTAAACCTTTTTCATTCGGAAGCTTAAACGCTTTGTGCAATCTGGGCTTTCTCATATCAGCACCAATTAAAAGTACTTTTTTGTTGTTTACTGCCAGAATGCTCGCCAGATTGATCGAAGAGAAGGATTTTCCTTCGCCGGGATTTGTTGAATGAATAGATATTACTTTTCCCCCCGGACCGGTAAGCATGTACTGCAAATTCGTGCGCAAAGCCCGGAACGATTCTGCAATGTTTGATTTTGGATTTTCATGTACAATCAATTCTGATTTAGATGGGTTGTGCATAATATTTCCCAGAATAGGAATAGTTGTGTTTCTCTCCAAATCGATCTGGGTTCGAATTCGGTTATCGAAGTATCCAAGGATAACTATGTATGCCAATGGCAAAGAGAGTCCCAAAATTAATCCTATCAACATTATCTTTGTTCTTCCAAGTCCGATCACATGCGCTAGTTCAGGTCTTGCAATGTCGATCACCTGAACGTCCGGCATACTGGAAGCCAATGAAATGTTTGTTTCTGCACGTTTTTGTAACAAAAAAGTATAAAGGTCGTTTGTCAGGTTAAACTGTCTTTGGATGTTTACCATTTTCTGTTCTTTTTGAGGTAGTTTGTTCAACTGAACACTGATTTTGTCTTGCCTTTCCTTCTGGCTGTTTATGTTTCTTGTCGCATTGTCGATCAGGTTCCGAAGGTTTTCATTTAATTGGGTTCGTGTTTGGTTTAATTCTTTGTCAATCATTACCAATGTTGGATTGTTCTCTTTGGCGCTAAACGAAATTATCTGACGGCGGTTGTATAATTCACCTAATTTTAGAACCAGTGCATTGAGTGAGGCATCCTGAATGCCAACGACCGATGGAGCAACTAATTGGTTGAGTTCAGAAGCATTATTTAAATACTTGAGAAGGTCTTGAAAATAGTCCAGTTGCATTTGAGCTCTGGCTCTTTCTGATTCGATTGCAGTCAAATTATCCATCACAAGTCTACCTTCAGCCCCCAAATCTATGATGTTATTTTGGGAACGAAACTCAGTGAACTTAGTTCCGGCGGTATTTAATGAATCGGAGATACCGGCAAGCTGTGTATTGATAAAATCCAGGGAACGACGTTGCGCTTCATTCTGAAAGTCCATTTTACCTGTGGTATAAACCCTGATTAGTTCATTCAGAAATTCAACCTCTCTGCTTGGATCTTCGCCTTGTATAGAACACACAATGATATCGCCCCTTTTATCTTTCAGACTCGCACTTAACCTTCCCATGTACGATCTGGTTATGTGATTCAGGTCATTAAATACAAAATAGTAATTGCCTGTGGGGGTTTCGAAGTTGTTCACTTTTTTAAGTAATGTGAACTTAAAATATTTGTTTTCAAACGGTCTGCCATAGGTTCCTGAAGATTCAAATTTCACGTCTGAAGTTGCGTTGTTCTGGAAAATTTTACCTTCCACTTTAACCGTATAATTGTCACCGGACCCGGGTGTAATGAAGATGGCAATGCCTTTTGGGTTAATAAAGTTGGGAGTTTCCTGTACATCAAAAGGCTCATGTTTGTAAATCCCTCTCCAGACAAACAATCCTTTGCTGTACCAGCTTGTTCTCCAGTTTAGGTTTATAAGTGTCTGGTTTACATTGTAATAAGATTTTATGATCTCAATTTGGTTGAAAATATTGTTATTTGTAGTTCCGGCAGTCCCTTGAAATAATTCCCGCATGTCCAATCCATTTGATTTTTCTGGGACCAATACGGATGTACTTACCATGTAACTTGGCTTAGTCAGTTTGTTGTAACTAAATGCCCCAATTAAGCCAATGGCAGCAAAAAGTGCAAGCCAATGCCATTGCCTGAGTAAAAGGTAAATTATTTTTTTTACATCAATACCTTCGTCCTGACTGCCTACATCGCTGATGTTTGTTGTATTATTCATTTTGCTGATATTTGTTGGTTTTTGGATATTTAATTTATCTTAATACGAATCCCAGAACTGCTAGTAAAATTGAGATCGAAGAAAAGACGAGTGAATAGGCCTGACTGTTTAACTGAAAGTTTTTGTACTTGTCGGGTTGTACGATAACGTAATCATTTGGTTGAAGATAAAATGCTTCGGATAAATAGATGCTTTTCAAACTCAGGTCGAGCAGGTAAGTTTTATTGCCTTCGGGGAATGATCTCACCACCATAACTTTGTTGATTGATGCAAAATCAGTATTTCCACTGGCTACTGCCAATGCTTCAATTACTGTTATAGAATTGTTGTAGTTATAGTAAGTGCCGGGGCTTCTTACTTCGCCAGTTACCGTAAATTTAAAATTTAGCAGTTTAACCTTCACAATGGCATCTTTCAGAAATTCATCGGTTCTTTTTTGAACAACATATTCAACCTGTGAAAGTGATACCCCGGAAACTTTTATTTTTCCAAGCATTGGAAGTTTTATATTTCCATCTAAATCAATCTCGTAGCCATATAGGTAGGCACTATTTGGTGTTGAATACTTTTGAGTACCCTGCCCACTGTTTCCTTCCATGCTTGATTCCGGATTGAACAACAGGTTTACTTCCGGACTAATGGATTTGATGCTGACAAAAAGAATGTCGCCAGTTTTTAGAATGTATTCAGTTTTCTGCAAGGATAGTCCGGGAATGATTTCATTGTTTGCAACATCTTTCATGTAAATCAGTTCCTGGCTACTCCGGCAGGAAAACATGGCGGTAAGAAGAAATATCAATAGGGTAGGGACTAAGATGTTTTTCATATGGTTATAATTTAAGCCCCCTCCAAACCTCCTCCCGGTAGAACCGGGAAGGCTTAAAAAAAGCAAGTTCATCATTTTTGGTTTTATAATCATTCTCGTGTGTCCCGATTTATCGGGATGGCTCGTTTCGGTTTGATGTGTAAAATTGAATTATTAAAATATAAAATCGAAATTTATTGACCATCTCCGGTAAATACAACCTTAATGGTTTTTAGAAGAATAATAAAATCGAGTTTTAATGACCAGGAATCAATGTATTGCATGTCGAGTTTCATCCATTGTTCAAATGGAATGTTGTTTCTTCCTGAAACTTGCCAGATACAGGTTATTCCCGGTTTCATACTTAAACGACGGGTTTGCCAGCGTTTGTATTGTTTTACTTCTGATGGAATTGGCGGGCGTGGACCGACCAATGACATGTTACCTTGCAATACATTGAAAAATTGAGGCAATTCATCCAGGGAAGTCTTACGCAGAAATCTTCCGATTTTTGTAATTCGAGGATCTTTTTTTATTTTGAAAACCGGCCCTTCCTGTTCATTCTGGCTCATCAATGATGCCTGTAATCTTTCAGCATCAACAACCATTGTTCTGAATTTAATACAGGCAAACCGTCGTCCATTTAAACCCATTCTTTTTTGCAGAAAAAATATTGGTCCCCCGTCCAGCTTTATCAACAAAGCAATAATTAAAAAAACAGGAGATAAAATTACAACTACGAGTAGTGAGATTATAAAATCAAGAAATGTTTTTACTTTGAGCGCCAGGTAATTATCCGGGGTGTTTCTGAAAGTAAGAAATGGCATTTGGTTTAAGAAGGAGAGTGTTGACTGCATTTTTACACAATTTAATAATTGAGATTGCATTCTGAAGACAACACCAACTTCGGCACATGAATAAATGTAATTCTGAATTTCATTTTGATCGAAGAAGCTTTTGCAATAGATAACTTCGTCAATTGGTTTATTGTCAATTAAATTGGAAATATCATGTTCATGTGACAATACGGTATATTCATTGTTATATCTTGACTTTATAAATGGGTCGTCGGACATGATAGCCCAAATTCTATAACCCCAATCAGTTGTTTCTTTTAAACGGTCGATAAAATAAGTTGAATCTTTATCCGCAATAATTAAAATCATACGGTAATTCATGCCTTTGCGCCTTATGTATTTCATAAAGGCAGATAAAACAAATTTAAAAGAGTATAAAGTGATTAGGTTTAACAATGCAAATATTGCCAAAACCATCCTTGAAATTTCATTCAGATCCAATATTACAATGGCCGAGAGCAACAGAATATTGCCAATAAAAATAGCAGTTACGTACTCAATAAAAATGATTGAATACATTTTCAACCTTAATCCACCCCCTAAACTAAACTGATCCAATATTAGAATCCATAAAAGTACAATTAGAAACAAGATAATGTTGTATTGCATAGAATCACCCTGAATAGGATTGAAAAATTCATTTGCAATCCACTTTGCACCAATAAAACAGCCTATTGTTAATATTACCTGAAAAACAATGCTAAGTTTTTCAAGAATGGGTTCACGTTCTTTAAGCATGATATTAGATTTGAAGGTTGATGATATTTTAGAATCTATAAGATTCAGTTGATCATTGATAGAACCTGGTATTTAATGATTTAAATGATGGATGAATTTCTATAATTTAAATCAATCAAATACCAGGGGGAAAGATCAGGTTCTGATAAAACAGGAAATTAGAGATATCTCTTTGGGTAAAGAGATATGGAAATATTAGGGAACAGTATTGAATATAGTTATGCACTAAAATAATATTCTTCGATGCCAGTTGAGATTTAATTTATTGAGCCAGGGAATAGGATTTTTGCAATGGTTTATCTTCGATCAGTTTAACTTCTTCTCTGGTGATATTTGCATACAAGTTACAATTCATTGTGTCAATTCGTATTAAAAGTCTGCTTTGTCCGCAGATATTTAATACTTCACCTTTTATACCTTGAAGAGAACCGCATAAAACTTCTACCATTGTACCTTTTTGAATGCGTTCATAAGTTAAAGTAACTTCATGATCAGATTGAGTCAGGAAAGTTTTGATATTCGAAATTTGCAATGCGGGAATTGGCTGGGCTTTACCTCCAAAACTCACATAACAAACAGCACCCGGTGTATTTAGTACATTGAAAAATTCAATATAACTTACCTTTACAAAAACATAGCATCGAAACAATGGTTCTTCTACCCATTTTTTACGATCGCTCCATACTTTTAGTACTTTTCTAATTGGCAAATAGCACTCTATGTTTTTTTCCAATAAACTGGATAAAAGCTTTTTTTCTCCGTTTGCTCTGGTATATATTGCATACCATTGATAATTTGGTTTTTCCAGGTACATGTTTGTATATTTTATTTGTTTGTAATCATTCTAATTTTTAACTGGAATTCTAATCGTTTATTTAGAAAATTATAAACGTATCTTAGAATATCTTTTCTGAAGTAAAAATATGGTGATTTAAAAACAAAAAAAATAGGTGTTTTCCGCCCCTGGAGAAATAACTTTATATGATTGTCCGTTCACAAAATTTACGGATAGTCATTTAACTTCGTTTATCCGGATTATTTGTCTTTCTCCAGCCTGCTTTTCAATGTCATGTTTTCAAGGCTTAGGTCGGCAAACATACGCTTTAGTCTGTCGTTCTCTTCCTGCAATTCATTTATTCTGCGCATTTCAGTAATATTCATGCCGCCATATTTTATTTTCCAATTGTATATGGTTGCCTGACTGACACCATATTTCTTAATAAGATCCTGAATTGGTACTCCAGCTTCATTTTCCTGAAGGATACGATAAATTTGTGATTCTGCAAATCTTTTTTTAGCCATGGCTTGCTGAATTGTTGAGTTGTGGTAATTAGGTGTATAACACTCGAAGTTGTAGTAAATTACATTATTCTTTTATACCTCTAAATTTTAGAAGGCAGTTTAAATAATTGATAATTATTGAGTTAATTGATAATTGGAATGTAATTCCAATTATTGAAATGAGGATTCTTAATTGTAATAATTAGAAATTCGATGCATCTGAAAATCAAATTTTTTTTAATCAAATATATCTGATTAAAATTGAATTTTATAAGGGAAAAGTGAGTTTTGAATAAAGGAAATCCTACTGTCACCCACATTTTATTGTGATTTAACATCAAATTCAGGATATTTTTGAGGGCACTTTAAAAGAATTAGATTAAAGGGTAAAAACAATTCTAATTTATTTTCTAATCTTCTTCTGCGCAATTAGAATTATTTCTAATTCTGAATTGATATTACAAATCTAAAACAAAAAATATTCAAAACCAATTTTATTTATTGCATAACGATTTATTTTTTGAAGATAAATATTTTCATTTTCTATGATTCAATGGTAATTGTATAAATATCAAGTATTTATTTAAGAACTCGAGGTGAATTTTTTCGATGATAAATAATAACTAACAAGCAAGATTTAACTTTGTGGTAATATTTGGAGGATCGATTACGATAACTAATTGAAGTAATTTGGTGAAAAGTAGAAGGGAGCCCAATTGGCTCCCTATAAATCTACATTATTGTGATTCGTGAAAAAGGGTCTTTTTTTCTCTGACCAGAAGACATTTCTGATGTTTCTTTACCAAATTCTTTTTTTCTGCCTCTGTCAGTATATTAACATACGATATCCTTTCCTTTAAAGGCAACTGTCTAATTCTTTTGTATCCGCAATCCAATGATTCGAATCCTATCGGACAATTAAATATAAGACCGTAATAATCTGAACAACGATTTCCCATATTTCAAAGTTACAATAGCAATTAGACCGTTTACCTATTAATTCCCAAAAACAGAAAAAGGTAACCCTCTAAAAACGGATTTTTATAATTTTTTCTGTTTGAAGAGCCCTTTGCCATATTTTTATAATTTTGCAAAAATCATTTACCCAATATTAAATTGCCTGAAAAGATATGTTTGAGAATCTGAATGAAAAACTGGAACGGTCGTTCAAACTCCTGAAAGGTCAGGGAAAGATTACCGAAATCAATATTGCAGAAACACTTAAAGAGGTTCGTCGTGCGTTGCTTGATGCCGACGTCAATTTTAAGATAGCAAAAACATTTACTGAAAGTGTAAGAAAAAAAGCATTGGGGATGGATGTTCTCAATGCTCTCAAACCTGGACAGTTAATGGTTAAAATAGTTCACGATGAACTGGCGGAGTTGATGGGCGGAAAATTTGTCGATATCAATCTTAAAGGAAGTCCGGCTGTTATTTTAATTGCAGGTCTTCAGGGGTCTGGTAAAACAACTTTTGCAGGAAAACTTGCGAAAATGTTGAAGAGCAAGAAAGGCAAAAATCCATTGCTGGTTGCCTGTGATGTTTATAGGCCGGCAGCGATCGAACAGCTCAAAGTTTTAGGCGGACAAATAAATGTGTCGGTTTATACTGAAGACGGCAATTTAAATCCTGTCAAAATAGCAATGGAGGCCATTCGTCATGCAAAAATGCAGGGCAATGATGTTGTGATAATCGATACCGCAGGTCGTTTGGCTATCGATCAGCAAATGATGAACGAGATCAGCGCTGTCAAGGATGCGGTGAAGCCTCATGAGATTTTGTTTGTAGTTGATTCAATGACCGGACAGGATGCTGTAAACACTGCAAAGGAATTTAATGACCGGCTTGATTTTGACGGTGTCGTATTGACAAAACTTGATGGAGATACCCGCGGTGGAGCTGCACTTTCAATCCGCTCAGTGGTAGATAAGCCTATTAAGTTTGTTGGAACCGGTGAGAAACTGGACGCTCTTGATAATTTTCATCCTGAACGTATGGCCGACCGTATCCTTGGAATGGGTGATATCGTTTCGTTGGTTGAAAAAGCACAGGAACAATTTGACGAAGAAGAAGCAAAGAAACTTCAGCAGAAACTGGCTAAAAATCAATTCAGTTTCACCGATTTTCTGAAACAGATTCAGCAGATAAAAAAAATGGGAAATCTTAAAGATCTTGCAGCAATGATTCCGGGAATGGGCAAGGCATTGAAAGATGTTCAGATTGAAGATGATGCATTTAAACACATCGAAGCAATCATTTATTCAATGACTGTTGAAGAAAGGGAGAATCCAGGTGTTTTGAACGGTTCCCGCCGCAAACGTATTGCTGACGGTTCTGGTACAGATGTCCAGGAAGTAAACAGGCTGATAAAACAGTTTGCTGAAACCCGAAAAATGATGCAGGTTGTGTCGCAAGGAAAAAACATGAAGAAGATGATGGGCAATGCTGGCTCAAGACGATAACTCGAAAATACTGATTAAAATGATATTAATTGACGGAAAAAAGACGGCAGAAGATATTAAGGGGGAGATTGCAGAGCAAGTAAAACAGATGGTTGCTGATGGAAAAAGGGCTCCTCACCTTGCTGCTGTTTTGGTTGGACACGATGGAGGTAGTGAAACCTACGTAGCTTTTAAAATAAAAGATTGCGAAGAGGTTGGCTTTCGTTCTTCCCTGGTTCGGTTTGAAGACAATGTGACGGAAGACGAGTTGATAGCGAAAGTACATGAATTAAACAATGATCCGGATTTGGATGGTTTTATCGTTCAATTACCATTGCCAAAGCATATTTCAGAAAAAAGAATAATTGAAGCAATTGATCCGCGTAAAGATGTTGATGGTTTCCATCCGGTAAATGTCGGTAGATTGGTTCTCGGAATTCCAACTTTTTTATCGGCAACTCCCTATGGAATTGTGGAGCTGTTGAAGAGATACAGGATTCCTACTTCAGGAAAAAACTGCGTGATTGTTGGCCGAAGTAATATAGTAGGCCGGCCTTTGAGCATTCTAATGTCTCAGAAAGGAGTAAATGCCACCGTAACCGTTGCGCATAGTCAAACAAAAGATTTGGAAAAGGTATGTGCCGAAGCAGATATTCTTATTGCGGCATTGGGTTCGCCCGAATTTATTACGGCCAACATGGTAAAAGAAGGCGCTGTTGTTATTGATGTGGGAACAACCCGCGTTAATGCTCCGGAAACCAAATCGGGATGGCGGTTGAAGGGAGATGTAAAGTTTGACGAAGTTGCACCAAAATGTTCGTATATTACCCCTGTTCCCGGCGGAGTTGGGCCTATGACCAGGGTTTCGCTTTTGCTAAATACACTTCTTGCCGCCAAAATAAACAGATAACAGTTTTATAAAAAATGCTATACAGGATAATAGTTGGTAAGATGTCTGGAAATTGAATTCATTTTATGTTTAAGTGTTTATTAACATTTTTTATTATTTCTCAATTAAATTTTTTATATTTGAACTGGTAAGAATGGAATAAACTTAAAAATTGCAAGATGGAAGATTTTGGAAAAAATGAAGAAAAGTTTGGAAATGAGAGTAAATTCAGGGAAGAAATCTATTCAAAGGCTGTCAGAGCTGGGAAGAGAACCTATTTTTTTGATGTGAAATCAACAAGAAGAGACGAATTTTATCTCACCATTACTGAAAGTAAAAAGCGATTCGAGCAGGATGGCAACTTTCATTTTGAAAAACACAAGATCTTTTTATACAAAGAAGATTTTGAAAAATTTATTGATGGATTGCAGGAAGTGATTTCTTTCATAGATCAAAATCAAGTGGACGATTATGATTCTGAAATTATTCCTGTTTACGAAAAAGTGGCTGCAACAACTGAAGTTAATGAACTTGAGGTCGCATCCTTTTCAAAAGATTATACCAATCTCGACTTTGACGATTTATCCAATTAGCATTCGTTCATTCTTTACTTTTATCTGAAAGAAACATGTTAAATTTTTGATATCTGTTTCTTAATTCTTTTGAAGTAATTCAGAGGAAATTTTCGATGTGCCATTTTAAAAAGAATATTATATAAAATCATCCGGGTTGTATGAATCTGGATGATTTTTTTTTGTCTATAACGTTTGGTGTAGGTAAATATTTAAAGCGCGACTCACCCCCTCGCACCCAAGGTGCTCGCCCCCTCTCTTTTAAAAAGCTACTCTTTATACACAACTTTTTGATATATCCCGTATCCAAATAACATTGAATAAGGTGTGGATCTATTCGTTATTTTTTTTCTACTGAGGTTTTTTTCTTTAAAAATAAGGTTTTTTTAAGACTTTGTATTTATTATTGATCCAATGCTTAACCATTCAAAGAAAAAGGATTATCAGAGCCTGATAATCCTTTGTTTCAAATTTAGTTTAGTTCGATCGGAAATAGATATTGGTTAAAAGAGAAAAGGAATTCCAATATTTTATTGCGGTGCTAATATAAGAGTTATTTATTAACTCTTTTTATATCTTTTTAAGAATTTGTTAATGTTGAAAAATAGTTTAATAATTTCATTTTATAACCGACTGTTTTTCAGTGCATAAAATTTTAGTGTATGTTTTATAATATGAAATGAATATTTTCAATAGATGTATTGTCCGAATTCCAGAAAAGATTCCTTTTTTATGAAGTTTTAAAGTCCTAGGAGATAAACAGACCTGTATGTCTTATTTTTGCTTCCGGAGTTATTATATTTGCCGAAAAAAAATAGATTAAATGTATTTATACAATAAAATTAATAGCGAAGAATTAAAATTGAAGCTTTGTGCGGAAATGTTTAGAAGAAGGACCATCTCATTTTATCGGTACTTTATATTGGATGAACCTCAGTCATTAAGAGACCAACTTTATCAGGACTGGTCGGCACTCAATTGTTTTGGCCGGATTTATATTGCGAGAGAAGGGATCAATGCACAAATGAGTGTTCCGGAAGAAAATTTAGAGGCTTTTTTCGACAGTCTGAAGAAATATCCGATTTTTGACCAGATTCCAATAAAATATGCCATTGAGGATGACGGGAAGTCATTCTATAAACTTGCAATCAAAGTTCGTCCAAAATTGGTGGCTGACGGGTTAAACGATGAAGCTTTTGACGTAACCAATGTTGGCAAACACCTTACCGCACTTGAATTCCATGAAATGGTGGGTTCGGGTGAAAATATTGTTGTTGATATGCGAAACCATTATGAATCAGAGATTGGCCACTTTAAGGGTGCAATACGTCCTGAAGTCGATACATTTCGGGAAGAAATTACCTTGGTTACTGAAATGCTTGCTGATAAGAAAGACCGTAAGATTTTACTCTATTGCACTGGTGGAATCAGATGCGAAAAAGCCAGCGCTTACCTGAAACATCATGGATTTAAGGATGTGAACCAATTACATGGAGGTATTCTTGAATATGCCCGAAAGATCAAACAACTAAATCTGGAACCAAATTTTATTGGTAAAAATTTTGTGTTCGACGAGCGAATGGGCGAAACCGTTAACGGACAGGTGATCGCTCATTGTCACCAATGCGGACAACCATGCGACTTGCATGTAAACTGTGCCAATAACCTTTGCCATTTGTTGTTTATCCAATGTGCCGAATGTGCAGGTAAATACGAAAAATGCTGTTCTCAGGTTTGTTGCGATGTGAAGAACGGGACAGACGATGATAAACAAAGCTTTTTACAGAAGTCCAACCGCAAATTTGGTAACAGGCAGGTTTACCGAAAGAGTTTCAGTTTGGCAAATAATTCCAATCTTGTGTCCTCTGATTCCTGATCAGTCTAAATTTTTATTTAATATGTCCAATTTCTGGGAATTACTTCCGAAACCATTTTTTGCACTTGCCCCAATGGAAGATGTTACCGATACTGTCTTCCGCGAAATTGTGGCCGGTATGGCCGATCCTGAATATTTGCATATCCTTTTCACTGAATTCACCTCGGTTGATGGAATGAACCATCCGGTTGGCAAAATCAGGGTGGGAGAGCGGCTATTTGTAAGTGAATCGGAAAGAGAACTTTTGAAACAAAAGAATATCCGGCTTATAGCCCAGATTTGGGGGAAAAGACCTGAATTGTATTACAAAATCGCAGGTGAAATTACCCAGGAATATGATTTCGACGGACTGGATATCAACATGGGGTGCCCGGTGAAAAAAGTAGTAAAAAATGGCTGCTGCTCTGCTTTGATTGATCAGCCAAGTCTGGCCAGGGAAATAATTCTTGCCACCAAAGAAGCCACTCATCTGCCTGTTTCGGTAAAGACCAGAACAGGACTAAAAACCCACGATACCGAAAAATGGATGACAACATTGATGGAAACCAAACCTGCCGCGGTGATTCTTCATGGACGTATGCAAAAACAGCAATCGGAAGGTTTGGCCAATTGGGATGAAATTGCAAAGGGTGCAAAAATCAGGAATCAGCTTAGTCCTGAAACAAAATTTATAGGAAATGGCGATGTGATTTCAATATCTCAGGGAATTGAATATGCTGAAAAGTATGGAGTCGATGGTATAATGATTGGTCGCGGAATCTTTCACAATCCATGGTTCTTTAATCCAAACCTACCGTTGCCTGACAAATCAGAGAAATTGAAACAGTTATTGCTTCATACACAACTGTTTGAAAAAAACTGGGGCGACTTAAAAAATATCAATATTCTGAAACGGTTTTATAAAATCTACACAAATGATTTTGCGGGAGCTGCAGGGCTTCGGGCATTACTGATGGAAGCCAATTCTTACCCGGAAGTGTATCAAATTATTCACAACGTACAATTCATGGATTAATATCATAGTTTAACCTTTGGTTATTGTATGAAATTACCTTTATTTAGCAGGACAATTTGAAGGTCGCTAAATGATGAACATTAGAAAAACATTGCGGTCGTTGCACCGTGATATTGGATATTTTGTGGTGGGTATTACATTTGTATATACCATTTCCGGGATTGCATTGAATCACCGTACTGACTGGAATCCACACTATACAATGATTTCAGAAGAAATTTCCGTTCAGCCGTTACAAAAAACTGAATTTGCTGAAAATGAAATGCTCACATTGATGGAAAATTTCAGTTACCAGCCAAAATACAAAAAACATTTTGTGACGAAGTCCGGCGAAATTAAGATATTTGTAGAAGAAGGGACTGTAATTTATCAGCCTCAGGAAGGTAAAGCTATGCTTGAAGTACTGAAAAAACGCCCGTTCTTTTTTCAAATTAATAAAATTCATTTGGCGCAAACCGGCAGACTTTGGATCTGGATTTCAGATATCATGGCCTTTTTCCTTTTGTTTGTGGCAATTTCCGGTTTATTTTTACTCAAAGGAAAGTATGGAATTAAAGGTCGTGGACTTTGGCTAACTGCCCTGGGCGTTCTGATTCCTTTGACTATTATTCTTTTTTATGTGGCTTGAAAATCAAACCTTTAAACTATATTTTATGAAAAAATCAGTAGTATTCTTATTAGGTCTTGTATTGTTGTTTTCGTGCAACACTTCAAATCAGAAAAAATCGACCGAATTGGTTGTAATGACTGTTGATCAACTTCAGGAAAACGGAAAGGCGCTTGTTGGAACAGAAGTGATGATAAAAGGTATTGTTACACATGTTTGCAGCAATAGTGGTGCCCGATGCTTTATAATGGGCAGTACCGAAGATATCAGTATTCGGATTGAAGCTGGTAAAATCGGATCATTTGAGCAGGAACAAATGGGCAGCGAAATTCAGGTTCGGGGGATTTTGCAGGAAGTTCAGCTTGACGAGGATGATCTGGCTGAGTTAGAAAATGCAGCAGCTGAGGGTGAATCAGCACACAAAGATCATGCTTTGGGGCACAGTGGGCCAGCCATGCATGACATTGATGGCGGCAAACACGATAGCATCAACCAAACGGAAAAGCTCGCAGAAATGAATCGAAAGCTTGCTGAAAGCGAAGATGGATATGTTCCGGTTTATTACATTGATGGATTGGAACTTGTGGCAGGTGAAAAGCAAAAATGACCCTAATATAATCTACAAATACGAGTTCGTCATTCATGAAAAATTATCCATGAATGACGAACTTTTTATTTTTTAGGTTCAGGCTCGAAATTCAGGGAAACAGAATTAACACAATGACGGGTATTCTTTTTAGTGAGTCCTTCGCCGATAAAAACATGTCCCAAATGTGCATCACATTTCATACAGGTAATCTCAGTTCTACGGCCATCTGCATCTGTTGTCCGTTTTACAGCTCCCTTGATTTCATCATCAAAACTTGGCCATCCGCAATGAGCATCAAACTTATCGGCTGACTTATAAAGTGGTGCATTGCATTTTTTACACAAATAAGTGCCTTTTTCTTCGTGTTTGTAATAGATGCCGGTAAACGGACGTTCAGTGCCCTTGCCTTCAATTACCGATTTTTCAAATGCATTTAATTCATTGAATTTCATTGTTGTAGAATTATTTTGCCTGTTCTTGTCCTGTCCGCTGCAGCCCAAAGTCAACAAGATCATCATTAATATTACCAATTGTTTCATGTTGTAATTTTTATAGAATACAATTTAAGCAACCTGATTGTTTATTTCAGTGATAACAATTATTTAAGACGATCGTTCTGTTCCAATTCTTAACGCAAGTCGAAAACGCTTATCTTTCGCAAAAAAACATGAAACGTATTTTTACCTATTTTCTGCAAGGCCTGGTATTGTCAGGTCCTTTGGCGGTAACATTATACACTGTTTTTCTGATGTTCGATTTTGTGGACCGCTTGGTTCGTGATCCGCTGAAAGAACATTTTCAATTTGATGTGCCGGGTGTTGGAATCGTAGTTTTATTTATTGCACTGACAGTGATGGGTTTAATCGGACAGACCATTATTGCCAAACCTTTCATTTATTTTACCAAAAGGCTTCTGAAGCGTGCACCCTTGCTGAATGTAATCTATACCTCTCTGAGTGATTTATTTACGGCATTCGTCGGAAAGGAAAAAAAATTCAATGTTCCTGTTGTTGTTTGTATGAATCATGAAAACAATCTATGGAAACTGGGCTTTGTAACTGAGAAAAATTTACAGGATTTTGGATTGAATGAAATGGTCGCAGTCTATTTCCCGCATTCATATAACTTTTCGGGCGAATTGTACCTTGTTCCTGAAAGCTCGGTCAAAACAGTAAATTTGAGCCCCTCGGAAGTAATGAAGTTTGTGGTTTCAGGAGGTGTGACAAAGTTTAATGAATAAAACTGTTCAGAAGATACATTTGTGTTAAAACTCTCTTGAATTGCAGAAATGGCCGGTTGTATTTTCCCATATTCATGTCGGATTAACTATATTTGTTTCCGTTTCAAACACGTTTATTTTATACTGATTAAATTTATTAATTACTCATTTACAACACTATAAAATGTCAACATTTAAGTATCAAAAACCATTTCCGATTAAGAATGATACCACGAAGTATCGTCTTTTAACCAAAGATTTCGTTTCGACAGTTGAGTTCGATGGCCGCAAAATATTAAAAGTTGCTCCTGAAGGACTTGAACTTTTGGCCCGAGAAGCTTTTACAGATGTTTCTTTTTATTTGCGTGCATCGCATCTCGAAAAACTGGCAAAAATCCTGCAAGATCCTGAAGCAACTGATAACGATCGTTTTGTGGCGCATACGATGTTGCTCAATCAGGTTGTATCTGCTGAAGGTGAATTGCCAACCTGTCAGGATACTGGTACCGCAATTGTTCTGGGTAAAAAAGGAGAAGACGTTTATACCGGAATTAACGATGCCGAATGTCTTTCAAAAGGCATTTATGACACCTACCAGGATCGCAATCTTCGTTATTCTCAGGTAGTTCCGTTAACCATGTTCGACGAAAAGAATACAGGAACCAACCTTCCGGCGCAAATTGATATTTATGCTGAAAAAGGCAACAGCTACGAATTTTTGTTTATCACCAAAGGTGGCGGTTCCGCGAATAAAACATACCTGTACCAGCAAACGAAATCGTTACTGACCGAAGAAAACCTGATCAAATTTGTCAAGGAAAAGATTGGAGATCTGGGAACATCTGCTTGCCCACCTTATCATTTGGCACTGGTAATAGGCGGAACTTCAGCCGAATCAACCCTTGCGACCGTAAAAAAAGCCTCTGCCGGATATTTCGATCATTTGCCAACCGAAGGCAACGAAGGCGGACAGGCTTTTCGCGATTTGGAATGGGAAAGCAGAATTGAGAAAATATGTCAGGAAAGTGCCATTGGCGCCCAGTTTGGTGGAAAATACTTTGTACACGATGTAAAAGTAGTGCGCTTGCCACGTCACGCAGCTTCATGTCCGGTTGGAATCGGAGTTAGTTGCAGCGCCGACCGGAATATTAAGGCGAAAATTACTGAAGACGGTATCTTCCTTGAAGAGCTTGAGAAAAATCCGGCACGTTTCCTTCCTGAATCTGCGCCACACATGCAACCTGCTGTTGACATCGATCTGGATCAGCCGATTGAAGATGTGATTGCGATTTTGTCCAAATACCCGATTAAAACCCGACTTAACCTTTCAGGAACTTTAATTGTTGCCCGCGACATGGCTCATGCCCGATTGAAAGAAATGATGGATGCAGGTCAGCCAATGCCTGAGTATTTCAAAAAATATCCGGTTTATTATGCAGGTCCGGCAAAAACTCCAAAAGGAATGGCTTCCGGAAGTTTCGGGCCAACTACTGCCGGTCGGATGGATCCGTATGTTGACTTTTTTATGAGCTTTGGTGGTTCAAAAATTATGGTAGCCAAAGGAAACCGCAGCCAGCAGGTAACCGATGCCTGTAAAAAACACGGTGGATTTTACCTCGGTTCAATTGGCGGACCAGCTGCAATCCTGGCCAAACAAAGCATCAAATCGAGTGAAGTAATCGATATGGCTGAATTGGGCATGGAAGCAATCCGCAAAATCCGTGTTGAAAATTTCCCGGCCTTCATCATTGTTGACGACAAAGGAAACGACTTCTTTAAACAGTTGTAGTTCAGAGCTGTAGTTCGCAGTACAGCTCCCTGAGTAGCGAAGCGTATCGAAGGGAGCGATCAATCAATTTTTAGTGAGCGGGTGGCTTAAAGTCACCCGCTCACTGTCTTTAAAGGAAAGTTGATTGAACACAAAGTGATTTGGACTGTTGTAAATGCGATGAAAAAATTGATAAAAATATCTTCGGATGATTGAAGTTGAAAAGAAAAAAATTACCCGCGAAGGCCTTCGCAATGCATTCAAATTATTTAGGTACATCAAACCGTTTCAGGGCGAATATTACGTTGGAATGTTTTTCCTTCTTGGATCGAGTCTTGCCAGTCTAGCTTTCCCTAAATTGTTGGGAGAATTGGTCAATTCAGGAAATAAAGTTGCAACTGCATACACTGTGAATGAAATAGCGCTGATGCTCGTGGTTGTATTGTTGGTACAATCGGTATTCTCGTATTTCAGGATAGTTTTATTTGTGAACGTGACAGAAAAAACACTTGCATTTTTGCGTCAGGATACATACAGCCATCTCATAAAACTACCATTAAAATTCTTTGATCAGCGAAGGGTGGGAGAGTTGAACAGCCGCATTTCCGCTGATATTATCCTGCTTCAGGAAACACTGACAACCACACTGGCCGAATTCATCCGGCAAATTATCATCATTATTGGCGGTATTGTTTTATTGACCATTACCTCGCCGAAGCTGACCCTGTTCATGCTGGCAGTATTGCCCGGAATCATGATCCTTGCCCGTGTTTTCGGTAAATTTATCCGAAAATTTTCGAAACAGGTTCAAAGTCAGGTGGCCGAATCCAATACCATTGTGGAAGAAACTCTGCAAGGCATTCAAAGTGTAAAATCATACACCAACGAATATTTCGAAATTGCCCGGTATCGGAAGAAAACAGAAGAAATTGCTGAAGTCGGGATTAAAAGTGGCAAATACAAAGGTGCATTTTCCGCATTTATCGTTTTTGGTTTGTTTGGCGCTTTGGTAGCTGTTATCTGGAAAGGGTCAGCCATGCTTGCCACCGGTGAATTGGTAGCCGGCGATTTGTTTTCATTCGTAATTTATTCAGCTTTTGTTGGCGGAACCATTGGCGGTTTGGCCTCCGTTTATACCAGTATTCAAAAATTTATAGGCGCTACGGAAGATTTGTTTGCCATTTTTAATGAGCAGGAAGAAGATCTAAAGGAAATTATCGTTTTAGATTCAAAAGATGAACTTCATGGACAGATCAGCTTCCAGAACCTGACGTTTGCATACCCTTCAAGGCCGGAAGAAAATGTACTTCGGAATATTAGCGTTGACATTTCGGCCAACCAGATGGTCGCACTTGTTGGAGCCAGCGGTGCAGGGAAATCGACCATTGCAACGCTTTTGCTTCGTTTGCACGATGCAACTTCAGGCGGAATTCTCTTCGACGGAAAAAATAGCCGCGAATTTTCATTGTCAGCCCTGCGCAGTCAGATTGCCCTTGTTCCTCAGGATATTTTGCTGTTTGGCGGCACTATCCGCGAAAATATTGCATATGGAAAACAAGGTGCGACCGAAGAGGAAATTACCGAAGCTGCTCAAAAAGCCAATGCCATGGAATTCATCAGTCGTTTTCCTGAAAAGTTGGAAACAATTGTGGGAGAACGTGGAACTCAGCTTTCCGGAGGTCAGCGTCAACGGATTGCAATTGCTCGTGCGGTACTTAAAAATCCCAAAATTCTGATTCTTGATGAAGCTACCTCGTCGCTCGATTCTGAATCGGAACGGTTGGTACAGGACGCCCTCGAAAAATTAATGCAGGGTCGCACTTCTGTTGTAATTGCACATCGTTTTTCGACCATCCGCAAAGCCGATCAGATTTTGGTACTCGAACATGGACAGTTAATTGAAAAGGGAACACACGAAGAATTAACGCAACTTGAAAACGGAATTTACCGTAATTTGAGCGAGTTGCAATTTAATCTGAACTAAAATGAATTTACCCAACCTGCAAAACAACAACATCGAATTTTTTCTGAATAAAGAAGATATTGTTCTGGAAACAGCTCAGCAAATCATGAAGGATTTTGGAATGTTCGGTATTGAAATTACCTTCTCCGGAAATGTTGAAAACGCCTATAACGAATTGCATGAACAGTTGATCAATCAGATTTCGGTGTATCTCGATCGCGATTACAGCCGCCTGATGGCTGTTTTGTATCAGGTTGATATTACAGAGCAAGAGATTGCAAAGGCTCACCGCGAACTGCCACACTACAACGATTTGGAAGTATTGGCACATCAGGTCATCTTCCGCGATTTGAAAAAAGTGTTGTTCAGGAGATATTACAAAGCACAATAAAAAAAAATGTAGATTAAATTCAGTTATGCTATTACTACGAATTGAAAAGATTGCTGTATATTAGAGAAATGAATTTTTCCAATGGTGAAATTCATGAGCATTCTACTCTGAAATCAGTAATTAATATGTCAATAATAGCAGTAATATGAACCTGAGAAACTTACCAATATTCATATCTGTACTTTTATTCTTCATTGGATGTAATAATAGTGTTAGTTCCGATAAGAAAAATGAAGCGAACGCTGAAGAAATAAACAAAAAGATTCAACCCAAAGTAGAGGACAATAAACCTTCCCCTGAAACATTCGTTGAGCAGGAAATAAATTATTACGCCCCCCAATCGGGTTCGGTTTACCTGGCATGGAGAACCGATAATTATTCCCTGGAAGAAGCTGTTAACTGGAATGACAGCACCAAACGCATGAATTTGTTATTGTATATACCAATGGTGGCACATGGTGATACCTTTAAAGTCGATTTAAGAATTCCTGAAGGCTCTGTACTTCAATACAATTTCTGGATTACAAAAACGAAACAGGGGTATTATCATGATTTTTGGGACAGTCAATCAAGTGGAAAAATAACTGTCACCGATGCGACTCCTATATTTAAGAATGCAATCTATACAAAAGCAGAGGAAAAAAATAAATCAAGTTTCCTCACCAAAGGTTGGCTGTTATTTGTGTTGTTAATAGTTGTTTATGGGATGCTTTATTGGGGTCAGAAAAAATGGGGCAGTGAAAATAAGGCTTCTTCCATAATCGAAAAGGTTGTTTTTTTGGGCTTGAGTTTAGCTTTTTTTCATGCACTTGCCCGTGCTAAAATCATCAATGTCGGCTTTATGAATATTATTTACGATTTAAGAGGTATTCCGAAAATTATTAAAGGAAGCTTTAGCGATTTACTTTTTATCGCTGGCCTGGTAATCGTATTCATACTCGCGCTTCTTTGGATTAAGAATGTGAAAATCAAAAAAATTATATATGGAATTTTCATCTTTATAGCGTTGTTTTCAACTTTGGTTGCTTTCACTAATATTACCACTGTTGTTTTTCTTGGAAAACCATTCAACTACCAATGGCTTTATTACTCTGGTTTTCTGGGAAGCAATGAAGCAAAAACCGCTTTATCAGCGAATTTGTCAGTGAGTATTGTGATTAATTTGATAGCGTTCAGCCTTTCAATGTTAATATTGGCTGGTATTTTAAGACGCGTTTACCAATTGCTGATATTGAATAGGCCGTTGAAGTACATCACTTTTGTGTTTTTGGGACTGGGAATGATGGTTCTTTCTGTTAAAGCTTTAAAAGCGGAAGAAACCTGGATCAAAGGACAATCTGAAAATGCAATAACTTATATGGTTTATTCTTTTCTCACAGCCAATACGAATTCTTCATTTTTCTCTGCTGAAATTCCCGATGACATGGAGCCATTCAACCCGGCACAGGGAACGAAATTGGAAACATCTATTGTATCATCCAAGGATCACAATGTTAAGAATGTGTTGTTTATTATTCTGGAATCAGCCGGTGCATCCTATTTTGATGGATATGGTGGAACGTATCAGCTTAGCCCTAATCTGAACAAGTATGCCAGTCAGGCTCTGATGTTCGATCAAATGTATGCACATGCTCCGGCAACAAATCTATCGCTTGCATCTATACTCGGATCAATGTACCCATATTTGTCCTATAAAAGTCTGACTCAGGAAGCACCCGATGTTGATCATCCAACGCTTTCTTCCGTGCTTAAAAGCGAGGGATACAGAACTTCTTTTTTTTCCTCCGCTGATCTTCGTTTTCAGAATTGCAATCAGTTTTTAGCTAATCGTGGATTTGACCGGGTTGAAGATTTCTCAACCATTAAATGTTCTGAACAATTTCGAAATGTTAAATTCAAAGAATTAAATGGAATAGACGACATGTGTCTTGCCGATTGTTTGACCTCCTGGATAGATGAAGATTCCACACAAAACTTCTTTTCTATGATTTGGACCGTGCAAGGCCATTATCCATATTACTTTGCCGAAAAAGAAGAAGATTTTGGTGTTTCTAATTTCAGTTTGAATCGCTATCTCAATTGCATGAAACACAATGATAAACTCGTTGGTAAAGTTATGCAGGCATTGGAAGATCGGGGATTAGCTTCTTCAACATTGGTGGTTGTGGTTGGAGATCATGGAGAGGCTTTTGGGCAGCACAAACAATATGGCCATGGAACGGCCATCTACGAAGAAAATTTAAAAGTACCGCTCTATTTTATTAATTCCACATTGTTCCATGGAGAGCGAAAAAGCGATATTGCCGGAATGAAGGACCTGGCAACTACCGCATTATCGGTTATTGATATAGATATCCCCCCGATTTGGCATGGGCGTGATCTTTTAAGCACCAATTCTGACGAAGCATTTTTCTTTGCACCCTGGTCGGATTATCTTTTTGGCTATCGAAAAGATAACATGAAATTTATTTTTAATGAAAGCCAAAATACTGTGGAAGTTTATGATCTAAGTACAGACTCGAATGAAAAAATAAACCTGTTTCAACAAGGAATGACGGAAGAAGTTGCCGAAGCGCGGACCAGGGTAGCGGCATGGGTACAGTTTCAGGATAAATTTGTAAAAAAACTGCTCAACCAAAATAATTAAACATTGTTGTATAACACTTTGGGAGTTGCATGTATGTTTACTTTCAGGATTAAAAAAAATAAATTAACGATAAACATCCGGATATGAGAAAATTTTTATTATTCCTATTTGTTATTGGTGGATTCATATTTCTTTTGATTCTAATGTATGGGGTGAAACGCTATCATGTAGTTGATTATCTGTTTAGTAAGCGGGAAGCTAATATCATTGAAGTAAATTCTTCAGCACCAGTTCTGGCAGTTTTTTCATTTCGACCCGAAGTACCTAACCTGATTATTAATTCATTTCATCATTTTACATTAAAACTTAATGATGTTTCCAAATTGAAGCTTGGAAGTGATGCGTTTGCACAAATAAATGATACCATTCCGTTAATGATTACGATTGAAACACTGGGTAAATATGTGTTTCCGGCACGTAGAAACAATCCAATAAATGACATTGTAAAAGGCAGATATGATAAAGTAATTAAGGAATTGTGCACACAGTTGATAGGCACAAGGCCAAATGTATATTTTCGGTTTAATCCGGAGATGGAAGTTCCGGTAACCAATTATTTATGGCAGCGTTATGGCCCGGTTTATATTGATGCTTTTCGACACTTTTCTACTTTGTGTAAAACCCATGCACCACAAGTTAAACAGGTGTGGGGGCCGGCTGGCTATCCCGGAGCAATGGAATATTATCCCGGAGACGATTTAGTTGATGCTGCGTCAATAACCGTAAAGAGCGATTCCGAAATCTCACTTACAAAATACCCAACTGACTACCCCATAGCCTATGATTTATTCAGAAGATTGCATCGCCTAAGGTTTGTTGCCAAGCCTATTTTTGTTTTGGGATCTAAACAAATCGTCAATGATTCGATCAATGACCAGTTGGTTTCTTCGATTTCACAGAAGATAAACCAGGAGAGAAGTATTGCATATTCTGAGGCCAATTTCAAACGTCCGGAATTAAAGTATGAAATTGATCCAAACAGAAAAATCGAAATTGGGCTTTATGATCCGCAATCGTTGCTGAATGAAGAGGAACCATTAACGGTTGAACATCTTTTTGTGGATTTCGGAAATCTTCATGATGGAAAATTTCAGAAGAGTTTCAATCAAGTTGTCGAACGTGGTCACAATGTAATCGTAACGTTTGAGCCTTTCCGCAATCCAAACGGGGAGACCGATTTGCAAGTACTTCAGCATGTTACAGAGGGGAAATACGACCAGGAAATCAATCACCTGTATTCCATAATTTTGTCAACTGAAAGGCGGGTATATTTGCGTTATGCACATGAAATGGAAATTCCAACTGACCGGTACCCATGGCAAAGCCAGGATCCGGTAACCTACATAAAATCATTCCGTTATTTTATGACTTTTAAAGATTCACTGCCTGCAACAATTAAACGAATCTGGGGTCCTGCGGGCGACAGAGGCTCCACCGAATGGTGGCCGGGAAACGATGTGGTGGATTTTGTAAGTATTGCCATTTATGGACTTCCGGATAAAAACATTACTGATCCCAACAAGCAAGAGTCTTTTTCAATCATTTTTAATCGGAAGTATTGGCGCCTCAGATTTATTGACAAACCGATATTTATTACTGAGTTTGGAGTAAAAGGGCCGGAAGAATATAAAACAAATTGGCTTGAAGGCGCTGCCAAAGTCATTCGCGAAAACCCTCAAATAGTTGGAATTAACTATTTTAATATGTCTGACACTCCTAAAGCCTGGGGCGATATTGAACCTCCGGACTGGAGTATTTCCAGAAAATCATTTTATCATTTTTTGGAAGAACTAAAGAAACAATAACGCAGAAATATTGCAGATTGTGCTTAGCCGAATTAAAAAAGTTTTCTTTTGATGACTGTTTGATTTATTTCAGTTTAACTTCTATTTGATCAATATAAACATTGCCCGCGGTTTTAGCATAAAAATAAAACTCAAATAACTCCTTGCGCATAACTAATGGAGACCGCAGATCAATAGTTAGTTCAAGTGGTTGCCATTGATTTAATAGCGTTTGGTCTAAATTCAGGTTAACACTGTTTTTGGTCATCTGTATTTCACCAAAATAACTTTTGGCCATCAGCCAACATTCTTCGGGTATTGAGTCGCACAAAACGTTGCCGCTTATCAGCAACAGAGTTGCATCTCGTTGTTTGTCGAGTGGTATTTTGAATTTTTCGATATGGCTAATTGTCAGCTCAGGTCTAAGCCATATTACCTTTTCACCGGTTTTTGTACTATAATTTTTTATGTCTCGCCTGGTAGTATCGTTTGATTCGTCGAAATTGCCCATGAGGTTGACCGATTTGTTTGTGTCTAGTGGCTGAAAGTGCCAATTGTATCCCCATACAAGTAAAATTACAGGTAGGATAATTAGGCTAAATGTAAAAGCAACTTTTGAAAAAATACCTTTTAGTTTCGAAAGCTTTTGACGCCATAAGCCCTCACATTCTGTTAAAATCCAGGCCGATGAAAAACTCAAAGTTAAAAATAGCAACAACATTAACGGTGCAATCCAAAACTTATTTTGATTCATATTTATGATATAAACAAAGGGCCAACGCATGAAACCATGGATTGCAAAAAGATACACTGATATGCTACCGATAAAAAGCAACAACGATGCCAATGGTTTTATTTTTACAGCGGTTTCTATAATCGCCTTACCTATGATCACCAATAAAATGATAATACTAACACGGGTTAACGGCCAAAAAAACGAAAAGTAACAACCCAGGCAAAACAATACAAATAACGCTAATGCCACATGCCATTTAACACGTATGCTACTGTCGGCGCCAAACCAAATACCCAGAATAAATACTGGCATTTGGGCAACAAAAGTTTCAAGGAGGTTAACGTCATAAGGGTTTTCAATCAAAGTATGCAATCTGGTTACTGACCATGCCAAAAAACCAACAAATAAAAGCCACCGATAGCCGTATTTTGTAAATACTTTAATAAGTAGGGGGAATATCAGATACAACTGAAAAATAGTGGAATAAAACCACCATGGGCCAACCACAGATTGGCCTTTGCCCGGCAGAAGTGTTGCGGTTAAAGTCAAATGTGCCAATAACTCTGATATTATATCCAGTTTTGGGAATTGGTGCATGACAAAAACCTGATAAATCAGATAAAACAGAATTGCCACTACCAGCGATGGATAGAGCTTTTGAAAGCGGTGATAAATAAATTTCAACCAGGTTGGTTGCGCATAAAGGTAAGATTGAACCAAACCATATCCAGAAAGGAAAATAAAAAGTTGAACGCCATAATGACCAAAATAATTAAAGAAAGCTTTAAAAAACATCCATCCACTGCTGCTTCCTATTTGAATAGCAGTTGGCAAAGCTGATTGGCTGAATGTGAATTCACACTCTCCTGTGATGGGGTAAACCCAACGTGAGAAATTATGGATCACTATAAGCAGAATTCCAATTGCTTTTAGCATCAGTGTTTCATCTTTTGTAAGTGAAAGACTGAAGGATGTTCCATTAAGAGTCATTTTTTTATGAAGTCTATGAATTATTACCGAATATACAATTATATTTTGCTATCAATTTAATATATTTGATTAATCTGAAAAAATTATCCGGTTTCATATGAAAAAACAACTTTTTGTCTTGATACTACTTGTAATTTTCTGCATAATTTTAATGGGATTTTTCACATTGAAACATCTTCGTACAGAAAAAATTACAGATGAAACCAGAACTGTTTTTGTAAAAAAGACTGATAAAGGTTTTCAGCTTTTCAGAAATGGAAGCCCTTTTTATATTCAGGGAGCAAGTGGAAACTCACATTTTAAAGAACTTGCCAATATCGGTGGAAACACAATTCGGGTTTTTGACACAATTAATATCCAGAATATTTTAAATGAGGCTCAAAAAAATAATTTAGCTGTTATTGTTGATATTCCTCTGCCAAAATACACGGTGAAGTTTAATTCATACCTAAATGACGATGACAACAACGTTTTAAAACAGAACATTAAGGCGCTGGTAAAAAAATATAAAAACCACCCGGCACTTTTAATGTGGAATTTAGGAAATGAAGTTCATTATCCTATCGTATTGTATAAAAGAAAATTAAAAAGTTTTATCAGTAAATCATTTTTTAGACAGGAAAATAATTTCATTAAAATTTATAATGAATTAATTGATATTATGCAGCTCGAAGATCCAAATCATCCTGTAGGTACAACTTTAATTGCAGTAGATAGCACTGATGAAATTGAAAGCATCTATCTCAATTCTCCAGGAATTGATATATTATCATTCAATATATTCGCAAAAATTAAAACGTTCAACTTCACTTCGCCCAGAATATCGTTTTTATTTGGACCCAAACCATATTATATTAGTGAATGGGGGCCTGACGGACATTGGGAAAGTGAATTTACAGCATGGAAAGCACCCGTAGAACCAACAAGTACAAAGAAAGCTGAACAGGTTAAGGCAAGATCAGAACTGATTTCAAAAATTAATGATGGAACATATCTTGGCAACCTTGCATTCTACTGGGGGCAAAAACAAGAGATTACACATACTTGGTTCAGTATTTTTGATGAGCAGGGAAGAAAATCGCAAAGCTATTATGAATTACAAAATAGCTGGACGAACCAATCGGGTAAATCTATCTCAGTTCCCCAAATGAAATATATGCTTGTGGAAAATAAAGGAGCGAGGGATAATATTGTTTTTGGGCCAAATGAAATAAAATGGGCAGAAATATTTTTTGATGGTGAAATCGATTCAACACTAAAGTATAAATGGGAAATATATGAAGAAAACTGGAACTACTACGGAGCAAATGCCAAACAGAAAGTCACAAGGAAAATTTCAGACTGTTTTGAAAGTATTGATGACTGTAAAGTTACATTTCGCGTTCCGGCGGTAGAAGGACCCTATCGTATTTTTGCATTTATATACGATAATGATGGAAATTTTGCCTGTACAAACACACCATTTTACGTTTTAAATAACAAATGAAGACAGATAATATAATAAAAGCTCCCACCTGGAAGGAAAAAATCACACTAAGGATTATAATTCTCCTTGGATTGCTTAGTCTTGCCAACTTTTTTTATTGGTTCGCAGATCCTGATTTAATTGAAAATCATTTCCTGTTTTGGTTACTTCTTGGTCCGTTGGTTTTTGACAGTTTGAGGATTGTTTATATCTGGTATCATTACTGGGATATTTCTGTTCCTGTAAAACCAAAACTTTCAAAGAATCTGACAGCAGATGTTTTTACAACCTATTTCCCCGGAGAACCTTATGAAATGATTAAGGAAACACTCCTTGCTATTCAACGAATGAAATATCCGCATACTACTTATTTATGCGACGAAGCCAATGACACTTACTTAAAAGAGTTTTGTAAAGTAAACGGAATTGTTCATGTAACCAGGAATAATAGAATTGATGCCAAAGCAGGGAATATCAACAATGCTCTTTTACAAGCTTCTGGAGATATTTGTCTGATTCTGGATCCTGACCATGTTCCCATGGATAATTTTTTAGAGGAAGTAATTCCTTATTTTGAAGATGAAAAAATTGGATTTGTGCAAACGGTTCAGGCCTATTACAATATTGAAGAATCGCTGGTAGCGCAAGGTGCAGCGGAACAAACTTTTCACTTTTATGGCCCTATAATGATGACAATGAACTCATTTGGTACTGTAAATGCCATCGGAGCCAATTGTGTTTTTAGACGTAAAGCGCTCAACTCGATAGGTGGTCATGCTCCGGGATTATCAGAAGATATGCATACAGCAATGCAACTACACGCAAAAGGATGGAAATCGATATATGTACCTAAACCTTATACAAAAGGACTAGTTCCAGCTTCTCTGACAGCATATTATAAGCAACAATTGAAATGGTCGCGAGGCACATTGGAACTTTTGGTCGCTGTTTATCCCAAACTATTTAATAAATTTTCCTGGCGACAAAAATTGCATTACGGTATTCTCCCATTTCATTATCTGTCAGGATTTATTATCCTGATAAGTCTGTTAATTCCTATCATTTCTTTGTTTGCCGCCACCACTCCATGGAAAGGAAATGTTGTAAATTTTGGACTCATATTCTCACCAGTATTTACCTGCATATTAGGTATCAGATTTTATGTACAGCGCTGGGTGATGGACAAAAGTGAACGTGGGACGCATTTGATGGGAGGATTGTTACTTGCATGCACCTGGTGGATTTATATTATTGGCTTTGTTTATACAATTATTCGGAAAAAAGTTCCTTATCTGCCAACGCCCAAGGAAGATAAAGAGCTTACAAGTTGGAAAATCCTAATTCCTAACATTCTGGTTGGAATCGTTTCAATAATTGCAGTAATATATGGGTTGTCTATTGATTTCACCCCTTTTTCAATTTTCATGTCAGGATTTGCAATTTTTAATGCATTCGTAATGTTCTACACTTTTATTTTCGCTTACCAAAAAACGAAAGCTGTTAAACCAAATCTGGATTATAAAGAGGAAAGTAATTCAATTCGTAATTTAATACAAAACTACGCTTATCAAGTATGGCATAAAGCAGCACTACCCTTGGTTATTGTAATTTTGGTAATATGTGGAAGTTTTCATTATCAAAGCGAATATGTAAAATGGGGAGGTGTAAAACCTGAAGTTCAGAATAAAAATAACATCAACTACATTGGGATTTTTGCACCCAATAATGATAATGGAATTACCAGTCTCAGGAATGTAAAAATAATGTCTGATCAAATTGATGAAAAATTTGACATAATTTCACTTTATATCGCCTGGAATAAAAATATAGAATCAAATTTGCCTCAGTCTTTACTCGATTCTATATATATGCAAAAATCAATTCCAATGATTACATGGGAACCTTGGTTAAATTCGTTTGAAGACGAGTCTAGAAAGGATAAACATGTTTACGATCTTATCGAGGAAGGTTATTTTGACAGCTATATTAAAAGCTTTGCAGAAAAACTGAAAAATCTTCAAAGACCTGTTTTTCTGAGTTTTGCACAAGAATTTGACAATCCGTTTTATCCATGGCATGCCACTGGTGATGATGCTTCATCAAAATTTAAAACAGCATGGATACACACATATGAAATTTTCAAAAATAATAGCACTACCAATGTAATTTGGATTTGGAATCCATGGAAATCAGATAATGTTGCTTCGTTTTATCCGGGACCGGAATATGTCGATTGGATTGGAGTAAATATCCTGAATTACGGGCAATTCAATGAGGATGGTGAATGGCTCGATTTTCAAGATTTATACAAACCTTTTCATGAAGAATTCAAAAATCTTCCAGCAACTCCTGTTATTATTTCAGAGTTTGGCGCATTAAAAGATGACAAAAGACAAAATGAATGGCTAGAAAATGCAATTAGTACCATAGAGAATGATTTCAAAGAAATAAAATCAATTATCTATTTTAACAGCAAAGTCGATAATAATTGGCCCAAAGGATTTCACATGGATAAATATCTTGATTGGACAATACCTAAAAACCAGGCGATAAAAAATTCTTTCAGGAGTAAAGAAGTACCTGACTACGTATTTTCACCTTTGCCAATTTTAGAATCAAAAACGAGAGCCACATTGCCTTTAAAACCGATAGAATTTACAAACATTAAAGGTGTAAATCTTAAAAAGGGTCATGACTGGCGTAAGGATTATCATGTTTTTAGTAGGGAAAATCTTGTCAGTGATTTTGAGAAAATTAAACACCTTGGAATTAATACCATTAAATTTGAAGGGAATTCTGTTTATGAATACAATATTTTAAATATTGCTAAAGAATTCAATTTTAATGTTTCTTATGGATTTTGGATTTCAGAAGATATTGATTTTATTAAAGACACAATAAAAATAGAACTATTAAAAAGGGCAATTCTTGAAGAAATAGCCGAATATAAAAATTATTCCCATATTACTTCATGGAATATTCAAAATGACGTGCAATACAATCAAAAAAACTATTACCTGAAACCAAGACTGCTATATCAAAACATCGCTTATATAATTTGGTTAAAAGATTTAGTGAAGGAAATAAAAGGATTAGATTCAATACGTCCTTTAATCGTTGACCTTGAAGTTAATTCACAGTCAATAAATCATTCTAAAATGATTATTGAAAATGTTAGTGGCATTGATGGCCTTGGATTGGTTGTAAAAAATGATAAACATTTAAATTCTTTGATTTCCCATCTTAGGCAATCTGAAATGGCATTTGTTTTCAGCGAAATAGATGTGGATATTCTAACACAACCAGAAATATTTGATACCCAGAAATCCTTTTTTATAACTTCGTGGCAGGATCAGCATGAAAGTAACAAGCTTTCTTTCAGTGGAATAATAGATAGAAAAGGCAGATTTAAAACTGACTATTTCAAATTGTTGAATGCATTGCAAGAGTCCGAAATAGAAGTTGAACCATTCAGAGTCAGGATTTTGAAACCTGCGACCCCGATTTATGAAAATAGAACATTAGACTATTATGCAATGTTTTACGATAGTTTAAAAGGTTGGAAATTCGGAAATGAAATGAAAGATTTGAATTTTGAATGGTCGTTGGTTAAATGTGATAAATATGGTAATTATCTTGCAATTAAGGATATTGGATATGATGCCAAAATTTCATTAAAAATACCGCTAGATCACGAGTTTTATCGATTGCTAGTTACCGCATCCAATGGAAAAACTGTTACCACCAATATCACGACATTAAATACACCATTGGTACAAAAATAGAATGTTACCTGTTAATTGTACAAATACCTCTTAATCTTCTGTGTTGCTGTTTTTTCAAAAGGTTCAGGATGAATCATTATTGCCTGCACCTGCGAAAATTTATTGACGTTTTGGTTCACATACAACTGAAGTTCTTTCAGCAGTTCGTTCATTTTCTGTTCGGCATGTTTCGAGCCTTTTTCAACCAATTCAGAATATTTGGATTGCAACTCTTCCATATTCAGAAATACCATTGCCACAAGTTTACCTTTTTGCTGAACAACCAATGATTCAACTACATCAGGGAAGTTGTTGATGACTGATTCAATCTCTTCAGGAAAAATATTTTCGCCGCTTGAACCGATGATGATGTTTTTCAACCGACCCCGAATGTATAAAAATTTGTCTTTATCGAATTTCCCCAAATCACCTGTTTTGAACCATCCATCCGAAGTAATTACCTGAGCAGTCAGTTCTGGTTCTTTGTAATAACCTTTCATCACATTTGGTCCTTTTGCCCATATTTCGCCTTCCCCGGTTTTTATATCAGGATTGTTTATTTTGAGCTCAACACCGGTAATTGCCGGACCTGTTGATTGCAAACGCGATTCAAAAACTTTCATTCCGGCCAAAAGTGGTGAAGTTTCTGTCAATCCGTAGCCAATGCTGTATGGGAATTTGGCCTCAATAAGGAACTGCTCAACAGTTTTGTCGAGTTTTGCACCGCCAATTCCGAAGAAATTAATTTCACCTCCAAAAGTCTGCATCAGTTTTTTGCCTGCAATTTTATGCAGTTTTTTCCTGATAAAGGGAACTTTGTACAATTGTCGGATTGGCCACTTTTTGGTAAATGCAGGAAGGATTCTGTTACGGTAAATCTTTTCGATGATGAGCGGAACGGCAAACATCATGGTTGGTTTTACTTCAAGTAATGCTGGCAGTAGAACCGATGGAGTCGGTTGTTTACCAAGATAATAAACGCAGGTTCCTTTCAATAAAGGCATCACAAATCCCAGTGTGTTTTCGTAGGTGTGCGACATGGGTAAAATTGAAAGGAAGCGGTCTTTTTCGTGAACTATCCTTACACATTGAGCATTTTCGGCAGTAAAGCAAATATTTTTGTGGCTCAGCATTACACCCTTCGAACTGCCGGTAGTTCCCGAAGTATAGATGATTGCAGCCAGATCATCTTCTTCCACTTTATACATCTTGTTACAAACAGCGCCGGCATCATAAACAGGCGGATTCAAATCATCTGTAATGATCGTAAAATCTTCAATTCTTATACGGTGTTTCAACGTTCCAGGCTGAATCTGATCTATTTTTGAGTTCAGTTTTTCTGAAAAGAAAATGGCTTTTGCTTCCGAATGCTTCAGTATGTTTTCAATTTCAGACGGTAAAAAATCGGGCAGGAGAGGAACAGCTATTGCTCCCATAAACGTAACTGCAAAATAAGCAATCCCCCAATTCGGAAGATTGGTACTTAGAATTGCCACTTTATCGCCCGGCTGAATATTTAAATCTTCTAAAAACCGCATTAATCCCGAAATTTGGCGGTTAACTTCATTGTAAGTCAGCGGTTTTTCGCCAACCAGCGCCATGGCATTGTAAGTGCCAAATTTTTCTACAGTCTTTCCGAATAAAAACGGCAAGGTCAGTTGAGCAGATTTTTCCATGATGTCAAAATTTTGAATTCAAAAGTACAAATCAAGCGCGAATAAACCTATTTTAGCGAAAAATTCAAATTGGTATGAAGTGTCTCCGGTTTATTTTTATTTTTATTCTTTTGAGTATGTTTTACGGGGCATTTTCTCAGAATAAATATACACTTAGCGGGACGATTACCGATGCAGAAAGTGGTGAAGACCTTGCCGGAGCAGTACTATCTGTTCAAAATACCAGTTTCAACACAATTTGTAACCCTTACGGTTTTTATTCCATTACCATTCCTGAAGGCAATTTTAGCATTGAAGTTCAGTTTGTTGGCTATGAAAATCAGCTTTTAGAGGTAGATCTTCATTCCAGTCAGGTTGTAAATTTCAGGATGAAGTCTGTTGCTTATGAACTTGAAAATATTGAGGTTCGTGGCAAACGAGCCGACCAAAATGTTACATCGCTCGGTATGGGCAGTTTAAAGCTAAATCCAAAGCAGATTGAAAACATTCCGGTTTTATTTGGCGAACGCGACCTGATAAAAACCATGCAGTTGTTGCCCGGAGTAAAACAGGCAGGTGAAGGAAATGCCGGATTTTATGTGCGCGGTGGCGGATTGGACCAAAACCTGATATTGCTTGATGAAGCGCCGGTTTACAATGCCTCACATTTGCTGGGTTTCTTTTCTGTTTTCAATTCGGAAGCCATTCGTGATGCTGAATTGCTGAAAGGTTCTATTCCTGCTGAATATGGTGGCCGAGCTTCGTCGGTGCTGGATATCAGGATGAAAGAAGGAAATATGAAGGATTACCATACGACCGGAAATGTGGGATTGATTGCGTCAAACCTCAGTTTCGAAGGTCCGGTAAAAAAAGATGTTAGTTCGTTTATGGTGAGCGCCCGGCGTACTTATGCCGATTTGTTCCTGAATTTTGCCCCAGACAAAGACCTTCGTGAAACTCAGTTGTATTTTTACGATTTGAACCTGAAAACCAATTTCAAACTAAATGAAACGAACCGCTTGTTTATTTCAGGCTATTTGGGGCGCGATAAGTTTCGGATGGAAGATCAATTTGGATTTGACTGGGGAAGCAAAACCGCGACAGTCAGGCTAAATCATACTTTCAATGAAAAGTTGTTTTCGAACAGTTCATTTATTTTCAGCAATTATTCTTATGAGATTGATTTGTCGGGAGATAACGATGTTTTACTTGGTTCAGTTATTCAGGATTTTAACCTGAAACAGGACTTTAGCTGGTACCTGAATGCAAAAAATACCCTAAAATTCGGAGCGAACCTGATTTTCCATAAAATTGTTCCCGGTGAGGTTAAAGCTTCTCCTGGCAGCGTTTACAGTACGCTTGCAGTGAGGCCACGCCGGGCTTTGGAAAGTGCGTTTTACATTTCCAATAGCCAGAAAATATCGGAAAGATTGAAAATTTATTATGGCTTGCGGCTGGCTTTGTTTTCGAATGTTGGTCCCGGCGACTTTTACAGTTTCGATAGCAATGGAGATTTCATAAAGACAAATAGTTACGATCGGTTTAAGTGGGTAAAAACGCAAGGCGGCCCCGAACCACGTCTGGCTTTGAATTATCTGATTGACTCTAAAAGTGCTGTAAAAGCTTCGTATAACCGAATTTATCAGTTTATTCATTTGTTGTCGAATTCAACGTCTTCAACACCGACTGACGTTTGGCTGCCGAGCAGTGACAATGTGAAACCTCAGATTTCTGATCAGTGGTCGGTGGGATATTTCCGCAACAGTCAACGGAATGCAATAGAATCATCGGTCGAGCTCTATTACAAGAATTTGCAAAATCAGATTGATTACCGCAACGGAGCCGACCTGGTTTTCAATTCAACAGTGGAAGCCGAATTGGTTTTCGGACGAGGCTGGGCATACGGAGCTGAATTTTTATTCAGGAAAAATGAGGGAAAACTAACTGGTTGGCTGGGATATACATGGTCGAGAACTATGCGGCAATTCGACGAGATTAATCAGCCTGACCAAAATAGCAAAGGCCTTCCTTTTCCTGCCCGTCAGGATATGCAGCATGATATTTCGGTGGTTGCAATGTATGATCTTGCCAGAAAGCTAAAAATTTCGGCCACTTGGGTGTATAATACCGGAAATGCTGTAACTTTCCCAAATGGTAAATATGAGGTTGACGGAAGGATTGTTGGTTATTACACCCAACGAAACGGTTACCGGATGCCCGATTATCACCGTCTCGATTTTGGATTAACCTGGATCAGGAAACAAACGGCAAGATTTGAATCGAGCTGGAATTTTTCGGTTTACAATGCCTACGGAAGGGAAAACGCCTATTTTATTTCCTTCAGGCAAAATAAGGAGAATCCGGATCAGACAGAGGCGGTGCAGATTTCGTTGTTTAAGGTCATTCCTTCAGTGAGTTATAAATTTAAATTCTGAAAATTGAAGAATCGGATTTTATACATATCAGGCCTTTTTTTTATTTTATTTGCTTTTTCTTCCTGCGAAAAAGTAATTGATGTTGACTTGTCAGGAGCAAATGAAGCCATTGTAATTGAGGCAACCATGACCAATAACAAATTGCCTTTTACTGTATTTGTTTCAAAAACATCACCTTATTTCGGAACAAAAACTAAAAATCCGGTTTCGGGGGCAATTGTAAGTATGAGGGCTGAAAAAGGAAAATCAAAGTATTTTGATGAGATCGAACCCGGAAAATATCAGCTAAAAGGTACAAATGCGGTTCCCGGGTTTTGGTATGTTGTTGATGTTGATTATGATGGTATCTCCTATTCGGCAAGATCTTTTATGAATGAGGTCGTAACAATTGCCGATCTGGGTTTTTCGTATTTCGATGGTTTTGGATTTTTTGATAGCGGATATAAAGTCAACACATATATTAGGGATCCGGCTGACAAGGAAAATTATTACCGGCTGAAGTATTTTGTAAACGGAAAATCGACTGACGACCGGGGAGAAATCACACTTTATTCAGACCAGCTTTTTAACGGAAAAGACATCGGCCTGGGTCAGCGTTCAACCGTATTTCAGGAAACAGACACCTTAACCGTTGAATTGCAATCAATTGACAAAGCAGCCTACAATTATTTTTTAACGCTTGAAAATATCTCAGGCAATACCATGCAACAATCAGCATCACCAACCAATCCGATCAGTAACTTTAGCAATGGTGCACTTGGGTATTTCTCTGCATATACTTTCGATCGGAAAACGGTGATTGTCAAGGATTATTTAAAGAAATAAAAATCAGAAACTTATGCAAATAGTTGTACTTGACGGTTTTGCCCTGAATCCGGGCGATCTGTCGTGGGAAGGTTTAAATAAACTGGGAGAATGCAGCATTTATGACCGCACAAAACCGGAAGATATCTTCAAAAGGGTAAAAGATGCCGAAGTGATAATAACCAACAAAGCAGTCATTGATGAACAACTGATCGATCGGCTTCCGGCTTTGCGATACATTGGAGTAACTGCTACCGGATACAATGTGGTGGATGTTAAGGCAGCCAGCCGCAAAGGGATTGTGGTTACCAATATTCCGGCATACAGCACCGATTCGGTAGCTCAACTTGTTTTCGCACATATCCTGAATGTTGCCAACCGCGTTGATATGCACGCCACATCTGTCAGTTCCGGAGGCTGGGCAGGCAATCCTGATTTTTCGTATTGGAAAACTCCGCAAATGGAACTGGCTGGCAAAACGCTCGGAATCGTTGGTTTTGGAAGGATTGGGCGAAAAGTTGCCCAAATTGGATTGGCTTTCGGAATGAAAGTGATTTTCCACAACCGGTCAATAATCACTGATGTACCTGCTGAAATGCTCCAAACAACGCTGAATGATATTTTTTCTGAAAGTGATGTGGTGAGCATTAATTGTCCGTTAACTCCTGAAAATTTCGAATTTGTCAATGCACAATTGCTTCGGAAAATGAAACAATCTGCCATTTTAATCAATACGGGCAGGGGAGGGTTGATACATGAACATGATCTGGCCATTGCCCTGAATTCAGGAATTATTGCTGCAGCTTGCCTTGATGTACTTTCAACCGAGCCTCCCAAAACTAATAATCCACTGCTCTTGGCCCAGAATTGTTTTATCACCCCTCATATTGCATGGGCCACCATTGAAGCGCGTCAGCGATTGATGAATATTACCATTGAAAACCTGAATGGTTTTATTTCGGGAAGCCTGCAAAATGTTGTGAAATAAAATAATTGAGGAAACTTCCGTGTTTTTTATTCGTTATAAATACTGAAAGACAGATCGTTAAATTTAAAATTCAGCAATTATGAATAAAATAGGAATGTTTGTCATGATAACTTTCTTTCTGGTTTTTAGCGGATTTCAGCCAAATGACCGGAAAGCACGCCGGTTGCAAAAGGAAAAGGAAACGTTTGAGCTGATGTGAATCAGGACGGTTCCGTTTTACCGCAAGTTCGGCCAAATCATCGCTTGGCAATTTCAATAATCTGGGCGCGACTTATGACCTGGTTTTTGATAGCCTGAAACTAAAAGCCTATTTGCCATACTTTGGGCGTGCTTATTCAGTGCCTTACGGCGGAAGTGATGGGGTGAAATTTGACATTACTGCCGAAAAAATTGAAAAGGTATGGAATGAAAAGAAAAAATTATATACAATTTCTGCTGAGTTGGCTGACAACAAGGATTCGTATTTAATATACTTAACCACTGGTTTGAGCGGGTATGCTGATTTGAGGATCACTTTCCGTAACAGACAACCAATTAGTTATTATGGAATTATAGGGGAGATAAAATGAAACGAACATGCCGCTGCCCTGTTTTGCAGATCTATTACTCTTTGAACAGTTGAATATAGCAAAGAGGAAAGTCAGGTTAATAATATTTCAGCAGGGATCTTCAACCCTTTGTATAAAGACTTTACCATTTTAAGTGTCAATGGTCTTTTCCTACCCAGCACTTCACTAACCCGGCTTTGGCTGCCTAAATATTTTGCCATATCCGTTTTTGTCATTCCCATTTGTTCCATCCGAAACAAAATGGCATCAATAGGGTCAGGGGGTGCAATGGGGTAATGAGTCATTTCGTACGATTCAACCAAGGTACATAATAAATCAAGTTCATCACCTTCCGGCGTATCTTTCTTTGCTCCCCAAAGCATCTCAATCCGACGAATTGCCTCAGTATAATCATCCTCTGTTTTTATTGGTCTTATGTCCATAATCAAATTGTTTTATGAAAAAAGACCAGATAAACTGGTCTTTTTCTTTAAATTCTTAAATGTCAGCCCCTGGGGAAGCATTTATATATGTTAATTATTTATCTTAGGCATAATCCAAGTCATCTTCGTCAAAATCCATTTTAAGGTTATCAAGATTTTCATCCGAAAAATCGTCATAAATAGATAATCTTCTTTTTGAGCTCTTGTCTTTCTGTAATTTGGGTGCTTTAATCACATCACCATCAGCTTTTAAAGGCATTCCACCTTTCTTTGTAATTTTCAGATTCTTGTTTGTTTTCATTGCAAAAAATCTAAATGTTTGATAATTAAGATTTTAAAAATTTATAAAAAGGGTTAATATTTGATTGTTAAACTATGAAAAAATAAATAGAAATTCCAAATTTCTTTGTTAAAAAAAATATTTATTTTTTTAGTAGTTACTGATAATGTGTTTATTATGGTTTATTCTGAAATTTTATATTTTGAAATACGATAAAAAGAATTAAAAGTTTCCTGAATTAGTTATACCCAATAAATTAACCTTACATTCGTTTTATTCAATAAAACTGTAATGAGAACTTTTTTAACGATTATTCTGATGTCATTTTTTGGATATACTTTTGGACAAAGTTATTCCACTGATAATAAAAAAGCGATCAAACTTTTTGAACAGGCCAAAATTGCATACGGAAGTAATTTGACCAGCAAATCCCTTTCACTCCTGGACGATGCAATTGGGTTGGATCCTGAATTTCTTGAACTATATCTTTTTAAATCAGATATTTATCAGGGATTGGATTCTGTTTATATGCAAATAAAATCGCTGGAGACTGCCATTCAAATAAACACCACCAAATTTCCAAAAATATATTTCACTCTTGGAAATGCCTATTACCGGTCTGGATTTTATCAGAAGGCAGTAAATTCGTTTAAAAATTACCTTGAAATTGATGGAGATAAAGGAAAATTTGCAGACAAAGCCAAGCAGAATATTGAAAAATGTGGCGGCGCAGTCAAATTATTAAACTTGCCAGTTCCATTTGTATCCGTTAATCTGGGGCCAAATATCAATTCTGAAGACGATGAATATTGGCCAAGTATTACCGTTGACGGAAAAACACTTATTTATACAAGGCTTGTAGGAGCAAATTCGCCTAATGGAGAAAGCAGATCAAAGGCTCAGGAAGATTTTTACACTTCACAATTGGTTGACAATCAGTGGCAGAAAAGTGAACCGCTCACCTCTATCAATACAATCTACAATGAAGGAGCTCAGTCTGTTTCAACAGATGGCAACTTATTGTTTTTTACTGCATGTACCCGAAACGATGGCATTGGAAGTTGCGATATCTATTTTTCCAGGAACAAAGGTGGCGTATGGTCTGTTCCTCAAAATGCAGGAGAACCTGTCAATACATCATCCTGGGAATCACAACCTTCCATTTCAGCCAATGGCGAATCACTTTATTTTGTGAGTAGCCGGAAAGGTGGAAAAGGTGGGATGGATATATGGAAATGTAATTTATTGGGGTTCTCTGCAGTGGGAATGCCTGTTTGGGGCTATGCATTCAATCTGGGCGATTCTATCAATACACCGGGAAATGAAATGTCCCCATTCATCCATTCCGATGGTAAAACCTTGTATTTTGCATCTGATTACTGGCAGGGATTGGGTGGTTATGATATTTTTTACAGTCGTTTGAAAAATGATTCAGTTTGGAGCAAGCCACACAACATTGGCTTCCCAATCAATTCGCACAAAGATGAGCAGGGATTGGTGGTTGATGCGTCCGGTAAAAATGCCTATTATTCATCAGACCGGCCAGGTTCAATGGGAATGGATATTTATTCTTTTCAATTGCACAAAGAGGCCCGTCCAACTCCGGTATCGTATATCAAAGGCAAAATTACTGATAGCGAATCCGGTCTGCCTCTTTGCGCAAAGGTGGAACTGGTTGATCTGGGAAATGCAAAATCAATAATAAATGGTGAGTCGTGCTGGGAAAAGGGCGAGTTTCTGATGTGCCTGCCGCTTGGCAAAGAATATGCTTTCAATGTTTCAGCTGACGGATATTTATTTTTCTCGGAGAACTTTCAGCTGAAGGAAAAAATGGAATTTATTGATCCGTATATTCTTGAAATTAAGCTGAAAAAGATAGAAGTTGGTGGTTCTGTCGTTCTGCGGAATGTATTTTTCAACACCGGCTCATATGAATTATTGCCAGAATCAAAGATTGAACTTAAGCGTTTAATTGATTTCCTGATCACCAATAAATCACTTTATATTGAGCTTGAAGGACATACGGATAATGTAGGCAGCGAAGAACTTAACCGGGTACTTTCAGAATCGAGGGCAAAAGAAGTTTATACGTATCTGATTGATAAGGGAATCGAAAAATACAGAATGACATTTAAGGGTTATGGGTATTCGCGGCCAATTAGCCCAAATGAAACGATTGAAGGAAGAGCATTGAACCGCAGGACAGAATTTAAAATTACCAGAAAATAGTGATCCTCAAATCTGAAAATCAAGGTTGAAAGGCATTGGTCCGTCAAGATTGTAAGGTGTTGCCTGATAGACGTAATAGTTCAGCCAATTAGAAATCAACAGATTGGAGTGGCCTCTCCACCGCATAACAGGTTCATTGTTCGGATCATTATCAGGATAATAATTTGCCGGTATCTGTATTGGAAGGTTTTTCTTCACATCGCGCTTGTACTCGGTGTCGAGCGTAAACCTTGAATATTCAGAATGTCCGGTAATAAAGAATTGACGGCCATTGTGGGTCATTACCATGTTTACACCCGATTCATCAGACTTTGATACTATTTTCAATTCATCTACTTTTTCAATGTCAGCCTCAAGCACCTCGGTATGCCGTGAGTGGGGCACATAATATTCATCATCAAAACCCCTGAAAATCGGTAATTTGTCATTCACATTGCGGTGTTTAAACACACCAAATTTCTTTTCAGGAAGCAAATATTTAGGGACGCCGAAAAAATGATGCAATCCAGCCTGCGCCGCCCAGCATATAAACATCGAAGAAGTTACATGTTTTGTTGACCACTCAAATATCTCCGTGAGTTCTTTCCAATAGGTAACTTCCTCAAAAGGTAGCATTTCTACCGGTGCGCCGGTGACAACCATTCCATCGTAATTGTGCGATTTTAACTGATCGAAAGTCTTGTAAAAGGCCTTCATGTGAACTTCCGAGGTATTTTTTGATTTATGGCCTTTCATCCTCAGAAAATCAATTTCTATCTGGAGTGGCGTATTCGAAAGCAAACGTATCAGATCGGTCTCCGTCGTAACTTTGACCGGCATCAGATTGACAATGATAATTTTTAACGGACGAATATCCTGCTGCGACGCACGCGATTCGTCCATGATAAAAATATTCTCCTTCTCGAGCAATTCTATTGCCGGCAATTTGTCAGGAATGTTAATTGGCATAATATCAATAGTTTAATTTGTAATACCAGAATCTCTGATTGAAGCAAAGATTCCGGTAAAAGTTTTGTAAAATTAACCAATTTGGTTTAGGGCCTGATCAAAATCGGCAATAATATCGTCGATGTGTTCGAGGCCGACAGAAACCCGCAACGAGGAAGGGTAAACTCCTGCTGCGATCTGCGCATCTTCAGGCAATTGCGAATGGGTAGTTGCCGATGGCTGAATGATCAGCGTTTTGGCATCGCCAACATTTGCCAGATGGCTTACAAGCTTCAGGCTGTCAACTACTTTTATTGCACTTTCCTTGTCGCCTTTCACATCAAAAGAAAGTACGCCTCCGGCACCATTCGGTAAATATTTTTTAGCAAGTTCATTTGATTGGTTGCCTTCAAGTCCAGGATAATTTACACTGGCCACTTTTGGATGTTTTTGGAGCCATTTGGCCAAAGCGAGTGTGTTCTGGATGTGGCGTTCCATGCGCAACGACAAGGTTTCGAGTCCCTGAAGCAACAGGAATGAATTAAAAGGACTTTGTGAAGGTCCGATATCGCGCAAACCTTCAACACGCGCTTTGATGATAAAGGCAATGTTGCCGAACGGGCCGTCAAAGTTGAAAATATCCCAGTATTTCAAGCCGTGATATCCTTCTGAAGGTTCAGTGAATCCGGGAAATTTACCGTTGCCCCAATTGAAATTTCCTGCATCAACGATCACTCCGCCAATAGTGGTTCCGTGGCCGCCAATCCATTTTGTAGCCGATTCAACCACAATGTTTGCCCCATGCTCAATCGGACGAAACAGATATCCTGCTGCGCCAAATGTATTGTCAACAATGAATGGAATGTCATATTTTTTTGCCAACGCGCCGAAAGCATCAAAATCGGGAACCACAAAACCCGGGTTTCCGATGGTTTCCAGATAAATGGCCTTGGTATTTTCATCAATGAGTTTCTCAAATGCTTCAACCGTAAGGTTTTCAGCCAATCTGGCATCAATGCCCAGCTTTTTGAAGGTAACCGTGAACTGATTGTATGATCCGCCATACAGAAACGGAGAACTCACAAAATTATCGCCAATGCCCATGATATTTGTGAAGGTCAGAAACTGCGCTGAATGGCCTGAAGCCACACCCAGTGCGGCAACTCCACCTTCAAGCGCTGCTATTCGCTGCTCAAATACATCAGTAGTCGGGTTCATGATCCGGGTATAAATATTCCCGAATTCTTTCAACGCAAAAAGATTGGAAGCATGTTCGGCGTTTTTGAACGCATACGACGAAGTCTGGTAAATCGGAACTGCCCGCGATTGTGTTGTTGGGTCAACCTGTTGTCCTGCATGTAGCTGCAGCGTTTCGAAATGTAATTTTCTTTCAGTCATTGTAATTTATTTTAAGGGTTAAAAATCTAATTGAAAAATATCTGATGAATTTCTTTGATGGCTTTCTGCGTGTGTTTCTGATCGACAATTAAATAGCTGACAAGATCAGAAGCCCCGGAGCCACTGAGCAGTACGTTTATTTTGTGTTGGGCAACGGCTGTAAATAACTTGGCCGATACACCGTGGTGCTGCTGCATTCCATGACCAACTACTGCGATGAGCGACACCTTGTCTTCAATGATGATTTCGCTTACCGAACTCAACGGCAATTCTTTGCAAATCTTTCTGGCCCGGGCAATTTCATTTTTGTTCAGGATAATATTAATGCTTACCTGTGAGGTAATTACAGACCGAATATTTATTCCGGAGTTGTGAAATGCGGTTGTTACTTTGGCCAGGATTCCAGGTTTAAAACCAACGCCCGGGCCATTTAGTTTCAATACCGCAATTTCATTGGTATGTACCACGCTTTTAACCACATTGGGTGTTACAAACGATTCAGAATTAATGATGGTGGTCAATTCCTTACCTTTATTTGCCAACCTGAATACCTGAATTGGAATGTGCCTGCTGATCAGTGGCTCAACAATTCGGGGATGAATTGAAAATTCGCTGAAATAAGACAATTCAGAAGCTTCAGAATAGGTTAGGCGCGGAATCAGCTGTGCATCGGCCACAGAATCAGAGTCGCATGTTTTGAATTCCTTGTCGAGTTCCCAAAGTTGCAGCGAATCCGCATCAATCAAACGGGTAATTCCGGCGGCAGTATAATCAGCAGAATTTTTACCTACCCGGGCAATTTTGCCGCTTTTGGTAATTCCATATGATCCGGGAATTAAATTTATTCCTCCTGATAATGAGTTTTTTACATTGGGCGATTCCTTGTATAAAATGGTTGCATTCCCATATTCTTCGGTAACAATAAGTCCCAGATTTTCAGGATAAATAATTGTTGATTTAAGTTGGCTCTTCGATAAAAATAATTGCAAAACTGCCGCAGTAATCCTTTCTGAAAAACTAACAACCTGATCTTTAAGCGATACGGAAAAATCGCCTGTAAATTCAATGCCTTTCAGTAGATTGTGCAAGGCATTCAATTCTGTATTAAGCAATTCATTCAACTCTGATTCCTGAAATACATTTAATTTTTGAAGGACTGAATCATTGATCTGCTGCATAATTATTGCAGAAGATGCGGCATTGTTTATTAACAGAACGATTCCCTGTTCGATACTCTGTTGTATTTCTGGTATAGCGGAAACTACCACAACTGCTTTTTTTCCTGATGCACTCAAAAGATTGGCGAATGCTTCCAATACATGGAATTCGGATAAGCTGTTTCCGCCAAATCGTACGACACAATTTGACATGATAAATGTTTAAAAATGAAAATTTGGGTAAATTCTTTAATCGGATGGAAGCCTTCAAACAACATGCATAATCACACCGCCTGAAGGCTAGCGCATTATCATAGGCATGACAGACATCATAAAATCATTGCAAGCTCTGGAGGAGAAAGCGCAGTAAAAGCTATATTTTGCTGAATAATTCATTTTTTATAACTTGATTTTATTGAGTGCAAACATAAACAGTTTTAGCAAATAGACAAAACTATTTATAAAATGTTCAAAAAAAATCAGTTTAAATCAATATTGGCATCTTTTCAAATCCAAACAGGTGTTTGAAATTTTCATGAACAATAGCAATCAAATTTTCGTGACTGATATTTAACATTTGTGCAGCCAGTGAATAAATCCCTCTGATTGAGCTATTGCCGTCATCGGTTTCCAGAAACAGCCGGTCGGGAGGAAGAAGGTTTAAGATTTCCTTTTTATCCTGGTTGGTCAGAAATGATTGGCCAACAGAAAAGTAAAAATTGTGACTGATAAGTTGCAAAGCTGTTTGCTGATTGCCATGAAAACCATGTATAATCCAGGGAATGTCTGATTTCGTTTCCTTCTTGATTTTCATTAGTTCCGGAAATGCCCGTACACAATGAATAATCAGAGGTTTAGAATGATTTTTAGCAATCTCAATCTGCTTCCTGAAATAGAATTTCTGCATTGCGAAGTCAACCGACACCAATCGGTCAATACCGCATTCGCCAACTGCAAGCATGTTTTTTTGACCAACTGCCTGTTCAATTGATTCCAAACATTCTTCCGGATCGACCTGTCCGATATGCCATGGGTGAAGTCCTGCGGAGTAGTATGATTTATCATTCAGAAATGGTAAATCCTGTGCAAAAATATTCAGTATCCGGATAGAAACTTCACTTTTTACCTGATGGGTGTGAATGTCAATTTCATTCATAAAACAGAGGTTAAAAAACCAAATTTAATTGAATTTGAAACATTTTGAATCCAATAAGATAATTTATCTTATTTTTGAAATTCAATGGTTTCAGAAAATGATTTTATTTAAAACTATAACCACCTTCATATTTCTTTTGGCACTTTTTCCGGTAATGGTAAAAGGACAAATCTCGCAAGGTGGAACTCCCGTTCGTATCGAAAAACTTAAATCGGTTTTTACGGACGATTTGATCATTTTACCCTCTGTTGATAATTTCATGCTTCAAAAATCCCAGCGAATTGCCGATTCCAGTGAACCAATGCTCAAACCATTTCAATTTGCTCATCCTTTTGATGTTTCGTTTAACCTGAAAAATTCAGGAAAGTGGTATTCTGATAATGAGTTGAATGTGTGGCAATTGAGAATCAGATCGACAGGTGCATATTCGTTAAACGTGATTTTTGGTCGTTTTAAATTGCCCAAAAATGCCCGGCTTTTCCTGATTGGCGCCAATAGCCGTGAAATAAAGGGAGCTTACACTTCGGCAAATAATTCAATCAGTCAGGTACTTGCAGTTGAACCATTGGCTGATGACGAATTGATTATTCAATACGAAGAACCCAAAGGAGCGTCATTCCCGGGGAAAATCGAAATTTCAAGGATTTCGCATGATTTTATTGGAGTCACTGCCTCCGGAGCCCACCGTCCTCTGGGAATATCAGGGGCGTGCAATGTAAATGTGAATTGCGATGTTGCTGATGGAACCGAAGAAATCAGGGATGCCGTTTGCAGGATTATCATTGCTGGTACCGAGATTTGCACCGGAACACTCATGAACAATACTTCGCTTGATAGAATACCCTATCTGCTAACAGCCAATCATTGCATCAATACCGAAAGAAATGCTAATTTATCGGTATTTCTTTTTAATTACGAAGCGCCATCCTGTGTTTCCATTGATAGTGATGTGAGCCGTTCATTGTCAGGAAGCAGTTTAAAGGCCTCATTTGACAGTCTTGATTTTGCGTTGGTACAGCTCAATAACTCAGTTCCTTATGGTTTTCGGCCTTATTATGCCGGCTGGAACCGAAAGACGCAGGCACCATCGTCGTCTGTAAGTATCCATCATCCGTTAGGCGATATTAAAAAGATTGCGATTGACAAAGATATTGCACAGACTGCAACATTTAACTCAAGTTACGTAGCCAGAGGTTTCTGGAAAATTTTGCGTTGGGACAATGGTGTCACAGAAAGTGGTTCTTCCGGAGGACCCTTGTTTGACCAGAATAAACAAGTAATCGGAACATTGACTGGTGGGGCTGCTACTTGTCAGGTTCCAACAAATGATTTTTTTGAAAAATTCTCTTTGGCCTGGGATTACAGAAAAGAAACAACCAAACAGTTAAAATTCTGGCTCGATCCGGTAAATTCGAATGTTGAAAAACTGGATGGTTTGTCGCCCGCTGCCGGTACTACCCGCTGCAAACCCTTCACCAATATAAAAGATAAGGACAGTTATGCTGCCATTCAAATTATAAATGGATTCACAAAAAAAGGATATTTCAGCGGTTCGAACCTTGCAGGTTTCACTGATTTCGCTGAGCAATTTACATCTACAAAAAACTGTGAAGTTCAGGGAATAACGCTCGGAATAGCCAAGGTTAAAACCAATCCATTGTTTATGCAATCATTCATTAATGTTCAGGTTTACGAAGGGAATGAGTTCCCGGAAACACTGTTGTATTCCGAAAAATATGACATTAAAAAGTTCTGGGTTGATGGAATGAATTATTTGAAGTTTAAAAGCCCGGTAAAAACCAATGGCAAGTTCTTTATTTCTTACAATATTGGTGAATTAAATCAAGGCGACACGCTGGCAGTCTATATGGCCAACCGAAAATCAGACACTACAAATAGCTTTTACCTGAAAAATCAGTCGGGCTGGGTGGCTTATAACTCTCAAAATATTAGTGGCGATGGATCGGCCTTACTAACTGAGCTAATTGCCTGCAATATTGATACTTTATCGGTTGATTCAGTTATATTGGATAAAGACACAAAAGCTATATTTTACCCAAATCCGCTCAAAGGTAATATGAATTTGACAGTTAAAACTGCTGATGAGATTAACTGCCCGGAAGATGTGGCTGTTTATGATCTGCTTGGTAAATTGCAAAATATTTCGTGCATTTCTAATGGACCTAATGAACTGATGCTGAAGTTCTCAGGTAAAAGACCCGGACTTTATTTTGTTCATATTGAAGCTGGTGGCCAGACAATAGTGGGTAAAATTGCATATATCCCTTAATTTTGCACTTTTCGATTCAAGATGAAGATCAGAATACTTTTACTTTGTGTGCTCATTTCAGGATTGTTTTCATGTGGTAACCAACCACATAAGCAATTAAAATCTGACTCCAATCAGTTTGCCCACGGATTTCACATCGTCAAAATGGGAGAGATAACCCGGCTGGATGTTTTTAACCCATGGGAAAATGCCCGGAATTTCATTTATTCCTATTACCTGATTCCTAAAAGTATTGATATCCCAGATTCTCTGGCCAATCGTGCAATTATCCGAACACCTGTTGAAAATGTAGTCGTTTTATCAACCACCCACATTGGATTCATCCAGAAATTGGGATTGGAATCCACAATTATGGGGGTTTCAGGAAAAGACTTTGTTTCAAATCCAATTGTAAGAAGAGGCATTGAGCAAGGTTTGGTGCACGATGTGGGTTACGATCAGAACCTGAATTACGAGCTTCTGCTTCAAATGAAACCTGATTTGGTGATGGCTTACGGAATTGGTGCAGATGTAGCCGCCCATCTTTCGAAGATGAAAGATTTGAATATTCCGGTTGTAATTAATGCCGAATATCTGGAAGAAACGCCACTTGGCAGGGCTGAATGGTTGCTGTTTATAGCTTCATTTTATAATCAAACTGACTATGCACAACAGGTATTTAATGAGATTGTTATGGAGTACGATAGCATGAAAAAAATGGTATCGGAAAGCAAGCACAAACCACTTATTCTTTCCGGTTTGCCCTATAAGGACAATTGGTGGGTTCCGGGAGGAAAATCATACATGGCCAACCTGATTGCCGATGCCGGAGGTGATTATATATGGAAAGATAATCCAAGTCGCGAAAGTTTTGTTGTTTCGCTCGAAAATGCCATTGTGAAGGCCACCCATGCCGATTTGTGGATCAATACTGGCCAAACAAACAGCATTCAGGATATTCTGGAAAGCGATGAAAGGTTTAAAATAATTCCTGCATTGCAGAAAAAAATGGTGTACAACGATAATAAATTGATGAACCCGACCGGCGGCAACGAAGTCTGGGAAACCGGAGCAGCCAATCCGCAGGAAATATTGCGGGATCTTATTCATATTTTTCATCCTGAAATCAAGTCAGACAGTACTTTTCACTATTACCAAAAACTGAACTGATGCTGAAAAACCTGCTGATTCCAAGAAATACACTGCTGTTTGGCTTGCTTGGTTTGCTTGCCATTCTGCTGTTTATTCTCGATATATTTTTCGGTTCGTTACTGATCCCGTTTAAAACCATTTTGCAGGTTCTTACAGGAACCGGTGATGTTAATCCTGAAATAAAAAGCATCATTATTGACTTCAGATTGCCTAAAGCGATCACTGCGGTAATGACAGGTATGGCATTGTCAATAAGTGGCTTACAAATGCAAACAATTTTCAGAAATCCGCTGGCTGGTCCTTTTGTTTTGGGTATCAGCGCCGGTGCCAGTCTGGGCGTTGCGATTTTGGTTTTGGGATTTTCATCCGTTTTTACACTGGGACTTTTTACCATTAGTGGCTCGTGGGCTTTGGTAATAGTAGCCTGGCTGGGTTCCGCGCTTGTACTGTTTCTGATTCTGGCCGTTTCAATCCGTATCAAAGATATTCTCACCATTCTGATTCTTGGAATGTTATTCGGAAGCGCTTCGGGCGCTTTGGTAAATATCCTTCAGTATTTCAGTAACGAGTCGATGCTTAAATCGTTTGTTATCTGGACAATGGGAAGTTTGGGAAGTGTAACAAAGTCGCAATTGAATGTGCTGATTCCTTCAGTAATTATCGGATTGTTTTTGAGCTTTTTCAGTATTAAATCGCTCGATGTGATGTTGTTGGGCGAACAATACGCAAAAAGTATGGGATTACGGGTTCGTAATGCCCGTTTTCTGGTATTTACCAGTACCAGCATTCTGGCTGGCAGTATCACTGCTTTTTGCGGCCCCATTGGATTTATCGGAATTGCAGTGCCGCACATTGGCCGTTTGCTGTTCAAGACAGCACGGCATAAAATTCTGATTCCTTCGAGTTTGCTGCTCGGTTCGATTGTGATGCTTTTAAGCGACATTGTTTCGCAAATGCCCGGCTACGAAAGCACTTTGCCAATCAACTCGGTTACAGCACTGGTCGGAATTCCTGTAATTATCTGGATTATTCTAAAAAACAGAAAATTTTCTTCGGTCTGATGAGCAACCAACAAGTAAATATTACGGTACGAAACCTTTCTGTGGGATACAAGAAGGGGAAGAGCTTTGTTGCCATCAAGGAAGATATCAGTGTAAATGCCCATTCCGGAGAACTTATTGCATTAATTGGCAGTAACGGAATTGGAAAAAGCACTTTGTTGCGCACACTGACCGGTTTTCAGAAACCTTTGGGCGGCGAAATACTGTTCAATGACCGGAAACTGGGCAGTTTCAGTATCAAGGAATTGGCGCGGGTGCTGAGTTTTGTTTCTACGGAAGCCATTCGTGTGCAAAACCTGCGTGTTTGGGAGCTTTTGGCCATGGGGCGTTATCCTTACACCAATTTAATGGGAACCCTGACAGACGAAGATAACCGCATCATCAAACGGGCCATTCAGCAAGTCGGACTGGCAGGTTACGAAGACAGGATGATCGATCAGATCAGCGACGGAGAGCGGCAGCGCGCAATGATCGCCCGGACACTCGTTCAGGATACACCGCTCATTATTTTGGATGAGCCAACCGCCTTTCTGGATATCAGAAACAAATACGAAATTATTCATCTTCTGCACGATTTTGTGAAGACTGAAAACAAGACTGTACTGTTTTCTACCCACGACCTGAATATTTCTACTTCTGAAGTCGATAAAATATGGTTAATGCTTGACGATAAGGTGGTTGAAGGCGCTCCTGAAGACTTAATAATTGCAGGAAATTTCGATCAGATGTTTCATTCCGACAAGGTTTATTTCAATGGTGAATCTGGAGATTTTATGCTTCGGAAAAATGTGATTGGAACTTACACTTTGAAAGGTCCAGAAGGCAAAATATTCAACTGGACCTGCCGCGCCTTGCAGCGAATAGGCTTGGTTTATACTGAAAGCGATCCTCTGCTTGTGATAAATACTCCTACTGAAGAAAAAGACATGGTCTGGAAGGTCGAAATAAATTCAACAGAAAAGCTTGTTTGTTCTTCACTTTATGAGTTGACTGCAGAGTTGGGCAAACGCTTAATCAGGCTCTAAAACCTATTTTGGGGTTACAAAAAATCCGGCCATTTTAATGGCTTCAGGAGTGCTGACAAAATCGGCTTTTGAAGTTTGAATAACATCAGCAACTGCTTTATAAGTTGGACAATTGCGGATGCTTATTTTTTTGTTTTGAGCATGAACTTTGGCTACCACATCTTTAAATTTCTGAAAATCTTCGAAGGGAATATTCCCGGTTCCTTTCCAACTGGTTATTTCGCTGAAATCAATTTCAATCATGGGCATTAGATTCGAATCCGCTTTTTTGTCGATATCGGCCAGACTGCCCACCAAACCCAGAAAACTTGGGTTGATGCTATTTATTTTTTCGAGCTGACCGTTGTCCTTTATAAGGATGCGAAGTTTGCCCGGATGTTTTACTCCGGCAAGTTCGAAAGTTAGCATATCAGTAAACGGGCGCATTTCGGCGGCCAGTTGTTTGTAAACCTGAATGGGCTGGTTTGAAATGTTCAAAATCAGGTAAATATCTCCTTTATACCCCGGAATAATTTCGCCATTGTTTTTTTTATACTGATTGAAAAGGGGATACAAATACGCGTCGGTAAGTGTTGGTAACTTGTGGTTGGCGCTGTCAGGCATTAAATCGGTGACGAACAACTTTCCGTATATATACATCACATCTGCTTCAAAATTCAGAATGCCATGACCGACAGATTCCCACAATTCGGTTTTACTGCTGAAATTTTGCGAGGAAATAATCGGTTTCGCGTTCTTTTGCGAGTATGCCAATTGAACCATCAACACTGCCAAAATACCTATGAATATTTTTTTTACCATTTTCTCATTTGAAAGTCAGTAAAATTAGGTTTTAAAATCAGAAACTTGAGTCGCTCAATGAAGTATTTTCCTTTTATGAGATTTTTCAGGATTTAATCAGCCTGAAATTTGCCCCAATGAACCATTTCAGATAATTCTTTTCTAATTTTCACCGGAGGCACTGATGTACACTATAATTATGCTTTGGAATTGATCGCCGGCTTTTTACCCGACCTTCTAAATGACGGTTATAAGCATTTGATTTTCTAATCAGAAATTTGGTTTTGTAAGAAAAGGTCATTGGATATTCCGATGGCTTTTTTTTTAGTGCAGTTGTAATGAAAGAAAAATCACTTTCATAACCGTTTTTGTCATTAAAATAATTGAATGAGAATTTTTTTGCTGATATATTGTCAGTTATTACGGAATAAAAGTCAATTCTGGCTGATCTTTCGCTGATTAGCCGGATGGCATGATAATCGTATAAACCAATTCGTGTTTTAAACATTATAACTACATTTGTGGCTTGAAAATTTTGATCAATTAAAACCTTTACAATGGCATTTTTAAATAAAATTCTGGGCAAATTTCTTGGCAATAAGGCAGATAAAGACATGACTGAGATCACGCCATTGCTTGAAATGACAAAAAAAGAATACGAACGCATTAAATTACTCTCCAATAATGAACTGAGAGCCGAATCTGACCGGTTAAAAGCAGTAATAAAAGAGCGGATTAAACCTGAAGAAGACAAGATCGCTGAATTGAATGAACTGGCAGAAACCGTTGATATCCAGGAAAGTGAAAAAATCTATCAGGAAATTGACAAAATCGAAGAAAAAATTAAAGACAAGCTCGAAGAAGTTTTGAATGAAATACTTCCGGCGGCATTTTCAGTAATTAAAGCAACAGCCAAACTTTTTAATGACAATGAAAAGGTTGTTGTAAAAGCTACCGATTTCGACCGTGATCTTGCAGCAATCAGGAACAGTATCCTTATTGAAGGCGAAAACGCTGTTTGGCTGAATAAATGGATGGCCGGTGGAAACCAGGTTACCTGGGACATGGTTCATTACGATGTGCAGCTGATCGGAGGGATTGTTCTGCATCAGGGAAAAGTAGCTGAAATGGGAACTGGTGAAGGAAAAACACTTGTTGCAACACTGTCTGTTTTTCTGAATGCATTGACCGGAAGAGGCGTTCATCTGGTAACAGTAAACGACTACCTCTCGAAACGTGACTCGGAATGGATGGGGCCAATCTTCGAATTTCACGGCCTGACCGTTGATTGTATCGATAAACATCAACCCAACTCCGAAGGCCGCCGCAAAGCATATTTGGCCGATATTACATACGGAACCAACAACGAATTCGGCTTCGATTACCTGCGCGACAACATGGCCATCAATCCAAACGATCTGGTTCAGCGCAAACACCACTATTCAATCGTCGATGAAGTCGATTCAGTTTTGATTGACGATGCCCGTACTCCATTGATTATTTCAGGTCCGATACCTAAAGGAGAAATTCAGAAGTTTGAAGAACTGAGGCCCAAGGTTGAGAAGCTGTATGCAGCCCAGAGAAATGTTGTAAACCAATGTTTGTCGGACGCAAAACGGATACTGAACAATCCGAATGCTACCAAGGAGGAAAAAGAACAAGGTTCCATTTTATTGCTTCGTGCACAGAAAGGATTGCCGAAAAATAAGGCGATTATCAAATTCCTGAGCGAAGAGGGAATAAAAAGCCAGATGACAAAAACAGAGAATTACCACATGCAGGACAATAACAAGCTCATGCATATCATTACCGATCCGCTGTTTTTTGTGATTGAAGAGAAACAAAATTCAGTAGAGCTGACCGACAAGGGAATTGACCTGATTTCGGATGACGTTGAAGATCAGATGTTTTTTGTATTGCCCGATGTTGGTTCTGAAATTGCTGAAATTGAAAACGATAAATCGCTCACCAAAGAGCAGGTGTTGGCAAAGAAAGATGAGATGCTTACCGATTATTCCATCAAATCGGAGCGCGTTCATACCATTAACCAGTTGCTGAAAGCGTACGCAATGTTCGAAAAGGATGTTGAATACGTGGTTATTGAAAACAAGGTAAAAATCGTTGATGAACAAACCGGCCGTATCATGGAAGGCCGTCGTTATTCGGATGGTTTGCACCAGGCCATTGAAGCCAAGGAACGGGTGAAAGTGGAAGCCGCTACCCAAACTTTCGCGACCATCACCCTTCAGAATTATTTCAGGATGTATCACAAACTGGCTGGTATGACCGGTACTGCCGAAACAGAAGCAGGTGAGTTGTGGGACATCTATAAACTGGATGTGGTGGTGATCCCGACAAATAGAAAAGTTGTTCGCGACGACCGCGAAGACATGGTATATAAAACCAAACGCGAAAAATACAACGCGGTGGTTGAAGAAATTGTTGCACTAAACAAGGCTGGACGTCCTGTTTTGGTTGGTACAACTTCCGTAGAAATTTCGGAATTGCTGAGCCGTTACCTGAAAATGCGCGGTATTAAGCACAATGTACTGAATGCCAAATTACACGCCCGTGAAGCTGAAATTGTTGCCGATGCAGGGGTTTCTGGTATGGTGACCATCGCTACCAACATGGCTGGTCGTGGTACCGACATTAAATTAACTGCCGAAGTTAAAAAAGCAGGCGGTTTGGCCATCATTGGCACTGAAAGACATGAATCACGTCGTGTCGACCGCCAGTTACGCGGACGTGCCGGTCGTCAGGGAGACCCGGGATCATCTCAGTTCTTTGTTTCGCTGGAAGACGATTTGATGCGTTTGTTTGGTTCTGACCGTATTACCGGAATCATGGATAAAATCGGCCTGAAAGAAGGCGAAATGATCCAGCATTCGATGATTACGAAGTCGATTGAACGTGCGCAGCGGAAGGTGGAAGAAAACAACTTCGGCATTCGTAAACGTTTGCTGGAATACGATGATGTAATGAATTCGCAGCGTGAAGTAATCTACAAAAAACGCCGTCACGCTTTGTTTGGCGAACGCGTTGAAGTGGATCTTTTGAATACCATGTACGATGTGATCGAGAATTTGGTGAGCGAATACCAGGAAAACGGAATGTTTGAAGAATTCAACAGGGATCTGATCCGGTTGATGTCGATGGAATTGCCTGTCACAGAGCAGGAATTCATGAAAATGAAAGCGGATGATCTGGTTGAAAAAGTATATCACGAAATGGTTGTGACTTATACGCGACGGATGGAAAACATTGCAAAACAGGCTTATCCTGTTATCCGCGACGTTTATGAGCAAAAATCGCATTTATATACCAACATTGTCGTTCCGATTTCCGACGGAAAACATATTTTCCAGATTGTGACCAATCTTGAAAAAGCATATAAAAATCAGGGTAAAGAACTCGTTAAATCCTATCAGAAACAAACCGTTCTGGTTACCATCGACGATGCATGGAAAGAACAGCTTCGCGAAATGGATGATCTGAAACAATCGGTTCAGAATGCCACTTACGAACAAAAAGACCCGTTGCTGATCTACAAATTTGAATCTTTCAATTTGTTCAAGATCATGGTTACCAAAGTAAATAAATCAATTGTTTCAATTCTGGCAAAAGGCCACATTCCGATCAGCGATTCGCAACAAGTGCGCGAAGGGCATGAACGCAGAGGACTTGACCTAAGCAAATTATCGACCTCTAAATCTGAATTGCCTTCAGGTTCATCAAGTCAGAGCAGGCCGGAAGCGCCACAGGAACCCAAACAGTTGCAACCAATCAGGGTTGAGAAAAGGGTAGGGCGAAATGATCCTTGTCCTTGTGGAAGCGGTAAAAAATTCAAGGCTTGTCACGGAAAAGATCTGGCTGATTAAAACACAAAAACTATGGATATTTTGTCATTTATTCACTGGAACGTTAGCCCCGAGATTTTCACATTAGGGCCTTTGCAAGTTCGTTGGTACGGCCTTTTGTTTGCCATTGGTTTCCTTTTTGGATACAATCATGGCGAGAAGATGTTCAAATACGAAAACATTGACCTGAAATGGCTCGAAAGTTTATTCATTTATTTGATTGTTGCAACCATTGTCGGCGCCCGACTGGGTCATGTGTTTTTCTACGGATGGGAATATTATTCTCAGCATCCGATTGAAATACTGTACGTTTGGCAAGGCGGTCTGGCAAGTCACGGTGGTGTTCTCGGGATTATAATTGCCATGATTTTATGGAGCCGGAACGTTTCGAAACGATCAATTTTATGGGTTTTGGATAGGGTAGTGGTACCAAGTATTTTTGTGGCTGCTTTAATTCGTTTTGGAAACCTGATGAATTCAGAAATTTACGGTGTTGAAACGACCTTGCCATGGGGTTTTATTTTCGAACGCAACCATGAAACAGTTGCCAAACATCCGACACAGATTTATGAATCGCTGAGTTATCTCTTAACTTTTGGGGTGATGCTGTATATGTATTGGAAAACAAAGGCCAAAGATTATCAGGGCATGTTGGTTGGTGTATTCTTTATAATGGTTTTCACAGCACGATTCTTTGTAGAGTTTATCAAGGAAGACCAGGAGGCATTTGAAGCAGGAATGAGCCTGAATATGGGACAATGGCTGAGTATTCCGTTTATCATTTCAGGAATTGTCCTTATTGTTCTAGCCATCCGTAAAGAACCGGTATATTACAAAAACCTTGAAGTTAAAGAAGTAAAAGGGAAAAAATAAGAAATTCAATACCTATTGAAAACCCTGAAATCGCAGACAAAATGCTGCGATTTCAGGGTTTTTGCTTGATGGCTTAATCGCGGAGCGATTAAATGTGAATAGCCATGTATGAAATGCATGGAAAATGATGAACATCGGTAGCACAACCCCGCGAGGGGTTGAATATTTTGCATTGTCGAACCATCATGTTCAACCCCGTTCGGGGTTGGGTTCGCATTGGGTTT
>JAUYMU010000043.1 GCA_030698405.1 Bacteroidota bacterium
GCATTTTTGCTTGCCAACTTCGCTTATGCCGGCGGAATTTTGACTAATACCAATCAAAGTGCACAGTTTGTGCGTATGCTTTCAAGAAATGCCTCCACCGATCTGGATGCGGTGTATTTCAATCCGGCAGGACTAACCCAAATGAAGAATGGATTCTATTTTGGATTGCACAATCAAACTTTGTTTCAAACAAGAACCATAACAACCGAAGCGCCTCTAAACAACAAGGAGTTTATTGGAGATGTTACAGTTCCCGTATTTCCTACCGCCTTTGCAGTTTACAAATTAGACAAATTGGCATTTTCGATTGGTTTTGGACCAAATGGTGGTGGAGGAACTGCTGAATTTAAAAAAGGATTGCCTTCATTCGAAGGAAAAATTGCCAATCAGGTAAACAACCAACTGGTTCCTGCACTTGCTGGATTATCTGCTTTAGGACTCAATGTTCAACCGGGTTACGATGCTGATATTCAATTCAAAGGTCAGTCTGTTTTCTGGGGAATTCAGCTTGGTGTGACTGCCAAAATCAATGAGATGATATCTGGATATGCTGGAGTGCGTTATCTTCCTTCAGTAAATAATTATTCTGGAGCGATAGAGAACATTAGTTTAATGGTCAACGGAGAGTTACAAAATGCAAACTCATTTTTAACAGCCGCATCTTCTGTAGCGTCAACCAGAGCAGGTCAGCTTTCGGCTTTAGCAACGCTGGCCAATACATTACCTGCAGGCGATCCAGTAACAAACGAAACGATTAGCGCAACTTTAACAGCGTTGGGTCAGGATCCGTCAAAATTAAACAATGGCACTGCAAAAATAATTTTAGCTTCAGCATCAAATAGTTTAACAACCACTTCTCAAAATCTTACTGCAACTGCAACATTGGTTGAAGATGTTGAAGTGGACACAAAACAAACCGGTGCCGGATTTACTCCGATCATCGGATTAAATATTACGCCTGTTGAAGGTCTTAATATTGGACTCAAATATGAACACAAAACCTCATTAAAACTTACTAACGATACCAAGAAGAGTGATGCCGGTATGGCTTTTTTAAAGGATGATGCAACAATTCCAAGTGACATTCCAGGAATTATTACAGCTGGTGTTGAATACAAGTTTTCAAAGAAATTCTTAGCATCCGCTTCATTCTTTGAATATTTGGACAAAGGAATTGATTGGGGCAAAAATATTTATCTTCAGGACCGTAAAATTGATAAAAATTCGTGGGAAGTATCGGTTGGCCTTCAATATAGCCTTACCGACAAATTTTCAGTAAGTGTCGGTGGTATGCAATCGACTACCGGTGTTTCTGAGGATTACCAAAGTGATTTTAGTTATAGTAATTCCTCAAATACTGGCGCTTTTGGAATCGAATGGAAACTTACTGATAAATTGATATTGGATGCAGGTATGCTTTTTACAGTATATAAAGATGCAAACAAATCATTTGGAACTTACAATGAAACATATGACAAAGTAAATTCCGGTTTTGCAATCGGAATCGGATACAAAATATTTTAGTAATTGATTTTCTCTCTTAAAAAGGTGCTTGTCTATGACGGGCACCTTTTTCATTGAAATGAAACGACCTGGCCAAATACTGCATGGATTCAATTATATTTGCTCCTGAAAATAATCCTGAAACGGAATAAACACAATACAATGGAATTCAAGAATTATACCTACCTGCTATTGTTGATCGGCTCAATTGCAGTCCCATTGGCGCTAAGTTTCGACAAAAATGTACAGTACTATAAAAACCTGAAATACATTCTTCCGGCTATTTTGATTACTGCTGCCATCTTTATCGTTTGGGACATCAATTTTACCGAAGCCAATGTTTGGAGTTTCAACCAGGAATACACTTTGGGTAAAGACTTTAAAGGATTACCCATAGAAGAATGGTTGTTTTTCCTTGTCATTCCCTATGCCTGCGTATTTATCTACGAAGTGCTCAAATTTTACCTGAAAAAACAGGAGTTTGCAAAACCTTTTCTTGCATTCAGTTTATTCCTGATGGTTGGTTTCGCACTGATCAGTTACTTTTTCAGGCATCAGGCATACACGTTCCTGACATTTTTATTCGCGGCTGTTTATCTGGGATACACCGTTTTCAGGAATAAATTTAAACCATACATTACAAAGTTTTATTTCGCGTATTTTGTTTCGCTGCTACCGTTTTTAATCGTTAACGGCATACTAACTTCACTGCCGGTGGTCGAATACAATTCAGCTCACATACTGAACTTCAGGATAATAAATATTCCGATAGAAGACTTTTCGTATTTATTCCTGATGCTGCTGATGGTAACAACCATTTATGAAAATTTGAAGGAAAGCAAGTATTATTAACTTGTAATTATTGGATGAAGAAATTAAAGATTGAAATACAGGTAACCATTTTAACCATCTGCATTGCAGTGGCAGTAATTGTTTCAGGATTTTTCGCGTATGAGAGCCTTTCCAAAATTGTTGATACCATCCACAAGGAAGCACGTCCCGATCTCAAATTATTACTAATTAAAGACATTACTTCCGATTTAAATGAAGTAGAAAATACCATTCGTCTTTACAGCCTGACCGGAGATATTACTTTCATTAATCCTTACCGGCAATTAAATACTACAATTCAGGAAAAATTATCTGAACTTGAAATTTATGCTGTTCCGGGTTCTGATGAAATGTTTCACATCGATACCATCCGGCTTCTGGTCAACCGCAAATTGCTTATTATCGATGAAATCCGGGCGCTTCACCGTTCAAAAGCAAATGCACCAAATTCATTTTCAGAGCTTTATTCGAAAATTGATACCGTAATCATACAACCCGATACGATCAGATTTAAACAGGAAGAGAAGAAAGGTTTTTTCAAAAGGCTGTTCAGCAAAAAAGATACAACCATTCAGCAACCCATCATCATTGATAAGAGCGGTGAAAAAGAAATTATCAAAAAGGAAATTGCAGGCATTGAAAAGCAGATTACCGGTCAGGCCCGACAATTGCAATTAAAGGAAAAGGGCTTACTTGAGCTAAACATTCAGGTTACAGAAATACTGAACCAACACATTGCAAACCTGGAAGACAGCGAACAAAAACTACTGGAAGCCAAAACCCGGGAAGTTGATCAGATGGCGGCACAAACATACCGGCGAATGTCAATTTTCAGTATTGGCGCTGTAATATTGCTGATAATTATTTTGATCCTTTTCTTCAGAAACCTTCAAAGAAACCGAACTTACCAGCAGGTTCTGCAAAAGGCAAAAGACGAAGCCGAAAATCTGGCCAAAGCAAAAGAAATGTTTGTGGCAACAGTCAGTCACGAAATGCGAACACCGGTGAACGCCATTTATGGGCTGACCGAACAGATGCTTCAGAAAACCAATTCTGCAGAAATGTCTGCCGATTTGGAAGTGGTGCACAAATCAGCAGAACACCTGATCGCACTGGTAAACGACACGCTTGATTTCTCGAAAATAGAATCTCAAAAACTAAAAATTGAGCAAATTGATTTTTTGCCTGACGAAATCATCAAAGAGGTTCACACACTGCACAAACATTCGGCACAGATCAAAGGGATTGAATTGATCTTCAGGAACAATACCGATAAAAACCTGACACTTAAGGGCGATCCGATCAGGCTAAAGCAAATCCTGATCAATTTGACTACGAATGCCATAAAATTTACGAATAAGGGAAAAATTGAACTTACAGTTTCAGGAGAAGAAACTTCGGCACAAAACTATCTGTTGCACATTGAAGTCTCGGATTCCGGAATTGGCATTTCAAAAGAAGATCAACTGCTGATTTTTGACGAGTTCGTACAATTGAACAACGGACTTACGCAGAAACAGCGTGGTGCGGGGCTTGGGTTGGCCATTGTAAAAAAACTGATCCTTTTGCAGGATGGGAAAATTGAAGTCGAAAGCGTGGTAGGAAAAGGAACCCGTTTTTTAATTCAAATACCCTATCAAAAAGGAAATCCGGGAAACATTGTAAAAAGGAATAAAGAACAACTTATCATTCCATCCTGGTTTAAAAGCCTTCATTTCCTGATTGTTGACGATGAAGAATTCAACCTTTATCTGATTAAAAACATCCTGAATAAATGGGGCGTATTGTTTACCGAAGCGCACAATGGCAGCGAAGCAGCAGTACTCGCAGAGAAAAACATGTATGACCTGATCCTGATGGACATTCGGATGCCTGTTATGGATGGTTATGAAGCAACAAAACTGATTTTACGTCATCACGCATCGACCAAAATTATTGCTTTGACGGCAACCAACAAGTTAGCTGATATTCAGAAGTTACAGTTGGCCGGGATTAAAGCTTTTTTACTGAAACCATTTTCCGAATCTGAATTATTAAGTTCTGTGACTAAATTACTTCAGGAGAAAACTAAAGTTTCCCGGGAGGAAGACGCAGTAATAAAAAATACAACTATAAATTTCGAGGAACTGGAGCGGTTTTCAGGAGGCGATGCTGCATTTTTTAATGAAATGCTGAAAATTTTTATCCGTTCGAGCGAAGAAGCATTGGCAAAATTCAATCAAAATATTCAGGATCCTGACCGTATTGTCATCAAAGAAACGGCTCACAAACTTGCAGCTCCTGCCAAACATTTGCAAGCAACCACTCTTTACGAATACCTGAAAAAACTTGAAAATAACGCCGATAACTACCCGCCGGAAGAAATCATGAAACTGATTGGTAAAATTGAGCAGGAAATCAATTCCATCACTTTCATCCTGAAACAAAAACTCAAGGCAGAATAGTACCAATTAACTATTTTCTCAAAATGAGAATTTAAGAAGACATTTCAGCAAAAAACTTACTAACTTGCCGATGCAGATTGAAATTCAAATTAACGAATCACCATAAAATGCCCGAAAAACCCTTCAAAATATTTGTCGTAGAGGATGATGAATGGTACAACCGGTTACTGGTTCACACCCTTTCGCTCAATCCTGATTACGAAATTCAATCATTCATTAACGGAAAAGACTGTCTGGCCAATTTGCACCAGCAGCCCGATATTATTACCCTGGACTACCGGCTTCCCGACATGAAGGGGCTGGAAGTACTTAAACAAATCAAGGAAATTAATGAAGACATTCAGATCATTCTGATTTCGGAACAAATTGACATTGAAGTGGTGGTTACTTTATTGCAGCAAGGCGCTTACGACTACATCGTTAAATCGAAAGATATCCGGGAGCGGTTGCTAAATACGGTCAGCAACATCAGGCAGGGCTGTAATCTGAAAAAGGAAATTGTGAATTTGCGGAAGGAAGTAACAAAGAAATATACCGACCAAAGTAACATTATAGGAAACAGTGCTGCTACCCTAAAAACCTACGAACTGATTGAAAAAGCAACCCGAACCAATATCACCGTTACAATAACCGGCGAAACCGGTACCGGAAAAGAACTGGTTGCCAAAGCTATACACTACAACTCCAACCGATCGAAACAACCGTTTGTCGCTGTAAATGTTGCTGCAATTCCAAAAGACTTGATTGAAAGTGAACTTTTCGGGCACGAAAAAGGCGCTTTTACTGGGGCAGCTTTTCGCCGTATTGGCAAGTTCGAGGAGGCAAATGGAGGAACTTTGTTTCTCGACGAAATGGCCGAAATGGATATTTCATTACAGGCCAAATTATTGCGCGCCCTTCAGGAAAAAGAAATTATTCGGATTGGCAGTAACCATCCGGTTAAAACAGATTGCCGGATTATTATAGCAACCAACAAAGATCTTCAGGAAGAAATAAAAAAAGGAAATTTCAGACAGGATCTTTACTACCGGTTATTCGGTTTGCCCATTGAGTTACAACCTCTGCGCGAACGCGGAAATGATGTTATAATATTGGCCAGACACTTTATCAACTTATTCTGCAAGGAGAACAACATGAAGCTAAAGTCATTGACTGCTGAAGCCTCGACCCGCTTGCTCTCCTATTCATTTCCGGGCAACATTCGTGAATTAAAATCGGTAATTGAACTTGCGGTTACTCTGGCCGATCAGAATGAAATAACAGCCGACCACATCGTTTTGGGCAGAGGGCAGGATTTACTTGGCGATCTGTGGAATGAGGAACTCAGTCTTCGTGAATACGATATCAGGATTGTGAAAAAATTTCTGGATAAATACGACAACAACATCAAACTGGTGGCCGAAAAACTTGACCTTGGCGTGGCAACCATCTACCGGATGTTAAAAGAAGACAATAAGGAATAGAACTTATTGAGTTCAGTAATTTATCAAATAAAGATAATTTTTTATCATTTTGATAAAACAAGGTTTCATTCAAAACCACACAAAACATTAATTAACAAGACCTTAAAGCAATGCCTTTACAGTGGCACAGGCATTGCTTTGTCGTTTCCTGAAAACGGACAGCTCTAAATTATTAACAAAAAGTGCTGATCCTAATGATAAATAATTATTTAAAACTCTTAATAAAGTATCATGGAAAAGACACAAAAAACACAGTTAGCGACAATCATTGTAGCAAGTTTCATTTTGATTGTCTGCATCGTTGGTGGAGTATATGTTTATAATCAGAAAACAGCTGAAATCGAATTACTGACGGCTGAAAAAGATAGCATAAACCAAACGATGGAAGAAAAAGAAGCTTTTATGACTGACATGGAAGGCAGTTTTTTTGAAATCGAAAACAATCTGAAATTAATAAAGGAAAAAAGAAATCAGATTTCGATGGTTCAATCAGAAGGTGGTAAAAACAGGAAACAGGCAATTATTGACGACATCAATCTGTTAGACAACCTGGTAGAAGAAAACAACAAAAAAATTGCAGAACTGGAGCAGAAACTAAAAAAATCGGGATTGAGCATAAAATCCTATGAAACCAGGCTAAAAAGTTTTGCTGCAACCATCGAAAACCAGAACATCGAAATTGCTGAATTGAAAAGTATCGTTGAAAGCAAGAACATCACCCTGGCAGAGATGGATTCAAAAATCCAAAATCTGGATCTGAATATTAAAGATCAGACAGATACGATCACCTACAAGCAACAAGTGATTGTAGAAAAAACGAATAAACTCAATACAGCTCATGTTGTACTTGGTACTTTCAAGGAATTGAAAGAAGAAGGCATACTAAACCGCGAAGGCGCCATTCTTGGACTTGGTGGAAGTAAAGCGATTCAGGAAAATTTTGATCCAACACATTTTACTGAACTTGACATACGCGAAACAAAAACAATCGCTTTAAATGCAAAAAAAGTGAATGTAAGATCTGAACATCCAAACAATTCTTATTCGCTGGTTGAGGAAAACGGACAAATTGCTTATTTGCAAATAAATAATCCGCAGGAATTCTGGAGAATATCGAAATACGCTGTAATTGAAGTGAAATAATCAAAACCCCATATTACAGTTTTATTGCCGAGTACAGAGACTGTTTGAATTTCAATTTGAATTTATCATCATTCAAACAGACTTCAAGCAGTCTCTTTTATAAAAATAAACAATTAAAATTACGACTATGAAAACGAAAATTATGCTTTTTGCCCTGGTAATACTTATTCCCCTGTTCACCATTCAATGTTCGAAATCAGATGACGATTCAGATGAAACCGGTGGTAACCTATCGGTAAAAATTACTGATGCCCCTTCTGACGATGCCAATATTCAGGCGATTTTTGTTACTGTAGCCGGTGTGAAAGTCAATGGGGTTTCCGTTGAAGGTTTTCAGAAAAAAACGATCAAAATTTCAGATCTTCATTCAGGAAAAACAGAGGTATTGTTCGCTGGTGATGTTCAGGCAGATACTTACAGTAATATATCGCTGGTGCTTGATTACGATAAAGATGTTTCAGGAAATGCGCCTGGCTGTTATGTAATGGATAAAACCAACGTGAAACACAATTTGTACGCTTCATCTTCAGCCTCAGCGGAAATTAAACTCGATAAAAGTTTTGTGATTTCCTCTGACGGTACAACAAATTTGGTTATTGACTTTGACCTCCGTAAATCTATTATTTACAATGAAAATTCAACTGCATCAAACAAATACAAATTTGTAACCGATGCTGAACTGAAAAATTCACTCCGTGTGGTGCTTCAGGAAAAAAGCGGTGAAATAAAAGGGAAAGCCAGTAACAATTTCTCAAACAGCGAATTGTTTGTATATGCTTACCGCAAGAACCAATTTAATGCCACAACCGAAACTCAGGCTCAGGGAAGTAGTAATGTTCTGTTTGCGAAAGCTGTATCAAGCGCAAAAGTTAATGCTGATGGTACTTATAAACTGACATTCTTAGAGGAAGGCGATTACGAAGTACATGTGGTCTCCTACGGGCATTATTCTTCGACCGGCAAACTGACTTTTAAAGGATTGGTTACTGCAAACAGTATTATTTCTGGCCTGGTTATGAATAATATATCTGTCTCAGGCAATGCCAGTGTAGATTTGAATTTCAATATTACTGTTCTTCCTTAAATCAACACGTCTGTCAATTTTTCGTGTGCATTTCTAATATTGACCTAAATATTAACCTAAAATTGAATTCATGAAACTATACATCAAATACATGGTTAGCAACCGATGCAAAGTAGCAGTTAAAGATGAGTTGAAAAAATTAGGACTCCACTACATAATGGTTGATTTGGGAGAAGTAGAGATCATGGAAAATCTCTCTGATGAAGAATGGGAACGCGTGAATACTGCATTATTTGGTATCGGATTTGAATTAATTGATGATAAACGTTCGGTGCTTATTGAGAGAGTTAAGAATACAATTATTGAAATGATTTATCATTCAAATGAAGTAATCAAAACAAAATTCTCTAATTATTTAAGCAAAAAATTAAACTACAATTATACCTATCTGGCAAATTTATTTTCGGAAGTGCAGGGAATTACGATTGAGCAATTCATCATCTCTCACAAAATTGAAAAAATTAAAGAACTGATTATTTATGGAGAACTTACCATTTCCGAAATTGCATGGAAGATGAATTACAGCAGTGTAGCACACCTATCCAACCAATTTAAAAAAATAGCAGGTCTTCCCCCATCACATTTTAAGCAATTGAAAGAAAAAAGACGAAGACCGATTGATGAGATTGGCAATACAAATAATGGATTTATGGGTTTAACAGAAGGGATAAGATGGAAAGCAAAGAAACTGGAAAAACCCCAACTTCCGTTAAATTGCAGCGTTTACAGTTAGGAGGAAAATAGAAATATCAAACGTTCAGAAACAGAATCAATCAATTCAATTTGGTGTTACCTGAAAGGGCTGTTCCGGTTATCTCCGAGCAGCCCTTTCTTGATAATCAGATGATACCCAACCCTGTCCCAACCTTAATAAACGCCTCAACAGCCTGATCAATCTGCTCTTTGGTATGTGCAGCCGAAAGCTGAACGCGGATACGTGCTTTGCCTTTTGGAACTACCGGAAATACAAATCCGATCACATAAATTCCTTCTTTCAGTAATTCATCGGCAAATTTTACGGCAAGCGGTGCATCGTAAATCATAACCGGAACAATAGCGGTAGTACCTTTCACCAGATCAAACCCGGCAGCTTCCATTTTCCCCCTGAAATATTTGGCATTTTCCATCGTTCGCGCCGGAAGTTCGGCCGATTTGGTGAGTAAATCTAGCACCTTCATTGTGGCGCCAACTGTTGCCGGAGCAAGCGTATTCGAAAACAAATACGGGCGTGAACGCTGACGCAGCATTTCGATAATTTCTTTTCGTCCTGAAGTACAACCTCCGTTTCCGCCACCCAAAGCTTTCCCAAAAGTGGTAGTGATGATATCTATTTTCCCGAGCAGTCCGTAATGTTCGGCAGTTCCCCGACCTGTTTTTCCTATGTAACCCGAAGCATGAGAGTCATCAACCATGATCAAAGCATCATATTTTTCGCACAATGCAACTATCTCTGGAAGTTTTGCCAAATCGCCATCCATCGAAAATACGCCATCGGTAACCACCATTCTGTACTTTAACAACTGCGATTCTTTCAGACACTTCTCCAGTTCTGCCATATCGGAATGCTTGTAGCGGGCTCGTTGCGCCTTGCAAAGCCGAACTCCATCGATAATGGAAGCATGGTTCAGCTCATCAGAAATGATAATGCTGTCGTCGGCCAGCAAAGGTTCGAAAACACCGCCATTGGCATCAAAAGCTGCGCAATACAAAATGGTATCTTCAGTGCCCAGAAATTCAGACATCTTCAGTTCAAGTTCTTTGTGGATTTGCTGGGTTCCGCAGATAAAACGAACCGATGAAAGTCCGAAACCCCATTTATCCATGGTTTCCTGTGCCGCTTTTACCACTTCAGGATGATTGGCCAAACCAAGATAATTATTGGCACAAAAATTAAGTACCGATTTTCCGCCGGTAACTGTAATTTGCGAACTCTGTGAAGATGTGATGATTCGCTCGTTTTTGTACAAACCCTGTTCTTTTAATTCCAGAATTGTTTGTGCTAAATCCTGTTGTATTTTTCCGTACATGATTGTTCAGATTAAAATTTATGCCAAAGTAATGGTTTCAGCCACCAATAAAAAGTGACAAAAAACAGTTGGTCATTTATTATTAATTGCGAAGGGTAAAATTAAAAAGGTTTTTCCGCCCTTTCCATTATTTTTTTTCATTATTTGGCAGAACTTTTTCTGAAAACTAAAAAGTACAATACGATGAGAACAATGGTTTTAACCGGTATCCGGAAAATTGAAATGATTGACCGAAGCCAACCAGAAATCAAAAATGCGGACGATGTTCTGATTAAAATAAAATCAGTAGGCGTTTGTGGCTCGGATGTTCATTATTTTACTGAAGGAAAGATTGGTTCACAGGTGGTAGAATTTCCGTTTGCTGTTGGCCACGAATGTTCAGGAATCGTGGTTGAAACCGGAAGTTCAGTAACCCATGTAAAACCCGGCGATCTGGTGGCCATCGATCCCAGCATTCACTGCGGAACCTGCGACCAGTGCCTTAGCGGAAGACCTCACACCTGCCGAAACAATCGTTTTCTGGGCTGTCCCGGACAAATAGAAGGTTGTCTGTCGGACTACATCGTGATGCCCGAATCTACCTGTTTCCCGCTCGGGGCATCGTTTAATCCAACCACCGCTGCGTTGATTGAACCTCTGACCATCGGAACTTACAGCGTTGAACTGGCAAAAACCAATTTTCAGGATAAAACCATTGGTATTTTTGGTGCCGGCCCAATTGGCTTAAGTGTATTGCTGGTGCTGAAAACCCAGTCAACCAGTCGTATTTTCTGCTATGAACCACTTGAATTCAGGCAAAAAAAAGCAATTCAACTGGGCGCTGACTTTGCCATCAATCCTTTTTCCGAAGATGCCTTTGCAACAACCGAAAGACAGGAGCCGCTTCTGCTGGACATTGTGTTTGAATGCAGTGGCGACCAAAAAGCGGTTGATGATGCAACCAGGGTTCTGAAACCTGGCGGAAAGCTTGTGCTGGTTGGAATTCCGCCGGAAGCAAAATATACGTTTGATATGGATTTAATGCGCCGGAAAGAAATAGCCATTCAAAATGTTCGCCGGCAAAACCATTGCATGGACAAGGCCATCGAATTGGTTTCAAACGGATTACCTGTTGACCAAATGGTGACACATCATTTTTCGCCCGAAGAGACACAGCAGGCGTTTGATTTGGTTGCCTCCTATCAGGATGGTGTAATAAAAGCGATGATCGATTTTAGCTAACAACAATTCTTTCACAAAAACGCAGAAGAATCATTAAAATAGTTGCAGGTAAAATTGTTTTTCATTTATTTTCGGCACTTAAGTTTTATCAAATTTTTTCATATTATTGCATTAAAAATATCTATCGATGAATCCAAGTAAACCAAGGGTAATTAAAGATTACGAAAAACTCGATCCTGAAATTCAGGAAAAAATTAAGCTTGAATATCCCAGCGGATACAGTGAGAATTTAATCTATTTCAACAACAAGGAAGGCAAGCGGGTAAGTGCGTTGCCATTCGAAACAGAAGACAAATATTATCTTGTTCGGATGACCGTTTACGAAGCAGAAAAGATCATCGAAGACGATGATGATTACGACAGCACTGGCTCACTCAAAGATAGTGCGAAAGAGGAATACGAAAGCAAATACTCTGACGATGAATTCCTTTCAACTGAAACTGAAGCTGAAGAAGTAGCCGATGTTGCTGATGACAATTACGATGACGATGATGATTTTGATGAAGAAGGTGCTGACGAAGATTAATTACCGGTCTGTTGAGTTACATATTCACTGAGATTCATTTTCACGATTCAATAAATTAAAATTGGCTGTAAATGTATCACCCGGATACTTTTACAGCCAATTCTGTTTTCAATCTGACAAGTCAATTCGATTAAAAATCAAGCCTGAATTGGTCGCCGCACTGACCAAAGGTTTTTCGGTGATAACTGGTGATTCCGGTTTCCCGGATTACCTGTCGGTGGTGCAGTGTTGGATATCCTTTATTTTTCGACCAATCGAACCTTGGAAATTCCTGATGGAGCGCATTCATATAATCGTCGCGGTATGTTTTTGCCAGAATGGAAGCCGCTGCAATGGATAAAAATTTCCCATCGCCTTTCACAATGCAGGTATGCGGAATTTCCGGATACGCTTTAAACCGGTTGCCATCGATCAGCAAATATTCAGGCTTTAATAATAATTGACCGATGGCGCGGTGCATGGCCAGAAAGGACGCGTTTAAAATATTGATCCGGTCGATTTCATGGTTGTCAACAATCCCGACCGCAAAAGCCAGGGCCTGACTTTCAATGATCGGTCGAAGTGCATACCGTTGTTTTTCTGTCAGTTTCTTCGAATCATTCAGCAATTCATTTTCAAAATTCTCCGGAAGAATTACTGCGGCGGCAAATACCGGACCTGCAAGGCAACCGCGGCCTGCCTCGTCGCAACCAGCCTCAATACGACCTTCCTGAAGGAATAACAGCAATTCTTTTTTTTTCATTCGATATAATACTTGAACAGATAAGAACAAAGTAAATTAGTTCAGGTGAATTTGACCTGGAATTTGAAATTTGGAACTTGAAACTTTCTTCAAGCATCCACGCATTTCTCAATACTTTCCCATAGCAAATCAGCCGTTTTGTCCCAACTAAATTTTTCCTTTTGCCTGAACCCTTTTTCAATCAACGATTCGCGAAGTTCTTTGTCCTGATAAAGTCTGACCATCGCGTCCTTTATTTCGCTCACATCAAACGGATTGATGTATATAACCGCATCGCCGCCAACTTCAGGCAGAGAAGTTGTATTTGAACAAATTACAGGAACGCCCGCGTTCATCGCTTCAATAACCGGAATGCCAAAACCTTCGAAAAATGGGACAAAAGTAAGCGCAAGTGATGCTCCCAAAACCTGATGCAAAGTTTCATTTCCAAGTCGTCCTGTAAAAACAACATCGTTCTTGTGGCGCATTCCTTCGTAAGTCAGTTCAATATCACGGGTTTTAAACATGCTTTCGCCAACAATCAGCAATTTCACATCCGATTCAATGGAACTGCGAAATGAATCGTATGCCAAAAGCAAACCTGTGATATTTTTCCGCGGATGCAACGACCCGATGAACAGAAAATAATCATTTCCATCAGAGTATTTTGCCTTGGCAATCAGTCTTTCACCAGCTGAAGTTGGTGAGTAAAGCGTGTTTATCCCATTGTAAACAACATCGATTTTGTCATTTTCAATGTTGTATGTTTTGTGAATATCTTCCTTCGAGAAAGATGAAACCGTAACGATCCGCTGGGCTTTGCGCGCAAAAAGCGGAAAAAAATAATTATAGTACTTTGCTTTCAGCCAGGGTAAATCTTTTGGCCGGTGCGCGAAATTAATATCATGAATGGCTGCCAACTGTCTGACTTTGGTTTTTAGCGACAGGTATCCGTCGGGAGAAAAAAACAGATCGGCTTTGTACTTTTTCAGAATTCGTGGAATCTGAAATTCAAACCAGATGTACCAAAGTACCGGATGCCTTGTTGGAGGCGACAAAACGATCGGAGAAACATTTCCGGAGAAAATAAATTCAGGCGAAAACGGGCGGTCGAAAACAAACAGGAACTGGTGTTCAGGGTGATCACGCGTGATGCGCGACAAAGTTTCGAAAGTAAACCAACCGATTCCTTCAAGTTTTCCGTGAATCAATAAACGGGTATTTACTGCAATAATCATAAGTTTGTGTTGCGTGAGCGAATTGTAGTCAAATGTATAAAGTCTGTTCAAAAAATTGCTACTTTTGGCTCACTTTAATCAAACCAGAAAAAGCTACCCGATTGAAAAGGAAGTTCATTACAAATCTTTTACTGCTCCTTTTTCTGAATGTTTTAATCAAACCCTTCTGGATATTCGGAATCGACCTCACCGTACAAAACATGGTGGGCGACGAAAGTTACGGTTTATACTTTTCACTGCTCAATTTCTCGATGATCCTGAATATATTTCTCGACCTTGGAATTACCAGTTACAACAATAAAAACATTGCACAGCACCGCCAACTGCTAAAAAAACACGTCAGCAATATTGTTGGTCTAAAATTTCTTCTGGCTGGCATTTATGCTGTCATTAGCATTGCTATAGCCCTGATAATCGGTTACAAAGACGTTCAGCTCCACCTGTTGTTTTTCCTGATATTTAACCAATTCCTGATATCGTTCACTTTTTATCTGCGATCAAATATCAGCGGATTACACCTGTTCCGCACCGACAGTCTGCTCTCTGTACTCGATAGGACATTGATGATTGCCATTTGCTCGGTACTTCTGTTTACCAACATTACCGGTCATGCTTTCCGTATCGAATGGTTCGTTTATGCGCAGACGGCCGCCTATCTGATTACCAGCCTGATTACTTTCGCTGTAGTGCTGGCCCGCACAGGCAAACTCAAATTGCAGTTCGATCGCCGGTTTTTTATGGTTTTCCTGAAGAAAAGTTATCCTTATGCATTGCTGATTTTACTGATGTCGTTTTACAACCGGATAGACTCGGTGATGCTGGAACGTTTGTTGCCCGACGGAAAAGAGCAGGCCGGAATTTATGCCCATGCCTTTCGTTTGTTCGATGCAGCTTCGATGTTCGGCGTTTTATTTGCCGGATTATTGCTGCCCATTTTTGCCCGGATGATCAAACAAAAAGAAGAAATTGGTTCGATGGTGCAGTTTTCATTCTTGTTACTTTTTGTTCCGGCAATTGTTCTCAGTATGTCATCCGGATTTTATGATCTTGAAATCATGTCACTATTGAGATACAGCCATCCTGAATTATCGGCTTCAATATTCAGGTTGTTAATGATTAGTTTTCTGGGCATTGCAACCACGTACATATTTGGCACGCTCCTCACTGCCAACGGAAGTATCCGGCAATTAAACTGGATGGCTCTTGCCGGAATGGGAATTAATGTCAGCCTTAATTTAATCCTGATCCCTCACATGCAGGCATACGGATCTGCATGGGCAAGTCTGGCTACCCAACTTTTTACAGCTCTGGCGCAAACAATACTTGCTGTTATATTCCTGAAATTGACCATCAACTATCGGGTGATCGGAAAATTAATTCTTTTTGCAGGTTTCGTTTTTCTGGCCGGAACCCTCAGCAAGCAAATCAGCAATTGGGTTCTTGGCTATTTTGTCATGATTTTGGTCAGCGCTTTGTTCGCTTTCCTGATAAGATTAATCAACCTGAAAGCTTTGACTCTGATTATCCAAAACAAATAGTGCATGAGAAGCAAGCTGACTCCAGAAGATTTGCAAAACGAAAACGAATTTGAACTTTTAAAAGAAGTTTCGCATCAACATCTGCGCGAATTTGTTGTAGAACAAATCACAAAAGAGAAAACCATTATCCGGATTTATTCAGTTTATCAGGTGATAATGATGATGCTTTTTACATTTATCTTCACCCGTGGAATTATCTTCTCTATCAAAGGAAATCTTGAACTGATTGTCGCCATTGGCTGGTCGCTGTTGTTTTCTCTTTCAGCCCTTATCGTCATTCATGAACTGTTACATGCATTGGCGTATCTTGCCACCGGAGCCCGAAGAATTTCATTCGGAGTTATTCTGAAAAAATTTATCTTTTATGCCATGGCCGACCGCCAGGTGATTGCGCCACGAGCCTTTCACATTGTTGCACTAACTCCGTTTGTAGCTGTAAAGTTGATTTGTTTGCTTGGCATAGTGCAATTTCATAACGATCAAATGATGTACTTTTTCCTGAGTGTAATGTGTTTACATTCAATGTTCTGCGCTGGTGATATTGCAATGCTCGCTTTTTACAAAATCCATAAAGGAAAAGAAATCTACAATTTTGACAGCCTTGGTGAAGGAAAAACCTATTTTTACGCCCGAAAAATTTATTGAATTATGACATTGTTTGAAGCCATTGTAATTGCCGTTGTTGAAGGAATTACCGAATTTCTGCCCATATCTTCCACCGGACACATGATAATTTCTCAGGCATTACTGGGAATGGAAATTGATGAGTTTACCAAAGCTTTCACTGTGAATATTCAGTTTGGCGCCATCCTTTCGGTGGTTGTTCTTTACTGGAAACGGTTTCTGCAAAGCTGGACATTCTACCAAAAGCTTTTCGTGGCTTTTCTTCCGGCAGCATTTATCGGATTTCTGGCCGGCGATTTTATCGATAGTTTACTCGAAAACGTAATGGTTGTGGCTGTTATGCTGCTTTTAGGCGGGATACTTCTGTTGTTTGTCGATAAATGGTTCAAACAGGAAAACGAAAATCAGGAAATAACTTACCCAACCGCTCTAAAAATTGGATTTTGGCAATGCATTGCAATGATTCCCGGAGTTTCGCGCTCAGCAGCAACAATCATTGGTGGGATGCAGCAAAAACTAAGCAGAAAAAATGCGGCAGAGTTCTCATTCTTTCTGGCAGTTCCAACCATGGCGGCTGCTTCAGCCTACAAACTGCTGAAAGACTACAAACACATTACTGCTGAAAATATTGACCTTTTGATAATTGGCAATGTTGTCGCCTTTGTGGTTGCCATGATCGCCATCAAAACCTTTATCACCTTCCTGCAAAAACACGGATTCAAAGTATTCGGCTGGTATCGCATTGTACTTGGACTGGTTCTGATTGTTTTGTTGTTGTTGGGTGTTGATCTGAAGGTGGTGTAAACATTACCAGGGCTAAAGCCCAAGCGCAGCAGCATTCTCATAATCCGTCACATAAATGTGACGGCAAAGGATATCGCTCCGAACAAAACTTACTATCATTCAGAGCGCTATCCTTTGCCGTCTGGCTTTAGCCGACGGACATAAATTGAACAAAAGGAAAAGGAACAATTACTATTTAGTTCTTAATCATCAAATGGCTCTCCATCCTTCTGTAAATAGATATCTTCCGAAGGTTCACTTAAAAAATCGAAAGCAGGATTCCTTGAAATCGAATTCAACCAAAGTTTTTCCTCTTCAATTTCAGAGATGTTTTCAATTGCTCTCATTGCATTTCAGTTTCCCCAAAGATAAGAATATCAACACACTAATTCAGAATAATTCTTTCGCAAGCATTTCCAATCCGCGCAATCGTTTCCTCTTTTCCAATCAGTTCGCAGATTTCGAAAAGGTCGGGGCCGCTGCTTCCGCCCACCAAAGCGAGGCGGATTGGAACCATCACTGCTCCGAAACCCCATTCTTTGGAGGTCATAAATGCCGAGAAGGCTTCTTTGATCGATTCGGCTTTCCATTCTGATACAGTTGCAAAAAGTTCAGAAATAGCCTGCAACTTCTCGCTGGCATCGGCTTTCCATTTCGATTTCACAGTTTTTTCGTCGTAGCTTTCAGGAGCCTGAAAGAAGAAATGTGCCTGCGCCCAGATGTCTTTCACAAATTCGCAGCGTTCCTGAATCATTCCAACAATCCGTTCGAGGTGCTGCAAATCCGGAGTTATTCCTTTTTCTTTCAGGATAGGTAAAAACAATTGAGACAGTTGTGCAGGTGTTTTTTGTTGCATGTAATGGCGGTTGAACCATTTGGCTTTCTCCGGATCGAAACGTGCACCCGATTTTACAACACGGGTCAGGTCAAAACTTTCAATCAGTTCGTCCATCGAGAAAAATTCCTGTTCGGTTCCGGGATTCCAGCCCAATAAAGCCAGCATATTGATGAAAGCTTCAGGAAAATAACCATCCTCGCGGTAACTTCTTGAAATATCACCCGTTTCAGGATCTTTCCAAAGCAATGGGAAAACCGGAAATCCCAATTTATCGCCATCGCGTTTGCTCAGTTTGCCTTTTCCTTCTGGTTTCAGGATTAACGGAAGGTGCGAAAACTTTGGCCTTGTTTCTGAAATGCCAAGCGCTTCGTACAACAAAATATGAAGCGGCATGGAGGGTAACCACTCTTCGCCGCGGATCACATGGGTAATCTGCATCAGGTGATCGTCAACCACATTGGCCAGATGATAGGTTGGCATTCCGTCAGACTTGAACAAAACCTTATCGTCGAGCTGATTGGTATTGAACGACACGCGGCCCCGGATCAAATCTTCATCAACAATTTCGCGGTTTTCGGGCATTTTAAACCTGATCACGTATTGCTCACCGCTCTGTAATCTCTCCTGAACTTCTTCCGGAGAAAGGGTGAGCGAATTTTTCAGCCCGTTGCGGGTATGTAAATCGTACGAAAAAACCTGTTTGCCGGCTTCTGCCTGTTTGCGAAGTTCGTCCAGCTCTTCCGCAGAATCAAATGAATAATAAGCAAAACCGTTATCAATCAGTGAATCAGCATATTTTTTGTACATCGGTTTGCGTTCGCTCTGCCTGTAAGGTCCAAAATTGCCGCCAAAACCAACGCCCTCGTCAGGCACCAAACCACACCATTTCAGCGACTCGATGATGTATTCTTCGGCTCCCGGAACATATCGGTTCTGATCGGTATCTTCAATGCGCAGAAGGAAGTCGCCCCCATGCTTTTTTGCAAACAAATAATTAAACAAAGCAGTGCGCACACCACCCATGTGAAGCGGTCCTGTGGGACTTGGGGCAAAACGTACCCTGACTTTTCTTTCCATTTTGTGCTGATTAAATTTTCGACAAAGATAGCATTTCCCAAAGGTTGAAAAATACATTTATCCATATCGCTGGTAATTGTCAGGGTTTTTGGTCGAACCATGGCGTTTGTTAATTATTATTAACATGATTTCTCCCCATGCATGTGCTAAAAAGATTTGGAAATAAGATGATATACATATCTTTGCCGTTTAGTTATTTCAGTATTTATATTTTTAATTTTCAGATGAGACGATTTTTAGTTTTAGTTGCGCTACTGCCGGTTTTTTTGTCGGGAACAGTGAAAGCAGATGAGGGGATGTGGTTACCGGCGTTGATTGAGAAGTTGAATATCAACCAAATGAAACAGTTGGGATTAAAGATTAGTCCTGAAGAAATATACAGTATAAATAAATCGAGCCTGAAAGACGCAGTCGTTTCACTTGATCATGGTTCATGTACCGCTGAACTTATCTCGGCTGAAGGATTGCTGCTGACCAACCACCATTGCGGATTTGATGAGATACAGCAACACAGCACGGTTGAACACGATTACCTGAAAGATGGTTTTTGGGCAAAAACAAAAGAAGATGAATTGCCAAATCCGGGAAAGAGCGCTTCTTTTCTTATTAATTTCGAGGATGTAACTTCAAAAATAATTCCTGAATTGAATGACAATATGACGGAAGATGAACGGAGCAATAAAGTCCGCGAGATTTCATCAAAAATTCAAAAGGAAGCGACTGCTGATTCTCATTATGATGCACGTGTTCAGCCACTTTACGAAGACAATAAATATTACCTGTTCGTTTACGAAACTTTCCGCGACATTCGTTTGGTAGGCGCACCGCCACAGTCGATGGGAAAATTCGGCGGTGATACTGACAACTGGATGTGGCCGCGCCATACCGCCGATTTCAGCCTGTTCCGTATCTATAGCGGAAAAGATGGAAAACCGGCTGCCTACTCGAAAGACAATGTTCCGTACAAACCAAAACACCATTTGCCGATCTCACTGAAAGGCTATGAATTGAACGACTTTGCCATGATTCTTGGATATCCCGGAACCACTAACCGCTATAAAACTTCCCACGGAATAAATTATACCATGACGGTTACAAATCCGGCAAGAATTAATGTGCGCGCCGAAAAACAGCGGATCATGAAAGAATTCATGCGTTCGTCGCAGCAATCCAAAATCATGTATGCGTCGAAATATGCAGTAAGTTCAAACTATTACAAATACAGCATCGGGCAAAACAAGGGACTTCAAAACCTGAATGTAATTGAACAGAAAAAACAATTGGAGGATAAGTTTACCAAATGGGTGAATGCAGATGAGGCGCGAAAAGCCAAATACGGAGAAGCCCTTCAGATGATTTCGAGTTCTTACAGGGAAGTGGAAGATGAGAAAGCAATGGAATACATGATGGAAGCAATGATACGCGGACCTGAAATTTTCTATTTTGCCTATCGCACCCGCCCACTATACGATGCGCTGAAAGCTGACAAAAACTCGGAGCGTGTCAACCTGGCAACCGAAAGGGTGAAAGATGGCCTCGACCAGTTCTTCAAGGATTACGACCCAATAACCGATCAGAAAATCGCAGGGGCACTTTTCAAAGTCTATCAGGAAAATGTCGCCCCGCAATATCATCCGCCATTCTTTCATGTAGTTAAGGCGAAATATGACAACGATTTCGAGAAATATACTGAAGAATTGTATGCAAAATCAGTCTTCGGAAGTCAGGAAAAATTAACTGCATTTTTTGAACGGCCAAAAGCGAAAGTGCTTGAAAAAGATCCTCTTTTCCAGGCCTCGCTCGAAATTTTCAGGATGATGTCGTTAATTGGCAAGGAAACAGAAAAAACAACGGAGGCACTTGACAAAGGAAATCGCTTGTTTGTTGGCGGACTGATGGAAATGGAAGCCGATAAGAATTTTTATCCTGATGCCAATTCAAGTATGCGTTTGACTTATGGCACAGTGAGTGATTACATTCCGCGCGACGGAGTTAAGTATAAATATTACACCACTTTACGCGGATACATTGAGAAAGAAATTCCCGGTGACGATGAATTTGCAGTACCTGCCAAACTGAAAGAATTGTACGAAGCCAAAGATTTTGGCCGTTATGCCGATCAGGATGGAGATTTGCGAACCTGCTTCATTACCAACAACGACATAACCGGCGGCAACTCCGGAAGCCCCGTCATCAATGCAAACGGCGAACTGATTGGAATTGCTTTTGATGGAAACTGGGAAGCCATGAGCGGTGACCTGGCCTTTGAAAACGAGATACAAAAATGCATCAATGTTGACATTCGGTTTGTACTCTGGACGATCGATAAAATGGCCGGGGCAAAAAACCTCATCGATGAAATGACAATCGTAAATTGAACATTACAATCTACACTGATGGCGCTGCACGCGGAAATCCGGGTCCGGGAGGATACGGGGCAGTTCTAATGTCGGGACAATTCAGAAAAGAATTATCCGGCGGATTTGAACTGACGACCAATAACCGGATGGAATTGCTGGCTGTAATTGTTGCTTTGGAAGCGCTGAAAATCGAAAACTCGCAGGTAACCATTTATTCCGACTCGAAATATGTAGTGGATGCCGTTGAAAAAGGCTGGATCTGGAATTGGGTTAAAATCAGGTTCAAAGGCAAAAAAAATGAAGACCTTTGGCTTCGTTTCCTGAAAATTTACCAAAAGCACAAAGTGAAATTTGTATGGGTGAAAGGGCACGCTGATATTCCGGAGAACGAACGTTGCGACCAGTTGGCGGTAGAAGCATCGTTGCAACCGCGGTTAAAAAAAGATACCGGTTACCTGGCGAGTCTTGTATAAAATAAAAAATACATTGAATGAACTTCATTTACAATCTCTCCATTTTCACATACTCCATCCTGATACGACTGGCAGCGCCTTTCAACACAAAAGCAAGCCAGATACTGAAAGGTCGTAAGCATGTTTTCGATGAATTAACCAATAAAATCAAACACGACCGGCCAATTGCATGGGTTCATTGCGCTTCATTGGGCGAATTCGAACAAGGAAGGCCGGTGATTGAAGCCATCAAAAAGCAACATCCCGAATACCGGATTCTCCTGACTTTCTTCTCTCCCTCTGGATACGAAATCAGGAAAAATTACGAATTGGCCGATTACATCTGTTATTTGCCCGCCGATACCAAAAGCAATGCACGGAAACTGATTAAACTGGTTAATCCTGAAGTCGTTTTCTTTGTGAAGTACGAATTCTGGTTTCACTACATTCAGGAATTAAAGAAACAAAACATTCCGCTTTACCTTGTTTCTGCCATTTTTAGGGAAAACCAGTTATTCTTCAAAAATACTCCATGGGGAAAATGGTACCGCAAAATGTTATTTGGGTTCAGTCACTTTTTTGTTCAGGATGAGCAATCGGTTAAATTACTGGCCGGAATTGGAGTAACGAATGTGACCAAAGCCGGAGATACCCGATTCGACCGCGTAGCCGAAATTGCCAGCAACGGGAAAGACATTCCGCTGATTGAAAAATTCAGGGGAAACAGCCAACTGGTAGTTGCCGGGAGTACCTGGAAACCCGACGAGGATTTACTGATTGAATACATTCATGCCCATCCCGAAATTAAATTCGTGATTGCACCCCACGAAACGAAAAAAGGAAACATCGACCGGTTGATAAGTCAGTTGAAAACCCCTGTTATTTGTTATACAGAAGCAACTGCCGAAACTGTTATGAACAAACAGGTAATACTTATAGATACGATCGGTTTGCTTTCGTCAGTATATAAATACGCCGATCTGGCATATATTGGCGGTGGGTTCGGCGTTGGAATCCACAACACGCTGGAAGCCGCTATCTTCGGAATGCCCATCGTTTTTGGGCCCAACTACCTGAGGTTTAACGAGGCAACTACCATGGTTAAGCTTGGTGTTGCCCACCCCATAAACGATTATTCAGGAGTAAAAGCAATACTTGACACATTACTTTCTGATACCGGAAAGCGGAAAGAAATCACGACAGCCTGTATTAGTTTCACACAACAAAACCTTGGCGCAACAAAATCCATTGTTGGCAAAGTTTTCAACAAACTACACATTTAGGAATTCAAAGAGCAAATTCAGGCCTCATTCAATCCAAAAAGCTTTATTCCAGCTATGTTGCGAATATTCAATTCTTCATTTTTCGAATAAACAATTTCATTTTTTGTAAACTTTTTTCAACATTCTAATTGTTAGTAGTCTCATTTTTAATATACTAACATCACTAAGTTGATAACTTCTGCATTTAATTCCAAATTTTGTATTCTTTTTTTCGAATGCTCGCCTTATATTGCATACGGCAAAAAAGTCATCACAAAAACTTATTTCGCAACACATATACAACCTTTTAACAATTATTAAAGATCAAATCTTCAGGTTATGACATTTAAAAACGTGGCAATTGAGCCCCAAACGGGCAAAACGACTTACTCCCCGGACGAAGCTTACAAAGCATCGCAAATTTATTTTAAGGGAGACGACCTTGCTGCAAGGGTCTGGGTAAACAAGTATGCATTGAAGGATTCGTTCGGAAATCTCTACGAACTGACTCCCGATGATATGCACCGTCGCCTGGCTTCGGAAATTGCCAGAATTGAAAAAAACTACGAAAATCCGATGAGTGAAGAACAAATTTTCGCACTTCTGAAGGATTTTAAATACATCGTTCCACAGGGCGGACCGATGACCGGAATCGGCAACGATTTCCAGATTGCTTCGCTTTCAAACTGTTTCGTAATTGGCAACGAAGGACATTCCGATTCGTACGGAGGAATCCTGAAAGTTGATCAGGAACAGGTTCAGCTGATGAAACGCCGCGGAGGTGTTGGGCACGACCTTTCTCACATCAGGCCAAAAGGTTCACCGGTTAAAAACTCGGCGCTCACCTCAACAGGCATCGTTCCTTTTATGGAACGCTATTCAAATTCAACCCGCGAAGTTGCACAGGATGGCCGTCGTGGCGCATTGATGCTTTCGGTTTCCATTAAACATCCGGATGCAGAATCCTTCATTGATGCAAAAATGGATCAGGGAAAAGTAACCGGCGCGAATGTTTCGGTGAAAATTCACGACGATTTTATGCAGGCCATTGAGGCTGGTGAAAAATACATGACCCAGTATCCGATCGACGCTAAAAATCCGAAATACACCAAAGAAATTGATGCCACCAATCTCTGGAAAAAAATTGTTCACAACGCATGGAAATCTGCTGAACCAGGCATCCTGTTCTGGGATACCATCATAAAAGAATCGGTTCCGGACTGTTATGCCGACCTTGGTTACAAAACCGTTTCGACCAATCCATGCGGCGAAATCCCATTGTGCCCATACGATAGCTGTCGTTTGATTGCAGTAAACCTGAATTCGTATGTTGAGAATGCGTTTACCCCAAAAGCAAAATTCAATTTCGAACTGTTCAAGGAGCATGTTGCTTATGCACAGCGAATGATGGACGACATCATTGATCTGGAACTGGAAAAAATCAACGGCATCCTTGGCAAAATTGATGATGATCCTGAAAATGAAGATATCAAACACATTGAACGGTCTATGTGGTTGAAAATCCAAACCAAAGCCAACGAAGGACGCCGTACCGGAGTTGGAATTACTGCCGAAGGTGATATGCTTGCTTCATTGGGTTTGCGTTACGGAAGCGACGATGCGACTGATTTCAGCGAAGAAATTCACAAAACAGTGGCCGTTGAAGCTTACCGCTCGTCGGTGAACATGGCTAAAGAACGCGGAGCTTTCGCGATTTACAGCACCGACCGCGAAAAAAATAACCCGATGATCAAACGCTTGCGTGCAGAAGACGAAGGATTGTATCAGGACATGGTAAAATACGGACGTCGCAACATTGCACTTCTAACCATCGCCCCAACAGGAACAACCAGCCTGATGACCCAGACAACTTCAGGAATTGAACCTGTATTTATGCCTGTTTACAAACGTCGCCGGAAAGTGAACCCGAACGACAAAGATGTGAAAGTTGACTTTGTTGACGAAGTGGGCGACTCATGGGAAGAATACATCGTTTTCCACCACCAGTTCAAAAATTGGATGGAAGTAAACGGACACGACCTGAGCAAAAACTATTCGAATGAGGAACTGGATCTGCTGATTGAAAAATCGCCATACTACAAAGCAACTTCGAACGATGTTGACTGGATGAACAAAGTACGGATGCAGGGAAAAATCCAGAAATGGGTGGACCATTCGATCAGCGTAACCATCAATTTACCAGCCGATGCCGACGAGGATTTGGTAGGAAGACTCTACTTTGAAGCATGGAAAAGCGGCTGCAAGGGCGTTACCGTTTATCGCGACGGTTGCCGCTCTGGTGTACTCATTTCTCACAAAAAAGAGGATGAAGCCAAAGACAGCATTTTCCCAACCAAGCGTCCCGTTGAATTGGATGCCGATGTGGTTCGTTTCCAGAATACAAAGGACAAATGGGTGGCTTTCATCGGAACCATTGACGGGAAACCTTATGAAATTTTCACCGGACTTTCGGACGATGAAGACGGAATTTTGCTGCCACGCACCATTACCGGCGGAAAAATCATTAAAAACATTGAACCCGACGGCAGCAAACGGTACGATTTTCAATACGTAAATAAACGTGGATACAAAACTACGATTGAAGGGCTGTCGTACAAATTCAATCCGGTATTCTGGAACTATGCCAAGTTAATCTCCGGAATTCTGCGTCACGGAATGCCTATCCACAAAGTAGTTGATACGGTTACAAGCCTTCAGTTCGACAATGAAACCATCAATAGCTGGAAAGCCGGTGTTGCCCGCGCACTGAAAAAATATATTCCGGACGGAACAGCTGCTGCAGGAGCTGTTTGCGAAGAATGTGCATCGCACAATGTAATTTATCAGGAAGGTTGCCTGACTTGCCCCGACTGCGGATCATCCAAATGCGGTTGATACGATCAATTCCTGAATTTTAAATGCTAATCTCAACAGAGGCTGTCTCAAAAAGGCAGCCTTTGTTTTTATATCCATCAATAGAGACATCTTTACGCAAAGATAATTGCGCTTCCAACAATCTGATAGTCTTTTAAAAATGAATGAAAATAATATAGTTAAATTTGGAGAAAGTAATGTATATTTGGGGATAGTTATTTGTTGGCAGTAATTTTAATCGCTTGCGAAGATTGCAGAAAATATAACATGACAATTAATTGAATATGAATTCAAAACAAGTTTTACTTTTGATTACCATATGTATTTGCAGTTCTTTCAAGCTAAGTGCTCAAATCAGTATTAGGGAGGATGAAATCGTTGAAAAAGCATTATTAAAACCTAATTCATTTGATAGTTTGACGAATCTTGCCATGCAAGATAGAGTTATAGATTATAAAAAATACATTGGTTATAAACTGTTTTTTACTCCAAAATCACACAAATTTAAACCCCATTATGGTATCCGAGATACATTAATAAATTACTTGTTTTCCAATAAGACCGTCCAAATAACAAAAGAGGGCAGGATTCCTTTTGATGATGTAATGATATATAAATCATTCGGGAATGTTAGGGCCTTGAGAGGCCCTGCTTTACAGCAATATAAAGGATTATTGAAAAAGTATGAGAATATTGATAAGGAGGAAACTAATATTTATCTCCCCCATTTTTTCTATAAAAGCACAGACAAAACCGATGGGAATATTTATGGTGAAATTGGAACATTACCAGAAAACGTAGAAGGTAAATATTATACAATTATTGATATTAAAGGAAAAACAAATTTTGGCGACAAAAAAAAAGAATATCAAAAATTAGAAGATATTGAAATCGAATCCTCAGGAAATTGGCAAGTAAGTCTTAAATTTCTTTTAAAGAACGAATCTAATACAGATTCTTTATTTTGGGAAGTAAAACAGGCGAGACAGATTAATGAAGGACCTTTTTTCCTTGTCCCGTATTTCGAAAAACAGAAAAAAATGTATTTAAATCAAAATCTTGTACTAAAAGATAAAACAAGAACGAACCTAAAATTAGAAAATTTAATAGATGTAAATACAGGAGAAATTGTAAATATAAAGTATGGCGAAATATGGACTTGTTCCGATGTCAGTTTCATAGATTCAAAAGACTCTTATTATTTGTCTGGTTTCTATTTTTTGAAAAATGGGGATAAAGAAGTGAAAATTGAATTGGGAAGTAGCCTAATCAGTGACTACTTTATACTCGAAGCAGAATTCAAAAAACAAGAACTCCAAAAACAGAAAAGAGAAGAAGAAAAGCGATTAGATGAGCAAGAACGAGAAAAAAAAGAAGAACTGGCAAGAATTAAATTTAAAAACGATTGCATAGCAAAATGGGGTCAAATTTTGGGTTCGCTCATTTCTGATGGAAAGGTCAAATTAGACATGAACAAAGAGATGTGTATTGCTGCTTGGGGAAATCCTATTAATATCAATAGGACAATTGTAAAAGGATTAATATGGGAACAATGGGTTTATGGCTGGGGCACCTATTTATATTTTGACAATGATATTTTAAAAACAATTCAAGACTAATGATGATAATATTCTATCAAACAGATGAAAGAAACAGAAATCAATGGAGTATATGAAAAGGTTGATCAACTTTTTCATATACAACTAAAAGCACAAATAGAAGGATCAGAAATTATTTTCAAAAAGCTATTAAGTGTTAAGAATTTAGTTAGTGGACAAGAGTACTATGTTCTGTTTATAGATAATGACGGAATAAACTTTACAAATCAAAAGGAACTATTAAATGGACTGAAAAAATATATTAATAAAGAACTTGAAAATATTAATAAAGAAGTTAAGAATTACCAATATCATATGATAACAGACTTAGTCTGTGACAAACAAGACATACATTATCAACTTGATAGATTAGGTTATAGAGAATCAAAATTAGACAAAATTATATCACAGATTGGCAAACAACTTTTATCTGAGAATAAGAATTGAAACAAAAAAAAGGGCTGCTAAACTTTCAGCTGAATAGCTGAAATCCCGGGCACCACCTTTAAAAACGCTGCTCAATCTGCTCTAACCGAACAACTTGTTTTGTTGGGTATGCCGCTGGTCCAAACTGATTGGAAATTGCTACATCTGCGGCGTCACGGCCAAAACCAACCACTACATACCCACCTTTCGGGCCAGTCGGCACGGCATCGAAAGTGTACCATTTACCACCAACGTAAGCTTCAAACCAAGCGTGCAAATCCATCGGCTCCAATTTATACAGATATCCCACAACCATGCGGGCGGGAATACTGACACTGCGACACAATGCATCCCGGGAAGCGGCTATGGACTTGTCAAGGTATTTTTGTTAGAGGTTAAGAAACAAGATTTAGCAAAAGAGTGCAACCAAATTGCCATGTTTATGTCCATAAAAAAGGAATAACAGTAACTTGTTTATTCGATATTATAAAAACTTTCAGCGGTCGTTAACGAATTAAATTTAAAAAGTAATACTTTTGAATAATGACCGATTTAAGTAAGACATATTTGTTCAGAATGACACATATTGAGAATATTCCCCATATTCTTCAACATGGCATTACGCATCCGTCATCTCGCAACGCCAATCCCAAATTTGTGCCTATCGGAGACCGAACACTGATTGCAACCCGGAACGATTTTATACTAAATAATGGGAGACGGTTGGGTGATTATATTCCATTTTATTTTGGAGTAAGAACACCTATGTTGTATGTCGTGCAAAAAGGGTTTAATACGGTCACTCCAACTCCAGCCGAAAATATTGTTTATTGCATCTCATCTGTTCAAAAAATCATTGAACACCAATTAGATTTCGTTTTCACTAATGGACACGCTGTAGATAGTTTCACAACACAATACACGCCAGTTGACATCATCAATATAGACAACATTATTGATCACAAAGCAGCGATGGCAAAATATTGGCGAGACGAAAACGATCTGGATCTAAAACGAAGAAAAGAAGCGGAATTCTTGGTTTTAGGAGATATTGCCATCGAAGGACTTTTAGGTTTTTTGGTGTATAATCAGAATGCACTAAACCGAATGATTGAGTTCGGTGTAGAAACGGAAAAAGTTCACATAAAATCAGACTTTTACTTTTAAGATATGATACATTATCAAACAGGAAATCTACTGGACAGCGAAGCCGAAGCTTTGGTGAACACTGTTAACACCGTTGGTGTAATGGGAAAAGGAATCGCTTTGCAATTCAAAAATATGTTCCCAAATAATTTCAAACTATATGCAAATGCTTGCAAAGAAAAGGAAGTGAAGATTGGCAAACTTCTGGTTATAGAAGAAGAAACATTGCTTAAAGGAAAAAAGATTATTGTTAACTTTCCTACAAAAACCAACTGGCGTTTACCTTCTGAATATAGTTACATTGAAGCTGGGATGCCTCAATTGGTAAGGATTATCAACGAGAAAAACATTCAATCAATAGCTATTCCTGCTTTGGGTTCAGGTAATGGTGGATTGGATTGGCACAAAGTGAAAGTTATTATGGAGAAGTATCTATCTGATTTGGCTTGTGAAATCTATATCTACGAACCGAACGTGGCAATACAGGAAGTGATGAGAAAAGAACGGGTAAAATTAACACCTGCAAGAGCAATGCTATTGTCGGTATTGTATGATTTGGTAAGAAATGGCGAATTTGTATCAGAATTCGCCGCAGAAAAAATTGCCTACTTTTTGCAACGATTCGGAGCAGGTGAATCTTTTAAATTAGACTATCAACCCAAATTTTATGGTCCGTATTCAGGCAAAGTTAAACATGTTTTGTATTACCTAAACGGAAGCTATATTATGGGTTACAGCTCAAAAGATAAAAAACCGTTTGATGAATTGGGTTTGATACCCGATGGAGAAATTGAGGTGAATGAATATTTACAACAACCTGAAAATGCAGCACATAAAGAGATAATTAAAAAAACTAAAAAGTTTCTATCCGGATTTTATTCGCAATTTGGTTTGGAATTACTTTCAACTATTGATTTTATAATACAGGAAAAAAAGGTTTCAACAATTGAAGCGATCACCAAAGAACTGGAAAATTGGAGTGACCGAAAGAAAACTTTGTTTACCAATCCGAACTTTATCCAAATCGCAATTGATAACATTCAGCAGCACCTAGCATAATTTAGAGTCAATCTGCTCTACCCGAACCACTTGTTTTGTTGGGTATGCTGCTGGTCCAAACTGATTGGAAATTGCTACATCTGCGGCATCACGACCAAAACCAACAACTACATACCCACCTTTCGGGCCAGTCGGCACGGCATCGAAAGTGTACCATTTACCACCAACGTAAGCTTCAAACCACGCGTGTAAATCCATTGGTTCCAATTTGTACAAATATCCCACTACCATTCGGGCAGGAATACTGAGGCTGCGACACAATGCAATTCCCAAATGCGCCAAATCACGGCAGACACCTGATTGCATAAAATTGACATCCACTGCCGACAATGGCAAGTTGCTGCTGCCTGGTTCATACTTAATGTTACTACGCAACCAGTTTTCAATTGCCAAAACCTGATCGTAACCGGGCAGTTTTCCTTCAGCGATTTGAGTCGCCATATCGCCAAAACGATCCGACTCGCAATAACGACTTGGCAATAAGTAATGGAGGAATGAATCGGGCAGATTCTGTATCTCCACAAAAGCGGCTCCCGGCGCCTGTTCCGCAAAATCGGCAATCCGGACTTCAGCAGAAGTGCGTATTTCGAAAATTCCCGGCGGGGCGATAAGCCGCTGGCAAAGATTGCCGTATATATCAGTGCATTCTGTTACTGAAACCCCAGACGATATCCGGTATTCCTCACTTGCCACCCATTGTGAACCACCGCTGCGCGGTCGTAACATCAGGATAAATGGTGTTGGTACCGATAGTTCGAACGTCAAATCACAACTGGTTTTTAACCACATTTTTTTAGAATTTTAGATGATTTAAGGGGGAATGTACTAGACTGCCAAGATCAGTATTATTTTCAAAACAAAACAGATCACAGGAGAATATACTTCAAGCATTACTAAACCATTGATCAGATCCTTGAAGGTTAGGTGAAATTCACAGTAAAGCAGCGTGCATTCAGCAACTATTTTGAGCAAAAAAAACGATGTGTTCTTCATGATATTTCCCCCGAATATATTATCTTGGTTGCACGCCTTTGATTAAATGGCTGTCAATAAAACAAACAGTGATGATTTCTGAAACAAGCCTTGAAAAACTAAAAATATTGGCCGGAGCTGCCAAATACGATGTGTCGTGCGCTTCGAGCGGAACCCAGCGGAGCAATACGAAAGGTGGCATCGGAAATGCTTCGGCATGGGGCATCTGCCATAGTTTTGCCGAAGACGGACGCTGCATTTCGCTGCTCAAGATCATGCTCAGCAACTTTTGCATATACGATTGTGCCTATTGCATCAACCGCAAAAGCAACGACATTCCGCGCACCTTTTTTACTCCTGAAGAAATTGCCAATCTGACCATCGAATTTTACCGCCGGAACTACATCGAAGGATTGTTCCTCAGTTCGGGCGTGCTGCGAAATCCTGATTACACCATGGAACGAATGGTTACAGTTGCCAAATTATTGAGAACAGAACACAAATACAACGGGTACATTCACCTGAAAGCCATTCCTGGAGCAAGTGAGCAACTGATTGCAGATGCCGGCAAGTGGGCCGACCGTTTGAGCGTTAACATTGAAATTCCAACCGAAAACAACCTAAAACTATTGGCTCCGGATAAAGATTTCAGGAGTGTGCTGGAACCGATGAAAATAATTTCGACCGGAATACTTCAAGCAAAAGAGGAGCGACAAAAGTACAGAAATGCGCCAAAATTCAGTCCTTCAGGGCAAAGTACCCAACTGATTATCGGAGCCACCAACGATACGGATCGTACCATTCTGAAACTATCATCGGCCTTGTACAGCAAACGGGATCTCAAAAGGGTTTATTATTCAGGATATATTCCCGTAAATAGTTACGACAACCGGTTGCCGGCTCTGAATACTCCCCCACTCCGCCGCGAGCACCGCTTGTATCAGGCCGACTGGCTGTTGCGGTTTTATGGTTTCAAAGCCAATGAAATTGTGAACGCCGAAAATCCGAATCTCGATCTGGAACTCGATCCGAAAGTGACCTGGGCTTTGCGCAATCCACACCTGTTTCCGGTTGACATCAACAAGGCCGATCCGTTGATGCTGCTTCGTATTCCGGGAATCGGAACGCATTCGGTACAACTTATTTTACTGGCCCGGAAACATACACGGCTAAACTCATCGCACCTGCAAAAAATGGGCGTGGTAATGAAACGAGCGAGGTTCTTCATCACCTGCAACGAACTCCGCTCGCAGAACGTTCAGGAGCTAAAACCTGAAATCGTCCGCCAGCTTTTGCTTGAAAAGAAAGCGATTGGAACCGACGACGCCATACAGTTGAAGTTGTTTAATCCGGTGATGCCGGCATTGGGACAGTGATCAGTGGTCAGTCGCAGTTGGCAATTTGCATTTTGATTGGATATTGGATATTGAATATTCGAAATTGGATATTTGCAAAGTCTCAATAAACAATACTCAATAACCAATATCCAAATTCAGTAGAATACTTGAAATTTGGAACGCGGAACTTGGAACTACATTTATGAACGTTTTCTCTTTTGACAATACTTTTGAAGGACTTTTGACACTGGTTTTTGACAGCTACCAGCAGAAGCGGTTTCCTGATGAAATCCTTTCAGGAGAAGGAAGTCAGCCGGTTTTATTTGCTTCGACCAATACTATTGAAACAGATGACAGAAAAGCAGAACGAGTTTGGAATGGAATTGTAAAACATTCGTCGGAAGAAAACGCGCACCGTATTTACCGGGTTTTTCTGGCCGACTTGCCCGACACTCCCAAGCTTTTGGTAAAGTATATCAGGTTAATTATAGATTCAAACAAAAACGAAGAGACCAATTTTTCGGAGCCAGTCGTGGTTGAGTTCAATAAATTGCACCAGAAAGTATGCAGGGAAGCGCACCGTATCAATGGATTTGTGCGGTTTCAGAAAACAGTGGAGGGCAGCTATTACGCTTCGTTTGCGCCAATGTACGATGTGTTGCCGCTGTGTATTCCGCATTTCCGCGACCGGTTTGCCGACCAGCAGTGGATTATTTACGACCTGAAACGCAACTACGGTTTCTGGTACGACCTTAAAAATGTTTCAAGGGTGGTTTTCGACGATCTGAAAGTCAATCCACAAAACGGACAGCTTCATTCTTCGCTTTTAGCCGATGATGAAAAGCTTTTTCAGCAACTTTGGAAACAATATTACCACAGTATTTGTATTCAGGAGCGAAAAAATGACAAAGTACACCGGCAGCTTTTGCCCCAACGGTTCTGGAAATATCTTCCGGAGAAAGGATTTCACTCTCTTTGATGTTCTTTCCTGAATTCCATCGGACTTTTCCCGGTTTTATCCTTGAAAATTCTGGAAAAATAGAAATAGGATTCAAATCCAAGGTCGATCGCAATTTCCTTAAAACTCTGATTGGTTGAAACCAGCAAGTCTTTCGCTTTTTGTATCCGGAGCGATAAATGATATTGCGTTGGTGAAATGCCGGTATATTTCCTGAACATTTGCCTGAAATACGAATAACCCACATTCAACTCAGTCGCCAGTTGTTCAATATTCACATTTGCATTTAAGTTTTCCCTGAAATACAGACAAGCCTTTCTGATGGTACGTTCAATGGTTTTTCCGGCGAATTCCTGGTTCCGGACAACCGACAGAATTTTACTGAGCATCAGTATTGTATTTGCTGCAGCAACCTGCTGATGGCCGGTCTTTTCATCTTTCACTACTTGAATGATCTCAAAAAACAATTTCAGTAAACTTTCCTGAAAACCAACGTACAAAACAGGTTTCCCGGTCTGGAAAAATCCCTCATGAAACAATTTTGAACAAAAATCGCCATTAAAGCCAATGTAATGTTCGTTCCATCCGGTATTCACATCCGGCTTGTAACGATGCCACATTCCCGGACGAAGAATAAGCATCGAACCGGGAACAACCTGAAACTGGCCATTGCTGGTTTCAAATATTCCCGAACCTTCGGTAATATAATTGATCTGATATTCCTGAAGTTCCCGGCCCTTTTCCCAGGTGAAATAGTAGCCGCTCGGATGTACACGCGGAGGATAAACCAGTGAAGGTGGTATTTGCGCGAAACCTGCAACTGTAAGAAAAAGTCCCCAGTCTTTGTCCAGAGAGCCAGCATTGATATATTTTGCAAAAGAATCGTGTGGCATAGGGTTTCTGTTTTTCGGTTAACTGCAAACTGCGACTGTTAACTTTCCATTGTGTCATTTTGTGCAAATCAAGAATCATTTTGACTATTGATCACTGCTAATTAGTAAGTATCTTTACTTTTGCAAAACTAAGCAATAAAGTCATAATAGATATAACTTAACTAAACAAAACTATGAATGCATTATTAGGAATTATTTTTCACACCCTTGGTGGCGGCGCTTCAGGAAGTTGGTACATGCCATACAATTGGGTGCAGAAATGGCGATGGGAAGTTTATTGGATTTCCGGCGGAATTTTCTCTTGGTTTATCATGCCATTACTCGCTGTCGTCTTGACCATTCCCGACTGGCAAGGGATCATCCAATCCACCCAGGGAAGCATTTTCCTCAACACATACATTATGGGTTTGCTGTGGGGAATTGGAGGTCTGACTTACGGACTGGCTATACGCTACCTTGGAATGTCGCTGGGTAACTCTGTACTTTTAGGAATCACTTCTATAGTTGGTTCGTTGGGCTTGCCCATTTTGCGCAATATCCCTGGTTTTGCTGAAATAATTCCGGAAGGACTATCGTTCACCGATTTATTTAGCAGTGCAGGCGGACGAATCGTCATTCTCGGTATAGTAGTTTTGTTAGTCGGAATTATCCTCAGCGGACTCGCCGGAATTAGAAAAGATCAGGATCTGGGCAAAAATAAAGAGGGAGTTAACAGTGAATTCAAGCTGTCAAAAGGATTAATGATTGCCATTGTTTCGGGTGTTTTAAGCGCATTCTTTAGTTTTGGAATCGATACCGGGAAAGAAATGGCTGTGGTTGCCAGATCGTTGGCCGTAGAACAGGGCTATCCTTTTTTGACCGAAGCTGAAGGCGGCTTCAAGTACCTCTTCGAAAACAATATTATCTTTTTTGTAATTCTCCTGGGTGGCCTCACCACCAACCTGATTTGGACCACCGCCCTGATTTTAAAAAATAAAACAGGTGGCGACTTTATTGACAAGAAAACGCCACTGCTGGCCAACTACCTCTTCTGCGCGCTGGCTGGAACTACCTGGTTTCTGCAATTCTTTTTCTACGGAATGGGCGAAACCAAAATAGGCAACGGCGCCAGTTCATGGACACTCCACATGGCCACCATCATTCTGACCGCCAACCTTTGGGGTTTCTATCGCAAGGAATGGAAAGGCGTATCAAAGAAGACCTACAACATGATCCTTCTAGGTATTGGTTCAATTCTTTTGTCGGTTATAATTATCGGAGTCGCCAAATGGTTGTATCCTGAATTAAATGCGCTCGGATAATGAAACGGCTAGCTTTTAAAATGCACCTCAACGAAGGGCAAAAATCAGAATATATAAAACGGCACAACGAACTCTGGCCTGAATTACACAGACTACTAAAAGGTGCCGGTGTAAGCGAATACTCCATTTTTCTGGATGAAGAAACCAATACACTTTTTGCCTTTCAGAAAGTGAGTGGCGACGGAGGTTCGCAGGATTTGGGAAAAACCGAAATCGTTCAGAAATGGTGGGCTTTTATGGCCGACATCATGAAATGTAATCCTGACAATTCGCCGGTTACCATTCCTCTGGAAGAAGTATTTTACATGGAATAACTAATAACACAACATCTAAAACTAACCAATATGAAACAGACGGCATTTTTAATGAAACTTCTCGTTTTTTTGTTGATAATCAGCAGCTCCAGCGTATTTGCTGCCGCTAAAACAGAAGTAAAAGAACTGGTATGCGAATACCAGGTCAACCCGATGGGTATCGACGTTCAGAAACCACGCCTTAGCTGGCAAATCGTGTCGGCTGAAGAAAATCTACTTCAAACTGCCTACGAAATTAAAGTGACCGATCAGTCGCCAAAAGGCAAAATGATCTGGACTTCAGGAAAAGTAAATTCTGATAATTCGGTAAATGTTGCTTACGATGGTTCTGCATTAAAATCGATGCAACGGGTTTACTGGCAGGTACGCGTTTGGGACAACAAAGGCAATGTAACTGCCTGGAGCGCTCCTGCTTATTGGGAAATGGGGATTCTGGAACCCGAATCGTGGAAAGCCTCATGGATTAGCATCCCAACAGAATCGACAGAAAAAGGATCAAAACCGGCCCAGTATTTCAGGAAAGATTTTTCGACCGGCAAGAAAATCAAATCAGCCCGCGTTTATGTCACTTCACTGGGGCTTTATCAATTGTTCCTGAATGGTAAAAAAGTCAGTACCGATTTGTTTACTCCGGGTTGGACCAGCTACAAAAACCGCATTCAATACCAGACTTACGATGTCACTTCGATGATTCAGCCGAAAAATTCGATTGGCGTCATTTTGGGCGATGGCTGGTACCGCGGAAACATTGGCTGGGGCGGACAAAACAATTATTACGGCGATAAACTGGCGCTTCTGGCACAACTTCAAATTAATTATACTGATGGAACAAGCGAAATGGTCGTTTCCGATCAAAACTGGAAGGTTACCAATAATGGGCCAATTCTTTTCTCGGATATTTACAATGGCGAAACCTACGATGCACGTAAAGAAATGTTTGGTTGGGCAAATACCGGGTTCAACGATGGCAATTGGGAAAAAGTAAGCGTCCCCGATCATTCAAAAAAAATACTGGTAGCTCCGCAGGGCGCAGTGGTAAAAGCCATCGAAGAAATCAAACCCATCAAAATGATCACCACACCCAAAGGCGAAACAGTTTTTGATATGGGTCAAAACATGGTTGGCTGGGTTCGTTTAAAAGTTCAGGGCAAAAAAGGTGATCAGGTAACTTTAAAATTTGCTGAAGTTTTGACCAAAGAAGGCAACTTTTACCTCGACAATATGCGTAGCGCCAAAGTTACCGATGTATATATACTGAAAGGCGAAGGTGAAGAGATTTACGAACCGAATTTCACCTTTCATGGCTTCCGCTTTGTACAAATCGAAGGGCTTTCCGGTCAGCCTTCACTCGATCAGATTACCGGCGTGGTGATTCATTCAGACATGGCGCCTACCGGAACATTTGCCTGTTCCGATCCGATGATTAACCAACTTCAGAAAAATATCCAATGGGGTCAGAAAGGTAATTTCCTGGATGTGCCAACTGACTGTCCGCAGCGCGACGAGCGTTTGGGCTGGACCGGCGACATTCAGGTTTTCGGCATGACCGCTGCCTTTAATTTCAACGTGGCTCCGTTCTTCACCAAATGGATGCGAGATTTGGCTGCCGATCAGTTGCCCGACGGAAAAGTTCCACACGTAATTCCTGACGTGTTAAAAGGTGGTGGCGGGTCGACTGCCTGGGCTGATGCTTCGATCATTGTTCCGTGGACAAATTACCTCGTTTATGGCGACAAACGGATTCTGGAAGTGCAATACCCCAGCATGAAAGCCTGGGTTGAATACATGAAAAGCCGCGCCGGAGATGATCTGCTTTGGACTGATGACGATCATTTTGGCGACTGGCTCGCTTTTGCCTCAACCCGATCGGATTACACCGGAGCAACTACCGAAAAGGATCTGATTGCAACGGCTTATTATTCTTATTCTTCAGGATTGTTGGGGAAAATCGCAGGCATTATCGGACAAAACGAAGATGCAAAAAAATATACACAACTTTCTGAAAGTATTAAAAAGGCATTCGTGAAAGACTTTGTCACACCTGCCGGACGTTTGGTTTCGCATACGCAAACTGCTTATTCACTGGCATTGGCATTCGATCTTCTTCCTGAAGATCTGATTCCGAAAGCAGCAGCTTTCCTTGCCGCAGATGTAAAAAAGATGGGGCACCTCACTACCGGATTTGTTGGAACTCCGCTTTTGTGTAAAACACTTTCTGCTCACGGACATGAAGATTTGGCTTTTATGCTTCTGAACCGGAAAGATTACCCCTCATGGTTGTATCCGGTAACCCAGGGAGCAACCACTATCTGGGAACGTTGGGACGGACAGAAACCTGACGGCTCATTTCAGGATGTGGGTATGAACAGTTTTAACCACTACGCTTATGGCGCAATCGGCGAATGGCTTTATCGTCATGTTGCAGGGTTAGACCTTGATCCTGAAGCACCTGGATACAAACACATTCTGCTCGCTCCTCATCCTGGTGGCGGTTTGACCAATGCCAATGCAGAATTTAAATCCATCTACGGAAAAGTAAAATCTGCATGGAAACTGGAAGGAAACGATTTCGTTTACGAAGTGACCGTTCCGGCAAATACAACAGCAACAGTTTCTTTACCAGCTGCAAAAAGCGGGCAGGTCACATTAAACGCACAACCACTTTCAAGTTCAATAAAAGAAAGCCTGAAACAAACAGACAAAGGCGTTTCAATGAATATTGGTTCAGGAAGTTATACGTTTCGTTATCCGATGAAGTAATGCCTTATCCTTAACAAGCCGTAAAGCTGAGGTGAGACATGGGCTAAAGCCCAAATTAGCGGGAGCCTTCAGATCCGTCACATAAATGTGACGGCAAAGGATAACACGCAACGAATCATCAGTGCGATATCCTTTGCCGTTTCGCTTTAGCGAACGGACATAGGAATAGAGAAAAAGCAGGGCTTTAGCCCTGACAATGCATGCTGGAGAATGAAGTGGAAATGAAGAAAAATAGATTTAAAAATAGATAAGATGAACAAGACACGAATTGAAGCGGCCTATCAACTGGCCAAAGAAGAATACGCCGAACTGGGCGTAAATACAGATTATGTATTGAAAAAAATGAACGATGTCGTCATTTCACTGCATTGCTGGCAAACCGACGATGTTGGCGGTTTTGAAACTCCCGATGCCACACTTTCAGGCGGCGGAATTCAGGCTACCGGAAACTATCCGGGCAAAGCCACTACCATTGAACAAATGCGCGCCGACCTCGAAAAAGTACTTTCGCTTCTCCCCGGCAAACAACGTTTGAACCTTCATGCCATTTACGGCGATTTTAAAGGCGAATTCGTTGACCGCGATCAGATTGAGGTAAAACATTATCAAAGCTGGATAGACTGGTGCAAAGTGCAGGGAATCGGAATGGATTTCAACGCTTCCTGCTTTTCGCATCCAAAATCGGCCGATGGATATACACTTTCGAGCAAAAATGAAGAAACCCGCAAATTCTGGGTAGAACATGTAAAACGTTGCCGCGCCATTTCTGCTGAAATTGGGAAACAACTTGGAACACCTTGTGTGCACAATACCTGGATTCCCGACGGATCGAAAGATACTCCGATTGACCGCAACGGATACCGCGCTTTACTAAAAAAATCACTCGACGAAGCAATGGCGATCGACTATCCGAAAACACAAATGAAAGATGCCGTTGAAAGTAAATTGTTCGGCATTGGCGCCGAATCGATGACAGTTGGTTCGCACGACTTTTACCTCGGATATGCCATTAAAAACAACAAATTAATTTGTTTGGACAACGGTCACTTTCATCCGACTGAACAGGTGGGCGACAAAATTTCTGCATGTCTTCAGTTTATCGATGAGTTGTTACTGCATGTTACACGTCCGGTACGATGGGATTCGGACCATGTGGTTACCCTGAACGATGATTTACAACTGATTGCCTCCGAAATTATCCGGAACAATTTTCTAAGCCGCGTTAATATTGGGCTCGATTTTTTCGACGCTTCGATTAACCGAATTGGCGCATATGTAATTGGCACACGTGCAGCCCAAAAAGCATTCATGATTGCGATGCTCGAACCTACCAAAACAATGATTGAACTGGAAGAAGCCGGTCAGAATTTCGAACGCCTGGCCATGCTCGAAGAATTGAAGACAAAACCCTTCAGCGCCGTTTGGGATTATTATTGCTTACAGGCTGGCGTAGCTGTTGGTACTGATTACATTGCTGAAATTCAGCAATACGAAAAAGAGGTTTTAAGCAACAGATAGAGAGGTTTGTTTATGAAAATGAAGGGCAATTACTGGTTTGAAAATCAGTAGTTGCCCTTTCATATTTGTTGCGGATTTTTGAGAGATCTCTATTTTATCCTGATAAAGTCTTCACTAGTCATCATTAAATCTTGTTTGATTATCTTACTCAGCAATCCGCGGTCAATCTGTTCATTGCCATGATCAGGAATTACTGTAGTTCTGCCATCCTGATGTTGGAAAAATTTATGACTTCCTTTCTGTCGCTTTAATTCAAACCCAAGAATGAGCAATATTTTTATCAGCTCTTTGGCATTAATCATGGGTAACTTCGACATAATCAGATGGAAATTTGTTGCAGACTCAAAAACTTGTTAATTGGCTTATATGGGTTCTTCTCATCAAGATATACTTCAATTGCCTCTTTTGTCCTAACCAAAAGCTCGTCGTATGTATTCGCTTGCGTATGGCAACCAGGTAATTCAATAACAGATGATATTAGATAACCATCCATGCCCTGCTCTACTATTATATTGAATGTTTTATTCAGCATCTGATTATTTTTTATTATTTCCAAAATTAGGTAATTCTTATTCAATTCCAATGCATTAATTTTCCTGTAGAAATAGCTCTTCATTTTCAATAATTCTCCGAATTATTCCTTCATTAATGATTCAATTTGTTCCTTCCATAAATAAACATCATCCTTCCAACCTTTTAAGCTTAGTGTTCCACCCAGCTTTATTCCAAATATTTTGATTTCCTGTCCTTCTTTAAAATGAATGCGCAACACTTTCCCAGGCCATTTCATTTTCAAATTATGTCAGGTTCTTATTTCAATCCTGATGATTTTATCGAGGGGAATATTATATTCTTTTTGGGTAATCCACTGATTAAAACAGACTCCATTTTTAGTGAGGAGTAAATCACCGCTACCTCTAATTGCAGCTAGCTGATAATGATGTTTCCCCAAAGAATCAATACGTTCGAAACCAAAAAAATTTGCACCTCGTTTTTCTAATATCGAATCGTCCATAAGTTTAATTTTAAATTGAACCTGGTAAATCATTCTATTCCGTTGAAAAAAATCTATTCGAATTTCGTTGAACTGACCGCTGGAGGTCTTTCCGCAAATTTGATTTGTTGCCGATTGCGGGCTGCTTTCCTGTCGAACCCCGATGCCGTTGTTGCAGGTTGCAGACTTTGTTGTCCGCACCGAAACTCCAATTGACATATAGTTTTTGTTAACATTATTTATTTATAATATTTTTTCCAGATTTCATCCAATTCCTTTTCTGTTCGACCATATTTTTTTAATAAAGTAAGCTACACCTTTATATCTTGATTTAATATCTTCTCTTTCCTCATAAACTCTGGAATATGACTCTTTTATTGGCTTATCTAGCAATATTTGGAATATTTAAATTTGTTTTCTCCCTCTAAAATTACGAGTGCTTTATATTTCAGTCCGATTATTGCTTTCTCAAAATCTTCCCTGTCAAAGTCAAATGATTGACTTTCCAATTCCAACAAACTGTCATTATGATGGATATCAAAAAATAGAAAATAGTGGTGGATTCTATTACTTTCAGTCTCATATTTATAAGTCATTCTGCATTCAACTAATGTTCCATAATTTTTAATCATTTCTCGTGCATTTTCTCGCGATTTATCTGCAACCTGTCCTAAATATGCAATTCCAATAATCATTGCAATGGCAATAGAAAAAAATATTATTCCAGCAAATTTCAGAGAGATATTTGGCGACTCTTTCTTATTCTCAGGTAACTTTTTCTTTGTTGTCATATCGTTGAATCAGGCTCTTTTTATAATTAATGTTAACTTATCAAATACCCGCAATTTTACAGTACTTTTTCGAAACATAGATTATTTGCAATCCACTCTCCGGTTTTATAATTGCTTGATTATTTGGCTTGTTAAAAGCATGAGGTTATGTTTACATATCAAAGCTATTTATCACTTTTTTACACACTTTTTAGGCGGTAAATTACTATTCTCCAAATTATCAGGCGGCTGATAATTATTTTCATTGTTTTTGGAGTTATTTCAGTTCTTAATAAAAACATTGAGAAGGAATCCAGCATTTAAAATCAAGGCTGTATGCAAAACCAGGTAAACCAATTAAATACTGTCGGGTTATTTTAGGTAGAGACAGGGCAGTGCCCTGTCTCTACGATGGCATCGTCGTTTACGTTTGCACGATCTTAGGATTATATTATTCCCCAAAAATGTTGATCCATGCCATGCAAATGCTAAAAAAATAGGCCGTATTCCATCTAAAATCTCACCATTCGGCGCGGGCAGATGGTATCCGGCATTTATTCTGAAATTTGTCCGACATTTCATTTCGCATTAAAAGAACATTTCATTTTTAATCTGCCGTAACAATTTTAATAATATCAGTAATTTCTGATTCATCCGGTATGTTCGTGTTGGCAACATAGTAATGTTGAAACACAAATTCGCCTAATTCATTACAGTTTTTTATTCCGGTTTCAATAACAGTTCCAACGGCAACATCCATGGGAACCAATATAGTCATGCCAACATAATTCCCGGAAAAATTGGTAGTTTCCAGAATGCAGTTTAATTCCTTACAAACAAGCTGTAATTCATCCCGTATAATTTCTGATTGCGTCGGGGTAAATAATTTGTCAGTTAATGGCAGCAAAAGAAAATAGTACCTCATTCTGTTTGCAAGTCCTCCGAGCCCGCTGGAAACAAATCCTGTACTGATATCCATTATTGCACTTTCGAGGAACATTTTACATTCCTGTAACGCCAGAGCTGCCCATTGTTCCAGATCTTTATCCGGATTCTTAAAGTATTTCTCAATTATCCTGAAGGCTAAAATCGTCCCGAGATGTGCCAACAAGGCCAATGCTTTTTTCTTTACCTCAAATGGTGTTTCCTGGCGAAACAAGATATTCCCCAATGCATGTGTCTCCTTTTCTGTCAATTCACCACGGTCAAAAGAATGTGAATACTCTACGTATTCAGCTTGTACCTTAAAATCTATTCCTTTTTCCAGAATATTGAACTGATCCGGGATATTCTCCAGGAATTTTTGAATGTCTTCAGGATTGTCTTGCATATTGCTAAGTGTTTTAGATGAATTTTAAAAGTTGGAGCGAAGCAGTTATTTAACCTTGAAAAAGGAAGGTAAAAAAAACAAAATAAAGCAATTTGAAGAAATATCTGCTAAACAAAAGCAAATATAAATTTATCCCGTATTTTCCCATAAAAAAAGCCCTGAATTTCTTCAGAGCTTCTTACAAAAGTTATTTTCAGGAGAAATTAATCGGGCATATATCCACGAATAATTCCACGTTTCGAATCTTTGATGAATAAAAGGATTTCATCTCTTTCAGTTGAGGCTGGCATTTCTGCTTCGATGATCTCAACAGCCTGAGAAATATTCAGCCCTTTTTGATAAATATAACGGTATATTTCCTGTATTTCCCTAATTTTTTCGTTGGTGATATTGCGGCGGCGAAGTCCGATAGAGTTGATCCCAACATACGAAAGCGGTTCGCGTCCAGCCTTGATAAACGGAGGAACATCTTTACGAACAAGTGAACCTCCTGCAATCATTACATGGGAGCCAACGTGTACGAACTGATGTACAGCTACCATTCCGGCAAGGATGGCATAGTCGTCAACAATTACTTCACCTGCCAACTGGGTGTTGTTTACCAAAATTACATTGTTGCCAACAATACAGTCGTGGGCCACATGTACATAAGCCATCAGCAAACAATTGTTGCCAATAACGGTTTTCCCTTTTGCTGAAGTTCCGCGGTTGATGGTCACAAATTCGCGAATGGTTGTATTGTCGCCAATTTCTACGGTTGAATACTCGCCTCTGAATTTCAAATCCTGCGGCACTGCCCCGATAACCGCCCCGGGAAAAATCTGACAATTCTTACCAATGCGTACTCCAGGCAAAATGGTCACACTCGATCCGATTCGTGTTCCTTCACCAATAATCACATCTTTGTCGATGGTTACAAAAGGTTCAATAACTACGTTCTCAGCTAATTTTGCCTCTGGATGTACATAAGCCAATGGTTGTTTCATTTGTTTTCTATTTTCTGTTTCTAATTAATTTATCTTAACAATTTGTGCCATATAATCTCCTTCAGCTACTACTGAATCGCCTACGTAGCAAACGCCGCGCATCTCAGCGATGCCCCTGCGAATCGGCGAGGTTAATGTAACTTTAAAAACCATTGTATCGCCCGGCACTACTTTTTTCCTGAATTTCACATTGTCGATCTTCATGAAATAGGTCGAAAATTTTCCTTCCATCTGCCGTAGTACAAATATCCCGCCAGCCTGAGCCATTGCTTCAACAATCAGAACACCAGGCATTACAGGTTCTTCAGGAAAATGCCCCTGAAAAAATGGTTCGTTAACAGTTACATTTTTGACTCCAACGAGGTAATCCTTCTGAATATCAATTACTTTATCGACCATAAGGAAAGGAAACCGGTGCGGAAGCAATTCTTTAATCTTGTTTACATCCATCAGTACCGGCGAATTTGAATCGTATTTCGGCGCTTTTTCTCTTGTATCTTCTTTGCGAATGGCTTTTGAAATAATTTTTGCAAATGAAGTATTCGCACGATGCCCCGGTTTAGTGGCAATAATGCGTCCTTTTATCCTTTTTCCAGCCAGCGCCAGATCGCCAATTACGTCGAGCAGTTTATGACGGGCACATTCATTATCGTATTGCAAATCAATGTTATTCAGTATTCCCTGCGATTTTACCTCAACACGTTTGTGATTGAAAAGGTCGGCAAGGCGGTCAAGCTCTTCCTGACTTACCGGCCGGTCAATAATCACAATGGCGTTGTCAACATCGCCGCCTTTTACAAGATTGTTTTTCAGCAGGAACTCAAGTTCATGCAAAAAAACAAATGTTCGGCAGTTGGCAATTTCATTCTTGAAATCAGCCAATGAGTTCATTGAGGCAAACTGGTTGTTCAGCACCGTCGAGTCGAACGAAATCAATACATTTAGTGAATAATCATTGTCGGGAAGGGCGATAATTTCGGAACCGGTCTGCTCATTTTTATAGACGATCTTTTCGGTCACCACAAAATATTCGCGTTCGGCATCCTGATCCACGATCCCAACTTTTTCGATTTCTTCGACGAAATGGCGGGCACTGCCGTCCATAATCGGAACTTCCTCATTGTCAATTTCAATGAGTACATTGTCGATATCCATTCCTGTTAAAGCTGCCAGGCTATGTTCAATGGTACTTATCCGGGCTCCCTGATCCTCAATGACCGTACCGCGTGAGGTGTCAACCACAAATTCGGCATTTGCACTGATAACAGGTTTATTTTCAAGGTCAACCCGTTGAAACTTGAATCCGTGGTTGATTGGAGCTGGTTTAAATGTCATGCTCACTATGCAGCTGGTATGTAATCCTTTGCCGCTTATCGAAAATTCTTTTGCTAAGGTCTTCTGTTTAACTGTCATCACTTATTTAATTATTCTTCCAGCTTTGTTTTAATTTGAGCCACTTGTTTCTTCAATTCTATCACTTCGTCGCGAAGTTGCGGCAAATTGCGATACACAATGGTCACTTTAGCGGCCTGGGCAATATCCATTGCCGGAGCCAGAAGAACGGTTTTGTTTGATTGAATATTCTTTGTAACACCTGTCATAGCGCCAAGGTTTACATGGTCGCCAACGGTAATGTGGCCAGCAACACCAACCTGTCCGCCAAAGCGGCAGTTTTTACCTATTTTAACCGATCCTGCAATGCCTGTCAGCGCTGCCATTACGGTGTTTTCTCCAACTTCAACATTGTGGGCAATCTGCACCAGGTTGTCAATTTTTGTTCCTTTCCTGATAATGGTTGAACCCATCGTAGCACAATCGACGGTCGTATTGGCACCAATTTCTACCAAATCCTCTAAAATAACATTTCCAACCTGTGGAATTTTCTGGTAAGTACCATCCTCATTTGGAGCGAACCCAAATCCATCAGCGCCAATAACGGCTCCGGAATGAATAATGCATGCTGCCCCAATTTTTGTGTCTTCGTATATTTTCACTCCTGAAAACAGGATGCTGTCGTCGCCAATGATGGAATTGTCGCCAACATAAACATGCGGATATATTCTTACGTGATTCCCTATCCTGACATTTTTACCGATATAGGCAAAAGCGCCCAGATAAATGTCATTTCCCACAGTGGCAGTCGAATCAACAAATGAAGGATTTTCTATTCCTGATTTATTTCCCTTGGCTTGCTGGTAAAGTTCGAGCAGCGATGCAAAACCTTTGTATGCGTCGGGGACCCTAATTAAAGTAGTCTTAACTTTGCCCTCCAGCTCCAGATTCTGGTTGACAATCACGATGGATGCATCGGTTTCGTATAAGTATTTATTGTATTTCGGGTTGGAGAGAAATGCCAATGTTCCGGGTTTTCCTTCTTCGATTTTGGAGACGCTTGTCACAGTAACATTCGCATCGCCCTCAACCGTACCACCCAGAAAATCAGCAATAATTTGAGCTTTGAATTCCATATTTCGTTTCTTAATGCCCGGCAAAAATATATTTAAATTACTTAATGTCCAATTCTTTCGGATAACAGATAAAATATTTCCTGACAGTTTCAGAAAATACAGAGAGGTCAATGTCAGAAGCATCAGATAAATCGCTTACCTTATTGTTCTTGAATATAACATTGATTTTATCGCTGGAAACCTTGTTGTAGGCACTGTTTGAAATGGTATCAATAATCAGGAAATAATGAAGTTGATCGTCGCCCACGTTGAAATGATGACATATTTTTTCCTTCAGGAGACTTATTTTTTGTTCGGAAAATGGCTTTTTACTAATCTTAATTTTGTACAATCGCCGGTTGATGATACATTTTGAAAGGTAGGATAAAATCGGATCCTTATTATCCTGCCATTCTTTTACTGAAGAAATAATATCGTTGTCGTCGAGACCGGCAAAAAGATCGAGGGCAGGCCTGCCTTCAATAATACGGTTATGCGTAAAATCTTCCAGCGTAATATGTTGGTAAAGAAATAATTTCAGCACCGAAGGAGCAAATATATCGGCTCCCTGCAATGCCAGTTCCCGTGCACGTGCCAGTACATTTATAAGAAGGTATTCGGCCGACAAAACTGTTTTGTGCAAATATACCTGCCAGTACATCAACCTGCGGGCAATCAGAAAATTCTCAACCGAATAAATACCTTTATACTCAACCACCAACTCATCATTCTTTACATTCAGCATTTTAATAATGCGCTCCGAACTGACAATTCCTTCGGATACTCCTGAAAAAAAGCTGTCGCGGCTCAGATAATCAAGCCGGTCCATGTCGAGTTGACTGGAAACCAGCTGATGCAGAAAATGTTTGTGGTACTGATTTGTAAAAATGCGGATGGCAAGATCCAGTTTACCTTTAAACTGCCGGTTCAGTTCTTCCATCAGAAGCAACGAAATCCGCTCGTGGGGCACACCTTGAACCAATGTAGTTTCAAGTGCATGTGAAAATGGTCCGTGCCCGATATCGTGCAGCAAAATAGCGATTGTAACACCATCGGCTTCTTCATCCGTAATTTCCTGCCCTTTCAGTCGCAATATCCCTATGGCCGACCGCATCAGATGAACAGCACCCAAAGCATGTTCGAAACGGGTATGATTGGCTCCCGGATAAACCATACATGACAGTCCAAGTTGCTTAATCCGACGTAATCGCTGAAAATACGGATGCTCCATTAAGTCAAATATAAGTTCGGAGCGGATGTTAATGAACCCGAATACAGGGTCGTTGATAATTTTTTTCTTGTTCGTTTTCAAATTGTTAATTGTCTGTTTGTTAGGACAAAGTCTGCAAAAATAGAAAAGTTTTTTGTTTTATTCGGCCATTTTTAATGTTCCTGATTATGAAATTGATACGAATACAAGAAACCTTAATAGATTGGTTTTGACAATTTAATTAAAATTACTATTTTTGTGCCGACAATTTGGGAAAACCAGTGTTAGGGGATCATGAGTCCCCTATTTTATTACAAAAATATGATCGACAAAGTAAAAATAGCAGAACTTGTAAATGAAAAGCTTGCAGATGACCAGTTTCTGGTTGATGTAACAATATCAACAAGCAATGAGATTCATATCATGGTTGATAGTGACACTGGCATTTCAATCAACCAAATAGTTGAAATAAGCAGACATGTTGAAAGCAATCTTGACAGGGAAGCAGAAGATTTTGAATTATCTGTTTTTTCTGCCGGTTTAACCGAACCTTTCAGACTGGTACGTCAGTATAAGAAAAATGTGGACAAAGAAATTGAAGTGTTGCTGACAAACGGACAAAAACTGAATGGACTTCTGATTGGGGTTGAAGAACAGGCAATTGATCTGGAAGTAACAACCAATGAAAAGATAGAAGGATCGAAGAAGAAGGAACTCGTTACCAAAGTTCATCATTTGGAATATTCTGAAATAAAAGAAGCAAAAAAAGTATTTAAATTTTAAAATTGGGACGAGATGGAGACTCTTAATCTTATCGACACCTTTGCCGAATTCAAGGAACTGAAAAACATCGACCGCGCCACAATGATGAGCGTGCTTGAAGATGTTTTTAAAAATGTTCTGGAAAAAACATACGGCACAGATGAAAACTTCGATGTGATTATTAACATCGATAAAGGTGACTTTGAGATTTGGCGCAACCGGGAAATCGTAGCTGACGAGGATTTTGAAGATCCAAACAGGCAGATTACCCTGAAAGAAGCCAAAAAAATTGATGCAGATTATGAAGTTGGAGAAGAAGTAACCGATGAGGTGAAACTTGCCCACTTTGGCCGCAGGGCTATTTTAAATTTGCGTCAAAATCTTGCCAGTCGCATAATGGAACTTGAAAAAGACCAGATCTTTTCCAAATACAAAAGCAAAATCGGCGATATTGTTACCGGCGAAGTTTATCAGGTTTGGAAAAAAGAAATTCTTGTTCTGGATGATGAAGGAAACGAATTAATCCTTCCGAGGACCGAACAGATTCCTTCAGATTATTTCAGAAAAGGTGATAACCTTCGGGCAGTGGTATATAAAGTTGAATTGCGGAACAACAATCCGCTGATCATTCTTTCGCGTACCTCCACTGTTTTTCTTGAACGTTTGTTCGAACTTGAAGTTCCTGAAATTTTCGATGGTTTGATTACCATCAAAAAAATTGTCAGAATCCCGGGAGAAAGAGCTAAAGTAGCTGTTGAATCTTACGACGAAAGAATTGACCCTGTTGGGGCATGTGTTGGAATGAAAGGATCGCGTATTCATGGCATCGTCCGTGAATTGCGAAACGAAAACATAGATGTTATTAATTATTCGGCCAACATGCAACTGTTTATTCAGCGTGCATTGAATCCGGCAAAAGTATCATCCATCAAATTGCACGAAGACACCAAAAGAGCCGACGTTTATCTGAAACCCGATGAGGTTTCGATGGCCATCGGTAAAGGTGGTTTAAACATACGGCTCGCAAGCCAGCTTACCGGTTACGAAATTGATGTTTACCGTGAAGTTGCGCAGGACGATGAAGACGTGAATCTGGAAGAATTTTCAGATGAAATTGAAAGCTGGGTAATTGACCAATTGAAATTGATTGGTTGCGATACCGCGAAAAACGTTTTGACCCTTACCCGGTCAGAACTGATCAAAAGAACCGATCTCGAAGAAGAAACAATCGATGAGGTTCTTAGAATCCTTAGAAATGAATTTGAATAAACTTGATAGTTTATGGTTATAGGAAGTATTAAAAGACTAAGTAAAGTAGCGCGGGATTTCAACGTTGGTATTTCAACCATCGTTGAGTTTCTGCATAAGAAAGGATTTGCCATTGATACAAATCCGAACAACAAGATTACAGATGATGCATATCTTCTGCTTGAAAAAGAGTACAAAGGTGATGTTAGCCTGAAAAAAGAGTCGGAAAAAATCAATCTGAAAATTCATCGGGGAGCAAAAGAATCTGTTTCGCTCGACGACATGAAGGATTCAGGACATCGTACTGTTGATGAGGATGATTTTGTTGATGACGAGGTTATCATCAAAGGTAATACTTCCAAAAAGATTGAACCATCTCACCATACCGAGTCAAAACCTGCAAAACACGAACACAAAGTAGCTGAAACCTATACTATCAGCAGACCTGAGATCGAACCACTAAAGGTGTTAGGCACAATAAACCTCGATCATTTAAAAACTCCGCACAAGAAAAAAGAAGAGCCGGTAATTCAAGTTGAAAAGCCTGCTGTTACTCACCAGAAACCAGCAGTTGAACCAAAACCTGTTGCCGAAACTCCTAAAAAAGTGGAGGAAGTAAAAGTTGAAAAACCTGTTGCTGAAGTTATTGAAGAAAAATCTACGGTTGCCCCAAAACATGAGGTCAAAGAAAAGAAACATCATGAAGTTGCAAAACCTGAAATTGTAGAGGAAAAAGCCCAGATAATTTTCCAGGTTGATCATTCGGACAACGAAGTTATGACCACCAATGTACCAAAAGTAGAAGAGGTTAAGGTCGTAGGAAGAATTGATCTGAATTTGCTGAACCAAAAAACCAGGCCGGCGAAAAAAAGCAAAAGACAGAAGGAAGAAGAACGCAAAGATCGCGACCGTGTCCGTCGGGATACGCAGCAACCTGCCGAAAAGGAAAATATTGTTTCGAAAGAAACCGGCGATACAGAAAGAACTTCTCCAACTGTAATAAAAGCCAAAGCTGAAAGACTTTCAGGACCAACAGTTGTTGGACGAATCGAACTTCCTTCCGATAAAAGACCTGTATTGTCAGAAGCTCAACAACAACAGGCACGCAATAAAAAGAAAAGAAAACGTATTTCAAAAGATATTCCCGGAACCCAGCAACGTGTAAATACGGTTGATAAACCGGTGGTTGCAGGTGAAAGGAGAAAACTTGTTGTTACCAAAAATATTGGTGGCACAGCCCCAGCTGGTGGCGGTGGTGGTGGCGACAGATCAAAACTAAAAAAACGTCCGCTCCTGAAAAAAGAAGTCAGCGAAGAGGATGTTCAAAAGCAAATTAAAGATACACTTGCCCGTCTTACAACAAAAGGCACCAAATCAAAAGGTTCAAAATACCGGAAAGACAAACGCCAGATGGTCAGCGACAAGGCAGCGGCGCAGCAGGAACGCGACACCGCCGATCATAACATATTGAAAGTGACCGAGTACGTTTCGGTTAACGAGCTTGCAACCATGATGGATGCTTCGGTTACCTCAGTAATTTCAACATGTATGAGCCTTGGTTTATTCGTTTCCATCAATCAACGCCTGGATGCCGAAACCATGGCCATTGTGGCCGATGAATTCGGGTTCAAGGTTGAATTTGTAAGCGCCGATATTCAGGTAGCCATCGAGGAGGAACCAGATACCCCAGAGCAATTGCTTCCAAGGGCGCCGGTTGTTACAGTGATGGGACACGTTGACCACGGTAAAACATCGTTGCTCGACCATATCCGAAGTGCAAACGTTATCGCAGGTGAAGCCGGGGGTATTACCCAGCACATTGGAGCATATCACGTAAAATTGAAAAACGGACGTGAAATAACTTTCCTGGATACTCCGGGGCACGAAGCTTTTACCGCGATGCGGGCAAGGGGTGCTCAGGTTACAGATATTGCCATTATTATTATAGCTGCTGACGATGCCATCATGCCTCAGTCAATCGAAGCAATTAACCATGCAGCCGCAGCAGGCGTACCAATAGTATTTGCAATCAATAAAATTGATAAACCGGGAGCAAATCCCGAAAAGATAAAAGAACAACTGGCTGGTATGAACTACCTGGTTGAAGATTGGGGTGGCAAATACCAGAGCCAGGAAATTTCGGCCAAGTCTGGATTAAATGTTGACTTATTGCTCGAAAAAATATTGCTCGAAGCCGAAATGCTTGAGCTTAAAGGCAATCCGAATAAAAGAGCAACCGGTACTGTAATTGAATCAACACTCGATAAGGGTCGTGGATTTGTTTGTACTGTACTGGTTCAAAACGGAACTTTGCGTGTTGGCGATGTAATTTTGGCCGGTCAGTATTATGGCCACGTAAAAGCAATGTTTAATGAACGTAATCAGCGAATTGACAAAGTAGGTCCTGCAGAACCTGTAATTCTGCTTGGTTTGGACGGAGCGCCACAGGCCGGAGATAAGTTTAATTGTCTCGAAAATGAGCGTGATGCCCGCAACATCGCCAACAAACGTGAACAGTTGGCACGCGAACAAGGATTACGTACAACGAAACATATCACACTTGATGAAATCGGACGACGCATTGCCATCGGAAACTTCCAGGAATTGAACCTGATCGTGAAGGGTGACGTTGACGGATCAATCGAAGCGCTTTCTGATGCATTGATAAAACTGTCAACCGAAGAAATTCAGGTGAATGTGATTCACAAGGCAGTTGGAGCAATTTCTGAATCTGATATCATGTTAGCAACGGCATCAAATGCAATTATTGTTGGATTCCAGGTAAGGCCATCGGTTAGTGCACGGAAGATTGCAGAAAAAGAACAAATTGATATCCGTCTGTACTCAATTATCTACGATGCGATCAACGAAATAAAAGCAGCAATGGAAGGTATGCTTTCTCCTGAAATCAGGGAAGAAATTACCGGAACTGCTGAAGTGATGGAAGCCTTCGATATTACCAAGGTTGGTACCATTGCCGGTTGTATTGTTCGCGACGGAAGGATCTTCAGGAAAGATAAGATTCGCGTTATCCGCGATGGTATCGTAATCTATACAGGTACGCTCGGATCGCTCAAACGGTTCAAAGACGATGTTAAGGAAGTTAACAAGGGTTACGAATGTGGTTTAAACATTGACAATTACAACAATGTTTTAGCCGGTGACTTTATTGAAGCCTTTACTTTAACCGAAGTTGCAAAAACACTTTGATAGAACAATCAAAATTTCTCATACAAAAAAACCTGCTTCATACGAAGCAGGTTTTTTTATGCAGTTGCATACAGTAGTTTTTTTTAGAATCTTTCTATTTCCTGAAGTTTGGCCATCAATGAATCACGGTGAATAGTGTAGTCGGCCATATGTTTTTCTTCAACCGGAATAGAAGGAGGCGCTTTCATTTTCAGAGGGTCAATCGGTGTACCATTGTGAAATACTCGGTAATCGAGGTGGGGACCGGACGATAATCCGGTTGAACCTACATACCCAATTACCTGTCCCTGTTTTACCCGTACTCCATTGGCAATTCCGGCACCGAATTTACTAAGGTGCATGTAACTTGTTGTGTAAGCAGAATTGTGTTTAATCTTCAGATAATTTCCGCCCCCGCCAGCCTGAAAGGCTTTTGCAATTACAGTTCCATCGCCGATTGATACCACAGGAGTTCCGGTGGGAGCTGCATAATCAACCCCATGGTGCGGCCGTCGGATCTTTAAAACCGGATGAAACCGGCTGTTTGAAAATGAAGAACTAATACGGTTGTAAACCAAAGGAGCTTTCAGGAATGCTGTTTTCAGGCTTTTACCTTTTTGGTCGAAATAGCTGTCTTCATTGTTTTGGGTAAACCTGAATGCATAAAAATCTTCTTTGGCATGTACAAACTGAGCAGCGAAAATACGCCCAATACCTACTGATTTTCCATAAACAAAGTTCTCTTCATAAATTACCCTGAACTTATCCCCTTTCTGTATTCCGAAGAAGTCAATAGTCCATTGATAAACTTCATAAAGATCCATCGCAAGCACCGGACTGATTGCCTGTTCTTTCATCGTATTCCAAAGTGAGGAATTGATTACCCCGCTTGCTGTTTTTATCTGGGTAATCATTGGCTTTTTCTCTTTGTAGATCCTGAGACTATCGCTCAGTTGGTAAACCACATAATCCACCGGATTTATTTCATAAATAAAATACTCCACTTTCGAAGTATCCTTTTTATTCTTGAAAAAATAGTACAGATTTTTTATCTTCATTTTCCGGACATCAAAAGTCTGAATAGATTTCTTCGAAATCTCATCAATTTTCGACATCGAAACTCCTTGTTTTACGAGTATATCTGACAGGTTTTGTCCCGATCTCACCTCACCCGAAACAACATTGAATGAATCGATTGCAATATTAAACAGCATCACTGGCTCAGGTATTACTACTTCGACATGCTCTGCCAATTCTTTTTCAATTCGTTTCGTTTCAATTTTTTCGTAAATGAAATATGCTACCTGCAACAATAAAATAAATACTACTAACCAAATTAGGATTTTTGTTAACCGTCTGAATTTCTGTGGAATTTTAATTTTCATTCGAAAATATCGTTATTAATTAATTGATTATTAAGCGTTCTCATGGAACTCACATGCAAGAAAGCATCCTCTGCTAACTATATTTTTATTTCTGTGACGCCACCTATGCAATAAATTCCAGCGGCATGTTCGTTTCATAAGAATTTAATTTCTTTTAAAAGTGAACCGTAAAAAATACTTTTAACAAAAGGAAAGTATTTCCCCGGCTCAATTCATTTTTTCAAAAATAATAAAAATACAAGGGTTCCTTGTAAGAACTCAGGATTGTGGCGGAGTACATTCCATAAATGCCGTCAATACCAAACAGTATCTGCTTATTTTCAGGAAAGTCGGATGCGAAATAAAAAGCATTAAAAAATGTTAATCCGATAGAAGAACGGCAAAGTCAACCTTTTATTTTGTCGAATCCCTGCCCATAAACACCCATCACGCTGGCCATGGAAATAAAGGCATTCGGATCAATTTCCTTCACTTTTCGGAAAAGGATGCTTGTTTCCCTTTTTCTAACTATCGTAATCAAAACCTTAACGTCGTTTTGGGTGTACCATCCCGTGCCACTCAGGGCAGTTACCCCACGACCGAATTCTGTATTTATGTAATCAGCAATTTCGTCGTATTTGGGAGAGAAAATAAATATCTGGGCCGAAGCATTCGAGCCACTTAGAAACGCATCGAGCGTATATGAAACCACCGCCATTGAGACAAACCCATAAACCATTTTATCGAGCGAATGTAAAAGAAAGTAGGACGATCCGATGATAATTACATCGCAGTACAAAATAATCCGTCCCGGACTAATGTTGCGGTACTTGTTGACAATCATGGCGATAATATCAGTTCCACCAGTACTGCCGCCTCTGGAAAAGACGATACCGATGCCGGCTCCACCCATCATACCACCTAAAACGGAAGACAGAAAATTATCCTGAATAATTGCTCCGGAAGGCAGGGTAGGTAAAACACTGAAAGCAATGGAAATAACAACCATACTGTAAATGGTTTTGACACCAAAACTCGCGCCCAAAACCTTGATGGCTATTGCGACCAAAATGAGATTAACAGAAAAGAATGTCAGGCCGATTGGAATTTTATAGCTGTAAAAAATTACGGCAGCCAGACCACTCACCCCACCTCCGGTAATTTGCGCCGGAACAAGGAAGAATGTCCACGAAAGGGCATATAAAATCAACCCAAAAGTAATAATCACATAGTCCTTAATAATAGTCAGCAACTTTTCTTTTTTCTGAAGTGTCATTTTCTGATTGAATTTATATCACCACGTTCACAATTTTATTCGGAACGACAATTACCTTTTTCGGTGTTTTCCCTTCGAGCCATTTGATAGATGTTTCGTGTTCCAAAACAGCCTTTTCAATTTCAGAAACTGGTATTCCAAGTGGCAATTCAAGTTTGAAACGCACTTTGCCGTTGAACGAAACCGGGTATTCAAACACTTCTTCTGTCAGCATGGCCGGATCAAACGCTGGCCATGGCTCATAAGCCAAAGTCTCAGGGTGACCATACATTTGCCACAACTCTTCGGCGAAATGTGGCGCATAAGGCGACAGTATTTTGGCAAAGGTTTCAGCCGTTTGTTTGCTCACTTTTCCCTTTTTCATCGCCAGATTATTGAAAACCATCAAGGCCGAAATACCGGTATTGAATTTCATGTTTTCAATATCAAAAGCCACCTTTTTGATGGTTTGATGAAGCAGTTTCAGCGTTTCCTTGTCGTCGGCTTCGTCCACAATATTTTCAGGAGTTCCGAAGAAACGGGATGCACGGTTCAGGAAGCCAAAAACTCCTTTCACACCGTTTTCCATCCACGGTTTGGTATCGTCCAGCGGCCCCATGAACATTTCGTACAAACGAAGCGAGTCTGCTCCGAATTTCGTCACCACATCATCTGGATTCACCACGTTTTTCAGTGATTTCGACATCTTGGCAACGATCTGATTCAATTCTTCGCCGGTTTCAATATGGAAATATTTGCCTTCTTTCTCCTCAACCAAATCGCTGGCAACTTTGGCGCCGGTAGCGGTTTCGTATGCAAATGCTAGGATCATTCCCTGGTTGAACAACTTCTGGAAAGGTTCGGGAGTTGAAACAATTCCCAAATCGAACAATACTTTGTGCCAGAAACGAGAATAAAGCAAATGCAATACGGCATGTTCGGCGCCGCCCACGTACAAATCAACCGGCATCCAGTAATTTTCAAGCTTTTTGTCGAAAATTGATTCGTCGTTGCCTGGGTCGATGTAACGCAAATAGTACCAGCACGATCCGGCCCATTGCGGCATGGTGTTGGTTTCGCGGCGGCCTTTGCGACCATTTTTGTCGGTCACATACAGCCAATCGGTTGCGTTGGCCAATGGCGATTCACCGCCTTCGCCCGGTTCGTATTTTTCCATCTCCGGAAGCTCAACCGGAAGATCTTCATCCACCAAAGTCACTTCGCCATCTTCCCAGTGAATAACCGGAAAAGGTTCGCCCCAATACCGCTGACGGCTAAACAACCAGTCGCGCAGTTTGAAATTGGTAGTGGCTTCTCCGATTCCGTTTTCGCCCAACCATCCGATCACTTTTGCGATGCCCTGCTTTTTGTTCAGGCCATTTAAATCGAGATTGATTGCCGGGTTGGCAGAATTGATGTATGCTCCGTCTTCAGTCCAGCAAGCTTGTCCTGCTAAAACTTTGGCGCGGGTTTCTTCGTCGGCATTCTTCGGATCGAGAATGCAAACCACCGGAATGTCGAATTTCTGAGCGAACTCAAAGTCGCGGTTATCGTGTGCCGGAACTGCCATGATGGCGCCGGTTCCGTAACCCATCAAAACGTAATCGGCTATCCAGATTGGAATCGGTAAACCAGTGATCGGGTTGATGGCATTGCGTCCGGTGAAAACTCCGGTTTTATCTTTGGCCAGTTCGGTACGATCCAAATCCGACTTCAGCGACGACGCATGTATGTATTGTTTTACTTTTTCAGCATTTTCAGGAGTCACCAACTTTTCGAGCAACGGATGTTCAGGAGAAACAACCATGTAAGTGGCTCCAAACAAGGTATCAGGTCGTGTGGTGTAAACCCGTAATTTTTCGTCCAGCCCTTCGATGGCAAAATCAACTTCGGCACCGATTGATTTACCGATCCAGTTTTTCTGCATGTCTTTCACACCTTCCGGCCAATCCAGATCATCAAGACCTTGCAACAAACGCTCGGCATAATGCGGAATGCGGAGTAACCATTGTTTCAGGTTTTTGCGCGTTACCTGATTGCCGCATTTTTCGTGTGCTCCGTCGGTCAATACTTCTTCGTTGGCACAGACTGTTTTGCACGACTGGCACCACCAAACCTGCGCATTGTCGTAATAGGCCAGTCGTTTTTCGCCAATATATTTATTGACCGCCTCAATTCCCTCCGCCTGAATTTCAGCAGGAATGGGAAGTTCACTGATTGGCCTACCTTTTCCGGCTTCGGCATCGAACCATGTATTGAACAGCTTGGTAAAAATCCACTGTGTCCAGCGAAAGTATTTTGGGTCGGTGGTATTTATTTCGCGGTCCCAGTCGTAGCTCAATCCGAGTGCTTTGATCTGACGTCGGAAATTATCGCAATTGATGTTGGTTGTAACGGCAGGATGCGTTCCGGTTTGAATGGCATATTGTTCGGCTGGCAAACCAAAAGCGTCCCAACCCATCGGATGCAGCACATTAAAGCCTTTCATGCGCTTGTACCTGCTAATAATGTCAGTAGCAGTATAGCCTTCCGGATGTCCAACGTGCAAACCCGCTCCCGAAGGATACGGAAACATGTCCAACACGTAATATTTTGGTTTCGAGAAGTCGTTCGTGGTTTTAAACGTTTTGTGTTCCTCCCAGTATTGCTGCCATTTCGGCTCAATTTCCCAGAATTTATATTCCATTTTTATGAGTGTGATAAAGGTTTCTGATAACGAGCCGCAAAGATAGAAAGATTGTGCCAAGTTTAAAACCAGGCTTTGGTATTTTCAAAGACTGAACTTTACTACCGTATGTCCTGATTATCAGAAATCTATTTTTCTTATTTCCAGATAACAGATCTCATTGAAATACTGCCCATCTGAAATTCAGAATTAAAAAATTCGGGTTGATCGGTCTTCGCTTTCATTCCGAGAACGTACAATAATGGCAGAAAATGATCGTACGAAGGATGTGCAATTTGCGCCAGTGAGCCCAATTCCTGAAACTTTACTATAGATTTGTCATCTCCGGATTCAATCCAACTGGCGATCTGGCTGTCAAACTGTTCTGACCAGTCCGGAATAGTTTCATCAAATCGAAGTTGCCTCAGGTTGTGTACAATGTTTCCGCTTCCTATAACCAGCACCCCTTTTTCCCGAAGTTGACCGATTTGTTTGGCCAGATTATAATGATATTCCATGGGTTTTGAATAATCAATGCTCAACTGAATCACAGGAATATCAGCCAATGGAAACATGGGCTTCAGTACCGACCAGGTTCCATGATCGAGCCCCCAATCGAAATCTTCACTGATCTGATTTTCATTCTGAATACAAATCACCGCTTCAGCCATTTCAGGAGAGCCGGGAGCGGGATATTGCTGTCGGAACAATTCTTCAGGAAAACCGCCAAAATCGTGAATGGTGCGGGGTTTTTCCATTGCGGTTACAAATGTTCCCTTAGTCAGCCAATGCGCCGAAATGCACAAAATTGCCTGTGGGCGTGACAGTTGTCTCCCAAGTTCAGCCCATTTCCGGCTAAATACGTTGTCTTCAATTGCATTCATCGGACTTCCGTGGCCTACAAAAAGCAGCGGCATTCGGTCTGTACCCTGAAAATTTCCGGCAATTCTTTCAATTTCGTTCATCGCATTGTTTGTTTCCTGAATTCTGATAAAAGTAAAAAAATCAGAAACAGTCAGCGCAAAAGCTCAGTCAGTTTCTGATCCGATTAAATTGTTTGTCATGAATTAAAGCCTGATAAATAATTCATCTTTTTCTCTCCTGACTTTTGCTGCAGCACTCAGGTAATCCTTTTCAGCATCTCGGTAGCCCAAAGTCAGAATTACGGTACTGCGCAATCCTTTTTCGTTGAGGCCAAGAGCTGCATCCAATGCATCAGGATTAAATCCTTCCATTGGAGTCGCATCAACCTGCTCTTCGGCGGCCACCACCAAACCAAATCCCAGTGCAATGTATGCCTGGCGCATGTTCCAGTTCAGGAGTTGTTCAGGAGTTTTTCCTGAAATGGCACCGGTAATCATGTCGCGCATTCCACTGAGCGACTCAACCGTGATTCCGCGAAGTGAAGCAATGTGATTGATGTATGTATCAACGTTTTCGTTGCTATATTCTTTCCATGCAGCAAAAACCAATACGTGCGAACCTTCTGTAATTTGCGGCTGATTGTAAATTGCCGGAGCTATTTTAGCCCTCATTTCAGCATCTTCAATTACCAAAACAGTAAAAGGTTGCATACCAATTGATGTTGGCGCCAATTGAATAGCTTCAAGAATGTTCTCCAATTTTCCTGCAGGAACTTTTTGTCCGTTCATGCGTTTGGTGGCATAACGCCATTTCAAATTTGTTAATGTGCTCATGTTTATTTATTTATTTATTTATTTATTCATCTATATTAAAGCTTACTTTTGGATAATCAAATCTTATTAGTTACTTTTAGTGCCTCAATATTACAAAGTAACTTTTAAACTTGCAAATGCGAATTTTAATATAACCAGAGAACATGGAAGTAACCATTGCAGATTACCAACCAATTGACCTTCAAGAAAAATTGAAAATATTTTTTCAGGGAGGAGAAACACACCATGAATTTTGTCCGGTTCGCGATATTATGGATCGGTTCGGCGATAAATGGTCATTACTGGTCATTCTGAATTTGGGATATTCAGGCAAAACACGGTTCAACGAATTGAAAGGTAAAATTGACAGAATTTCTCAGCGTATGTTAACCGTGACCCTTCGCTCGCTCGAACGCGACGGATTGCTTACAAGAAAGATATATGCTGAAGTACCTCCCCGTGTTGAATACGAACTGACCCCTTTGGGGAAAAGCTTGCTTCAGCAGATTTTGGAACTGGCGCAATGGTCGTCGGGTAGCATGGACGAAATTGTAAAGGCGCGAATGGAATACGACAGCAGGCTTCAATAAGAGTTAATTTCAATTGAATACCATTTTTTACTTGCAGGTTGGACTGTTTTTTTGTTATCTTTGCCCACCCAAAACGGGAATAACCAAACATTGGTCTCTTGGCCGAGTGGTTAGGCAGCGGTCTGCAAAACCGTGTACGGCGGTTCAAATCCGCCAGAGACCTCAATTAACAAAAGACTCCTTGAATATCAGGGGGTCTTTTTTTACGTTTATGATAGATTTTTTACTGAAATCGACCATTCGTATCGGATTCGTACCAATTTATAGCTTATTTTGGCAATTAATAAAATGTTCCCTATGAACTCCAGCATATTTCGTTATTCCATTTTGTTCGTCCTTCTGATTGCGCTTGGCAGTTGGGGTGAAAAAGCACACCGGAAAATCAATTCGTCGTGCGTTGAATATTTTCCAAAAGAAATTCAGCAACTGAAATTTTGGGCGTCCATTTTGGCTGATCATGGCTCTGATGCCGACATCAGGAAAAAAAATGACAAAAACGAATTTGTAAAACACTTTATCGACATCGACATTTTCGAGGAGTTCAATACTTCCAACAAAATTGAGGAGGATTTTGATGCGCTCTGTAATAAATACGGAAAAGCGATGGTGATAAAAAATGGCACCTTGCCCTGGGTAACCGATTCAACATACAAAGTACTGGTCCTGAACTTTAAACATAAAAACTGGGAACAAGCCCTACTGACAGCTGCTGATCTTGGCCATTACATAGGTGACGGATTTATGCCTTTGCACATCACCGCCAACTACAACGGCCAATTGAGCGAGCAGGCCGGAATTCACCGGCGGTACGAAGAAACAATGATCGACAAATACATCGACACCATCAGTTTCGAAACCTCCGGCATCAACAAAGTAGCGGATGTAAAATCAACCATTTTCAGGAATTTATATAACAATCATTCATACGTCAGCACGCTATTACAGGCCGACAGCAAGGCATACGAGCAGGCAGGCAAACAATACAACGAAACTTATTACGAAAATCTTTGGAAAGAAACCGGCTTGTTTACGACCTGGCTTCTTCAGGAATCATCCAGAACCCTTGCCAGTTTTATTTATTCGGCCTGGCTCGAGGCCGGTAAACCTGAGATCCCTATATCAAAGGGTAAAATTTAAAGATAAAACAGGAATTTAAACAATTTTCTAACTTTCAGAAGGAGTTTGCCGGTCGCTACTTTTCGTTACTATCGCCTTTTTAACGGTCAATTTTGGCTTTTCTATTTTTGCGATTTTCGTCTCTGTTGCGGGTTTCCGCGTCTCACCTTCCGGCCCACGCATGTATATAACCAGACCATTCAGAAAATTCCGGAGTAACTGGTCGCCACATTCCTTGTAATTTGGATGGTCTTCGGCTCTGAACAAAGCATTCACCTCGCTTTTCGACACTTTAAATTCAGCAAGAGTTAGAATATCAACGATGTCTTCATCGCGCAGTTTCAGCGCGACACGCAGTTTTTTCAGGATATCGTTATTGGTCATGGGTATTGATTTTGAAATTGTTTGGTCAAAGAAACAAAAAGTTCAGGATGAATTCAGTGAATTTCTTTTTTCAGAAGCTTGTTTTTTTTGGCTATTTTTCCGCCTGAAAAAAACCGATCGAAATGAAGACAATCCTCTCCTATTTGCTGACTCCCGTTTATATGTTTGTTTTCGGGATGCTTCTGCTTATTTTTCATCCTATTCAGATCGTAACCCGATGGATTTGGGGCTATCCGGTTCGAAAAAAAGCGGTCGATATCATGAACTTTGGATTACTCTACAGCCTTTATATTTTGGGTGCACGAATTACTTACAGAGGACTTGAAAAGATACCCAAAAACCGTCCGCTTATCATTGTGGCCAATCATACAAGTACGCTCGATATTCCTGCCGTGATTGTCGGTTTCAGGAAACACCATCCGAAATTTATTTCTAAAATTGAATTGGCAAAAGGAATTCCAAGTATTTCGTACAATCTTCGCTACGGAGGATCGGTTTTGATCGACCGTAAAAACCCAAGGCAATCGGTCAAGGATATTTTGCTGCTCGGAAGACACATTGAGGAAAACAATTATGCAGCCTGTATTTTTCCTGAAGGAACACGAACCAAAACCGGGCTTCTAAACCCGTTTATGCCCGCCGGAATTGCTTCGCTGATAAAAACTTCGCCTTCAGCCATCATTGTTCCGTTTGCTATCGACGGACATTACAAATTAATGCGAAACAAAAATTTTCCGATGACATTTGGCGTTCACCTTAAATACACCGCACTCGATCCGATCGAACCAAAAGGGATGGACAGTGCTGAACTGGCAAAGATGATAGAAGACGGAATCAGGAACGAATTGGGGCAGTAGAAAATGTTTATTTCCCCTCGATCAAACTGGCTCCAACAAATTCTTTGATCCAATTCATCGAACCGTAGTCTTTTTGCATTTCCTTCATAAAAGCTTCGGCTTCGGCGGCCTGATTGGTTTCGTACAACGACTTCAGGATAAATGCACGGAGCAGCATTTCCTGCCAGTTGCATTTTTGATCACTACTCGCTTCCATCAACTTCAGCGCCTTTTTGTAATATGCCAGCGCCTCCTTTTTGTCACCTCCAAATGCCGCCGGACGATACAACAACGAGTTACCTTTTTCAATGTATCCGCCTGGCTCTGAAGGATCAAGTTCAATTGATTTTTCGATGTGAAACATACTTTTGGGTCCAAAAAAAGGCGCTTTATAAAATGCAAGGGCAATTTTATATCCGTAAAAAGCACCTGACAAGCTGTGCAAATGCGAATTACGCGGATAGGTTTTCAATAATTTGTCCAAATAAACATCCGCCTTGTTCACATAAACCTTTGCCAAATCCTTATTTTTTGCCCCAAGCTGATAGCCGACCAACCCGTACATGGCTTTCACCATCTCGGTTTGCCAGGCCAGATCGGTAGATTTTACCTTCTCCATTTCAGCAATTAAGCCCGGCCACGGAATCATGTTTCCAATGCGGTAACTATCAAAAAAAGCACATTGGTAATATGTCAGATCTTTTTTTTGAGCGGAGGCAGATAGAATTGTAAAAGTCAGAATTACAATTAAAAACACATTGATTTTGTTATTCAGAATCATATCAGGTAAAATATTCTATTTTAAAATTTGCGTTCTCCGTTCCGTCCGAAAGAAGAACATTTCCACAGTCAACATTTCAGAACGGACAGATGAAAATCAATAGCTTGTAATTATTCAAAGAGGTCGGTGCGCTGCACCTTTATTTTGATAATAGTTTCGGATAGCATAATTCTGTCAGCCACGATGAATCGGATCTCTATGATTCGCCCTGTCGCCCCTTCGCCTTATCGCCCTTTTCGAAAATGCACCCTACAACTTAATCCTCCTCCCCTTCCAGGTCGTTTCTTTTTTCATTCTCCGGAAAAGATTGTAGAAAACAATGGCCGTAAAACTAAGCATCTGAAACGGATGCAGCAAAATTGATCCTAAAATATTCTGTCGGCCTGCAATAGCCACAAACAATCGGTTGGCAATTACCAATGAAGCAAAGAGATACATACCTTCCAAACCCAAAACAGTCCAGACAATTAACGGTCCGGCAAAAACAATGAGCCAAAAGCCAATCATTATTGCTCGTTTTCCGCCAAAATACTCGTGCATATTGCGCGAAAATCCCAGTACCGCCTCATCAAATTGTTGGTACATGCGGCAATAAATATCGTTGTTGCCCAGTAAAACAGCCATTTTCAATCCTGAAGCCTTGACCATCCGCGCAAGTTGAATGTCCTCTACATTTTGATTCCGCACTTTCGAATGCCATTGAAAATCGCGATAGTTTTCAGCTTCGAACATCATAAACTGTCCGTTAGCCGCCGAGATGGACGGAAATTTGGTCTTCTGAACAAAAATCATCGGGAGTAAACTTTGTAGAATCCAGTTCATCACAGGTACGGTTAGCCATTCGGCCAGCGATTTCATTCTTTGCTGCGGAAATACCGATAAAAGCGACAACCGCTTTTCCTGAAAAAATGAAACTGCTTTTGAGATCGAATCACGACTTAATTCAACATCGGCATCCAGAAAAATCAGGTATTTCCCGTTTGCTTTTTGAGCCAGCTGATGACAGGCGAAATTTTTTCCCAGCCAGTTCTCCGGAAGTTTTTCGCCCAAAAACCAATGAATCCGATCATCATCACCAGCAAACCAGTTCAGTATTTCTTCCGTATTGTCCGATGAATGATCATTGCAAACAATCACCTCAAAATCAGGATAATCCAGTTTTTGAATGCCACTCAGTAACCGACCAATTGCCGCTTCCTCGTTTCGGGCAGGAATCAGTAATGAAACCTTCGGAGAGTCAATTGGCTTTTTATCCGGAAGATGCAGTCCGGACAACAGGTTCACCAGCGAAATAAACATCCGGAGTGCAAAAAAAACCAATATGCCGATTGCCAGAATTTCCATTGTTTATTCGGTTTGTTTCAAAATACACGACTGATAAAACGAATGATAGGCATTTTCAATTACTTCAGCCGTCCGTTCGCCTGTATAGTTTTCAATATAAATCCTGATTTCGGGGCGGGCCAAACTGAAATGATCGACCAAAACTACTGCAAACGCAATGGATGTATGATTTTTTTTATCTCCCGCCAAACGGGAAAAACCCTGCTGAAAAGTGAAATTCTGCAAATGATGTGAAATAATTTCGCCTGAAGGATAAATGGTCACCACATTCCGTGGATTTTGAAGCAGTTCACCTGCATAATTGAGCGATTCAATCAGGTCGCGACTGTTTTTGCGAACCGAAAATACGCCACAACGGGTTAAGAACATGCGTTTTGCCATTTGTTCTTCCAGCATCATCACATGAAACCTGCGCCTGAATACTTTATGGCACAGGTACATCGACCAATATCCGTCGTAGTAACTGAAGTGGTTTTGCAGCAAAAGTACCGACTGGTCTTCAGGAAAAACAGCCCCGGTAATTACACTGATTTTGCGGAAATGTATTTTTTGCAGCACCCTGAACCAGGAACTGAAAAACCACAACGAAACCGGATCATAGTTGGCTTTGATCATACCCGCTGATTTTTAATCTGGTACAATTTCCACCAGGGAGTGCGGGGCGATTCGTGGTGCTCGAAATGATATCCGAAGAAATAACAGGAAAGCATTGCCCACCAGTGCAACCCTTTTTGGGTGCGCGAATTGTGCGGAAGCATTGCTTCTGTATGCGGCAAGCGGTGAGGCCGGTAGGTTCCAAAATAGAACAACTGAAAGGTTGCCAAAATGGATGGCAGAATCCAGAAGAAAATCAGGTTCAATTGACCGACCCAAATTTGAAGGATGTTGAAAACCACCGCAAAAATGACAAACTGCCAGAAACTCACATAATTTTTCAGGAATGAAAACCACCAGCGCCAGAAGTTTTGCGATGTAGTGCAATAATCGGGATCGCCCGCTTCGCCGGGAAACTGATGGTGCAACTTGTGTTTTTCGAGCAACCGTGAATACGAAAGCGCCGCAAAAAAACGGGTTGCCACATGCCCTACCCCATTGTTTATTGCTCGGTTAGGCGAAACCAAACCATGCATCGCATCGTGGGCGGTAATAAAAAGTCCGGTAAATAAATAGGTTTGAACTGCAACATGAACGTAAAACATAGGCGAAGTAAACGATACTTCAACGAAAGCCAGCAACCAGACCAAATGACCAAGCCAGGCAAAAATAACGGTCGATGCAATTAAAAGTCCCATAGCGGTGTTCGTATTAAAATGTTTAATGCCAGAAAGAAAACTACCTGCATAAATAACAAAATTCCCGCGATACGGTTGTTAATTTCAATCTTCAGGATTCGGATCATCAAAAAAAGGAAGCCCGAAATCAGGAACCAATCCATGTAATTTTTCAGCGGAACCGAACCTTCGGGCCAGCTCCACATACCGGTAGCAATGGCAACCGGTTCCATCAGCCAGTCGAACGACACCATTGCCGCTGCCCCAATTAACGGAAAATACCACTTGTCGCGAATGGTTTTTGCAAGAGAGGAAATGCAATAAACCAGTACCAGCCAATTGATTCCGATGGTCAAAGGCGTGTTCCAAAGTTTGAACCCAAGAACTTCGCCGTAAATGTAGTTGCCAAAAATAACCTGCGTATTTACCCCAATCAGTTCGGCGAAAAAGCCGACCAACGCGATACCTGCAAAAGTGAGCCAGCTCTTTAAATTCTGAGGTTCATGAAAATACATTAAAAGGATCGCAGCAGCAACCATTCCCCACGGGGTAAGCATCTGAAAAATCGGGCGCAACGGCTGAATCATAAATCCGGCAATGCCCACCAAGTACCAAATTACCACTAAAATTTTAACCATCTTCTTTTTAATTCATAATTTGTACTTCTTCCTCCTGCAGATTCCTTTTGCAGAATATCTTTACTTATCATCATTCTTAAGTCGATTTTCAATATCCATATTTTGATGTAAAATCCTGGTGATTTCTATAATGTTTTCTTCTGTCTTCTTGAAAAAAATCATGTGAGATTTAACTTTTGACATTCTATAACCGGCTCTGACATAATCCATTTTTCTACATAATTCATAGTTGTCCACAATGAATTGAATTTCGTCAATAATGAGATTATGATATCTGTCAGCTTGTTCTCTTGACCATTTGTTTAAAGTGTATAGCCAGATTTTCTCTAAATCGAAAATAGCTTTTTCGCTTATCCGATATTTATTATTCATAGGAATCTCTGATGTAAGTCTGCAAGATGCTGGTCTGAATCAAAATTTTCAACCATCTGGCTGTTTTCACCCTCAATCAAAGCATTTCTTAATTCTTTCAGTTTTTTTTCCTCTGATTCTAAAAGTCTTAATGCTGAACGCACAACTTCACTCGCAGAATTATATTTACCTGAAGTCACTGATGAATTTATAAAATCCTCAAAATGTGACCCTAATGATATTGATGTGTTTTTTCCCATTTTTTCAATTTTTTATCCAAAATTACCAAATCTTGGTAACAAAATCAAGAAACCGAATAAAAGCCTATTATCCAATTTTCAATCAACCTATTAAAGTACTATTATATAACAGGTTGTGTTATTTACAAAATTACGCACAACGTTGGTGGTAAAAAAAGGAGTTCTTCATTCAAACTATTAAAATCCATGGTCTTTTGTTTGTTGGTAGTGCTGCATGGGAATTTCCTCCAAAAGACGGATAAATATGTGCCGGCCACAAGAAGTCCTGTTTAACTAGGAACAGGCATTTAATTTTTCCAAACTATCTCGAGATTATATTTTGGAAAATTCTCGTCCTTAGTTATAACAGTTAATTTTTCAACTAATCCTTGAGAAATGATTATTCTATCAAATGGATCACGATGATGAAAATCTAAGGTTAAAAGTTTTTGAATATGTTCAAAAGTAATAGGAAGTAACTCGAAATCGTAGAGTCTCATGATTTTTGAAATCTCATCAAACCCTCCATTTAAATCAAGCTTTCCTAAAGATAGCTTTATTGCTATCTCCCAAACTGTGGCTATACTTACAAAACATTTATTTTCAAGATTCCTAATCAAATTAACTGACTTATCAGGCAATTGATTATCACCATTAATAAACCATATCAATGCATGGGTATCTAATAATAAATCCATTACATATACTCTTTAAAATCATCTAATGGAGCATCGAAATCATCATGCATGATAAGTAATCCTTTGGCACAACCAAATTTTCTTTCGTTGACTTTTTCTTTCTTTTGTTTAGTCTTAAGAAACTCAACAAAATCCTCAACCTCCTTAATCATTGAAGGAGTCAAAGTACTTATCTTCGTATATAATCTTGTTGTTGTCATATCCATTTTTTTTTGTAAAGATAATAAATAGCAAGAATTCCATTCTAAAACCTATCTCTTTTACCAACCTGCTCTTTTACCAGTCCGTCCACGATTTTTGCTGACGACAAACAGAGCGGAATTCCACCGCCGGGATGCACGCTTCCGCCTACAAAATACAATCCGGCAATGTCGCTCCTGAAATTGGCATGTCGGTTAAACGATGCATACCGGTTGTTAGAGCTGCTTCCGTACAAAGAACCGTTCACCGAACCGGTTTGTTTATAAATCTCGGGGGGCGACAAAATCTCTTCATTCACAATATTGTCCTGAAGTTTTCTGCCCAGCATTCGCTCCAACTTTTCCAGAATTTTGATGCGCGATCGATCAATGATTTCATCCCAGTTTTGTCCCACATCGGCAGGCGCATTGATCATCACAAACCAGTTTTCACATCCTTCCGGCGCATCTGTTTTATTGTATTTGCTGCTGATGTAAATATAAACGGTAGGATCGTCAAACACCTCTTTTTTCCTGAATAAATAATCAAACTCCTTCTCATAACTGGCGCTGAAAAATATATTGTGAACGTCGAGTTCCGCTAAAATTCCTTTCATTCCCCAGTAAAAAATTAATGCCGATGACGAGCGCTCTTCCTTGTTCAGTTTTGCCAACCTTTTTGAATCGGGCAGCAATGTGGAATAAAACCGGTGAATATCAACATCGCTCACTACAATATCTGCCTGAATAAATCCGGAATCGAGCCAAATTCCTGTTACTTTTCCGTCAGTAGTTTCTACTTTACGGACAGATTCTCCAAAATGAAATTCTACTCCGAGCCGAATTGCCTGTTGAAACAGCGATTCGGTCACTTTGAACATCCCATCTTCAGGAATAAAAGCGCCCAGATTGTGCTCCAGATGTGAAATAACACTCAATGTGGCAGGAGTTTGATACGGATCGCTGCCGTTATAAGTCGCGTATCGGTCGAACAGTTGAACCAGCTTTTTGTCGCCCAGTTCGCGTTCATTGAATTGGTGCAGACTGCTGAATGCGTGAAGTTTTCCGACATTCAGAACCGTGTTGAGCGCTTTAAAATTGATGAGATTTTTAATCCGGTGAAAAGAACCGAAAATAAACAAATCGGCAGTCAGGTCATAAACTTTTGCAGCCTTTTGCATATAACGAATTACTTTGCCCTCCGGAACTTTTAGCTTCTCATTTATTTCCGTTGCCAGCTTTGGAACATTACCGAAACCGAACATTTTTGTACCGTCAGGATAAAAGTATTTGGTGATAACATCGAGTTTTTTAATTGGAAAACGGAGGCCATCATCGAGCAATTCGAGCACCATTTCAGGCAAGGTGAGTAGCGAAGGTCCGGCATCGAACCGAAAACCGCCGAAATTCCGTTCCGAAATCTTACCGCCGGCCTTTTCTGAAGATTCATAAACGATTGTCTTAATTCCCTGACGGGCCAACCGGATAGCTACCGCCAATCCTCCAATTCCTGCACCAATAATAACTGCTCGTGTCATAATTCATTAAATTTATGCAAAACAACAAGGTTTTCAAAAATAATTTCGTAATTTACTAAAACATTTTCAGTTTAATTTGTTTAAGTATGAAACAAATAAATTAAACAAGTGCAAAAAAAGGTATTAATTATCGGAACCGGATTGGGCGGTTTGACCACCGCCCTGCGTCTTTCGGCCAGAGGGTATGAAGTAGAAATGGTTGAAAAATACCATCGGGCAGGTGGACGGCTTAACCTGCTTGAAAAAGATGGGTTTAAGTTCGATCTTGGTCCGACCTTTTTCAGTATGAGTTACGAATTTCAGGAATTGATAAAGGATTGCAATATTGAAATGCCATTCGAATTTGTTGAACTCGACCCACTTTATTCGGTGCATTTTGAAGGTGACCAACGCAGCTATTTAATTTATAAAGACTTAAAAAAACTGGCGCTCGAATTCCAGCATCTTGAACCCGATTTTGAAAAGAAGATTCACAAGTTTCTGGAAGCTGCCGGCAAAATGTTTCACGACACCGAGGGCATTGTGATTCATCAAAACTTTGATTCGTTGGCCAGTTACCTTTTGAAACTCACCACTGTTCCGTTTAAACATGCGCCCAAAATGTTTTATTCGATGTGGCGCGAGATGGAACGCAATTTTGAATCTTTCGAGGTGAAAGTGATTTTTTCGCTGGTCGGGTTTTTCCTTGGTTCAACTCCATTCGACACCCCTGCAGTTTATACTTTGCTGAATTACACCGAGTTGGTTCACGACGGTTATTACAACGTTAAAGGCGGAATGTATAAAATCGTGGAAGGGTTGCTTCAGGAGTTGGAAAAACGCGGTGTGAAAATCCATTACAATACCGAAATTACCGACTTCGCTGAAGAAAACGGAAAAGTCAGTTCGTTCACTGACACTTCAGGAAAAATTTGGAAAGCCGACCAGTTTGTAGTGAATGCCGATGCAGCATGGTTTCGCGGCGCCATTCTAAAAAGAATCGCATTTTCAGAAAAAAAACTGGCAGCAAAGAAATGGACACTGGCGCCTCTGACCATTTACCTTGGACTGGATGCGAAGATTCCAAATATGTACCACCACAATTATTTCCTGCGCAGAAATTTCAAGGAATACGCCGGAAAAATTTTCAAGAACAAGATTAAGCTCGACAAACCTTATTATTACGTCAATATACAGTCGATGCACAACCCGGAATATGCGCCGCCGGGGAAGGAAAGTGTTTTTATTTTGTGCCCTGTGCCCGATTTACGGTTCAAAGCCGACTGGAGCGACGACGTTGAAATTGCCGATGCCATTATTCAGGATATGAGCGATCGTACTGGCTTCGATTTTCACAAACATACTGAAACAAAGATTGTTTTAAATCCTGAACACTGGGAGAAAATGTTTGGTTTGTACAAGGGCAGCGGCCTCGGGTTGGCGCACGACCTGAACCAGGTGGGAGGTTTCAGGCCAAAAAACAAGGATGAAAAATTCGGAAATTTATACTATGTTGGCGCTTCAACCGTTCCCGGAACAGGGCTGCCAATGGTGGTCATCAGTTCGCGATTGGTAACCGAACGAATACAGAAAGACAATGGATTTATATCGTAAAAATAACCTTGATTGCAGCAGGATAACTACCCGCAATTACAGCACTTCGTTTTCGCTGGGTGTGCGTGTACTTAGCCCAAAGTACCGTGAAGGAATTTACAGCATTTATGGTTTTGTGCGCTATGCCGACGAAATTGTGGATACGTTTTTTGATCAGGATCAGCGTACCATTTTCGAGGAATTCAGGGTGGAAACTTTCAAAGCCATTGATCGCGGATTCAGCATCAATCCGATAATTGACAGCTTCCAGATGGCCGTCAGAAAATACAATATTGATCACGAACTCATAGAAGCTTTTCTGCTGAGCATGGAAATGGACCTTTCTCACGAGATTTATTCGCCCGAATTACTGAAAACTTACATTTATGGTTCGGCTGAAGTCGTTGGCCTGATGTGCCTGCGCGTTTTTTATTACAACGAGCCCGAAAAATACGACCAACTGGTTAGGCCCGCCCGAAAACTTGGCGAAGCTTTTCAGAAGGTAAATTTCCTGCGCGACGCACGCGACGATTATGCTGAAAAAGGCCGTATCTATTTCAAAGACATCGATTTTAACAATTTCACCGAAGAAACAAAAAAACAACTGGAAGATGAAATTGAAAAGGACTTTCAGGAGTCGATAGAGGGAATCCGCCAACTAAAAAAGCAAGTACGTCTGGGCGTTTACCTGGCTTACAGCTATTATCTGCACCTGCTGAAAGAAATCAAAAAAGCACGCCCTGAGGAAATCCTGAAAAAGAGGTACCGTGTTTCAAAACGCCGTAAAAGTTATTTGCTGGTAAATGCCTGTCTGAAGAATGCACTGAACCTGTTGTGATCAATGTCAATGCGGTTAGCTCCCTAATTTTTCCTACTTTCGTACCAGAATTTATTCTGAAATACCAAAGATGTTCAAACTATTACTATATCCTCTTTCTGCTGTTTACGGACTGGTTGTTTCGATGCGGAATTTCATGTACGATTACAAATTATTTAAATCAACCGAATTTGAAATCCCTGTTATTTCAATCGGAAACATTACTGTTGGTGGAACCGGGAAAACCCCTCATACTGAATATTTGGTTGAACTACTTCAGAAACAATTCCAGGTTACTACCATCAGCCGCGGATACAAGCGGAAAACCAAAGGTTATCAGGAAGTTGAAGTTGATTCACTGGCTTCGAAAGTTGGGGACGAACCACTTCAGATTAAAACAAAATTCAGCGATATTCAGGTTGTCGTTGACGAAAGCAGGGTTCATGCCATTGAAAAAATTCAGAAACAGGAAGCCGCAAGGTTACCCGATATTATTTTGCTCGACGACGCCTTTCAGCACCGCAGCGTGAGCGCCGGAATCAACATCCTGCTGATCGACTTCAATCGCCCGATTGACAAGGATCAGCTAATGCCAGTCGGCCGTTTGCGCGAATCGAAATGGCAGATGAGGCGCGCCAACGTAATTATTTACACCAAATGTCCGCAGGAAATTACACCCATTACACGACGCATTATCATGAAAGACGTGAATTTGCGGCCCTATCAAAACCTGTTTTTTACGACCATGGTTTATGAGCCGCTCACACCGGTTTTTCCTGGAGATGCTATCCCAACTCCCAAGCTTGCTTCTGATAAATTTAGCGTATTGCTCATTACAGGTATTGCTAACCCTGAACATTTGCAAAAATACCTGAGCAATTTTTCAGAAAATATTACCAACCTGAAATTCGCCGATCACCATAATTTTAATGCTTCCAATATTCAGCAGATTGAACAAAAATTTGCCGGAATTGAAGCCGAAAATAAAATCATTGTTACTACTGAAAAAGATTCCATACGATTGAAAGACATGGATTTATCTCCATCACTGAAAGCAAATTTATTTTATATACCGTTGAAAATTAAGTTCCTACATAGCGAAGGAAAAAACTTTGACGAAAAAATTGTAACCTATGTTAGAGAAAATAAAAGCAACCGCGACCTTCATAAACGACAAAGTAAAAAGGTCAATTGATGCCGGAATCATCCTGGGTTCAGGGCTTGGCGGACTGGTAAACGAAATTGAAGTAGAACTGACAATTCCATACAGCGAAATCCCGAATTTCCCGGTTTCTACTGTCGAAGGACATTCAGGAAAACTGATTATCGGAAAACTTGGCGGCAAAACCGTGCTGGCCATGCAGGGCCGCTTCCATTACTACGAAGGTTATTCGATGCTGGAAGTGACTTTTCCGGTTCGTGTAATGAAAATGATGGGCATCAATACGCTCTTTGTTTCGAATGCTTCCGGAGGATTAAACCCTGAATATAAAGTTGGCGATGTAGTAATTATTTCCGACCACATTAATTTCTTTCCTGAACATCCGCTTCGGGGGAAAAACATCAATGAACTAGGAACCCGCTTTCCGGACATGAGCCAATCGTATGACCAGCATTTGCGCAACAAAGCGAAGGCAATTGCCTTAAAAAACGGCATCACTGTGCGCGAGGGCGTTTATGTGGGCGTATCGGGCCCAACTTTTGAAACTCCTGCCGAATACCTGATGTTCCGCCATTTGGGCGCCGACATTGTTGGTATGTCAACTGTTCCTGAAGTGATTGTTGCCCGCCACGCCGATATGACCGTGTTCGGCATTTCGATTGTGACCGACAGCGGCGTTCCCGGCCAGATCGTTGAAATATCGCACGAAGAAGTTCAGGAAGTAGCCATGAAAGCTGAACCAAATATGACACTGATATTAAAGGAATTGGTTGCAGGTCTCCGGTAACAGAAGTTTCAGAATGTGGGTTTTCTCGCATCCGGCGTTTTCTTATAAAGAAAGTTTTAATTTTGCCAATGATAATTCAAGATAACCCAAATTTTCAACCCATGAACAAAAATTCAATAACCGTGATTGCTCTTGCAATAATCTTATCGTCGTGTGCAGGTGGCGGACAGAAAACTGCCGAAAAAGAAACCGCCAAATTTACCGGCGCTGCCGGCGAAGTAAAGCTGATGACCCTCGATCCCGGTCATTTTCATGCTGCACTCATCCAAAAAACAATGTACGAACAGATCGATCCGACTGTTTTCGTGTATGCTCCTGAAGGTGACGACTTAACCCAGCATCTGGCCCGCATCGAAGGATTTAACACACGCGCCGAAAGTCCAACGGCATGGATCGAAAAAGTATATACAGGTAACGATTACCTCGAAAAAATGCTGACTGAAAAACCCGGAAACGTGATGATGGTTGCCGGAAACAATGCAAAAAAAACCGAATACATTCAGAAAGCAATTGATGCCGGTCTGAACGTTTTTGCTGATAAACCAATGGTAATAACTCCTGAAGCTTTTCCAATTCTGGAACAGGCTTTCAAAACGGCTGAAGAAAAGAGAGTTTTATTGTACGACATCATGACCGAGCGTCACGAAATCACTTCCATCGTTCAGCGTGACCTGGCAAATAATGCGGAGGTTTTTGGAGGTTTGGTTGACGGAACTCCCGAACAGCCTGCCGTAACCAAGGAAAGCGTTCATCACTTCTCAAAAATGGTTGCAGGAAGCCCACTGAAACGTTCTGCATGGTTCTTCGATACAGCACAGCAGGGCGAAGGAATTGTTGACGTAACTACTCACCTGGTTGACCTTGTTCAATGGGGCGCTTTTCCTGAAGTAATTCTGAACAAAACAGATGTTGAGATGATTTCAGCAAAACGCTGGATCACCGACCTGACTCCCGCTCAGTTCGAAAATGTAACATCGCTGAAAGAATTCCCCGAATTCCTGGCAAAAGATGTTGCTGACAATAAATTGAAAGTTTATTCGAACGGCGAGATCGTTTATAAACTGAAAGGCAAAGTGGCTAAAGTTTCAGTTATCTGGAATTTTGAAGCTCCGGCAGGTACTGGTGATACCCATTACAGCGTGATGCGAGGTAATATTTGTAATGTGATGATCAGGCAGGGAAAAGAGGAAGGATACAAGCCAACCGTTTACATTGAGGCCACAGCTGCCAGCGATTTGACGGCCTTCGAAGCCAGCTTGAAAAAAGCGGTTGAGCAGGATATCGCCGCTAATTTTGCAGGACTGAAGTTGAACAAACTGAGTGATAAACTCTGGACAGTAGAAATTCCTGCCCAATACAGTGTTGGCCACGAAGCCCACTTTGGACAGGTAACCAAATTTTATCTGCAATATCTGAAAGATGGCAAATTACCCGAATGGGAAGTTCCAAATATGATTGTCAAATACTATACGACTACTGAAGGATTGAAACTGGCCAAACAGTAATCACAATATAAAATAAACGAAAGGCTATCTGGAAACAGGTAGCCTTTCGTATTTTTGGAGAAATAATCTGATCTGGAAATGAAAAACCGTATTCAAATCATTCAAGGCGACATCACCAAACTCGAAGTTGATGCCATTGTAAACGCGGCCAACTCGTCGCTGATGGGCGGTGGAGGTGTGGATGGTGCGATTCATCGGGCAGGCGGACCGGTGATTTTAGCCGAATGCCGCGAAATTGTTGCCCGGCAAGGCCGATGCGAAACGGGCAAGGCAGTCATCACTTCCGGAGGAAATCTTCCGGCGAAATATGTTATTCACACTGTTGGACCAATTTGGAATGGAGGAAGCAATAACGAACCGAAACTTCTCGAAAATTCGTATCAAAATTCGTTGAAAATAGCGGTAGAAAACGGCATTGAAACCATCACATTCCCAAATATCAGCACTGGAATTTATGGATTCCCAAAAGAAAAAGCTGCAGAAATTGCTGTTAAAGCGGTCACTGAATTTTTATCAGAAAATGAGCAAATCAAAACGGTTTATTTTGTTTGTTTTGATCATGAGAACTACGAGTTGTATAAATTTCTTCTGAATTTGTAGTTGCCGGTAAATATTAATTTGGCGCAAAATCCCCCCTTCCGTCGATAAAATCGCCCCAAACGTCTATTGCATTTTAGAAGCTGCTCAGCCCGCAGTAGTTTCGGTTCAAAATAGCAATAGAAGCCATGAAAACAATTCAAACAAGTTTAATGATTGCCGGTTTCCTGATTCTCTTTTCAGGATTTACGGTTAAAGCGCAAAGCAAGATCTGGACGCTGGAAGAATGCATCAACCATGCGTTGAGCAAAAACATTCAGATTCAGAAAACGGGACTGACCAACGACCGAAATCAACTTTATTCAGACCAGGCTCGGGCCAACCGTTTGCCTTCGGTGAACGCCTCGGTTCGCGAAAACCTGAACTGGTATAAAGGGTTCGATTCTACAACCGGCTCGTACGGCAGCAGCAGCGGTGCAAACAGTACCAATTATTCGCTGAATTCAAGTGTTTCGCTTTACAACGGGCAGAAGTTGACCAACAAAATTAAAATGGCAGAACTCGATGTACAGAGCGGACATCTTTATTCAGAAACGGTAAAGGAATCGGTTGGGTTGAATATCCTCAATGCTTACCTGCAGGTTTTGTATGCCTACGAAAGTGTCAGCAATGCGGAAAAGCAAATCGTATCGACTACAGAACAGTTGAATCTGTCGAAAGAACGCATGGATCTGGGGGTCATTTCAATGTCTGACTATCTACAGATTAAATCGCAACTGGCCGCTGAAAAATCTATCTTGGCATCAGCTCAAAGTCAGTTGTCGATGGGCAAGGTTACGCTGATGCAGTTGATGGAATTACCTGTTGATGCCAACTTTGAAGTCAGTTCACCGAATCTGGATAGTTTGCTGATAGAATCAGCGACGCCTGATGCCCTGGAAATTTACAACCTTGCATTGGGAATTAAACCACAGATCAAAAATGCCGAACTGACCAAAGAAAGCGCCTTGCTGTATGTGAAAATTGCAAAAGCTGACGCGCTGCCAAGTCTTTCGATGGATGCTGGTTTGTCAACCGGTTATTCGAGCCTGACAACCAACTCTGGTTATACCAATCAGTTAAAGGACAAAGTAAATCCTTCTGTTGGGTTATCGCTATCCATCCCGATATTTCAGAAAAAGCAGATTAAAACGAATGTTGCCATTGCAAATATCTTAGTGTCTGATGCTGAACTCGACGAGATCAATACCAGGAATGAGCTTCGTAAAAACATTGAACAGGCTTGTGCTGACGCGGTTTCAGCAGAAAGTCAGTACGCCGCCAGTCAGGAGCAGAATCAATCTACCCAGGAATCGTACGATGTGACTACCGAAAAATACAAACAGGGATTGCTCAATTCGGTTGATTTCCTGATTCAAAAAACCAACCTGATTACTTCAGAAAGCAATTTGTTGCAATCGAAATTCAACGTGATTTTCAGCTACAAAGTGCTCGACTTTTACAAGGGAATTCCATTGACACTTTAAAAAACACATATCATGAAAAAGAGTATAATTTACATCGGATCGGCATTAGCAGTACTTGCCATTGGCTATCTGGCTTACAGAACGCTTGGTACCACCAAACAAGCAGTTTCGTTTGAAACAGCAAAAATTGAAAAAGGAACAATTAGCAACACAATTACCGCTACCGGAACACTTGAAGCAATCAAGACCGTTGAGGTGGGTACCCAGGTTTCAGGAGTAATAGAAAAAATATTTGTTGACTTTAATTCACTGGTAACGAAAGGCCAATTGCTGGCCCAACTGGACGAAACTCCTTTGCTGGCGCAGCTCGATCAAAGCAAAGCATCGGTTGATCAGGCCGAAGCACAGGTGAAATACCAGAAAGCAACTTACGAACGTTACAAGGCGCTGATCGCAAAAAAACTCATCGCCCAATCGGACTTCGACCTCGCCGAGTACAATTACAACAATGCACTGGGTTCGTTGAGCAATGCAAAGTCGATGTACGACAAGAATAAAATTAACCTGTCGTATGCCCGGATTTATTCGCCGATCGACGGAATTATCCTGGATCGCGCTGTTGACGAAGGTCAGACAGTGGCTGCAAGTTTTAACACACCAACACTGTTTACAATTGCCAACGATTTAACTCAAATGCGGGTAGAAGCCATGATTGACGAAGCCGACATTGGTCAGGTCCGCAACGATCAGCGTGTTGAATTTACGGTTGACGCATTCCCGTTACGGAAATTCTCCGGTTCGGTAACCGAAATCAGATTGCAACCGGTTTCATCGGCCAATGTAATTACTTATACCGTTGTAATTAATGCGCCAAATCCCGACAAAGTTTTAATGCCCGGAATGACCGCCAACGCAACATTCTTTGTCACTGAAAAAACGGATATCGTATTGGTTCCTGCAAAAGCTGTAAGGTTCACTCCCGATCCGGCAGCGCTGGCCGAATACAATCAAAGTAGCACCGGAGGTGGGGCACAAGCTTCTGAACCACAAGCCCCACCAATTAACAGAAATGCTTTTGCGGAACAACCATCAGGTGAAGGGCATACGGTTTGGATAAAAAACGGTACCCAGATCAATCCACAACAAATTACGGTTGGCGTTACCGATGAAATTCATTACGAAGTTTTATCCGGATTAAAAGAAGGCGATGAAGTAGTTGTTTCGGCAACTTCGACAGGCAGCGCTACGCAGGCAGCAACAGCGGTTAAGAGTCCGTTTATGCCGCAAAGACCGGGAAGTAACCGAACAACCACAACCAAATAGCTATGAAGAAGACAATTATAGAAGTCAGAGACCTGAGAAAAGATTTTTTTGTGGGTGAAATCACTGTACATGCCCTCAAAGGAATTAATCTCAAAATTAATGAAGGCGAATTTGTTGCCATTATGGGAACCAGTGGTTCCGGAAAATCGACGATGCTGAACGTTTTGGGCTGTCTGGATTTGCCAACTTCAGGAAGTTATCATTTGGATGGTATCAGCATGGGTGAACTTTCGAAAAACGAACTTGCCGGTTTACGCAATAGTAAATTAGGGTTTGTCTTTCAGTCGTACAATCTTTTATCGAGAACTTCGGCACTCGAAAACGTTGAACTTCCGCTTTTTTACAACTCAAAAGTGAAACCGAAAGAACGTCGCGAACGTGCCGAAGCTGCGCTTGAAGCCGTTGGCCTGACTGACCGGATGCACCACATGCCAAATCAGTTATCGGGAGGTCAGCAGCAACGTGTGGCCATTGCCCGCTCGCTTGTAAACGATCCGGTCGTTATTCTGGCTGACGAAGCAACCGGAAACCTTGACACCCGCACTTCCTACGAAATTATGGCGCTCCTTCAGGATTTAAATTCGAAAGGCAAAACCATTGTGTTTGTAACCCACGAGGCCGATATCGCAAAATTTATGACCCGCCAGGTGGTTTTCCGCGATGGACACATCATCCGTGAAGAAATGGTTACCGACCGGAACAACGCCGTTGAATTGCTCAAAGCCCTTCCGATTGAAGAGCTCGTTTAAATTTAAATACTTGAAATCATGAATTATACAAATTCAGTAAAAATAGCCTTTGGCGCACTTAAAAGAAATAAGTTCCGGGCATTCCTTACCATGCTGGGAATCATTATCGGAGTTGCTTCGGTAATCGTGATGCTGGCCATCGGACAGGGTTCGAAAAAGAGCATTCAGGATCAAATGTCGGGAATGGGAACCAACCTTATTTTTGCCATGCCCGGCGCTGAACAAAAAGGCGGCGTGCGGATGGGAAACAGCGATGCAAAAAACCTGAAACTGACCGATATCGAAGCCATTGAAAAGAATTGCCCGGCCATCAGCGACGTTTCTCCGGAAGTACGTTCAAGCGGACAGGCAGTAGTAGGTAACCAAAACTGGCCAACCACTATTTACGGGGTTAACACAAAGTATTTCAATATCCGTAAATATACGATTGGATCAGGTCGTGGTTTTTCTGATAATGAGATTCAAAGCTATGCTAAAGTGTGTTTGATAGGGCAAACAATCGTTGAAAATTTGTTTGGAAAGACCGATCCGATTGGACAAACCATTCGGTACAAAAATATTCCGCTCCTGATTATTGGAGTATTGGGCGAAAAAGGTGAAAACGGAATGGGACAGGATCAGGACGACCTGATTATGGCGCCATACACCACCGTTCAGAAACGGATCCTGGCCATCACCCACATTCAGAGTATTGCTGCATCGGCAGCCAGCGAAGAGTTGAATGATGTTGCAATTACCCAGCTTACCGAATCGTTGCGGAGCAGCCATAAACTAAACGCAGGCGAAGAAGATGATTTTCAGGTGAGGTCACAGTCTGAAATGGTGCAGATGTTTAGCTCTATCAGCGATATTATGACTGCACTACTGGGCGTTATTTCAGGAATTTCGCTGCTGGTTGGCGGTATCGGCATCATGAATATCATGTATGTGTCGGTTACCGAACGTACCCGCGAAATCGGGTTACGGCTTTCGGTTGGCGGACGTGGAAACGACATCCTGATGCAATTCCTGATCGAATCGATTTTGCTCAGCGTTTTTGGTGGTGTTATCGGAATTACACTCGGAATTGTGGCAACGTCGGTTACTGCTTCGATTATGAGCTGGCCGGTAGTTATTTCCACATTTTCAGTAGTTATGGCATTTTTGGTTTGTTCGGCCATTGGTATTTTCTTCGGATGGTATCCAGCCCGCAAAGCTGCCGGTTTGAACCCAATTGATGCGTTGAGGTACGAATAAAAATATTTTACTATTTTACTATTTACCATTGACAATTTTTAAACAGCACAAATCGTAAATGGTTAAATTGTAAATCGTAAATGGTATATTATCTTTGATAAAAATGACCAATATGTTCAAGTCCATTTCCATTTCAGATAAAAAAATTGCGTTGCTCCTCCATGCCATTGCATGGATTATTGTTATTATCATTCCAGTTTACCTGAGCAATGCCTTTGGCGATGGTGATCAGCACCGGTTGTACCAGTTCTATATCCACACCTTTTCAGCAGTACTTATATTTTATATTGGCTATTTATGGTTGGTACCGCGGTTTTTCCTTCAGGATAAAAAAGCCATTTATCTCGTCATTTTGGTTGGTTTAATCCTGGCCACATACGGAATAACCAGTTTCATAAATGAAACCTTGCTCAGTGATCCAATTCGGGATGCGAAATTTCTGGAAAATTACAGGAAGGTAACTGGCGAGAATACACCACCCTTTAAAGTTTTTGGTTTTTTCAACCATGTCGTAGCCTCAATATTAATTTCGGGATTTGCCATGGGTTTAGCCGTGATGGAAAAACTGAAACAAAACGAAAAAAAGCAAAAAGAACTCGAGAAAGAAAAGCTGAATTCGGAACTGGCATTTTTGAAAAATCAGGTCAGCCCTCACTTTTTCTTCAATACCCTGAATAATATTTATTCACTCATTGGCATCGACGGGCCAACTGCCCAGGATTCGGTATTGAAGCTATCGAAACTGATGCGCTACCTGCTCTACGAATCGGAACATGGCGAAACACAAATGAGCCACGAAATCGACTTTATGAACAACTACATCGATCTGATGAAGCTGCGTCTAAGTCCAAGGGTTGAATTGCAGATAGATTTTCCGGGGGATTTTCCTGATTTCACTATTCCGCCACTATTGTTTGTACCGTTTATTGAAAATGCCTTCAAGCATGGCATCAACTCACGCGATCGTTCATTCATCAACATCAGGATGGAAATCAAAAATGAACAAATCAGTTTTATCGCTGAAAACAGCATGGGCAAAAGCAGTCAGACCGGTGATATGCAACATTCGGGTATTGGATTGGAAAATGTACGAAAACGGTTGGCTTTGCTGTACCCGGATAAACACAAACTGATCATCAATCAGGATGAGGCAGTTTTTCAGGTTCAACTTTCGATTCAAAAAGAAAAGCTCGGGATATGAAGCTAAGGACGATTGCCATTGACGACGAACCACTTGCCCTACGATTGGTGAGCGATTATATTGAGAAGACCCCTTTTCTGGAATTGATTCATGCTTTCGACAATCCCTTGGATGCCATTGATTTTCTTTCAACGCAATCGGTCGAACTAATTTTTGTGGATATTCAGATGCCTGACCTAACCGGAATTGAGTTTGCCCGAACATTGGAAAATACACCAAAAATCATTTTTACCACGGCTTACGAAAAATATGCGCTCGAAGGGTTTAAACTGAATGCCATCGATTATCTACTGAAGCCATTCAGCTACGAAGAATTCCTGAAAGCTGCACAGAAAGCCCGCAAACAGGCGGAACTGGAAGCTGCTGCATTACCAACTATTGAAGCAAACAGCCAGTTTTTGTTCCTGAAATCGGAATACAAAATCAGGCGCATCAACTTCAACGATATTTTATACATCGAAGGGCTGAAAGATTACATCAAAGTATATACAACAGGTGACGACAAGCCGGTTTTGTCGCTCAATTCGATGAAATCCCTCGAACAAAAATTACCAGAGTCTAAATTTATGCGCGTTCACCGTTCATTTATCGTCAACCTCGACCGGATTGAAACCATAGAACGCAGCCGCATCATCTTTGGTAAAACCTACATCCCGGTGAGCGATCAGTACAAAGAGAAATTCCAGGAATATTTGGACAAGAATTTTTTGTAAGAGATTTTTTTTTGCAAGTATTAGGGGGATCACTAATTTTAAAAATGACTTTTCTCCAAGTTTTGATAGTTTCTTATTCAGGCATATTTAAAAGACACCATCAAATTCTTTCATCTTTTCAAAAACACTTTTAGCAAATATGTAGTTCAGTTGTGGTATAATTTATTGAATATCAATCTATCAACGGATATTTTTCCGGAACCAGTAATTGCAAGTGCAATATAAACGACCGCATAAAGCAGCGGAAGCTCCTGCTTCCCAAAACCATCACCCGAATGAATAATAAATGCCGCTACCAACATGGTTATAATCAATGGAATTGCAGAAAGCCGTGTGGCTATTCCAAAAATTAGAAAAAGAGAACATAACACCTCTGAAAAAACAGCAAGTGCCAACGACGCAGCAGCACCAACTCCGACAGGGTCAGGAAACTGAATTGCTTCGTCACCGAAAAGCAATGAAAACTTGCCCATGCCGTGCATTAGCATAAAAGCTCCTGCTGTAATTCGAAGAAGCAATATGGCCATATTGATACTGTTTGGATAGTTTCCCGGATGTAAAATATTTTTAATCATGATTGATAAGTATTACTGATTGATTATTGGTTGCTTCTAAAATTGATAAAACAACGGTGCGGACATTTATGTTCAAAATAAAAAGAGCGACCCGTTTTGGATCGCTCTTCTCTAAATACATTGATTGTATATTATTTTACAATTTCTTTGAAACGTGCTTCGTTGAAATATTTTGCAAACTCCATGTCGGTTGCAATGGTCTTTTTCAATTCTGGGTTCATTTTAACAGCGGTTTCAAGGCTTTCGTACATCAGGTTTTCTTTTGCTGTACGGGCGCCAACAACTGCTTTAAAGTATTCTTTCATGAAACAGCCTTCCCAGGTACAGTTTTCCAATGATTTTAATGCGCCATTGTTATCGCCGGCAAGAATCTTGGCCAGGCCTGTGTTTGGTGAATCAGAATCGTTGAAATATTTAACCGCTTTTGCATATTCGCCTTTGATGATGCTTAAAATTCCAAGGTTGTTGTTAACAGCATCACCTGCTCCTGAAGCAGCTCCGAAATAAGTTTCAGCTTTAACCAAATCGCCATCTTTCAAAGCAATTACACCTAAATTGTTTTTAATGATTGGCTCATTGTTTTTCAGTTTTTCGGCTTGTTCGAACAAACCTTTTGCATCGGCATATTTTTGTTGTTTAACCAATACCATTCCGGCGTTGTTGAAACCTCTCCAATCTTGTGGATAAACTTTCATGAACGAGTTGTAGATGGCCAGTTTTTTATTGAGGTCGGTGGTTAAAGTAGCAGCATAAAGCAATTCTGCAGGGTTCAGTTTCGAAGGATCAGAATCGGCCAAAGCAGCAATCTCTTCGTCAGATTTTCCAATCAGGTCGATGCTGGTAGTGAATTTTGAACGACGCAATTGTGGCAAAATTTCATCGGCAACTCCGGTGAAAGCTGCTGAAAGGTTTTTAATTTCGCGTTCGCGAACTTCAGGATCGGTGTACATCGAAAGTACGCGAAGAATTAATTCTTTGTCCTGAATGTTTGATTTAGCCATCAGTTCCTGAAATCCTTCCCAATCTTCAGGAGTGAATTTGGTTTTGAATGCGGCTTCAACTTCGGCTTTTTTCAACTCTGCGGTTAAGAATTTTGAAGAAGCTGCCTGGCGGCTTTGTGCTAATTTTGTATTCAAATCCAATGCACCGTCTGGTGAAGCGTAAGAAGAAACTTCCATGCTTCTAAGTTGTTTATTCGGATCAAGCGCAATTGCTTTGTTGTATTCGTTCAGTTTAGCAATTTCGTCTTTGGTCAATTCTTCTTTACGAATATCTGATTTGTTGATCAGATATTTAATGTCGGCAGTATATTCATCAGGAACAACACGTTGGAATTCGTCGATGTTTGGATCGTATTTTCCGGTGGTGTTTTTTTCACGAACAACTCCAAGAATAGGTGTCGGGTAATTTACAACCAGTGTTGGAGTTGCAATTACACCTTTGGCCAGGGGAATTGGAACAAAATCAAGGCTCTTTTTACCTTGTGAAGCGGTAATTCTCAGCTCCAGGTTTGACACGCGCATTGCTTCTTCGTAAGGAACAGCATCTTTGTACGCAAAGCTTCCGCCATTTTTCAAAGAAATCACTTTGTTGTTGGCATTTACTTTTTCACCCTGAAGGGTTACCGATTCAAATACCTGTTCGCCGCCCTGATATTTCAATACCGGAGTTGCAACCAATGTTGCTTTCTTGGCAAAATACTTTGCAGGGAATTTTCCGTCGATAGCAATATCAACGTTTCCTGCATGTGTTTCAAGAATTTCAGGAGTGGTTTTGAAATCAATCAGGTTTGCATTCTTTTTCATTTTCTGCAAACTTGCACAGCTGCTCAGCAAAACAGCCGCTAAAGCTAAAAGAGCCAGTGGTTTTAAATTAAAACGTCTCATAGTGTGTAATTATTAAATTTGTAATTTCAGTAATTTCGGTTAATGTTCACAATATTAGCAAAAAATTTCCTTCTCTCATAATAAAAAAGGGCTTTTAGGAACCGATTTTTCACAATAGAATCCTGTTTATACCTTTTTCATATTGCTTTACAAATATTGCATGGTCGATTTTTTCAAAATCTTCGGGCAGGTTCACAAAATCTATACCATTTGTGTCGATGACAAGTACCGGGATGTCATTCTGTTGCCTGAAATAACTAAAGTATCCCTGTGCAATTTTCTCAAGGTATTCTTTGGAGATGTTCGCTTCGTAGCTACGGCCTCGCAAAGCTATATTTTTCAGCAACAACCCGGCATCTTTGTGCAGGTAAACATACAAATCGGGTTTGGGCATTTTGTCGTAGATGATGGTGAAGAATTGCCGGTAAAGATTGTATTCGTCAGGTTGCAAAGTGTTTTGAGCAAAAATCAGCGATTTCATGAAATAATAATCAGAAATGGTAAAATTGCTGAACAGGTCAAAATGGCTCAACTCACGATTTAGTTGGTTGTACCGCTCGGCCAGGAATGCCATTTCAAGCGGAAAAGAATATTGCTCCTGATTTTCGTAGAATTTAGGCAGGAACGGATTGTCGGCAAATTGCTCCAAAACGAGTTTTGCCTGGTATTTTTTACTGATCATCTGAGCCAAAGTTGTCTTTCCGGCGCCAATATTCCCTTCAATCACCAAATAGTTTATACTCATAATCAAGGCATAAAAAAAAACCCGGAGGTCATTACCCGGGGTTTTAAAAATACAAAATTTTTCGAGAGTTGACAGTGAGCAGGTGACTTGAAGTCACCTGCTCACTGCTTGGTGTCACCCGCTCACTGTTTGGTGTCACCCACTCACTAAACTAAATCTTAATGCCTAAATGATAAAACACAAACGACCAGATGTCGGTGTGTTCTTCAATCACTTTAGCTGTTGGTTTTCCCGCGCCGTGACCAGCTTTGGTGTCGATACGAACCAGAAGCGGCAGTTTGTTTTCTGCATTGAATTCCTGCATCCGTGCCATGTATTTAAAGGTGTGCGCCGGAACAACACGATCGTCATGATCGGCAGTGGTTGCCAATACAGCCGGGTAAGCAGTTCCTTTTTTGATGGCATGGTAAGGTGAGTATCCGTAGAGATAATTGAACATTTCCGAATTGTCTTCACTGGTGCCATAGTCGCTGGCCCATGCCCATCCGATGGTAAATTTGTGGAAACGCAGCATGTCCATCACACCTACGGCCGGAAGCGCAACTTTAAACAAATCGGGTCGTTGGTTGGTAACTGCACCTACCAGCAATCCGCCATTTGATCCACCCTGAATGGCCAGTTTTTCGCTTGAAGTGTATTTTTTGCTTATCAGATATTCAGCAGCCGCGATGAAATCGTCGAACACATTCTGCTTTTGCAATTTGGTTCCTGATTTGTGCCACTCTTCGCCGTATTCGCCGCCACCGCGAAGGCTGGCCACAACATATACTCCCCCATTTTCGAGGAATGCAATTCTGGAGGGAGAAAAATCCGGTTTCCGGCTAACATTAAAACCACCATAACCATACAGCAGTGTTGGATTGTTGCCGTTAAGTTCCAATCCCTTTTTGTTGACGATAAACATAGGAACCATAGTGCCGTCTTTGCTGGCATAGAATTCCTGCTTCACTTCAAAATCATCCGAGTTGAATTTTACTTCTGATCTGAAATGCAGCGATGATTCTTTGGTGGTAAAGTCGTATTTGTATATTTCGCCCGGGGTGTTATAGGATGTGTAACTGTAATATGCAATATTTTCCTCCTTTTTCCCGGAGAAATCGCTTACTGTACCAATTCCCGGCAGCTGGACTTCGTGGTCAAAAACTCCGTCATACGAATAAACTTCTGTTTTGCTGTGTGCATCGGTCATGTAATTTACTACTAATTTGCCTGCAATCAGGCGAACCGATTCGAGTACGTCTTTTTTCTCAGGAATAACATCTACCCAATTGCTTTCTTCGGGTTTGTTGGTATTGATCCGGATTAAACGGTATTTGGGCGCTTTGTAATTGGTGAGCACGAAAAGATCATCGCCCAGATTTTCAACCGCATTAAATTTATATTCGTAACTGTCCATCAGATTTACGAAATCCTTGTTCTTTTTGTTGAGATCTTTAAAATCCAGCGTATTGCCATAAGTACTTTTTCTTTTTGAAACCAAAAGAAACCTTTTATCATCGGTCATTCCAGCGCCAAACATCGTTTTTGAATTACTGTCATCGCTTACAATCAACTGATCGGCTGATTGATCGGTATCCAGTTTGTGAAAGTAAACCTTCTGAAATTCGTTCGCTTTCGAAAGTTCGCTTCCGGCTTCCGGCTTGTCGTAAGCACTGTAGAAAAACCCATCATTGTACCAGCTAATTCCGGAGAATTTCACCCAGTCGATGCGGTCAGGCAGCAATTCACCGGTTTCGATGTTCTTCACAAAAATTTCATTCCAGTCGGAGCCCGATTTGGCCAACTGATACATCAGGTATTTGCCGTCATTCGATATCTCGATGCTGGTTAGGGCAGCGGTTCCATCGTCCGACAATGTATTTGGATCGAGCAGAACTTTGGGTTCTACGGCAAGGTCATCACTTGTATAAAGCACACTCTGGTTTTGAAGTCCGTCGTTTTTATAAAAGAAATATTTCCCGGTTTTCTTAAAAGGAACTCCGTATTTTGGGTAATCCCACAATTCTGTCAGGCGGCTGTTTATCTGGTCGCGGAAGGGCAGTTTTTCGAGGTAACCAAAAGTGAGCTGGTTCTGAGCCTTAACCCATTCTGCCGTTTCTGCTGAATTGTCGTCTTCGAGCCAGCGGTATGGATCTTCTACCTCGGTTCCGAAATAAGTGTCTTTTACATCCCCTTTTGCTGTTGGCGGGTAGAGGATTGGTTTTTGGGTGCATGACATCATAAATGCGAATGCTAATAAATAAAGAATTGGGTTTTTCATTTTTGGTATATTGGGTTTTTGGTTTTTATATTTTTTGAAAAAACTTACTATTGGCACTTGAATGACAAATCGGGTGCGGAGATTTTTAATCTCCGTTTTTATAAAGCGCGATTAAAAATCGCGACACCCAACTCCTCATTGCTTATAAATTAAAAATGCCCGACCAGCGGGCATTTTCAAATTATCTTTTGAATGATACTGATCGTTGATTACCGACGGTCTCGATTATCGCGGCGATCTCCGCCACGGTTGTCACGACGGTCTCCGCCACGATCACCACCACCGCGGTTATCGTCACGACGGGGAGGTCTGTCATCGTTGCTGCGCTCTGGTCTGTCAGGCATTCCTTCAGGTTTTGGAAGCAATACGCGACGTGATAATTTCATTTTTCCGTCACGGTCCATATCCAGCAGTTTAACTTCAATTTCCTGACCTTCGGTCAATTCTTCTTCAACTGTCTGTAAACGGTTCCAGCTGATTTCAGAAATATGCAGCAAACCTTCTTTTCCAGGCATAATTTCAACAAAGGCACCAAACGAGGTGATCGATTTTACTTTACCCTTGTAGATTTCGCCTTTTTCAGGAATGGCAATAATGAGTTTGATACGGCGAACAGCAGCGTCAAGCGATTCTTTGTTGACACTTGAAATTTGCACGTAACCGATATCGTCTCTTTCTTCAATAGAAATAACCGTTTTGGTTTCTTCCTGAAGTTTCTGTATGTTTTTTCCTCCCGGACCGATAATTGGCCCGATCATTTCTTTTGGAACCTGTACAATTTCTACACGTGGTACGTTTGGTTTGTAATCTTCGCGTGGTTCAGAAATGACTTTCAGGATTTCGCCCAGAATGTGTTCGCGGCCCTGTTTAGCCTGAAGCAATGCCTGGGTAAGAATTTCGTAAGAAAGTCCGCCAACCTTGATGTCCATTTGGGTAGCGGTAATCCCTTTCGAGGTACCGGTTACTTTGAAGTCCATGTCGCCAAGGTGATCTTCGTCGCCCAGAATATCAGAAAGTACGGCGAATTTATTGTTTGCCGGATCGGTAATCAAACCCATTGCGATACCCGAAACCGGACGTTTCATTTTAACACCAGCATCAAGCATACACATTGTTCCGGCGCAAACAGTTGCCATCGACGATGAACCGTTTGATTCGAGAATGTCGGAAACGATCCTGATCACGTAGGGGAATTCATCAGGAATCATTTTTTTCAAGGCACGCAAAGCAAGGTTTCCGTGTCCGATTTCGCGACGGCCAACTCCACGTGGTACTTTGGCTTCACCCACCGAGAATGGAGGGAAGTTGTAATGCAAAAGGAATTTTTCAACTCCCTGGTAAGTTACGCTGTCGATTTTTTTCTCGTCCATTTTGGTTCCCAAAGTGATCGAAGAAAGCGACTGCGTTTCGCCACGGGTAAAAATAGCCGATCCGTGTGATCCCGGCAAGTAATCAACCTCACCCCAAATTGCACGAATCTGAGTGGTTGAACGTCCGTCCAAACGGATACCTTCGTCCAAAATCATGCGTCGCATGGCTTCTTTCTCAACGTCGTGGTAATATTTTTTAATCAGTTTGATGTTTGTTCCGAGGTCGATTTCGGTATTTTCAGCATTGGCTTCTTTGTATTCGGCAATGTATTCTTCAACAATGTTGCGGAATCCTTCCATGCGAAGATGTTTGTCGTTGAGGCGTTGAGTCGCAAGTGCATAACAGGCAGGATAAAGATCTTCCAGAACTTTGGCTTTCAGATCGGCATCGTTTATTTCGTGGCAATAGGTACGTTTTGTTTTTCCAACCAAAGCGGCCAGTTCTTCCTGAGCCGTGCACTGAATTTTAATGGCTTCGTGAGCAACCTTGATTGCGTCGAGCATGTCTTCTTCCGAAACTTCTTCCATTTCGCCTTCAACCATCATGATATTGTCGAATGTGGCGGCAACCATGATGTCGAGATCGGCTTTTTTGAGCTGCGAAAAGGTTGGGTTCACAATGAATTTTCCATCGATGCGTGCAACACGAACTTCAGAAATAGGCGCTTCGAAAGGCACATCTGAAACTGCAATTGCAGCAGAAGCGGCAAGTCCGGCCAATGAATCGGCCATTACTTCAGAATCAGATGAAATGAGCGAGATCATCATGGCAGTTTCGGCATGGAAATCGGCAGGAAACAATGGGCGTAAAGCGCGGTCAACCAAACGGCCAATCAGCACTTCGTCATCCGACGGACGTGATTCGCGTTTCAGGAAACCTCCGGGGAAACGTCCGGCAGCGGCAAATTTTTCGCGGTAATCAACAGAAAGTGGCATAAAGTCCACATCTTCTTTGGCATCAACAGCAGCCACAACGGTTGCCATTAACATTGTGTCGCCCATACGAACAACCACCGCACCATCGGCTTGCTTGGCCAACCGGCCGGTTTCAATGGTGATGGTACGTCCATCGCCAAGGTCAATTGTTTTAATAATTGCTTGATTCATAATTTTTCGAATAATTAATTTTTTACACGGTACTCTACAAATGGCGTGGTGGGGTATTTTATTCAGGAAAAATAGTTTTTACTGAAGTTTTGCGTTTAAAAAACCGGTACCATCAGATTTTTTAAACGGGTATAAAAATAAGAAAAGGTCCCGATATATCGGGGCCTTTTCTGTCTTAAAATTATCGACGTAAATTGAGGTCTTTGATAATTGCGCGGTAACGGTTGATGTCTTTCTTTTTCAGATAATCCAAAAGGCTTCTGCGTTTACCTACTAAGGTGATCAGAGCACGTTGTGTGCTGAAATCTTTTTTGTTTAACTTCAGGTGTTCGGTCAGGTGGCTGATGCGGAATGAAAACATTGCAATCTGCGCTTCTGACGATCCTGTGTTTGTAGCTGATTCTCCGTATTTTTCGAAAAACTCAACTTTCTTTTCAGATGATAAATACATGTAATGTTTATTTAAATTGTTGTACAATGTTTAAGCCGCAGCATTGCTTTCAATCGCAACGGCTTAAAATTAATTTTTAAAAGCAGCGCAAAAGTAAACAAATATCTTTGAAATTCAAGAGGGTAGGAGAATAATTATTCTGCCAATGGTTTTTCATCAACACCTTTCCTGAACCCGATAACAAATGAAATCCGGGTATAATTGGCGGCATAAAAGTTTGAAAATTCACTTTTGGTCCACAAATAGCTAAAATTAAGACCAATGGTGGTTTTTTCGATGAATCCGGTTTCAAAAAGTCTTAACTTGATTATTTTGAATATTGCAAATTTAGTCCGGCTTCTTTTCTGATAGAAAACCGATGGTCATTGTTGTACCAGCTTTCGGTTGCATTAAATGTCAGATAAGTTGGAGGAGAATTTTCGTTCCAGTAATTGTGCTGAGCAGGTGAAGATGTTTTATTAATTCCAAAGGCAAAGCTGGTTTCGCTGATTTTTTGTCCGAAAACATTGTTAAGGGCTGAGAGCATAAAAAAGCAAAAGAAAAAAGTTGTTCGTTTCATTGCTGTTTGTTGAATGAGTGAAGATCCGAAGTTTTGTAAAGTTAAACTAATAAAGAGAGGTATTCCTAATCCCGGCAAAAAAAATGCTGGTAGAACAAGGAAAGATTGGAATTAGCCTTCACAATAGAATCATATCTTTGCCTGAAATAAAGAATAAGGAAATGCCAAACGCGGATAAAATAATAATCGAAAATGAAAACATACGAACTTAAAGACGAAGAATACATTGAGCTGATTAAACTACTGAAGATCATGCGTGTCAGCGAATCGGGCGGACAGGCAAAAATGATGGTTGACGATGGAATTGTTTTCCGCAACGGTGAACCCGAATTCCGTAAACGAGCCAAATTACGGAGTGGCGATTTGATTGAAGTGATGGACTTTAAAATTAAGGTGGTTTAGCAGCCTCTGACATTTAGTCCGGGTGCGACTTTGAGTTGCGCCGGGACTAAAAATCCTCTCGGGGTGACTCGGGTTTACTGAGCGGGTGACTTAAAGAAGTCTCCTGCTCAGTAGGAATCAACTGCTCAGTAGAAACCAAACCCCTTATAGTCCGAGTGCGACTTTGAGTCGCGCCCGGACTAAAATTTAAACATGCCGATATCCCAAACAGGCATTTTGATACCTGTAATACCCTTTTTGGTAGTTAATGGTTTTAATTCCAACCGATTTAACTATTTTAGCGACCGGAAATTTGACTTTTAGATGATGACGGGAAAGCTGAGCACTTTTGTTTTGAATGGATGGGATGTTGGGACGATTTGGCAAAGGTGTCAGGTAAAGTTGTCGGCTATAAACCGAAATACGGAATCATCTGACTTGTTACTAATTACGCAACAAAACTGCCAAAGTATTTCTCTGTCAATTCCCCTGCACAGCGCTTTTTTTACTTCTTCCTTGTGGCTAAAATCATTTGCCCTTTCTCTTACCAACCAATACAAACATACCGCACGCCGGGCTTTGGGTAATCTATTCTATTCTTTCATCTATCTAAAAGCTAAGGGCGTATGATGAGAAATATACTTGTTTTTAAAAAAATATGGATTTTTCTGATTGTGCTGCTGAGCTTGTTGGTTGGGGCAGGGAATGTTTTTGGAAAAAATGAATACCCGACCTCACTTTCCAGCATTACGGTAGGATCAACCTATTGCGTGGGGTCAACAGTAACTTTGAATTTAGATGCTACCTCTTCTCAAACTTGCTCTTCTGGAAATACCTCAGCAACTGTAACTGTAAGATTTTATAGCAACTCAATGCAATCAAATAGTGGTGGAACTCTGGTTTATACTGCTCCTAATTATCTTGCCGAAAGTAGTACAGTTACGTCAACATATTCTTTTACTGCCTTAAGTACACTTTATTATTATGCTGTTGTTAGTTATACCGTAACTGGCTGTAATGCTGCAGGATCACTTACAACAACAACAGGTCAGATGGCATTAGTTACTGTTCCGGTCACATCTCCTGACGACCAAAGTTTAGCGGGGATGAATTTGTGGATTGGGCATGTTTATGATGGACTAGACTTCAATACCTATTTTGGGACTTTTACCGAATCAGAAGCATTTGATCAAAGTTTTGGCGGAAATCAGAATTGTTTTAGTATCAACTCAAGCTTGGGTAGCAGGCAAATTTATACTGAAACCTTTTCAGTAAGATACCGGATGAATTCCACTAAGAAAGGCTTGTACGTAGTTGATTTGGGTTCAGATGATGGAAGTCGTTTAAACGTTAATGGAACACTCGTGTATAATAATTGGGTTGATCAGGGTTTTACTTCCCGCCCCCGGGTATTGATGAACCTGAATGGTGCGAGTTCTTTGGTTTATGATTTTTTCGAAAACGGAGGTGAAAACCGGGTAGTGTTTCAGAACCTGACACTTGTTTTAATAAATGACCTCAATACCAATACAACTCAAAATATTTGTTTGGGAAGTGCAGGGGCAGCCATCAGTGGTGATGTTTACGGAACTTTACCAACAGGAATTACTCTTTCCGGAACTGGCTATCAATGGGCTTACAGCACAACTTCATCAACAGGTTCATGGACGGATATTTCCGGAGCAACAGCCGCTACTTATACTCCATCAGCAGTTGCACCTTTCAATACAGTTGGTACTTATTATTTTATCAGGAAAGCAATTCTTTCAAGTGCCAACAATGTATCTCCAAATCCGTATTTGGCAACCAATGAATCGAATGCCGCCACGATAACAGTAAGTGCCCTGCCAACTGCCCCGACTTCCGGCAGCAATACATATACGTACGATGGAACTCCAAAAACAGCTTCTGCGACAGTTGGAGCTAACGAAACCGTTGACTGGTACGCAGCTATCTCGGGAGGAACCACAATTTCTGCACCATCAGGAACAAATGTTGGCACTTATATAGCCTACGCTGAAACCAGAAATACAATTACCGGTTGTGTCAGTGATACCCGGACATTGGTTACATTAACCATCAACAAAGCGGTATTAACCATTACGGCAGGGAATCAGACTGTTGCCTTTGGAACACCGGTAGCAACGGTAACCGGAGCAGGTAGCTACACCCCTACAGGATTTGTAAATTCAGAGACAGCAACCGTGATCGGCGGTATCGCAACTTACACTACAACCTACACCGAGGCAACAGCAACGGGAACTGCAGGAGTAACTATTACTCCAGTGGTTACAGGTTTAACCGCTACGAACTATAGTTTTAATCCAGCAAATGGAACGATAACAATCAGTCAGGCAAGTTCCACGATTACAGCCACCGGAACAGCCACCTTTACATATACCGGTTTAGCTCAGGGGCCAACTACCTCAACCGTAACAGGATCAACAGGTGCGGTTACATTCAGCTATTTGGGAACGGGGAGCACAACTTACGGACCGAGTGCAACACTGCCGACCAATGCCGGAACGTATGAGGTTGTTGCAACGGTAGCAGCCGACGGGAACTTCAACGCAGCAACATCCGCAGCTTTAGCTTTCACCATCAATGAAGCGGCATTAACCATTACAGCCAACAACCAATCAAAATGTTTTGGTACGGTATTTAGTTTTACGGGCACTGAATTTACTTCGGTAGGTCTGATAAATAGTGATGAAGTCGCAAGTGTTACTTTAACCAGCTCCGGAAGTGGCGATGTTGCCGTTGCGGGAAGTTATAATATTGTTCCAAGCGCTGCAAATGGTACAGGGCTTGATAATTATGAAATAACATATTCCAACGATGGCTTGTTAACCGTAAATGATCTGCCAACCGGAACTTTGAGCAGTAACGGGTCAATCTGTTCAGGGGCAAGCACATCACTAACCTTTAACAAAAATTCGGGTGTGGGTCCATTCGATTTGGTAATAAATGGAATTAGCTATACAGATATTGCAAGTGGCGGAACAATCAATATTAGTCCAACGGATCTGTCAACAACCTACACCCTGACTTCAATCACCGATAAAGGGGTAAGTCCAAACTGCTCAAACGTGGTCAATGCTTCAACCTCAGTTTCAGTATATCCGATTGAAGTAAATGCATCTGTTGGTTTGGCGCAGGCTTGTTACAATACCGTAAAAGAAGCCTTTGATAAAATTAATGATGGAACCCATAAAGGAGCAATAACCGTTAAGGTACATGCCAGCACCACTGAGACAGCATCGGCAGTCCTGAATGCAAGCGGCTCCGGAGGTTCAAGTTATACTTCGGTGTTGTTATACCCAACTGCGACTGGCCTTTCAATCAGCGGAAACTTAAATGCGCCATTAATTGACTTAAATGGAGCCGACAATGTAACCATTGACGGGCGGGTAAATGCAACAGGTTCGGCTAAAGATTTGATTATCTCAAATTCTAGTGCTACTGCAGCCGCCTCTACGATAAGATTCAGAACTGATGCATCCGGGAACAACGTTAAATATTGTATCATTCAAGGTTCATCCACTGCTGTTGCAGTTGGAACCATCATCTTTTTAGGCGGAACAGCAACAGGAAATGATGGTAATACGATCACGAATAATACAATTACCTCAGCAGGTTTGAATTTACCTGTAAATGCCATTTATTCTGCCGGAACATCTGCAATCATCGATAACAGCAATAATACGATTTCGAACAATAATATTCAGGATTTTTTCAGTTCTACTTTAGCATCTAACGGCGTTTTTGTATCTACCTTTAATTCTGGTTGGACAATTTCAGACAACAGGATTTTCCAGACAGCTTTGCGGAATTCTACAGGCACTTCGATAGTTCATAGAGCAATACAAATAACTTCGGGAAACGGGCACGCCGTAACTAACAATATTATTGGTTTTGCCAGTGAGAATGATACCGGAATCATGACATATACAGGTAGTGGTACTACAACTCCATTATTTAGGGCGATTGAATTATCCGTAGGTACTACTTCAGCCTCAAGTATACAAGGAAATACAATTTCTGCAATTAGTTTTTCAACAACAAGTGGAAGCGCAACAGCACCTGGTATTTTTACTGGTATCTCAGTTTTGGTAGGAAGCGTTAATATCGGAACTGACACTGGTAATACGATAGGAGCAACAACTGGCAATAGTTCTATTTTGGTGACATCAACGGTTTCATTGGGATACATGGCCGGTATCTATGCAACATCAACCGGAACTGTAAATATTCAGAACAATAAAATAGGATCAATAAGTACCGGAAGTACAGCACTTATTGGCCATACATTTCATGGAATTAACACAGCAGGAGTTGCCGGTAATTTCAACATTTCCGAAAACACCATCGGTAGTACAACTACTCCAAATTCCATTGCAATTGGGACGAGTGGAGTGACAACAACTCCAGTATGTACTTTCAATGGCATTACCAATGCAGCTACCGGAACAATTTCGATAACAGATAATACGATACAGAACGTTACTGCTTTTGGTATCGGAGCATCTGTTTTTAATGGTTTACTTAATTCGGCAGGAAGCGGAACTTTAACGATGACAGGCAATAGTATTATTGCGATTAATAATACAGGAACTGGTACAGTCCGGGGTGTCTCAAATACGGCAGCCACAGCGTCAACTGCAAATATCAATAGCAACACCATCCGGTCATCAACACTAACGGGAACTGGGGCTTTCATTGGAATTTTGAACAGTTCTACGGCAGCCACCACCAATATCAATTCAAACAACATTCGAAATATAAGCAGAACGACAGCTACGGGTACAGTTACAGGCATTTCGAGTACAGGAGCGATTGCTACGGCATTAAACATCAACAATAACCTTTTAGGTAATTCTGATGGAGGCTTTGTTACCTATGATGCGGCGACATTAGCAGCAGCAACGCTGGTTGGTATAAATGTTACAAGTGCAACCGGAGCATCTGCTTTGTCAATTCAGAACAACGACATCAGCGGTATTGTCCATTCGTTGACCGGTGCAAGCCCACACACCTACATAATAAATGCTGCTCCCACATTATCGCAGAACATTAGCAACAACACCTTTACCAACCTGGATGTGAATACAACCGGAAATATTATTTTCATTTCGAACAGTGTTGCCATGCCGGTTAACGGCACACAGACGGTGAGCGGAAATAGCATCGTTACCGGATTCAGAAAAAGCAGTGCAGGTGGTACGGTAACTTTATTTACGAGTACCGCTGCCACTTTAGCATCAGGAGTAACGGTTACCCACCAGAACAATAATTTGTCAAACATAACAGTTGCCGGCACTACAATAATTGCAGGATGGATACATAATGACGCAGGTATATCGACGAAGATATTTACCGGGAATATATTCAATAACTGGAACTCTGGTAGTGGCGCTATCACACAAGGTATGAGTATTAATGGTGGCGCTTCAGGTAGCAGTATTACTGATAATACTATTAGTAATTTTACCACTACAGGTGCGATTACTGGTTTAAAAAGTGGCATATCGGGTACATACAACATCACTGGTAATAATATCAATAATTTTTCAGGAGGTGGAGTTGTTATTGGTTATTCAATTCCCGCTGCAGCATCTACGATTACATTTGATAACAATATAATTCAAACCTTATCAACAACAGCGGGCGGTACAAATACGATTTCAGGTATTTGGGCTGTAGGGTCATCTTCTTTAACTGTTAGCAATAACACGATAAATGATATTCAGTCAACAGGAGTTTTAACTACAACAGGATCGGTAAGAGGTATTGTTAATTCAGGAGCTGGATCTATCACTATAAATACCAATACTATAACTAATATAAAAGGCAATTCTGCTACCACTGGTTCAGTAAGTGGAATACTCCTTTCGGCAGGAACAACTGTAAATGCGTATCAGAATACAATTAGCGGATTATCAGGAAATGCTTTAACAACCGGTTCTGTCAATGGCATTTCAATAACCGGAGGAAGCAGCATCAGCGCCTCAAAGAATAAGGTTTACGATTTGTCTTCATCAAGTTCATCATTAACCGGAACGGTCAATGGTATTGCGGTTTCCGGATCCACTGCTTCATTAAATGTGACAATAGTAAATAATACCGTTGGTGATTTAAAGGTGACTGCCGGAAGTGGAGCCGATCTGATTCGTGGTATCAGTGTCATAAATACAGGCGCGACTTCAAATGTCAATTTGTATTACAACACGATATATTTAAATGCAAGTTCAACAGGAACCAACTTTGGAACCTCGGGTGTTTATCATACAGCAAATTCTACCGCTAAAACTGCCGCTTTGGATTTGAGGAATAATATCATCGTAAACAATTCCACTCCAAAAGGCACAGGACTGACTGTTGCATTTCGCCGATCAGCAGCGACTTTGGGCAATTATTCCGAATCGTCAAACAATAATTTATTTTATTCAGGAACGCCGGATGCCAGCAGATTAATTTATCGTAGCACAATTAGTTATCAGACGTTAAGTGATTTTCAATCATTGGTTTCTCCACGTGAAACCTTGTCGGTAACGGAGGATATGATTGCCAATCAGGCTTTTTTGAGCATAACTGGAGCCGATGTGACATTTCTGCATATAGACCCAACCAAGACTACTTTAGCAGAAAGCGGAGCTGCAGATATTGTAGAAATAACTGATGATTTCGATGGGGAAAAACGTTATAGACATCCCGAATATTCCGGCAATGGTTCAGCACCGGATATTGGAGCCGATGAATTTGAAGGTATTTGCGTTTTGACCATAACTTCTGCAACAGCAGACGCAAGCCCAATCTGTGCGGGAACTACCACTACATTGACAGCGAATGGGGTATCCGGAACAGTACCGGTTGTAACCTGGTGGTCAGCGCCTGAAGGTACGGGAACTAATTATGGAATCGGGCTTACACTTGTGGCAGGTTCCGGAACCTATTATGCCAGGATTACCGGCAACTGCGGGAATCCGGTAGAAGAATCAGTAACGGTTGAAGGAAACCCAATGCCCATTCCTACATTCACATCACAACCTGGTTCCAGTGCTTGTGTTGGTATTGATGTAACCTATACAACGGAGGCATCAATGTCCGGTTATATGTGGGAATTTCCGGGGATTCCAAATACTGATTACAGTATCACTTCAGGAGGAACCGGGACCAGCAATGCAGTTACCCTGAAATGGTTAACAGAAGGAAGCAAAACCGCAACAATTAATTATACCGATGGCAACGGTTGTACGGCGGCATCGGCAACTTCATCAACGCCAACAACGGTTAATCCAACAAGTACGGGCGGAACTGCAACTGCGGCTTCGGCTCAGGTTTGTAAAAATACCTCAACCACCTTAACCCTTACCGGTTCTGTTGGAACCATTCAATGGCAAACCAATGCAAGCGGTTCATGGGATGATATTTCAAGAGCGAATGGAGTTACATACAATACTCCTGTTCTTACTACCGCAACTTCGTATCGCGCAGTTGTTAAGAGCGGCATTTGCAGCAGTGAAACTTCAAACGAAGTGACGGTTGGTATTGATACTGAAAAACCAACCATTATAAATTGCCCTGCAAATATTTCGGTACCTGTTACCGATGGTCTTTGTTCCGCAGTAGTAAGCTGGACTGAACCAACAGCAACTGATAACTGTACATTAACAAGTTTTGTAAGTAATTTGTCTCCAGGTGCAACTATTGCAGTGGGTACGTCCACAGTTACCTACACTGCAACCGATAATTCAGGAAATGTGGAAACCTGTAGTTTTACAATTACTGTTACAGACAATATTACACCCGCAATTACCTGCCCATCGGGAGCAACTGTTTTTTGTGTGGCCAATGCCCCAAGCTACAATACTTATGCAGAATTTACAGGTGCATTGGGTTCAGCGTCTGATAATTGCAGTTTGAATGAATCAAGTTTTGCCAAGCTAGCGAATCATCTGAGTGTTGATGGTTTGACACTTACACGTACATATCGAATTGCGGATATGGCCGGAAATACTTCAACCTGTACTCAGGTATTTACCATTTCGCAACCGGCAGTAATTATTACTTCACTGGGTTTAAACAATACCTGCATTGGCGGAGTTTTGGATATTACCTCAAATAGCACCGGGTTAAATTACCAATGGCAGGTAAGTACCGATAATGGAGGTTTATGGACGACAACCGGAACAAATAGTGCAAGCTATAACGGAACACTGGCTCATCAAGGAGACCAATTCCGCTTAAGAGTTTCTGAGACAACTGATTTTAATGTGGGATGTGTTGCAACTTCCAATACATTGACATTCAGGGAAAATATACCACCTGTTTTTACAGCTCTGAAACCAACTGATATGACTGTTTGTATTCCAAATGGTGCAACTACCGTCGCTATATTTGATATCAGTCTCGACAATTCAAAAGTTACTGATGTTTGTACAGCTTTTGCGGACCTGAGTATAGCATACACTATATCCGGAACAACTACGCTTAGCGGAAACACCAACCTTGCTGACGGGACAGTTTTCAACCTCGGAATTTCAACAGTTGAATATACAGTGACCGATCTGTCGGGCAACAGTGAAACCCATTCGTTTACTGTTACAGTGAGTGAGGCTCCATCATTATCTGATATTTCAACCGATGGCGCCGCTGCAACGGATGGTTCCGGCTACAAGCCTTACCAAAGCTCTTCCCACACTTATACCGTGGATGGAGGCATCGCAACTTCAGGATATTCTTATACATGGACTGTTCTTGACAATGCCAATTCAGTTTTGTCACCGGGTTCAGCCAATACCTATACCATTAATGCAACAAATACGGCAGCAGTGGTGATTTCGTGGGGAGCTTCTATTCCACTTACAGCAAACAATTACAAAATACGGGTTCGCAAAACCAGCAATACAAATACCTGCTTCATCGAAAAAGAACTTTCAGTGACTGTTCTCATAAATAATTTTAATGTGAAAGTTGAAGACAGTGGTGATGATTGTCAGAGTGGAGAAATGGGAACCACAAATATTTGGTGGAATTTAACACAAACAGGCGGGTCCTCCAATTGGCATTATAAATATGAGATAGTAGAAGATATTGGAGGGGTTCTCACAACTGTCGTTCCGCTCACAAATATTTTATACTCAACCGTCACCCCCCTAACAATATATTACCCTGCGAATAATACTGTAGGAGTTCAAAAAACCTATACAATATTTATTTCCAGTGTTTTTGACGAGTTTGGCACGCCAGAAACTAATTTATCTGACAATCAAGATTCTTTGATTCTTTTTGGAGTACCCAACACATCCGAAATATCAACCGATTAAAAATATTTAACCATGAAACTGATTACAAACGCGAAACAAAATAACCGCAACGGGCCCTAAGGTTTTGACGCTGTCAGGTTTTTCAAACGCTGACAGGTCGAACAAAGCAGATGAATTAACCTGTCAGCGTCCGCAGGATCTGACAGCGTTGAATTGAATACAAAAAATATAAAAGATAATAATTGAAAATTTATTCACTAAAAAAATTGGAAGTATGATTAGAAACAAAATTTATTTAACTCCTGAGTAAAAGACAGGAACCCAACACAACTGACACGAACGCAACAGGTTGTGATCCTGTCGAAACAAAAAAGACCGCAATGAACTCAGCCCCATTTTGGGCAGAACAATTAAACCAGATCCTGCAAAACAGGAAACGGTTGGCAACCGGCGAGGTTGCAATACAATGTAGAGACGCGATTTATCGCATCTAAATCACATTCAAAATTAGAATAAACAGACGCGATGAATCGTGTCTCTACGTGACAAACACAAAACAAAGGTTTTAAAATATTAAAAATTAAATGTTTAACTTAAAAATTACAAAGATGAAAAAATTATTTTCTTTAGTTTGCCTGGTGGTTTTACTGGGCGTTAGTGCTAGTGTGATGGGGCAAGGTTCTCAGCAAACAGTTACGATCAATTCAACCCGAAATTATTGGGTGAACAGTACAGATGCAGGCGCAACACAAATAGCTGATCATATTGGGAACAGTTATGCCTGGAGTGTTTATACCTGGGATGGAACAGCAGATTATACACTTACTACTTGGACACCCACTGCTGCTGCCGGTACTACTTTTAATTTCGTAGGCGCAAGTTCAGGTTTGAATGTTTATAAATCCAGCATCAAGTGGTTAGGTACTGGAACCTATGTTGTTGAAATAGTTGAAACTAGCACTGGTACTACAGCCTGTACAACTGTTCGTCGTTTCGGTGTTACAATTATTGACCTTGACTTGCTGGTTGTTACAAAAGATCATCTTGGTGCAGCACTTGCAGCCCCAGGACTTTACTGCAATACCAATAATGGTGATATTTATGGAGATGCTGATGTTGATGATTTGAATAATGCTACTGTTACACCAGTTATGGAAACCATGGTAATGACTTATGATATTTCATTATTTACAGCAAAAGGTGGAACTGCAAATATTGCAACTACCCTTCCTCTTGCAGGTTGGAAATTTACAGTTGTTGACGCAAGTGTTATTCCTACTACTCCAGGTAATGTTACATGGGTGGTTACAGGTGCAACCGGAACTTATACTACTGGAGGAACGAATGTCCTCACGGTTGATCCTGCCACTACTGTCGTAACTATTACTGCAACCATAAAGAATGTTGCTGCAGCTGCAACTGAAGATTATGTGCTTAATTTCTCAATTGATCCAGCAACTGTTTTAGTTGAAAACGGTGGAGCTAGTGCTACCGATTATGCAGAAGGACAGGAACCAGCAACTTATATTGGTGGAACTGCAGAACCAACATCTCATAAGAATAGCGCAGTACAAATCACTGTGAATCCTATTCCAAATACTACAAAAATCAAATTTAACTAATCTCAATTTTTTATACCGCTGGCCTTCGGGTCAGCGGTATATTTTAATGAAAAGGATAGCCTCCATATTATTTCTTCTCTTTTTAATTGCAGGGGCAATTAATTCTTATGGCCAATCAACTATTTCAACTGGTGAGTCATTTTCATTGAGTGTAACCAACCACGTAGGGAATACCTACCAATGGGGTTTGTATCTCGACGATCAGGCCATTGTTGCAGCCAATGCAGCTGATTTTACTGTGAGCGCATCAGGCAATACGGCTAATTTTAACATTTCCGTGGCAGGTACTTATTACGCCATTGTGATGGAAACCGATGGATTGGGCTGTTCAACAGGACGAAGCCTCCAAATCACGGTTTTACCAAACACCTCCAAAATTCTATTTGCCAATACAACAAGTTCTGCCTGCTTTCAGGCCAGCAACGATTTTACAATTCCAATACAGTTTAAAGATGGAAACGATCTGCCATTGAGTGCAGCGCATTTTCCAATCGTGGTTTCGTTCCAGGTCAACGGAGTGAACCAACCAACACAAACAATTACTTTTGCCAATCAGGGTTTGGCTGTTTCAGGCAGTGCGTTTACTGCCAATCCCAATTCGGATACACCGGTCACCATTACGATCACCGGCGCAACCGATAATTTAAATTTGAATCTTCAACCCGAAACTACTTCGGGACAAAATATACACACACGAACCATTTTCCGCCAGCTTACCACGCCAACAGTGGCGGCGCTCACAACCAACGATACAAGTCCTGCCATTTCAGGAACAGCCGTTGTTGGAACCAATGAAACCTTTACCGTTTCGGTAAACGGATTCACGTATTTACCCGGCGACGGCAATTTAATCCTTTCAGGAACAAACTGGACATTGATGATTCCAGCTGCAAGAGCGCTTCCGGAGGGAACTTTTGAAATTTTGGCAAGCGTTGCAAATGCCGAATGCAACTTGCCGGATGCAACCAGCAACGAACTGGTGATCGACACCACCAATCCAACTCCGCTTCCAACAGTTGTGGCACAAACCATCGTCAGCACAACTCCGATGATTTCAGGAACAGCTACACTGGCTTCAGGAGAAATACTTACAGTTACTGTTAACGGCGTAATTTATACCGTTGGCGACGGGCATTTGAGCATTTCGGGCACTGTGTGGAGTTTGCAAATTCCGATAGCGAATAAACTAACGGTGGGTGTTTACCAGGTGATTGCAAAAGTAACCGATGCGGCTGGCAATTCGTCAACCGATGCTACCACTAACGAGTTAACCATTGGCGCCAGCACAATTACCGACCGTTTGGCCACCAACGACGTGAATATCACGTTTAAAAACAGGGCGGTTTCAGGAAACGTGCTGATCAACGATGCCGGGTTCTACGGTTTTAATCCCACCGTTGGAACCATTGCCGGGCTGATGCCGGTGAACGGAACACTTAGCATCTCCCCGAATGGGCAATATACTTATACGCCAAACAATGGATTTACAGGCGCCGACAATTTCTATTATTCGGTTTGTACGCTGGAAGATCCAACCGATTGCGACACTGTAAAAGTGACCATCCGCGTGCTGGAAGATAACCTTGCGCTGATTGGTCCGGTAGCAATAAACGACGAAGTGCAGGCTCCAATAAACACAACCGTTTCAGGAAATGTGCTTGCCAACGACCTTTTCCCTTCGGGCGACCAGCTGGTGCTGAACCCAATTTTGAGCAGGCAGCCACAGCATGGGAAAGTGGTTTTGGAGCGCGATGGCAGGTTTACTTATACTCCTGAAACCGGATTTACTGGTCAGGATAATTTTATATACGAAATATGCGGCAATATTTTGGGATTGTGTGAAACGGCCCGGGTTACCATCACTGTTTCGGGCGATTTGACAGAAGTGCGCCTGTTTGCTGCCGACGATGTGTATTTCGCCAACAGCAAGGCAATTACCGGCAACCTGCTTGCCAACGACCAATATCCCGCTGCAGCTAATTTAAGCCTGACTCGGACTCCGGCAGTTCGGCCAACAAACGGAGCAGTAGTGATCAATGCCAACGGAACTTTCGTTTATACGCCAACGGCTGGCTTTGAAGGAACTGACCATTTTGTGTATGAATTGTGCGAACCACAACTTAAAGATTGCGACCTGGCAACGGTGCACATTCTGGTGAAAGAAAATCCGAAGCAATTTGCCGATTTGTCGATCGTAAAATCCGGACCTGCAAACGCAATACCCGGCGATCTGATTAATTACCAGCTCACGGTTACCAACCTCGGAACTGCGGCAGCTGAAAAAGTACAGATCAACGATTATTTGCCGACCGCCCTTTTAAATCCGAAGTTCAGGCTCGAAGAAGTTACCACCCTGAAGGATTGGTCGGGTTATTATCCGCTCGATTTGCTGGAAGTGAACAAGCCGTTTACACTTTTCATTCAGGGAACCGTTTCATCGAGCGCTCCCGATACCTTGAAAAACCTTGCCACTGTAATCAGTTCAACATGGGATCCATCGTACGCGAACAACCAGTCGATTGTAAAAACCATTATTCGCCGCGGACCGGTTGCCCGTATTCAGGGAGCGCCGCTTATTACTGCAGGAAGTTGTAACATTGCCGGAACAGTGCTCGATGCAAGCAAATCGGGTGGCGATGGCCTCCGCTTTAGCTGGTCACCTTCGGTTTATCTCGACAATGCAACAAGCCCGACTCCGAGGTTCACTCCCGGTCAAACTACCCGTTATTTGCTGACAATCACCGACAGCAAAGGACTGAAAGATACTACGTCGGTATTGGTTTCGGTATTACCGGCTCCATTGGCGGTAACCGACAGAAACGTATTTGTTGATGCACCCAATGCAAGTATTTTGCTGAACGGCGCCAAAAGTACAGGTGTCGGCTTAACTTATTTATGGTTGTCGAAGGAAGGAATTATTCTTAGCGGCGAAACTCAGCCAACTGCAATGGTGAGCGGTTTGGGCACGTATTATCTTCAGGTAACCGATTCGAAAGGCTGTTTGTCCAAAGATTCGGTCAATGTCGGAATTTATATTCAGGCAATAAACGATACGGCCATCACCATCATCAACGAACGGGTGGTCATCAATGTGCTGAGAAACGATATTCCGCGCAATGCCATCAACCCTTCGAGCATTTCGATACTGACACCTCCTTTGCACGGTTTCGCAACGGTGTCAGCCGATTCGATGATTATTTATTCTCCGGAACAATCGTACATTGGTCAGGATGAATTTGTCTATCAGGTTTGCGACTATTTCCAAAATTGCGACAACGCGAAAGTGCTGGTATTCATCAACGACGTACCATTCTTTATTCCTGAAGCATTCTCGCCAAACGGCGACGGCATCAACGACAAGTTCGAGATCAAAGGTCTGGCAAAATACAATACGGTACAGATTGAAATCTTCAACCGTTGGGGAAATATTGTCTATCAGTCGAACAACTATGGCAATAAAGCAGGCCAGAGCGGTTTCTGGGACGGAACAGCCACCAATGGCGTTCGCATCGGATCAGGTCCGGTTCCATCGGGAACTTACTATTATATTTTAACCCTGAACGGAAAAGAAAAGATCAGTAAATCGATTTATTTGGATAGATAGACGGCCTCCCCCGACCCCTCCACAAGAGGGGAGAAAGAAACCTTCGAGGGAGAATAATTGGGTTTAATAAATAAGAACCTTATTTCTGATCTTTCACCTTAGTAGCAAAAGAAAGGAAGTTCAGAACCCGTCCGAACAGCAATGTTTTTCAAAGGAGAAACGATCTTTCGGACGAAAATGAAAAAAATAAAAAATATCGAATAAGAAATAAGAAATATTGAATGAGAAATGAGAAAATGCAAAAAGCGAGCTGATAATAATACCTTGGATATCCTTTGCCGTCTGCCTTTAGGC
>JAUYMU010000049.1 GCA_030698405.1 Bacteroidota bacterium
ACAAAATTCCCTCTTTGTCAAAATAACCACAACGTGGTTGAATATGAATAGCCCTGAGTGAAACTCAGGGGGTACGGGAAAGATAGGTGTTGCAACCCTGCAAAGGGTTGAATATCAAAGATGAACAAATTCAACCCTTTGCAGGGTTGTTGTTCGTTAACATTATTTTACCCCGGATTCCATCCGGGGCTATTGACATTAAATCCCTTCAGGATTTAAAAAAACATTTAATAACTAATTAATAGAAATTATTAGTTTAGGAATTTTGTCATCGTAAAATCAGCAAAATATTTAACGTTCAGGTACATGAAAAGCTGAATGAGAAATTGATGAATCTCAATACCGGCATATTGCGTTTTAACCGAAAGCATGTACTTTGCCCTTTTTACAATGATGTTCAATTCGTGCAAAAAAGACGATGCTGGCAACGGCGGTGAATATTTTATACGCTTTAAAGCCAACAGTACGCAAGTTGATTTTGCAGTGCAAGGATCGCTGACGGCTGCTTTTGGGCAGGCTGGAAGTCAGTTTAATGCAGTATTTTCCGGCGGAGATGCAACCAGCAACATTAGTCTGCAAGTATTTGACAATAAGGCCATAGCTGAAGCCAACTACACAGGTTATGGAATTGTAGGTTCTTCAGTAGTTGGTGCATTAATTGGCTACAGCGATAAAACCGGAACACTTTACACCCAGGGATCCGTAGGTTCGAACGCTACAATTACTATAACAGGATTAACTGCAACTGCGGTTCGCGGAACGTTTGGCAGTACAGTTAAGGCCACAGGAAAACCTGACATTTTGATTACTCAGGGTGAATTTTTCGTCTGGCGCGCCAATTAAATCCGAGGTGATCCGAATAGTCATCCGATGAAGGTTTTTGCAGAGAAAATTTAGATACTTTTAAAGCAAAAATGGATTTGATTTCTGAAATTCTGATTCTCTCGGGCGGAATTCTTGCAATAATTCTCCTGACCTCGGTTTTTAAATTCAATACATTCCTTTCGCTGTTGATGGTGAGCTTGTTGATGGCTCTTGCAACACTTCCGACAGCTTCCATTGTACCTGTTTTAAAGAAAGGTTTTGGTGGCACGCTCGAATCCATCGGACTAATTATTATTCTGGGAACCATCATCGGCATTGTTCTCGATCAAAGTGGGGCTGCGCTAAGTATTGCCCGGTTTTTCCTGAAACGAACCGGAGAAAAGAAAGCGCCGGCTGCAATGGCGATCACTGGTTTTATGACCGGACTACCCATTTTTTGTGACTCCGGATTTATTGTTTTAAGTGGCATCTGCCGTTCACTGGCTCATAGTTCGAAAACCGCAATAACAGTGATGGCGCCGGTCTTAGCTGTCTCGTTGTATGGGGTACATTGCCTTGTTCCGCCGCACCCCGGCGCAACTGCAGCAACCAGTATTATTGGCGCACCCATCGGAAATGTAATTCTACTGGGAACACTGGTCGCTATTCCCGGAATTATTGCTGCTTATTATTTTATCCGCTTTCGCTCCCGGAAAGTTTCCTTTACTGCCACAGCAGATGATTCTCATAACCAGCCATCAGTTTCAACGCCGGCAGCATCTCTGGCATTCTTGCCGATCCTGGTTCCGCTTGCCCTCATTACGCTAAAGTCGGTGTTTTTTATGGTTTCAGACTTGCCCGAAGATTCGTTCCTGAAAAACGTAATTGGTTTTACGGGCGATCCTGTTATCGCGCTTTTGTCCGGCTGTTTTGTGGCTTTTCCATTGCTCCGGAATTTCAATATCAGTCAGTGGAACAAGCTGCTCGATACAGCCATCGAAAAGGCAGGACCAATCCTGATTGTAACTGCTGCGGGTGGAACTTTTGGCGCGGTTATTAAAGAATCAGGAATTGTAAACAATCTGGGACAATTGGTGGCAACGCTCGGGTTGGGCCTTTTTATTCCTTACATCATAGCAGTTTTACTGAAGACCTCACAAGGGTCGTCAACCATTGCAATAATTACCGCCGCTTCCATTGTTGCCCCGCTTTTGGATAGCCTCGGGCTGTCGGATGAATGGGGCAAAACGCTGGCAATACTTGCAATGGGCGCAGGTTCCATGATGTTGTCGCACGCCAACGACAGCTTCTTTTGGGTGATCAGTAAATTCTCGGGAATGACACCATCCGAAACCCTGCGCTATTATTCACTGCCAACTGTTGTGTTAAGCGTGGGTTCGTTCCTGATGATAAGTTTGCTGGCAATGGTAATTTAAGCTACCTGAAGGCTTTTCTTTGATTTTCGGTAGAGGTAAGTATTAAAGATGTTCCTTTTTGCAAAACGCAATTGCTTGTCAGAATTGATCATTTTTACATACACACTTTTCGGAACGCCAAAGTATTCATAGGTTGTTCCATCTACGAATGAAATTTCAAGCAAAAGTCCCTTGTGTTTGAAATCGGCAATACCCGATTCATAGGAAGCGTTGTATTCTTCTAAATTTGAGGCAATTGTTTCGGGAGCAATACTTACCAGAAAGTGATACGCATCAATAATTTGACGGCTTTTCATTTCAGCCTCAGCAGCCAACTCGTCACCTTCAGAAAACTTATCGGGATGCCACTCTTTTACTAAACTTCTATAGGTAGTTTTTAGTGTTTTTAGATCTGTGTTGGGTTCAACATTAAATAACCGTTTGTATTCATTGATACGCTTCATGGATGTTTCTTTTATAAATAACTAATTCACTGACTGTTTAGGGCACAATTGCTCTTTTTTCTTCTAAAACAGCCGCAAAACTAAACAATTATAAAGTTCTGAATGCTAAGCAAATATTAATTTATCAGAATAGCATGTGTCGGTCTTGTTAAATACCTATATTTATGTCTCGAAAAAAACAAAATTCAACCGTATGAAACGATCAGTAAAAATCATTCTTGTAATTGTGGTTATTGTATTGGCAGCCGGAGCTTATTTCGGGTATCAGTTCTACAAGATCATTGCGGGAAGCGAACCATTATCAGGGAAACAAGACAATATTCCTGAAACGACAACTTCAATGCCACCCGTTACGACTGGGGATGCAGATTGGACGAACTGGAGGGGTGCAAACTTTGAAGGGAAAAGTGCAACAAAGGGCATTCAGACCGATTGGTCGAAAGGCCTGGAAAAATTATGGCACGTGAACTACCTTTGTCAGGACAAAGCCACGGCTTCATGGGCGGCGCCGGTTGTTCAGGGAAACCGGTTGATCGTTCCGGGCAGGGACGATAAAAATGATTTGGTATTTTGCATTAACCCGGATAACGGAGAACTGATTTGGATGGGATCTTATGAAGCGGAGGCAGCCAGCAGTCACGGACCCGGTTCGCGTGCTACACCGTTTATCAGTGAATATAAAGTTTACACTTTTGGCCGAAGCGGTGACCTGGTATGCTGGCAACTGGAAGACGGCAAACTCCTTTGGCGTAAAAATGTAAAAGACGAGGGCGGCGCTGAACCAACATGGGGCTTTTCAACTACACCGCTTGTTTACGAAAATATGGTAATTGTTCAGGGCGGGGGCACTGCCCTGGTTATTGCTTACGATAAATCAACAGGCGATCTGCTCTGGAAATCGATGGAAGGTGAAGCCGGTTACGCTGCCGCAATCACAATGAATATTAATGAGGAAGCGAAACTCCTGATTTATCACGGCACTGGTCTTTCCTGCCTGAATACAGCTGATGGCAAATTGTTATGGACTGCTCCTTGGCTGACTGACTATAATGTAAATGCAACGACACCAATCGTTTTCAACGACATTGTGTTTCATACTTCAGGATACAATATGGGCTGCCAAGCTCTTAAGGTCACAGAAAACGGATATTCAGTACTCTGGAAAAACAATCTGATGGAAGCACAACATTCCGATCCAATCCTGATTGATGGCTACATTTACGGATATTCAGGAGAAAGTTCCAGAAATAACGGTCAGTTTAAGTGTATTGAACTTTTGAGCGGAAAAGAAATGTGGAGCACAAATGAGATTGGTCAGGGAACATGCACCTTTGTGGATGGCCATTTGGTTTGTCTGAATATCAAAGGAAATTTATTCCTCATTAAACCTGATCCTTCAGAATTTATAAAAGTGGGTGAAATTGCATCTGCGATAGAAGATGTAAAACACCCGGCATGGACTGTTCCGGTTATAGCCAATGGAAAACTGTATGTCAGGTATTTGCAGCAGTTGGTTTGTTATCAGTTGAACTGATGAGAAATAAAAAAAATCTGCTTGGACAATTGTTTTAATTATGGATAATAAGCCGGAACCTCCAGCATTTATAACACGCTCAAAAATTCTATTTTCAAATTCCAGAAATCAAAGCAGCTCCGATTTTCAGACGTTACCCTTAGTTTTCTTCAGCGTTACACATCGTATCTTTTCAAAGAGGGATTAACAGGGAACGGAATTAGTTTGTATATGCGAACGCTACGATCAGCCTATAACAAAGCTATTGCGCTTGGTGTTGCTGATTTGGCATTGTATCCATTTCACAACCTCCAGAACCCGAACGGATATAAAATAAGTGAACTGGAAACGACGACCCCAAAGCGTGCCATAAAACTTGAAGATATAATATCTGAAGCGATGGGACACCCGGACGAAAAGACAACACAGATTTATCTGGAAGATTTTGAAAATAGTGTTCTGGATGAAGCAAACCGAAAGTTACTATAAAATCACATTTTTGTAACTGTTTTTTAGTTACATTTTATATATTTGTACCATGAGTAAAATTGAAAAACTGATTAGTCGTTTTAATGCTAAGCCAAAGGATTTTAGTTATAACGAATTGGTCACGCTGTTAAGTTACTTTGGATATAAGCAGAGCCAGGGAGCCGGGTCGAGGGTAGTTTTTGCCAACGCTGTGACCGGCCACAAAATTAAACTGCACAAGCCACATCCGGGGAACATTTTAAAACGCTATCAGTTAGATTTGATTGAGCAGGAATTAAAAAACATGAATGTACTATGAAAAACGTAATGGAATACAAAGGATTTATTGGCACTGTAAATTATAGTGCTGAAGACCGGGTTTTCTTCGGCAAGGTTGAAGGGATTAACGACCTGGTAACTTTTGAAGGAACTACGGTTGACGAATTGGAAAGCGCTTTTAATGAAATGGTTAATCTGCATATTGAAGATTGCGAGCGGGAAGGGAAACCCGCCGAAAAATCGTACAAGGGAGTTTTTAACGTAAGGGTGAGCAGCGATTTGCATAAAAAGGTAGCGCAACAGGCAACCGCCAAAGGGATTACATTGAACCAATTTGTAAAACGTGCCTTAAAACGTGAGCTGCACGAAGAAAATGAAGTTGAATGAAAAAGATTTTAGTAATTATCGAAAAAGGGACCGACGGGCAATTTAGCGCCTATACCCCCGAAACCAAAAGCACTGTTTTAAACGGGCAAGGAAATACAGTTGATGAAGCTATTGCCGATATGAAAGAATCGTTACAGGAAGTGATTGAATCATATCAGGAAACGGAAGGACAGATTCCGGATGAATTGCAAGGATCGGTTGAGTTCGAATATAAATACGATGTGCCCAGCGTGTTTAATCATTTCGATGAAATTAACCTGACCGCATTTTCGCGAAAAATTGGAGTTAATCCATCGCTTTTACGGCAATATAAAAACGGACTGGCATTTGCATCAAAAAAACAGGCCGAAAAAATTAAAAATGGATTACATGAACTTGGCCGACAATTAAGTTCAGCCCAATTATAAAGAAGAAATTGAGGCATTCATAAGTGTAAACTGGTTTACATCTTGGTTTACATGCCTATAAATTCATATTAGGAAACCAGTATAAAAAAGAAATCAGTTAATCACATTTTACTGTAACTAACTGATTTTCTGAGCGGGAAACGAGGCTCGAACTCGCGACCCTCAGCTTGGGAAGCTGATGCTCTACCACTGAGCTACTCCCGCTTTTTATTGATGATTGATAATTTTTTGATCGTCCAAAAATAACAAAACAATTCTTTGAGCAGTTAACTTCCGAATTGTTTATTCAAGTTCTTTTAAAAACTGTTAGATTCCCTCCGGACTTCTGTCTTCGGTCTCCCATCTCCCATCTTCCTTCTTACAATTCGAAATTGAAGCCTCTGTTCAGCAAATCCTCGTAATTCCTTGGTTCGAAACGGTAGTACCATGCGCCTTTACGCGAAGATTCTTTTTCTTTTTCTTCCAGTTTTTCCAACAAATTCATCGATAAAAGTTTACGCCTGAAGTTCCGCTTGTCAAGGGTCTTGTTGTAGATTGCTTCGTACAAGCCCTGTAACTGTGGAATGGTAAATTTATCGGGCAGCAATTCAAATCCGATGGGTTGTGTCCGTGCCCTGACCTGCAGCTTTTTCAATGCGCGGGAGACCATTGCCGAATGGTCAAAAATGAGCTGGGGCATGGCTGAAATCGGAACCCAGGTGGCTCCGTGGGTTTTTACCAACTCGAGGTCGGAAGCATTGATCCTGATGAGTGCGAAATAAGCCACCGAAATAATGCGTGCCCCCGGATCGCGGTCGAGTTCTCCAAATGTGTATAGTTGTTCCATATACACATCAGAAAGACCGGTAAGCTGATGCAAAATACGTTTTGCTGCTGTATCAATGGCTTCGTTGTTTTTCAGAAATCCGCCCATCAGTGACCATTCTCCTTTTGCCGGTTGAAAATTTCTTTTCAGCAACAGTACTTTCAGCTCCCGGCCATCTTCATCGTATCCAAAAATGATGGAATCGACAGCTACGTGGAATTTTTCGTGTTCTTGATAGTAAGGCATGGGTTCGGTTATTCCGGCAAAGGCCAGTCTGATGTTTCTTTGTTTCGTAAATATGTTTCGATGTGGCGGTCTTTCTTCGCTTCGTAAATATCTGAAATGGTCAGGATAATTCCGGTTTCTTCCACATTCCCGAAATGATCGTTGATTACGGTGCCGAAGGTTTTCATCGACGGACTCAGGTTCATGTACGAATTGATCAATGGTGGAATGTTCTCGCCGAATTCGCGTACTTTCTGCGAAAGGATTTTATAGTCTTCCTTGTACGATCCGCCATCAAATGTTTTTTCCATTTCGGCCATGTCTATTCCCAAATCCATCGGGTGGATAGGGGTTACCAAATTTTCATGGTCATTAAAATATTTCTGGAAGAAATACATAATCAGATTGCGGGCCTGTGTGTGAAAGTGTGTGTACATGGTCACTTTCCCAAAGAAATATTTCATTTCCGGATGATCAACAATCAAAGCACCAAGTCCGTCCCATAAATTATCAAGTGCAAACAATGCTTTTGCCCCGGCCTTACTCGATTGGTAATGTGGCTGAACAAACGAACGACCCAATTCAAGGGTATATGGTAGATAATCTTTGATGAATTTTTCGGAAAAATTGAAAAGATGTGTAGTAGCAAGACGCACAATCCCGTTTTTGTCAACCGGAACGTCTTTGCACAAAATATATCGGTATCCTCCAATAATTTCAAGCGCCTGTGGGTCCCAAACAATCAGTTGTCTGTACGGATCGTCGCAGGTATCGTATTCGTCAATATCCACTTCATCTCCCATGCCGCCACCTGCATCCCGGAATGTTAATTCTCTCACCCTTCCAATTTCAAGCATTACATTTGGCGAATCCTGATGGGTAATAATATAGATTTCGTTATCGCCTTTGTTTGTTTTCCTCATCAATTTGTCCGGTGTCAATTCAGCCAGCAAGGCTTCCTTCGGCACTGGTGCAATTATATCCTTCATACGATATCTGATATTTTTATTGAGGTACAAAACTAAAAAAAAACTATCAGAATTGGTTTTGTCAACCAATTAATCTTAGGGTCCAACATCAATTGGTAATTTATACACAATGTCCCTGACTTCCGCAGCCCATTGATCCAATGTTTTGCTCTTGTCAAAGTGCTTATACGATATTGGTTTCCCGAACGTTATAGTAAATTTTTGATTTTTGTGCCTGAAAGTTTCGTCGGCCAGATAGAACATTTCAAGGTTCCATTTCAATTTGAAAAAAGAACGAAAATTTGCCAGCCGGTAAAAGAAATCAGAATTACGTCCACTAACATGTACCGGTATAATATCCCGCTGAAATTCAATTGATTTAGCAATGAAATGCTTTTTCCATTCAAAGTCCTGAATTTGACCTTTGATCATGCGTGATGCAAATCCTGAAGGAAAAATAAGAATTTGCTTGTCGGAAGAGTATGCTTCATGAAGTTGTTTTAGTACTTCTTTGGGCAGGCCACCATGTTTGTTCAACGGAACAAAAACCGGGCGGAGTTGCGGAATATTCATCAAAACATCGTTTACCAATGTATTTACTTCGCCCAGTATATTATAAACTGTGTTCATTATCAGAAAGGAGTCGAACCCACCCAGCGGATGGTTAGATGCAAAAATATAGCGTCCGGATGTCGGGATGTTTTCAATTCCGTTAATGGTTTGATGAACGTTAAAATGTTTCACCATGCTGTTGGCGAATTCAATTCCTCTTTCGTTGCCGTGATTGATAAGTATTTCGTTTATTTCGTCAATGTGCATGATGCGGTTAATGTAACGGTAAACAAATCCGGGCAGCTTTTTCGCAAGCCCTGGATTCTTTTTCAGAAATACTTCTCTAATATTTATCAGTTGAACCGGCTCTTGATTTTCAACATTCATTGGATTCATTTTAAAAGGAATGCGAAAATATAAAATAATTGGTTTTTTTTAAGCATTTCAAAGTGATTTATTAACGATTATTTACAATTGTGGATAAATATTAAAATACAGCTGTACAATATTTTACATTCAGATTGTGTTGTTTATACACAGCTTACCAACAGCTTGCTAACAATTTAAGCAATAAAAGAATGTGACTGAAATAGACTGAAAATGGAAGAGAGTGACTGATTGTGAATGATTTTTTCCTACTTTTACAGTTAAAATAAAGGTACTCGAAAAAATGAATTTCTCAGCAGAAAAAGAAGCAACCTTCGATGAAAAAGGAAGGGTCGTTTTACCAGCTGATTTCAAGAATGAAATGGGCGGAAATATTCCCGGTGGCCAGATGGCTGTCGAGCTTGATCCGTATGAAAAGTGCCTGAATATTTATCCGATGGCTGAATGGGAAACCAGGATAGCGTTTATCAAGTCGAAACTTAATCGGGACAATAAAGAACACAGCCGGGTGCTCGATTCATTTTACCGGAAATTTAAAATCGTTCCGGTTCCCGATACATGCAGGATGAACATTCCGAACAACTTTCTTGAGAAGGTCGGAATAACCAAAGAGGTAGTATTTACAGGGCAGGGTGATCGCATCAGGCTTTGGGATGCAGCTGAGTACGGACGATATGTTGATTCGTTTGATGACTATGAAAGTAATTACGCACGATTGTTTGGAAATGAAGAGGTATAACAGTGGAAAGAGCATATCACATACCGGTTTTGTTGAACGAGAGTGTCAACGGATTGGAAATTAGGGAGAATGGCGATTATGTTGACGTTACTTTTGGTGGCGGTGGTCATTCACGCGAAATTTTCAGCCGTTTAAAATCGGGTCGCCTTTTTGCTTTCGATCAGGACGAAGATGCCGCAGCGAACCTCATTCACGACGACCGCTTTTTTTTCATCAGGCACAATTTTAAATACATCCGAAATTTTTTAAAGTATTATCAGGTCGAAAAAGTCGATGGAATTCTGGCCGACCTGGGCGTTTCGTCGCACGATTTTGATGTGGCAGAAAGAGGATTTTCCTTTCGTTTCGATGGAGACCTCGACATGCGGATGAACCGCGATTCGTCGCAAACAGCCGCCGAGATTGTTAACACCTATCCTGAAATACAACTCCGTACAATCTTCCGCGAATATGGCGAGATCGACAATGCCGGACGGTTGGCGCGTCAACTGGCAGAAGCCCGCAACAACAAACCTATTAAAACCATCGAGCAATTCAGGGAAGCCATTGCACCATGCGTACCACGCCTTCAGGAAAGTAAATACCTGGCAAAAGTGTTTCAGGCATTGCGCATCGAAACAAATAAGGAGATGGACGTATTGCGCGAATTTCTGGAACAAAGCATCGAATTGCTGAAACCGGGAGGCCGGTTGGTGGTAATCACCTATCATTCGCTTGAAGACCGGATGGTGAAAAACTTTATACGTTCGGGCGATATGTCGGGCAAGCAGGAGCAGGATTTCTTCGGAAATGTTGATTCTCCTCTGGTGGCCATCAACCGAAAGGTAATTGTTCCGGGAGAAGAGGAACTTGACCGGAACCCGAGAGCCCGCAGTGCAAAATTGAGAATCGCAGAAAAGAAAGCATGACAGAAAAGAAAGAAAAAACAGGCAAGCGAATTTCGAAGGCGGACCTGAAGAGTGTACTTGGGGGTACCATTTTGGCCAGCGAAAAAGTGACTAAACAGTTGCCATTCGTAATTTTTATCGCTTTTCTGGGTATCGGCCTAATCACCAACCGCTACTGGACAGAAAAAACAATCCGGAAAATAGATATGGTGAGAGATTCTTTAAAAGAATACAAAGCCGAATCGGTAATCCACGAAACGCAGCTGATGTACATCAACCGCCCATCGGAAGTCACTAAAAAAGTGATTGAACGGAAGATTGACTTAGTTGAACCTCTTGAACCGGCTAAAAAAATTATAATAAAAAAAACAACAGCTAAATAATGGAAATCAGGAAAGCCATAACTATACGATTCGGTATCATCTATTTTTTGATTGCCATGTTCGGACTTGTTATAATTGGCAGGATTCTCATTATTCAGAATGTGGATACCGAAAAATGGCAACAGATAGCAAAAGACCTGAGAAACAATACCACCGACATTTGGGCCAAACGTGGTAACATTTGTGCCGATGATGGCAGCATTTTATCTACATCGGTTCCCTATTACGAGATCAGGATGGACATGAAAGCGCCGCGTGTGCAGCAAGTATTTGAAAAGGAATCGGATGCGATGTCAGAAGAATTGTCATCTTTTTTCGGCTTCTCCAAAACTGATTTCAAAAAGCGCCTACAAATAGCTTTCGACAAAGGAAACCGTTGGTTTCTGGTCAGTCCAAAGCAACTCGATCACAATAAATTTCAGACCTTCAGACAGCTTAAATATATGTCCCGCAGCTATTTTGGCTCTGGGTTGGTGGTAGTTACCGAGAACAAACGCATATTACCACATGGCGATTTGGCAAGCCGAACCATTGGAGTTTTAAACAAGGGTGTTTTTGGCGGAATGCACGGATATGTTGGTTATACAGGTGTTGAAGGATTATCAGAAAATTACCTGGCCGGTCAAAATGGGATGGCGCTAAAACGAAATTACTCCGGGAGCTGGATAAATACTCCGCTGATAGCGCCAAAGGAAGGGAAAGATGTGATCACCACTATCAATGTTAATCTTCAGGATTATGCCCAATCTTCTTTAGGCAAACAAATGGAAATCAGCCAGGCCGAATGGGGAACAGCCATCGTAATGGAAGTTAAAACCGGAAACATAAAGGCAATAGCCAATATGGGTCGTAAAAAAGACGGTACCTATGGCGAAACCTACAATTTTGCTTTTGGCCATGCAGGTTGCAGTGAACCCGGATCGACCTTTAAACTAATGTCGATGATGGTAGCCATGGAAGAAGGTTATGTGGATACAATGGATATGTTTGATACTGCAAATGGAAAATGGGAATATAAGCGGCAGACAATGTACGACAGTGATTTCGGCAAAGGGGGACATGGAATGATCAGTATGAAACGCATCTTCGAACTTTCATCAAATATTGGAACAGCAAAAATTATCACCAAATTTTATGAAGGGCGGGAAAAAGATTTTATCGACCGGATTTACAGTTTTGGATTAAACAAGCCACTTGGACTCGGATTTCTAGGTGAAGCCAATCCCGAAATCAAATATCCGACCGATGCAAGCTGGTGGGGACCTTCGCTTGCATGGATTTCTCACGGTTACGAAATAAAAATTACGCCCATTCAAACCCTTACATTTTACAATGCCGTGGCAAACAATGGGGTAATGGTAAAACCCAAATTTATCGAAGAAATCAGAGAAAATGGGATGCCAGTCCGCAAGTTTAATACTGAAATAATCAATCCTTCAATTTGTTCAAAAACAACTTTGACCAAAGCCCAGGACTTACTTAAAGGTGTTTGCACCCATGGAACGGGCAGAATACTAAAAAACCCATACTATACCATAGCCGGAAAAACCGGTACCGCAGTAATTGCAGACGACAACAGAGGATATAAAACTGGCGGGGTTAAAAAATACCAGGCTTCTTTTGTTGGTTATTTTCCGGCTGACAAACCTGAATTTACCTGTATCGTGGTTATTGTTGGCCCGAAAGGAAAATTTTATGGCGGTTCGGTTGCTGGCCCTGTTTTCAGGGGAATTGCCGATAAAGTGTATGCATCGTATCTTGAACCTGCTGCCGATTCAATTCCACCTTACAATGAAATACCAGTTGTAAAACCCGGGTTAAAAGATGATGTTCTGCTTTTCACACAGGAGCTGGGACTGAAAAACCAGTCTCAAAATATGACTGCTGAATATGTTGCAGTTGCCAATGATACAATGACACTGTATGTAAAAGGTATAGCTGACGCTCCGGGTACTGTTCCTGATGTGGTTGGAATGGGCGCAAGCGATGCAGTTTATCTTCTCGAAAAGGAAGGCCTGACTACCAATATAAACGGGTTCGGTCGTGTATTCCGCCAATCATTAAAACCGGGAGTACCTATTGCCAGTGGCGAAACTATTTCTCTTGAACTTGGCTTCGATAAACTCGAAATCATGAAAAGGGATAGTATTAAAGCCAGAATTTTTATTCAGGAAGAACAATTGGGATTGGTTCAGGAAGGAGACTCAGCTAAAGTGGTGAAAGTTGAAGAAGCAAAACCAAAGGCCAGTAAAACTCCTGCGGAAAAGCAAAAACCAAGTCAGGAAGCCATTGACAAGTGGAAAGCAAAAGTTGCTGCGCAGAAAGAACTGGAGAAAAAAAATGCAGCAGCGGGAAATTCCGAAAAACCAAAACCAAGCCAGGAGGCCATTGATAAGTGGAAAGCAAAGGTTGCTGCACAAAAAGAACTGGAAAAGAAAAATGCAGCAGCGGGAAAGACCGAAAAACCAAAACCAAGCCAGGAAGCCATTGACAAATGGAAGGCTAAGGTAGCTGCACAAAAAGCCCTGGATGCAAAAAATGCGAATGCAAAAAAAACAGAATAAACCAAAAAGCAACAACGATGAAACTTTTGAATGACATACTGAACGGTATTGAGTTGCTTGAAACAAGAGGGGATCTGTCTGTTTCAATAAACAACATTCAATTCGATTCGCGAAAAGTGGAGGCGGGTGATTTGTTTGTTGCTGTAAAAGGGGTTCATGCCGACGGACATCAATTTATAGCGAAAGCCATTGAATTGGGAGCTGTTGCTGTAGTTTGCGAAGAGGTGCCCGAAAATTTTCCTTACGAAATCGTGCTGGCCCGAATTGAGGATTCGCAGAAAACTTTCGGAAAAATAGCCGCTGCTTTTTACGACAATCCGTCGGCCAACCTGAAAGTTGTGGGAATTACCGGAACCAACGGAAAAACCACCATTGCAACACTTCTGTACAATACATTTACACTACTGGGTTATAAAGTTGGATTAATTTCGACCATTAAATATTACGTGGGCAGCGATGAATTTCATGCAACCCATACGACACCTGATGCTTTGCAAATTCAGGAACTGATGGCCCGAATGGTTGAGGCAGGATGCGAATATTGCTTTATGGAAGTCAGTTCCCATGCCATCGATCAGGATCGCATCAGCGGAATTCAATTCGATGGCGGTGTTTTCACCAACCTCAGCCACGATCACCTCGATTATCACCTGACATTTGCTGAATACCTGAAAGCAAAAAAGAAATTTTTTGATTTACTTCCTGTAGGCGCTTTTGCCCTGACCAATGCCGACGACAAAAACGGCATGGTAATGCTTCAGAACACATTTGCAACAAAACAGACTTATTCGTTGAGGTCGCTGGCAAATTTTCACGGTAAAGTGCTCGAAAAACACTTCGACGGAATGTTGCTAAGTATCGAAGGACAGGAAGTCTGGACCCATTTTACCGGTGTGTTCAATGCCAGTAACCTGATGGCAGTGATGGGTGCTTCAGTTCTCCTCGGAGTTAGTCATGACGATATTCTTCGGGTTTTAAGCGAGTTGCGCCCGGTTTCAGGGCGGTTCGAAATCATCCGTTCTCCTGATGGAAAATATGCCGTGGTTGATTATGCGCACACACCCGATGCCATTCAGAATGTATTGTCAGGAATAACAGATATACGGACAGGAAACGAACAGGTGATAACAGTAATTGGCGCAGGTGGCGACCGCGACAAAACAAAGCGACCTGAAATGGCACAGGAAGCGGTGAAACAAAGCGACAAAGTAATTCTTACCTCCGACAATCCGCGCTCGGAAGAGCCGGAACAGATTTTGGCCGACATGGAAGCCGGAATTGAGGCACATCAGAAATCAAAAGTTTTGTCGATTGTGAACCGGAAAGAAGCCATAAGAACGGCTTGTATGCTGGCACGGCCGGGCGATATTATTCTGGTAGCCGGAAAGGGACACGAAGATTATCAGGAAATTAAAGGAATTAAATATCATTTCGATGACAAGGAAGTGATCAACGAAATTTTTGGGAACAACTAAAATATCAAACTATGTTTTATCATTTGTATCAGCTTTTAAAGGATTGGGACATCCCGGGATTGGGAATGTTTCAGTACATCTCATTCCGGTCGGGTGCAGCAATAATTGTTTCGCTGCTAATCACTGTCGGATTCGGGAAAAAGCTGATCGACTTTTTGCGAAAAAAACAAATTGGCGAAGAAGTTCGCGATTTGGGCCTCGAAGGTCAGATGCAAAAAAAAGGAACACCGACCATGGGCGGAATCATCATCCTTGCTTCAATCGTTATACCAACCCTGCTGTTTGCCCGGCTCGATAATATTTACATTGTGCTGATGCTCATTACCACTATTTGGCTGGGCTTAATCGGTTTTCTCGACGATTATATCAAAGTATTCCTGAAAGATAAAAAGGGACTGGCAGGTAAATTTAAAATTCTGGGTCAGGTTTCGCTGGGTTTTATAGTAGCGACTACCTTGTTCTTTTCTGATGAAGTGGTGGTTCGCGAACGGGTGGTTGATGCCAACGGAATGTTTGTTAAAGAGATGGTGATCGACAGCATTACTGGCAGGGGAAGGCTACAATATGTGACCAACGAAGTAAAATCTACAAAAACCACCATTCCTTTCGTTAAAAATCATGAATTTGATTATGGTATTCTCGTGGCTTTTTTGGGCAACCGTACAACAATATGGAGATGGCTGATTTATGCACTGGCCATTATCCTGATTATCACCGCGGTTTCGAATGCGGCCAACCTTACCGATGGAATTGACGGGCTGGCAACGGGTACATCGGCCATCAGCGGCGCAACTTTCGGGATACTGGCTTATGTAAGCGGCAACGTAATTTATGCCGAATACCTGAATATCATGTACATACCCAACCTTGGCGAGCTGACCATTTTTATCGCGGCATTTATTGGCGGTACGGTCGGTTTTCTTTGGTACAATTCATATCCGGCCCAGGTATTTATGGGCGATACCGGAAGCCTTGCCCTTGGCGGCATTTTGGCAGTTTTTGCGGTGATCATCCGCAAGGAATTTCTCATCCCGATTTTGTGCGGAATTTTCGTTATGGAGAACCTTTCAGTTGTAATTCAGGTGGCTTATTTCAAATATACCAGGAAAAAATACGGTGAAGGACGCAGAATATTTCTGATGAGCCCGATCCATCATCACTTTCAGAAACAGGGAATTCCGGAAGCGAAAATTGTGACCCGTTTCTGGATTGTCGGAATCATTCTGGCAGTACTAACCATGGTGACATTGAAAATGCGTTAAAAAAAGCCCCCTTCCCGTTCCCCCAAGGGGGAAAGCTGAGGCGACTTAAATTACTGAAACAAAGCTCTGTATGAGCGAAATATTTGTAGCCCCGGGTTTTAACCCGGGGGAAAAGAGAACAAAGGGAAATCGTCCGCGAGAAAATGTTTTTCAAAGTAAAAACCTTGTTTCGGACGAAATAGAGTAAAGATTATCAGGTGACTATAAATAATAAATGAAGTGAAATTTACAGAATGAAGAGATTGGCAGTCATACTCGGAGCCGCAGAGAGCGGAGTTGGTGCAGCCATTCTCGCACGCAAACAGGGCTTCGATGTGTTCATTTCTGACTTCGGAACAATAAAGGAAAAATACAGAAAAGAGTTGACTGACCGCCAGTTCGATTTCGAAGAAGGCCGCCATTCCGAAGAAAAAATACTGAATGCTGATTTGGTGATCAAAAGCCCGGGGATTCCTGACAAAGCGCCTCTGATTGTAAAGTTGAAAGAAAAAGGAGTGCCTGTTATTTCTGAAATCGAATTTGGCGGAAGATATACTTCAGCAAAAAAAATATGTATTACCGGAAGCAACGGAAAAACGACCACTACTTTGCTGACTTACCACATGCTGGAGAAAGCCGGGTACAATGTAGGACTTGCCGGAAATGTCGGGCAGAGTTTCGCCTGGCAGGTGGCCGAAAAGGAATTCGATTATTATGTGATTGAACTCAGCAGCTTTCAGCTTGACGGAATGGTTGATTTTAAAGCCGACATCGCTGTTTTACTGAACATTACCCCCGATCATTTGGATCGGTACAATTATAACATGCAAAACTATGTCGATTCGAAGTTTCGAATTACACAGAACCAAACCGCTGAAGATGTTTTCATCTGGTGCAGCGACGATCCGGTGCTGAAACTTGAAATGGAGAAACGAAAAATTGTCCCCCATTGTGTGCCTTTTGGTTTGGGACTGCCTCCCGCCGAAGGTGCCGGAGTGATTGATAACAACATGATTATTAACTGGAAACAAAATATTTTTACTATGTCGATTTTAGATATTGCATTACAGGGAAATCACAATACCTACAACTCAATGGCTGCGGGTATTTCAGGAATGGCTGTTAATATCAGGAATGAAATGGTTCGCGAGAGCATGGCTGATTTTAAAGGCGTTGAACACAGGCTCGAACGGTTTCTGAAAGTTCATGGTATCGAATTTATCAACGATTCGAAAGCAACCAACATTAACTCGACCTGGTATGCACTCGAAAGTATGAGCCAGCCAACAGTTTGGATTGTCGGCGGTATTGATAAAGGAAATGACTATACCCAACTGACCGAATTGGTGAAGAAAAAAGTGAAGGCCATCGTTTGTCTAGGGAAAGACAATTCGAAAATTATGGAGGCTTTCAAACACATTGGAATCGACGTGGTTGAAACACAATCGATGCCTGATGCCGTTCGTTCTGCTTATTATCTGGCCCGAAATGGCGATACCGTGTTATTGTCGCCAGCCTGTGCAAGTTTTGATTTGTTCGAGAATTACGAAGATCGTGGTTATCAGTTTAAAAATGCAGTAAAAGAATTGTAAGATGGCAGGTGTACTGGGTAAAATATTCAAGGGCGACCGGACACTATGGGTAGTGCTGATTTTCTTATCGCTTGTCTCACTGGTAATTGTGTACAGTGCCACTGGCAAACTGGCCTACCGCGAAGCCGATGGAAATACAGTTTATTATCTGGTCAGGCAAATCGTATTTATCCTGACGGGTTTTGGGATAATGCTATTCCTTGTCAATATTGTTCCCGTGGTCGTCTATTTTAAGATATCGCCGGTACTGATCGGAATCACCATTTTCGCGCTGATTCTGGCCTTTGTACAGTATAAAATGACCGGCAATCCCAGCAAAGAAACTTCCCGTTCGCTCGATCTGGGAATATTAAGTTTTCAACCTTCAGAACTGGCAAAAATATCGCTGATCATGTTTGCATCGCGCATGTTGTCGAAATCGCAAAAATCAGAAGAAGAACTTACAAAAGCTTTCTGGTGGGTAATCGGTGTTTCCGGAGTGGTGTGTTTTCTCATTTTCCTGAGCAATATTTCAACGGCAGCAATCATCTTTTTAAGCATCATGGTTCTGATGCTGATAGCACGTGTGCAGATTAAGTTAATTTCAATGGTAGCCGGTGCAGGTGTTTTAATGGCGGTATTGCTGTTTTTTACTGCTGATTTTATGCCAGCCAGCTTTGGCCGTGTACACACTTTTAAGGAACGTATTGTAGATTTCACCAAAGGCGACGCAAGCGAGGCCGTTGGCACGACACAGGCTGATTATGCGAAACTGGCAGTTTTTGAAGGTGGCATGTTTGGGAAAGGACCAGGAAACAGCGAAGTAAGTAATTACATGGAAGCCGGTTACAACGATTTTATTTATGCCATTTTTATCGAGGAATACGGTTTGGTTGGAGGTGTATTTCTTGCAATGTTATATCTGATTTTATTGTTCCGGGGAGTCAGTATTGTCCGGCGTTGCGATCGTACCTTTCCGGCTTTTATGGTCGCCGGGTTGATCGTTCTGATGGTATTTCAGGCATTTATCAATATGGCTGTTTCGGTCGGGGCTGCTCCTGTAACCGGACAACCATTGCCATGGGTCAGTATGGGCGGATCGTCGATGTTGTTTACGGCGGCATCATTCGGGATCATTCTGGCGGTCAGCTCGCAAAATCAGAAAAATAAAGCGCCAACCGAACAGTTGGTGGTTGTTGATGTACCAAACGAAGATCAGGCTTTGTGATATGAAAAAATTGAAAGTAATTGTAAGCGGAGGAGGAACCGGAGGACATATTTTCCCGGCCATTTCGATTGCCAACGAGCTGAAAGAGCGTTATCCCGAAACGGAAATTCTTTTTGTGGGCGCTCTGGGAAAAATGGAAATGGAACGTGTTCCTGCTGCGGGCTACCGAATTATCGGTTTACCCGTAGTGGGCTTTCCGCGCAAGCCTTCGCTTAAAATGTTCGATTTTTTCCTGAAATTATATAAAAGCATGCGCATTGCCCGAAAAGTAATTGCCGGCTTTAAACCTGATGTCGTTATTGGAGTGGGCGGATTTGCAAGTGGACCACTATTGAAGGCTGCTGTAAGAAGCGGAGTACCGGCTGTACTTCAGGAACAGAATTCGTACGCGGGCATGACCAACAAATTATTGTCGTCGAAAGTGAATAAAATATGCGTGGCCTATCCAAATATGGAAAGGTATTTTCCAAAGAATAAAATTGTATTGACCGGAAATCCAATCCGCAAAAATCTGCTTGAAACCATCGTCAACAAAAGCGAAGCATTTGAATTTTTTAAGCTGTACGATGGAGAACCGGTGGTCCTGATTATTGGCGGAAGCCTTGGTGCGCGCACCATCAACGAAAGTGTGATGGAGAATCTTCAGTTGATTCGTCAAACGGAGGTGCAGATAGTCTGGCAGACCGGAAGTTTTTATTACAAGGAAATGCTTGAACGTTTGGGTGGCAATTGTCCTGACAATCTGTTTCCTATGGAATTTGTATCGCGTATGGATTTGGCTTATGCTGTCGCCGATGTGGTTATTTCACGTGCCGGTGCCGGAACCATTTCCGAACTATGTTTATTGGCAAAACCCTGCATTTTGGTTCCTTCGCCCAATGTGGCCGAAGACCATCAAACAAAAAATGCGATGGCACTTGTTGAAAATCAGGCTGCTTTGTTAATAAAAGATGCCGATTCGAAGGATCAGTTGTTGAAAGAAACGTTTAGCTTGCTGAACGATAAACAGAGGTTGGAAACCCTCTCCGAAAACATACAAAAACTGGGGCGACCCAATGCTGCAAAGGATATTGTGGATGTAATTCTGGGAGTTATATGAAGCCCCCTTCCCGTTCCCCCGAAGGGGAAATGCCTTGGGCTGTGATTTGCTTTTATTTTTGCTTTAGAGGAGCATAATATTTTTAGAAAAAATGAATAAATGGAGACAGCCGTATGAGAGATAAAGCTAATATAGGTTGAACTATATTTCGGACGGTATGGAATATATTTTTTGAAATGATTTAAAACGGAATCAAACCACATGTGTGGTTAAATTTGAATATTTAAACATGGATTTAGTTAGTATTCATAGAAAAATTTATGAGGTTCGCGGTTTGCGGATTATGCTCGATTACGATCTGTCAGATTTGTACGAGGTAGAAACAAGGGCATTAAAACAGGCAGTAAGGCGTAACAAGGATCGTTTTCCTGAGGATTTCATGATTCAATTAACAGCAGAGGAAGTGCAGGTTATGGTATCACAATTTGTGATACCTTCTAAACAACAATTGGGAGGGGCGTTGCCCTTTGCATTTACAGAGCAGGGAGTGGCAATGTTAAGTTCAGTCCTAAAAAGCAAAAAGGCACTGCAAGTAAATATCGCTATTATGCGGGCATTTGTAGCACTTCGACAATATGCGCTCAATTACAGCGAAATAGCCAATAAGTTAAGCGAGTTGGAACAACAATACAACCGACAGTTTGCCGATGTGTATGATGCGCTGAATTATTTAATGAACGACAAACAGGCTCGGGAGTCATTTGAAGCCCGGAGGCCAATAGGCTTTAGCCCATTGCCGTCTGATGATTAGATTGGAGATTGATTCTTGTTCCACAAATGTGGGTAAGAATTCAAACAAGAGATCTTTCAGTGCTGATAGAATAGCAAATTTTTCAAAGTTCCGGGATTAAGGGTGCAGGCGCTTTTTACTTTCTTGTTTAAAAATAGCGCCACACATAACGACAATAACGCCATAATGAAGACACATAAATAGAATGCATAAATTAACCGACATAAAACAAGTGTATTTCCTGGGAATCGGGGGAATCGGGATGAGCGCACTGGCACGTTATTTTGCGAGTCAGGGCATTGCTGTTTCCGGATACGACCGGACTTCCACCGAACTGACACTTCAACTTGAAAGCGAAGGAATTGCAGTGCATTATCACGACGACCCTGACCAATTGCCTTCTAATCTGAATATTGACGACTCATTAATCGTTTATACACCGGCTGTTCCAGCCAATCATCAGGAATTAAATGTTCTGATTGACCGTGGCTTTTCCATTCACAAACGTTCGGAAGTGTTGGGAATCATTTGCAATAGCCAGCGAACCATCGCTGTTGCCGGAACACATGGAAAAACTTCGGTTTCAACCATGACTGCCCATATTTTGAAATCCTCGGCTCTTGGGTGCGCAGCATTTCTGGGCGGAATTTCAAAAAATTACCAGACCAACTTGTTGCTCGATAATACCGGCAGTCCATGGGTGGTGGCAGAAGCCGATGAATTCGACCGATCATTTTTGCAACTCAAACCAGAACTGGCAGTTATCACCTCGATGGATGCCGACCACCTCGACATTTACGGTTCGCACGAAAAAGTCATCGAAAGTTTTCAATTATTTGCCGCCCAGGTTAAAGCAGGTGGCGCCTTGGTATTGAGAAAAGGACTTTCGGTTGGTGCAGATCTTCCGAACATTCGGATTTTCACCTATTCGATTACCGAAGATGCCGATTTTTGTGTCGAAAATGTAATGTTAAAAGCAGGATTTTACCAGTTCGATCTGAAAACTCCTGATTTCCGGATTAAAAAAATGGTATTGAATTACCCTGGCTTGCTGAATGTTGAAAATGCGGTGGCAGCTTCAGCCCTCGCAATTCTCGCAGGTGTTTCTCCGGAAGAAATACGAAAAGCGCTTGCAACCTATTCAGGAGTGAAAAGAAGGTTCGATGTACAGCTGAACAACGGAATTTTTGTGCTGATCGATGATTATGCACATCATCCGGCGGAATTGAGGGCAACCATTCAATCGGTAAGAGATATATACAAGGGTCGGAAATTGACAGGCATATTTCAACCACACCTTTACAGCCGCACAAAAGATTTTGCAACCGGATTCGCAAAAAGCCTGGATTTGCTCGATGAAATTGTGCTGCTGGATATTTATCCGGCCCGCGAGCTACCAATAGAAGGAGTAAGTTCTGAACTGATTTTTAAACAGATAAAGAACCGTAAAAAAATAATTTGCACCAAAGAAGAGTTGCCCGTGATATCCGGATTGTTTAAACCTGGAATTATTTTGATGATGGGCGCCGGGGATATTGACACACTGGTTGAACCGGTTAAAAAGCAATTGCTAAAGTATGGAGATAGTTAAAAAGATATTGGTCCTATTAGGTTGGTTTTGTCTGGCAGGGTTTGTCGGATTCACAATTTATTTCACCTACACCCAAATGGAAGCGGTGAGGTGCCAGTCAATTGTGGTCTTTATCAATCCCAATTCTCCACGATTTATGGATGAAGCTGAGATAACCGAAATGATCGAAAAATCGGGTGAACCAATTATCGGACACAGGCTTTCGGCCATTGACATTGAGATGCTCGAAACAAAACTGACCACATTTGCAACCCTGACCAATGTGGAAATTTACCGGAAAGTTGAAGCAAAAGGATGGTCGTTCAGCGGAAAACTTGTCATCCATGTTGATGAACGTACACCAATTCTAAGGATTAAAGATGCAAAAGAAGATTATTATCTCGATCGTGAGGGAGTAAAGATTCCGGTTTCATCGAAATATATTGAACGAATCATGATTGCAAGCGGAACATTTCCTGATGAAACGATAAAAAGCAATTTGCTGAAAATGACCGACTTTGTGAACAAAGACGATTTCTGGAAAGCACAGATTGAGCAGGTATTAATTCAGCCGAACGGAGAATTGTTGCTCCTGCCACAGGTTGGCGATTATCTCATCGAATTTGGCCGTCCCGATGATTATGAGTTGAAATTCAGGAATTTAAAAGCAGTTTACCAGCAAGGTTTTAAAAATTTTGGTTGGAACAAGTATAAAGCCATCAGTGTGAAATATCAGAACCAGGTTGTTTGCACAAAAAAATAGATTATGGACAAGAACGAAAAAATATTTGCAGCAGTTGACATCGGATCCACAAAAGTGGTAGCTCTCGCCGGAAAAAAGGTTGACAACAATAAAATCCAGATTGTTGGACTTGGACACAGCCCCTCGCGAGGCATTAAACGGGGTGTTGTGCTAAATGTTGAGGAGGCATTTGCTGCCGTGAATGACGCTGTAAATCACGCCGAAAAAGAATGCGGTCAGGTGATTGAAAACGTTTTTGTCAATATATCAGGACAACATCTGACCACGCTGACCACCAGCATACAGGGAAGTATCGGGCGCGACCATTATGTGACCGAGGCCGATGTCAATCAAATGGCAGAGCAGGCCCGCAAAATTGAACTGCCCGATGGAATGTCCGTTTACCACATCAATTCCGAATTCTATACCGTTGACAATGAGTCAGGAATTGTCAATCCGGTTGGAGCCATCGGCGATAAAGTCGTAGGAACTTATAAATTACACATTGCTCCTGAATATTATACAAGGAACATTGCCACTTGTTTCAGGCAGGGCTCCATCAATGTTCAGAAATCAATTCTGGATCCGATTGCCTCTTCCGAAGTGGTTCTGACGGAAGATGAAAAGGAAGCCGGTGTTGCCCTGGTTGATATTGGCGGAGGAACGACCAAAATTTCCATTTTCTGTGACGGAGTACTTTGCTACACTTCCATGGTTCCGTTTGGAGGCAACGTACTTACACACGATATTAAAGAGGGATGTTCGATCACTGTGCGCCAGGCCGAATCGCTGAAAGTTCAGTTTGGTCAGGCAATTGCTGATTTTGCACCTGAAGACAAAGTAGTTACCATTCCTATTCAGGGTTGGGAGCCACGCCAGATTTCGTTTAAAAGTCTGGCCAATATTATCCAGGCGCGAGTGGAAGAAATTGTGGATGGATTTGCTTTCCAGATCAGAAAATCAGGATATGCCGATAAATTGGGCGCCGGAATTGTAATTACCGGAGGAACCTCGCTGTTGCCCAACCTGGGTCAGTTGATTAAGTTTCGCACCGGTTTTGATGTCAGAAAAGGCAGTCCCAATCTGAATTATTTCGTTGCACGCAAAGAAGTGGACGATCCCCGGTTTTCAACCGTTCTTGGCTTGCTAAAAATGGCTGCGGAAGAAGAAGGCCCGGTTGGAAAACGCAAGAAAGTGAAGGTTCCAAAAGTGAAATCGAATGAACCCGGTTTAATTAAAGTAATGCAAAATAAAATATTTCAGGGTGTTCTCGGATTTTTTGAAGAAAACCCTGATGATACTGAAATGTCTTAGCTATAAATAAAATCATGTCTGCCTTATGATCGACGAGATTCTTAATTTCGGAATAGAGCAAGCAAATTCTTCCATCATCAAAGTTATTGGTGTGGGGGGAGGTGGGTGTAATGCCGTCAAACACATGTTTGATGAAGGCATTGTAGGTGTTGACTTTATTATTTGCAACACCGATGCGCAGGCGATGCAAAACAATCCGGTGCCCATCCGGATTCAGCTCGGGGTAACCCTTACTGAAGGCCGTGGTGCGGGCAATTTACCTGAACAGGGTGAACAGGCTGCCATCGAAAATCTGGACGATATCAGGAATGTTCTGGAAGGTACTACCAAAATGGTGTTTATCACCGCCGGAATGGGAGGTGGAACCGGAACCGGGGCTGCCCCCGTAATTGCACAACTTGCACGCGATTTGGGAATCCTGACCATTGCGGTCGTTACCCTACCCTCTCCGGCAGAAGGGAAACGGAGGTACGATCAGGCACGCGCAGGAATTGAAAAGCTGAAAGATCATGTGGATAGTATGCTGGTAATCAGCAACGAAAAACTTCATAAAATATACGGAAACCTTCCGGCATCGGTGGCATTCAAAAAAGCCGACAACATCATCACAACAGCGGTAAAGGGAGTTGCCGAAATAATTACCCTTCACGGAAACATCAACATCGACTTTGCCGACGTGTGCACGGTTATGGCCGGCAGCGAAGTATTTATAATGGGAACCGGCTTTGCAACCGGTGAAGGTCGCGCGATGAAGTCTGTTCAGCAGGCGCTCGAATCGCCTTTGCTCGACAGCAGCAGTATTAAAGGAACCAAAGATATATTGCTCAATATGATCTCCGGAACACAGGAAATCACGATGGGCGAAATTGGCGAAATCATTGATTATTTGCAGGAAGCTGCAGGTCAGGATGCAACAATTATCTGGGGAAATGGCATCGATTTGCGACTTGGCGACCAGATAAGTGTCACAATTATTGCGACCGGTTTCGATGTGAACCCGAACCGGATTTTCCAACGGCCATCTGATGTGGTTGAATTGGTAATGGAAGACAATGGTTTTGAAATCAACCTTGAGGATGAAAAATCACTCGAAGTGGTTGAAACGACAACTTCTAAAAGGGAGGTTTTGAAAGAAGTTAAAAACTTTCCGCTTCGGGAAGAAAAGCCCGGGAAACGAAAAACGCGACGAAAAAATGAACTCGTTGGCGAGTCAAATCCAGAAGACACAAACAGCTGGTTTTCGCGTCAGTTTTCGAAATTCTTTGAAGACAAGGAATCAGATGAAATGCAATAAATATCAGAATATTAACAAGAAAAATATAGGATCATGTCAAATGAAATAATGAATTTTGATATTGCCTCGGACTCAGGTTCAATCATAAAGGTAATTGGTGTAGGCGGAGGTGGTGGAAATGCGGTAAATCACATGTACCACCAGGGGATTCGTGATGTGGATTTTATGGTTTGCAATACCGATTCACAAGCATTGGTAAACAGCCCGGTTCCGTTCAAGGTTCAACTGGGGTCGTCGCTCACCGAAGGGCGCGGCGCCGGAAATAAACCCGAAACCGGTCGCGATGCTGCCATCGAAAATATTGAAGATGTAAAAAAGATACTGGGCAGCAATACGAAAATGGTTTTCATTACTGCCGGAATGGGCGGTGGAACAGGTACAGGTGGCGCTCCGGTAATTGCGCAGGCAGCCAGAGAATTGGGCATCCTGACAGTTGGAATTGTGACCATTCCTTTCCGTAACGAAGGTCGCCGCCGCATCAAGCAAGCCATTGACGGGATTGCAGCCATGGAAACGCATGTTGATTCGCTGCTGGTGATCAACAACGAACGCATCCGCGAAATGTACGGCGATTTTAAAATCTCGGACGCCTTTGCAAAAGCCGATAATATTCTGGCTACCGCTGCAAAAGGAATTGCAGAGATCATTACTGTTCCCGGCTACATTAACGTTGACTTTGCCGATGTTGAAACGGTGATGCGCAACAGTGGTGTCGCCCTCATGGGAACCGGTGTTGCTTCAGGAGTAAACCGCGCTTTGATTGCCGTTGAAGAAGCTTTGAATTCGCCGTTGCTGAACAACAACGACATTTTGGGTGCACGCAATATTTTGCTGAACATTACATCAGGATCAGAAGAAATTACCATGGACGAAATTGGCGAAATCACCGATTTTATTCAGGAAAAGGCCGGAAATTCTGCCGATTTAATCTGGGGAAATGGAGTTGACGAGGAATTGGGCGACAAGATTTCGGTAACAATTATTGCTACCGGTTTCAGCACAAGCAGTATTCCTGAAATGGCAATGAACCAAAATCAGGAAAAAACCTATCATACACTGAGTGATGAAATTCAGGGGAATAATTCTTCAGCCAGGTCGGAAATAAAACCTTCGCTTGAAAATGAATTGTACGGTTCGAAGAATGTGAAGCAAAAAACATTCGAATTTGAGATAAACACCAGCGTGTTCGACGAGTTTGAAGAACTGTACGGAAATAATCCCAAAAAGGAAACCTTCAACCAGGTAAACGAGCCGGTTGATTATACCCAAACAACTGAAGAAGCGGTAGATGAACTGGAAAATATTCCTGCTTACCGTCGGAAAAATCTTCGGTTTTCAGGGTTTAAAAAAAAAGTTGAAGAAAAATTCTCCAGATTTTCTATTTCGCCCGATGAAAATAATGATGTAATTTTACGTGACAATAATTCATACCTTCACGACAACGTTGACTAATAAAATACGAATATGAATCTATTTGATCAGATAAGCAGTGACATTTTAACCGCCATGAAAGCCCGTGAAAAGGAAAAACTTGAGGCTTTGCGCGGAATTAAAAAAGTAATGATCGAAGCAAAATCAGCGGCTGGGGCAACCGGCGAGCTGACAGATCAGGAAGTGCTGAAGATTATCCAGAAACTGGCCAAACAGGGAACTGACTCTGCTACTATTTACAAGGAACAGGGCCGCGATAGTCTGTATGAACAGGAAATGTTTCAGGTAAAAGTTTTCGAAACCTACCTTCCTGTAAAAATGTCGGATGCTGAGTTAACGGGCGTCGTTCAGTCGATTATTACTGAAATTGGCGCTACCAGCATTAAGGAGATGGGAAAAGTAATGGGAATCGCCTCTAAAAAGCTGGCTGGTCTGGCTGATGGAAAAGATATTTCAGAAAAGGTAAAAGAGCTGTTAAGCTAAAAATACAATGTCTAACCTGAGAATTCATAGGTATAGACATTTACGGTAAACAAAGAAAGCGGGTTGAATGGCTCGCTTTCTTTGTTTGGTTATCTTTTATTGCATCAAGGAATCCAATAAAGGAAAGCGCTTCAACAAAATCAGTTCAGAATAACCTGTTAATGACATTTCAAAGGGAAATTGAAAAGGTTGGCAGGTTGAAAACAAAATGAATAAAGATTATTTGAAATATTTTCTCGATTTATTGCAGTAAAATTAACTAATAGCTTAACTTTGTGACCCGAAAGTTGATAAAATACAACACTGATCAATTTAAAAAGGAGTTTTCTGAACTGCAAAGCTCCCTTGTAGAAATCTATTTTGATGTAGAAAATCCAAGAGATTTTCAAAATTACTCCACACATCAAAAAGGTAAAAAGAAATCAAGATGACCAAACCATTATCAACATCATTGAAAACATTAAAACCTACCACTATGAGTTTTGAAAACGAACAGATGGTGAATGAGTTAGAATCTTTGTTGTCATTCAATAACAAAGAAGAGAAAATGGAACTTGAGGCAGAATTGCTTCACCTAAAATTCATAAAAGTAATCGAGGAGGCCATGAAGCTTGAGGGCATTTCAAAAGCCGAAATTGCGGCTCAGCTTGCTACTTCAAAAAGTTATATCACTCAACTTTTTTCGGGCGATAAACTTTTAAACATGAAAATGCTGGCCAGATTACAGCAAGTTCTGGACATTAGTTTTCAAATTGATGCAGAACGTAAAAAGCCTGTATTTAAAGCAGTTGATTGTGGTGTATTTAAAACAACCTATACACTCAATAGCATCAATCCTCATATGAAAGGCTTAAAATATAGAATAAACACCACCGAATCGAAATTAAAACTGGTAGGATAATCATGCATGCACATAAATCGACCTTAATACTCGAAGAATCATATATTATCGCAAGCAATATTTTGTCAGTACCTGAGCCTGATGATTTCGCGGGTAAATTGAATGATTTTTCTATTGATATTGACTTTGATGTCTTCACTAATGAGATAGATCAAGATGTTCGGAGAATTGTTGTAAGTGTACAAGGAAACGACCAGGAAAATCCTGTGCCTGGTTATTGTTTTAGCATTGTAGCTCAGGGGGCATTCAATTACGATAAGACGATAAAAGTGAGCAAGAAAGAAAAAGATACCCTTCTTACCCATTCAGCTATCCCACTGGTTATAGGACAAATCAGGAGCTATTTATCTTCGTTAACAGCTCATGGACCATTTGGTATTTATTTGCTCCCAGCTATTGATATGAATGATTTATTAAAGCAAAAGGCACAAATTGCAGCAAAAGAAGATTAGCTATAAAATACAATGCAAAAAAAGAGGCTGTTCTCATTCGAAAACAGCCTCTTCCAATAAATATAAGTTCTAAATATTTGTATCCTTCAAAATCACATCGTGTGCCCCACCCTCGATGATGCTGGTAGAGGAAACGAGTGTGATTTTTGCGTTCTTTTCAAGATCCGGTAAGCTGAGTGCACCGCAGCTAACCATGGTCGAAATGATCTTCCCAACAGTAATGTCCAGATTGTCTTTCAGTTTTCCGGCGTAAGGAACATAGCTGTCAACACCTTCCTCGAATTTGAGGCTTTCGTTGCCACCCATGTCATAGCGTTGCCAGTTGCGCGCACGGTTTGACCCTTCACCCCAGTATTCTTTTACGTAGCTATTGCCGATTTTAAGCTTCTTGGTAGGGCTTTCATCGAAACGTGCAAAGTACCGTCCCATCATGATAAAGTCTGCTCCCATGGCCAAAGCCAGCACCATGTGGTAATCCTGCACAATGCCGCCATCAGAACAAATCGGTACATAAATACCGGTTTGCTGAAAGTATTCGTCACGTGCTTCGGCAACTTCAATCAGCGAAGTAGCTTGTCCACGTCCTATACCTTTTTGTTCGCGGGTAATACAAATTGAGCCACCCCCAATACCAACTTTCACGAAATCGGCACCTGCTTCAACCAAATACAGAAATCCGTCTTTATCGACCACGTTTCCGGCGCCAACTTTTACTTTTCCGTTGTATTTTGTTTTGATGAATTCAATGGTTTCCTTCTGCCATTCTGAAAATCCGTCGGAAGAGTCGATGCATAAAATATCGGCGCCAGCTTCAACCAATTGCGGAACTCTTTCTTTATAATCGCGCGTGTTGATACCTGCACCAACCAATAATTTTTTATTCGGATCGAGCAATTCGTTAGGGTTTTCTTTGTGTTCGTCGTAATCTTTCCTGAAAACAAAGTATTGCAGATTTTGGTCTTTGTCGATAATAGGAAGCGTATTGAGTTTGTGCTCCCAAATGATGTCGTTTGCTTCGGTCAGCGAAATACCCAACTGCCCGGTTACCACTTTCGAAAAAGGTGTCATAAACTCATTGATGCTTGTGCCCAGATTGTCTTTGGTTTCGCGGTAATCGCGGCTGGTAACTATGCCAAGAAACTTTCCGTTAGAAGTTCCTGTTTCTGTAATACCAATGGTTGAATGGCCTGTTCTGGCTTTCAGTGCAATTACGTCGCCAAGTGTGTTATCGGGTTTCAGGTTTGCATCGCTAACAACAAATCCGGCTTTGAATTTTTTTACTTTTCTTACCATCTCAACTTGCGGTTCGATGGGCTGCGATCCGAAAATAAATGACAGGCCACCGTTTTTGGCCAATGCAATTGCCATTTTGTGATCGGATACAGATTGCATGATGGCTGAAACAAATGGAACATTCAGCTCCAATTCGGGAGCCGACCCTTTGTGGTATCTTACAAGCGGTGTTTTTAACGAAACATTGTCGGGATGACATTCTTTGGTTGTTAACCCCGGAATTAAAAGGTATTCGTTAAATGTTCTGGAAACATGGTTGAAATATCGAGCCATATCGTTTCTATTAATAGAATTTTGATCGTCTGTCTTCGATATCGGCCAGCTTTTTTAGGCTTTCGAAAACCTGCGAGCCGGCTCTGTAATTCAAAGCTTGTGCAAGTCTGGTTTTTTCACCTTTCAGGTCGTCGCCGGGATTAGTAACAATAGCAGTTACCTTTGCCAGGTAAACACCATTAATACCCTGTATTGGTTCTGAAATTTTGTTTTCAGGAAGACTGGAAACTGTTCCAACTATTGCAGGTTCAAATCCGGCAACCGGAATTGAATATGTATCGAAGTTTAAGTTGGTCGCTTCATTCACAACGACTGATAGTTTTGAAGCGACATTTTCGAGACTGGTTTCTCCTGAAGCTGCCTCTTTCATTTTGGCTGCAAGCAACTGAGCTTTCTTCTCTTTCCGTACAGCAAGGTCAACAAGGATTTTAGCTTCTTCAAAAGTTGAAACTCCTTCTTCTGTTGCTTCTGTCAACATGCTGATCACGAATTTATTTCCAAACTCAAAAATTGAGGAGCCTTCATTATTTACCAAAATCTTACCTTTATCAGCAGTGAAAGCTGCACGAACCAATTGTCTCGATGATTCAAGACCAACAACTTCGCGATCATTTTCTTTCAAAGTGGCAATCCGTTTGTTCAGTTTTTGTTCCAGAACAGCTTTGTTAAAACTTTCAGAATCTGGATTTTCACTTGCAAACTTGCTGGTTTCACCATATATTTTCTGGTAAGTGTCGGTGCTTGGTTCAACATTTCTTGAAAGTGTTGCAATTCGAACCTGATTGATTTCTTTTCCTTTTTTTGTTGGTTTAATAAGGTGCAATCCAAACTGAGTACCGGCAACGTAAAGTTTATTGACTTCACCATTGAAAGCTGCTTCCTCAAATTCAGGAACCATTTGTTTGCGTTTAAACCAACCAAGATCGCCGCCTTTTGAAGCCGAGCCCGGATCGCCTGAATATTTCATGGCCAGTTCGCTAAAGCTTGCTCCGTTTTCGATCAGCTTTTTAAGACTATCAACCAAAGCCTGTGCCTGTGGCGCACCACCAACAGTTTGCGGATTAATTAGTATATGGCTTGCCTGAACTGAGTCGGGTAAAAGTTTAAACTGATCAACTTTCGCCAGTTTGTATGCATTGTTTTCAAAATATGGTCCGTAAGTGTCGCCTGGCTGAGCAGCGAAAGCCCATTCAGCCAATTCAGGAGCCAATTCTTCTTTTTTGAAAAATGACGGATCAAACCGTGTTTCCGAATTTACATTGATGTATTGTTCGTTGTCCTGAACGGTAGCAAATTCTGCTTTGCTGTCGGTAATCCATTTTTGGGTAGCAGTATTGTCAGCTGCTGATGGGAGTACATCAAAAGTGATGTATTCTATTTTGCGGGTTTTTTCCTGTTTGTATTGTTCCTTGTTTTTGTTGTAGTATTCCTTTAATTCGCTGTCGGTAACTTTTACCGCACTATCAGCAACCGAAGAATAGTTTAAAGCGATGAACTGGAAATTAGCATTTTTGTTCCTTGCTTCCAGGCTTTTCTTAGCTTCTTCAGAAGTGACATACAAACCTTTTGAAACCAGATTGTTGTATTTTGAACGAAGTTTATCCTGCATTATTTGGTTTTCGATATACAACCAATACGATTTTTGCTGTGGAGAAGCATTGATATCAAGCGATTTTAAAAACTGAAGGATACTTGATTTATCAACTTCACCTGTTTGCTGATTTCTGAAAAGTTGCTGAATGATCTGATGGGGATTGTTTCCCTGAACCATGTCGAATAATTCGTCGGAACCAACTGTGAGGCCCAAATTCTCAGATGCTTTTCCCAAAATATTTTCCTGAAGCATTCCCTGCCACACTTGTTCCCTGATTTGTTCCCAGGTAGCTTCATCTATTTGGGTTTGCTGGGTATTCATCTTGTAAATCTCGGCAAGCTCTTCTACTTTCTTCTGAAATTGCGGATATTGCACTGATTCCCCGTCAATTTCAGCAATTTTCATTTGACTGGGTTTCATTAAGTTGCTTCCTGAACTCAGCATGTCGCCCAGAATAAATGCACCTAAGGCAAGACCGATCACGATCGCTACCATTAAACTTCCCCGATTCCTTATGTTCTGTAATGTGGCCATTGACTTTTAGTTATTTTATAATAATTATTTGTTTGATTTTTCGAGGTACGAAGATAATAATTTTCAATATTAAACCTCCGAATTCAATTTTTATTTTAGTTATTGTCCAATATATTAAGGTGTACCAGCTCAATTTTAGTATTGCTCGCCTTTAATATTTTGAAGCGGTACTGACCGATGTTAATCACGCTGTTTATTTTCGGAATACTTTGGTAATTGAAGAGGATAAAGCCAGCCAGTGTCTCGAAATTTTCGTTTTCAGGAAAATCGAGATTGAACTTATCGTTTATTTCATCGAGCTCAACTCGGCCCGAGAATACGAACTCATTCGGCGAGATTTGTTTTTCAATCAAATAAACGGTATCATGCTCATCTTCAATTTCCCCGAAAATTTCTTCCAGTATATCTTCACTTGTCACCATTCCTGAAGTTCCGCCAAATTCATCGACAACAATTGCAATGCTGAGCCGGTGCTGAATAAATTTACCCAAAAGTTTGCTGGCAGGCATGGTTTCAGGAACAATCAATACTTTGCGTAAATTGGTTTTAATGGAATCAGGATTGGTGAAAATGACCGAATGGTGAATGTAGCCTACAATATTGTCGATGTTATCGTCATAAAATATAATGCGGGAATAGCCTGTTTCAATAAATTTCTGGTGCAATTCGTCCACAGTGGAGTTGATGTCCAGTGAGACCATTTCTGTTCGTGGCACCATTATCTCGCGCAGTTTGACTTTCGAAAAATCGAGGGCATTGCGAAATAGTTTAACTTCATTGTCAATTTCTTCTTTGTTCTGCGATACATTGCTGTTGTTTTCCGGCTCATTTACAAAATGGTCAAGATCGATCCGGCTAAAAACAATCCTTTCGTTCACATTTTTTATCTCTTCATTTAGAAATATTTTCAAAACTATTTTTGAAATACCCATGGTGAATTTGGTAACCGGATAAAACAGAAAATAAAAAAATGAGATCGGAATTGTAAAGAATTTTAGCAGACCATTTGGATTGATCCTGAAAAACATTTTAGGAAGATACTCGGCTGTTGCCAGGATAATGATGGTTGAAATAAGTGTTTGTACCAAAAGAACCAGCGAGTTTGGAAGGTATTCATTAAAAACAGGTTCGAGCAACCGGGCAAAGGCAATACCATAAATAACCAATGCAATGTTATTCCCGATGAGCATAGTGGCAATAAACTGTGCCGGATTTTGCGTGTAAATTGTAATAAGTTTCGAATACACGAAGTTTTGATTCTTATCAAGTTCGAGCCTGAGTTTGTTGGCCGAGATAAAAGCAATTTCCATTCCGGAGAAAAAGGCTGAGAAAAAGATGGTAATAAATATGATGAGAAGCAGATCCATAGGAAGTTTTATTTATCATCTACATCAACGTACATTTGGCCTTTCAGGTTCTTTATCTTATAGGAAGAAAAATCCTGATCGGATTCAAATCCAACTCCGGTATAAATCTGGTCCTTCTGGATGATCTTAACAAATTGGTCGGAGAAAATTTTGCCCTTTTTCTGGTCCCATACCAGGTATTCTGTTTTCAAGGTGTCACCTTTCAAGTTTACTGCCACTACATTGTTCTTAACTTCCCACCGATCGTCTGAATCAAAATTTTTGGCATAAAGTGCATTAATACTTGAAATTACATTCATGTTGGCATCGTATTTAATAATATTAACGCCTAACGGAAATTCGGTATAGGGTTCCTTTTCATTATCGTGCCGGAGGAGGATCGGAGTTTGAAGCTTAAACCTTATAACGGTTGAATCGGAGTAAAGCATTTCATAACCTTCGGCTGTAAGACTTGGCACTATATCGGTAACTGAATAAATTTTAACCTTTTCAATATCGTTTGCACAAGAAATGAGCAACCCGCTGATTGCAATAATCAGAGATGCAATTTTTATCTTTTGAGAAGAATTGTAACTGCCTGATAAATAAAGATTTTTAAAAACTTCCCTGAAGCTCATTGTTGTAAAAAAGAAAATCAGAATTAATTAATTCGAATGTGGTTTTTGCTTCTGATTGATGGGGCAAAGCTATGAATAAAAAGGTAATAAAAGAAAAGCATTGCATTTCGGTGAAAAGGAAATGCAATGCTTTCAATATGTCAGGCAACAATCATGTTGCTATCTTTTCTCGCGGATAGTTGTGCTTTCGCCAATCCAACCGCCAACTGAATAAGATTGACCAACTGTTAAGCCGTTGAAGAAGATATCCTCTTTTGCAGGAAAATATTGTGAATAAAGAGAAATCTTTTCGTTTGCTTCCGCCTCTACTGATGAGTCCGCTCTTTTTGCTTTGGCGTAATAATCAACTGCCACCAGAAATACCATCGAACGTTCAAAATCATTGTCTCCATAAGATTTGCTGTTATGAGCATAAACATCGCCCAGTAAAAGGTATGGTTTTCCGAAAGAAGGATTGTTTTCGATGGATTTCTTTAAATAAGTCTTTGCCGTTTGCGGACTACTTGAGAAATTCAAAGTTGCCAGTTCGTAATAGTATTTTGAAAGGTTCAACGGATCTTTTTCAGCATCGATTGCCAATTTGTAATAATCCTGGGCTTTACTATGCTGATCAGCTTTTATATACATACGGGCCATGTTATAGGCGGCTTCGGCTGACGGTTCAAGATGATAAAGTTTATCGGCAGCTTTTGCATACAATGGGCTCGCATCACATTTCTGACGGTCAAGCAACCTGATCATTTTTTTAAGATCGTCGATATTGGTGGCAACCTGATCGAATTTTGGAGTATAAATACTGATCAATGCTTCACAATCAGCAGCTCCGCTCGATTGGAAAACCTGTTCAACATTGTCACGTGCTATGATGAAATTGTTGTTTGCAGGATCTTTTGCAAGAGCGCTACTAATAATTTTTGAGGCCAGGTCATAATTTTCGATCACTTTTTCTTTTCCCAGTTCGCCAAGACCAAATAGTCCACGGGTTGATTGCATCAACAGAATAAGAACCGGCGCTTCTGATTCAAGTCCCTGAAGTTTAACTGATTCTTCAAGATAATTATAGCCTTTCTTTAGTATTGGTTTTCTCTCTGCATCGGTCATATCTTCATTGTCAAGATGATATTTTAGATAGTCAGTTCCCTGACGTCCCAATATATAACCTTTCTGATCGAAGTATTTAATGCGGCGATCGTAAACCTGCATAAGTGTATCAACATACTTATGTTTCAGGTTATTATCGCTTGTTCCTTCAATCAGGCTTTGATACATGGTAATACCATGCAAATAAATATTGATGGTTGATAACGGATAAGTTCTGTAAAGTTTTCTCCACATTCCAAGAGCTGACTTATAGTCCTTTTGGTCGTAAAACTGTTTCTCGAGTGTGTAAAAACTCATGAAATCCTTGTCTTTGGCAGCAATCAGTTCGGCGGATGTTTTTAATATCGCACCCGACTCGCTAACTTCTGCAGCATCAGGAATTGCTCCATCGAAACTGAAATCAATAACATTGCTGGTATTGGTTTCGATGTCAAGTTTCCGTGAATCATCTATAAAAGTAAATTTCAGGTATTTCGATTTATCCGGAACTTTAATTTCATAAACACCATCGAAGCTAGTCCTAAATACCTCGTTTGACCGGTGAGCTTCAACGGTTACCCCTGCAGCTACTTTGCCTTCCCTGTAAACAGTTCCCTTAACGACACGTTGTGCAACTGCCGAGTATGAAATCAATGCAGCAACAGCCAGTGTAAGGAAAATTGATTTTGATTTGAACGTTTTCATTATAGTAATTTTTATAAGGTTTCACTTTTTCTAGTCAAATTTACGCTTAATGAACCAATAGTCGTAAAAATTTAAATATATACTAAATTTTGCGTAATTGTTTTTTGCAAGGTCGTAATCAGTAGTTCCCTTTTTACCAAGTTCAAATGCGAAATTTGCGGTCGATTTTGATTTCGGGAACGGTAGTCCTGCTCCAAAACTTATGCCAAACTCACTTATCTGATGGTTGTTCAATTTCAGGTATGAATTTTCGTAATGAATTCCGGCCCTGTATTTCACTCTTTTCAAGTAACTCCTGATTGAAAACGCTTCAGGAATGTATTCAAATCCGGCCGAGAATCTATTCCTGTCAGTTATTAACGGATCTGAGATACCCAGAAAGGTAGCTTTACTCCATGCTGCATAGTAATAATCAGCATTTATTTCGAGTTTGTTAATGTTGTTATACGATACTCCGATACCAAATGTTGAAGGCATTCCGATTATATTCTTAGCTTCTACTGCATAGGTGGTATCTAGTTTATCTTGAAATTTTGTTGTTCCGATTACTATCTCTTTATACGTAAGAGATTGATAAAGAACAGTGAAGTCGGATTTGTTTTCAAATGTGATCCCCAATGTGAGGTATTGGTTTTGTTTTAATTTGTAATCGTATTGAAGCCCGTATGAAAGTGTGAAGTCACGAAGCCGGGTGCTTTCAGTTTTTGACAGTGAAAAGACAGTCGGATCTGCAAATTCCAGCTTCGTATTTTTGTTGATACGACCAAAAATATAATTCAGATTTGCCCCTAATGAAAGACCTTTTAAGGGACTGACTGCTACTCCGAAAAAAGCCTTGGAAGAAGATCCTTCACCAAAATAACTGTTATAGGTATTTCCAACGTTGCTAAGACTATCAATAAAACCAACTTCGTAACCCATATCGGAAAAAGGTTGAATACCCATTGCCCCGCCTAACCATTTTGTAACTGGCCAACTTAGTGAAAAGTAGCGGAAATTGATGTCATCGGTTTTTGTATTTCCAAAATTGCTCTTGTAGTTGGACAGCGTACCATCCAATCCAAATTCGAAAACAAAAGACAAACTGTCGTTGGCTGTATAAGAAGCCGGATTCGCCGAATTAATCTGCACAGCATGACGGCTTCCCAAAGAAGCGCCTCCCATTGCTGCGGTGCGACCATAGCCGTAATGATGTAAATCACCTAATCCATATCTCGAAAAGGGAGAAGATGTGTTGTTGTTTTGCGCAAAGCCAGATAATCCGCAGATAATCAAAACCATCACGACTGATAGTGCATTATTTCTTTTTCGCATTGTGTTCCAAAATCCTGTTTAAACCTATGAGGGTTAAATTAAAGTGTACAAATATGGAATAATTTAATTTTTTATCAAAAAAATAAGAATCACCCCCGGTCATAATGATATGTAAATTTTGATAATTTCTGTTAAATAAATCAATGGTTTGTGCAATCTCAAAAAGAATACCGTTCTGTACTCCTGCACGGATTGCATCAATTGTATTTCTTCCAACCGGTTCAAAATCATCACTGTAATTAACCAGAGGAAGCTTTCCTGTAAAATGGTTCAGGGCTTTGAAACGCATTTCAAGTCCCGGTGAAATATTTCCGCCAATGAACTGGTTTTTTTCTGAAACCAAATCGTAGGTAATGGCTGTACCTGCATCAATAATCAATAAATTCTGATCAGGAAAGAGTTCGTTGGCGCCAACTGCCGCAGCAATCCTATCTTTACCAAGCGTTTCTGGCGTTTCGTACAAATTCTCTATCGGCAGTTCTGTCAGATGGTCAAGTTCAATAAACTGATCAAATTCGTCGGACAAAACACGCTTTAATTCATCATCGTATAGTTTTACTGAAGATAGGATTACCTTATTTAATTGTGGATAATCCTCCTTAAGCTTCAATACATGACTGGCAGTTAAACGATCAATCGGAACATTGAACATCAGATCATGCTGGTTGAACAAAGCGATCTTTGTCCTGCTATTCCCTATATCTATTACGAGGTTTATCAATGATTAGTCTTCTATACGTTGACTGATATCCAAAGCAGTGACCGAATGGGTAAGCGCTCCGATTGAAATATAATCGACACCGGTTGCCGCCACTTCACGTAAACGTTCGAGGGTGATGTTTCCTGAAGCCTCTATTTTTGCACGGCCGGCAATCAATTCAACAGCCTTCCGCATGGTTTCATTGTCCATATTGTCGAGCATGATAATATCAACTTTCGTATCAATTGCCTCCTGAACCTGTTCCAGATTGGTGGTTTCAACTTCAATCTTTATGCCGTGTTCAACGCCGCTTCTGACTGCTTTTACTGCTGCTGCAATTCCACCGGCCACTTCAATGTGATTGTCCTTTATCATGGCCATGTCGTGTAATCCATGACGATGATTGCTGGCTCCTCCTGCTTTTACCGCATATTTATCAAGCTTGTTAAATCCTGGCAAGGTTTTTCTGGTATCCAGAATCACTGTCTGGAAATCTTTAACCGCATCGGCGTATTTGGCTGACATGGTTGCAATTCCCGACAAACGCTGTAAAAAGTTAAGGGCTGTCCGCTCTCCGGTTAGCAGTGCACGGTAAGTTCCTTCAAACTCTACCAACACATCGCCATTTTTCACCTTTGCGCCTTCTTCTACCCGTTCATTCCAAATCAGGTCATGATCGAGCTTCCTGAAAACCATTTCGGCTATTGGAAGTCCGGCAACAACGCCATCAGCTTTGGCAACCATTTTAGCCTTGCGCCTTGATTCAGAGGGAACAATGTTGTTGGTCGTGATATCACCTTCACCAACGTCATCCATTAAGGCAAGATCGATGAGTGTGTGTGCTGCTTTTCTTACTTGTTTGTTCATACTATTCGTTGCGAATTTCCTGATATATATACGGTTGACCTATTTGCTGAACCAGATGGGCACAAAACTTCGGATCTTCCAGTTTGAAGTCTTCCCGAATATGCCCGCCACGGCTTTCTTCCCTGATTAATGCTGATTTGCAAATGAGGGTGCAAATATCAGCAATGTGTTTGATTTTTAAAAGATTGTATTCATTAATTTTTTGCGGTAATTGAATTCTTATTGCATTCAGTTCTTCAATTGCCTCCGCTAGTTTTACTGCCGACCGCACAATCCCGGCTTTTTTACTCATCAATGCGGCAATTTTATTTTTTGTTTCCAGAAAAATATTTTCATTTTCCTGATCAACATGAATGCTGTTTAATTCAGGTAAATCCATTGGGATATCAGCACGTTGCATTGCTTTTTCAGCTGCACGCTTCCCGAAAACCAGACACTCCAGCAAGGAATTGCTTGCAAGCCTGTTGGCTCCCATAACGCCCGTCGAAGCCACTTCACCGCAGGCAAATAGCCCTTCGATGTTGGTTTCTCCGTTCAGGTCGGTCTGGATACCGCCGACCATATAATGTGCTGCCGGTGAAATTGGCAACAGGTCGCGGGTAAAGTCGATACCGTATTTTAACAAGGTTTGATGGATGTTCGAAAAGCGTTTCTTTACTATTTCAGGATTGAGGTGTTTTAAACTGAGGTAAAGAAAATCGGTCTGGTGCGACTGTAATTCATTATAAATGGCATAAGCTACCACATCGCGCGGGGCAAGTTCTGCAAGCGGATGGATGTATTGCATAAATCGTTCGCCCTTTGGGTTCAACAACCAGGCACCTTCGCCGCGAACAGCTTCGCTGATCAGAAATGCCTCCTCGCCGGGAATACTCAACGCCGTTGGATGAAACTGAATAAATTCGATGTCGGAAAGTTTTGCTCCGGCATGGTACGCAAGCGCAATCCCGTCGCCGGTGGCAGTGTGTGGGTTGGTCGAACGGTCGTAAATGCGCGACAGCCCACCGGTTGCAATGATGGTTGATTTTGATTTGAAAACAATGTTTTTACTGCTCACAAAATCGAATGCCTGAACTCCTGCGCAAATCTGATTGCTGACCAGAAGTTCGACCACCGTGGTATATTCAAATGCCTGTATGTTTTCTTGTTCCTGAACTTTTTTCAGCATGAACATTGTCAGACCTTTTCCTGTTGCATCGCCTCCTGCATGTAAAATGCGGCGAAAGCTGTGGCCACCTTCAAGTCCCTGAACAAATTGCCCGCTTTCCTTGTCGAACTGCATTCCGAGACGAATCAGTTCAAGAACGCAATCCTGTCCTTCAGTAACCAGTATTTTCACAGCATCAAGATCGCAAAGCCCACGGCCGGCAACCAGTGTATCCTGAATATGGGATTCAAAGGAATCATTTTCATCCATCACAACAGCAATGCCGCCTTGTGCATAATACGAATTGCTAATATCGAGCTGCGATTTTGTAATGATGGCAACACTCCCTTTTTTTGAAGCATGAAAAGCCGCCGTCAGCCCAGCCAAACCGCTCCCAACGATAATGGTGTCAAACTCTTTAATCTCAATGGAATTAACTTGTGCCATCTGAAGAATTTTTCTTTCGAGGGCGCAAAGGTATAAAAACTGGGCAACAGCATGATGTGATTAAGAATTTTTTATTTCGAGCATAAAACCGCTGCCGTGAATGTTACGGATTTCAATCGAAGGGTCTTCAGAAAAGAGCTTCCTTATTTTTGTGAGATAGACATCCATGCTTCGGGCGGTAAAATATCCATCGTCGCCCCATATTTTTTTGAGAGCCGTTTCGCGGGGCAATAATTCGTTCAGGTTGTCGCACAGCATTTTAAGTAGTTCGGCTTCTTTGGGCGATAGTTTCTGTTTTGAACCTTCATGCTCGACAGTGCGCAGTTTGAAATCGAACTGATAGCTGCCAATCTGATAAAAGTCCGACTCTTTGGTTTGTATTCCTGACTGTCTTTTCAGGATGGCCTTGAGTTTAAATATCAGAACTTCGGTATCGAATGGCTTTGTGATGTAGTCGTCGGCGCCAATCCGGTAACCTTTCAACACATCATCGCGAAGGTTTTTGGCAGTGAGAAACAGAATCGGTATGCCGGAATTTATTTTCCTGATTTCAGTGCCAATCGTAAAACCATCAACATTGGGCAACATCACATCCAGGATGCAGATATCAAAACTGCCTTTTGTGAATGTAGAAACTGCGTGAAGTCCGTCGTCCACCCAATCAACTTCAAAATCGCTGATTTCGAGGTATGATTTTAACACGGCTCCGAAACTCAGATCGTCTTCAACTAAAAATATGCGTGGTTTTGTCGTCATTTTATTCGCGGATAAATGGGATAAACACTTCAAATCGACTACCTTTTCCGGGTTCACTGTGCACGCTGATGCTTCCGTGATTGGCTTCGAGGACCGCTTTCACGTAGCTCAATCCCAATCCGAATCCTTTCACGTTGTGGATATTTCCGCTGGTTTGCCGGTAAAAACGCTCGAAGATACGGCTTTGAACCGCTTTTGTCATGCCAATTCCTTTGTCTTCAACCGCGATCAGCACCCCTTTGCCAGTATTGCTGGTTGAGATTTTTATTTCAGGAGCAACCGATGAGTATTTATTGGCATTGTCGAGCAAATTGTAAATCAGATTGGCAAAATGGCTTGAATCACTTGTTGCCACCGGATTTGCTGCAATCAGTTCACTGGTTACGGAACCACCTTTTTTCTCTACCTGAAGCACGATGCTTTCGATGGCGTCTTCAATCACCTCATGTAAATTAATTGCTTTCCAATTAAATTCGAAATCTTTCTTTTCGAGCCGGGCAATGGTCAGAATGTCTTCAACCTGTTGGTTCATCCGCGCATTTTCCTTTTTGATCATTTCAGTATAAAACCTGATGCGCTCAGGATTCTCAATAATCTTTTGATTGGTAATAGAATCGGCGGCCACGGAAATGGTCGCGATGGGTGTTTTAAATTCGTGTGTCATGTTATTTATGAAATCCGACTTCATTTCTGAAATTTTCTTTTGCTTCAAGATAAAATAAATACTGACCCCAAAAGTGACCAAAACAATGACAGAAAAAAACAGCGAAATGAGCAACAACCAATTCAGCGTTTTGTATATAAATGATTCTTTTTCAGGAAAATATACCGAAAGAAGTGCGTTCTTTTGAAAAATACCGTGGGGGTAAAGGTTTACTTTGTAATTGCTGCTACTCAAGAGCAAAGTGTCTGCAGTAAATGATTTGTCGGTAAAAATCGAATCCTTAATGATGCCCAACTCGAATGGAATTGGAATATTCCGGTTTTCGAGTTCTTTTTTTAATACCTCATTCACACGTTCTATCGGAACATCTTCTTCCCAGGTCGAAATTTCATGAACCGCTTTATCGGCAAGCCGCTTCATTTGCCGCGTTTTAAATTCCATGCGTTGTTTCAGCTTCCCTGCCGAGTCGGTCCAGGTTTGGAATTGCCCAACCAATGAATCGAACTTGTTAATTCCTTGAGCATAAACCGATCCCAGATTTTGGATGATACTGTCAGAATTAATAACAACGATATTTTCTATTTCTGAATTTAAACTATCACCCTTCGTTGAAATCTGGTACTGAAATCCATTCCTGTTTTTACCGGCTTTTACGATCATTTCAATCTGTTTTGCCGAAGGTCTTTTCGGAATTACAATCCGCCGTGGCGCCCTATTTAAATTATTTGGAGGAACAGGCGGAGGTGGAGGTGGAGCAATTCCGCGGAAGTGCATAGAATCGCTAAAAGCAAAATGATTGATCATCCGAAAGTCCTGCATGGTTTCGAGCCGGTTGGTGGTGCTGGTCAGCGCTTCGTTCACGCTGCGGTCGAACAACTCATTTTTGACACGGATGGCATTGTTCATCCATACCAATTGTATGATGATGATTCCGATAATCGAAATACCCATCAGCGCGATCAATCCGGTGATAATTTTTTTATTCATAGCCCAAAGATAATCATTAAAAACAGCGTTCACAGGACTTTAACTTTTTGTTAACGGATTTTAACCTGTCATTAACTCATTGTTTGACAGAAGCAAACGTATCTTTGTTTCAGAAATTATTTCACTAAAATTATACAACCATGAAAAACACATTTGCATTATTGGGAATGGGATTGGCAACATTTTTACTTTCATCGCCAGTCATCGCTCAAAACACGAAGGAAATAAAAGAAACCCGGCACATTAAAATGACGAAAATTGAAAATGGCAAAAAGATGGAACTCGATACTGTTCTAACCGGTAACGATGTTTTTATCTGGAACGGCGATACAATCGGACCGGCTGTGCACATCAAAAAGTTCAGCCCTTCGGGATTCGATAAAATGCACAACATCGATGTAAAAGTTGATCGTAGAGATGGAATGGAAAAGGTAATGATCTACAAACATTTTCCGCCAATGCCTCCGATGCCTCCTATGCCACCAATGCGTCATATGAAAATGATTAAAGGAGCGAATTCAGGCCGGGTAATAGATTTGAATGATCCAAATATCATATCCTTCAAGAAAAAGAATTTAAGCGGCAACCGCGAAAAGATCGAAATCATTCGGGAAAAATCGCAAGATTCTGAAAATATGACTTTTGATTTTGAAGTCGGTGATGAACCTATGGCTCCGGAAGCGCCTGTGCACATCAGGGAATCTGAGGACAACAACCGGAAAATGAGGATTACAGAGAAGAAAATCGAATTGAATGATAAAAAGGAAAAAGAAATCAAGGTTGAAGTAGAGACTGAAGAAAATAAATAATGTTTTGAGCCGTTATTCGGTTGTTCAAGTCGGAATTACCACTTGAAACATGAGTACAATTAAACAGCAAACAGATGAAGCCGGGATTAGCCATCCCGGCTTTTTTATGTTTGCATTTAGTGGTAAAAGTGTAGTTTTAAAAAATTCACTGCAATCGATTGCAAAATTTGTATTGAATTTATATGATTGACAACACCTGTTAATCCGACTTTTTATTTCTAAATTTGGCATCTACTAAACCTGTTTTGAAAATGTATCCGGTTGAAAATAAAGAAGACGAACGCTTAATCTGGTCAAGATTCCTGAAAGGCGACAATCAGGTTTTAAGCCTCATTTATTTGCAGCACTCCAATGCATTGTTCGATTACGGATGCCGCTTTACTGTTGACAGAGATTTGGTTAAAGATTGTATTCAGGAAGTATTTTGTTCCTTAATGCGAACCAGAAGTAGTTTGGGCGAAACCGACAATATCAGACTTTATCTGCTTAAATCGCTGAAGCGAAAAATCATCAGGGAACTGAAAAATGCCAATAAACAATCGAGTTTACTGACCGATCAGGATTTTCCATTTGACCTGCGCTGGGCTGAAAACATGGACGATCAGTTGCACGATTTGGATGAAAAAAAGCAATTGCTCTCAGAAGCCATGCAGTCATTGACCGACCGACAGAAGGAAGCCATTTACCTCAGGTTCAACCGTGGCCTCGAATACGAAGAAATATCCTTTCTTCTCAACCTCAATTATCAATCGTCACGAGCACTGATACACCGCGCAATCGAAAAACTTCGCGAAATAATTCATATACCCAACAAAAAAATCAATCAAATTTTGTTCTATATCCTCCATCAATAAAGGAAACCTGTTTTTGAACATTAAAAAAAGTTAAAAAATCGCATCAACAAAAATCAAGTCCGTGTCTTTTCCGAGTAGAAATTACAAATCATGGAGAAGTACAGGGATTATACAGCGGTTGATTTTTTGAATGATGAAAGTTTTCTGAGATGGCTAACCAACCCAACTCAAACTGAAAACGATTTTTGGAATGGGTTTCTAAAAGCATATCCATATAAAAAAGCTGAGATAAGAGAAGCAACACTTGTTTTCAACTTATTTCATTCAAGGGAAGAAAAACTTGGATTAAACGAGACTTACGAAATATGGAACCGTATTCAACAGGAAGCAAAAGTCTCAAAACGAACGCTTTTCCTGAAATTCCTGAAATACGCTGCCATTTTCCTGTTGGTGTTCCTTTCAGGCGGCATAAGTTACTATTTTATTCAGCAAACAGAAAAACCTATTCATTTTGAATTGGCTGAAACCGTGCAAACAGGCAGCAGTGAAGCCCGCATCGTTTTGGCGGATGGATCGGAAGTATCGCTTGAAAAACAGATTTCAGAAATTTCGTACAGTAAAAACGGACGACAACTGATTGTCAACAACGACACCATCAATCAGCAGGCAGGAAACCAAAAAGAGCAGATCAATAAAGTGATCATCCCGTATGGCAAAAAGTCGATGATCATACTTTCAGATGGCACAAAAGTATGGCTGAATGCAGGAAGCCAGCTAATTTACCCGTCAGTATTTATTAATAAAACCCGCCAGGTGATGCTTATCGGAGAAGCCTATTTTGATGTGGCAAAAAATCCGGATAAACCATTTATTGTTCGTGCCTCGGATATTCATGTCCAGGTATTGGGAACCAGATTTGATATTTCCGCTTATCCTGAAGATAAAATGATTCAAACAGTTTTGGAAGAAGGAAAAGTAACGCTGAAATATTCAGGAAAAGGAATTCTTAACCGTGAATATTCGGTTGACATGGTTCCGAACCAGAAGATTGAATTCAATAAATCGACCGGAGAATCTAAGAGTCAGATGGTTGATGTAAGCAAATATGTTTCGTGGAAAGAGGGAATGCTCGAATTTGAGAAGGCTGATCTGATAAGGGCACTCAAACAGGTGGAACGATATTACGATATAAAGATACGATTGGCCGATCCGATGATTGGTTTGTATAAACTTTCGGGCAAGCTCGATTTGAAAGATGAACCGGAAGAAGTGCTGAATGTGATCAGGCTGACCGTGCCGATCGACTGGCAGAAAAAGAGCAACGGCGATTTTGTGATTCTTAGCAAATAGACGACAATAAAGAACAAAAATAAAAAGATCCGGAAAATGTGGCTGCATTCCCCGGATCAAAATAACAAAGCGTAATTATTTAGTGTGTTAAACCAAACATTTCAAAAGTATGAAAAAAAAGTTCTATGTACGAACTTTCCATGAGATTGGAGAGTTTAAAAAACTGTACCTTATTATGAGGCTATCTTTTATGATGTTGCTTGTCAGTTCCTTATCGGTTATTGGCAACTCTTATTCGCAGTCAACAAAGTTTTCTTTTCAGTTGTCGAATGCAACTGTAAAAGATGTATTTCAGCAAATCGAGCGTAACAGCGAGTTCATCATCGTTTATTCCGACGATATGATTGATGTTACCCGCGAAGTTTCGCTGAAAGTTGCAGATGCCTCTGTTGAAAAGATTCTGGATCAGATCCTGAAAGTGACCAACAACGGTTATGAAATTAAAGAACGGCAAATTGTTATCACAAAGCTGAAAGATTTGCAATTGAATGAAATGATCGTTCAGACAGAACGCCCTCTTAAAGGTGTGGTCAAAACATCCGATGGCAGCACACTTCCCGGTGCAACTGTTATCGAAAAAGGCACCAACAACGGAACCATTACAGATTTTGACGGTAATTTCACCTTGAACGTTAGCAAGGCAAACGCTGTAATTGTGTTCTCGTTTGTAGGGATGAGCAGTATAGAAATTGATTATACCGGTCAGGCAAACATGAATGTTATCATGCGCGAAGATGCCATTGGATTGGATGAGGTTGTAGCAATTGGATACGGCACACAGACCAAACGTGAAATTTCAGGTTCTGTAACCAATATTTCTGAAAAAAACTTTAACAAAGGAGTAACCCGCACCGGCGTCGATTTATTAAAAGGTAAAGTAGCCGGTTTGACTATCACCAGTGGCAGTGGCGATGTTACTAAAGACCAGACCATTCGGTTACGCGGAACTTCATCGTTAAACGCCAGCAGCCAACCCTTCATAGTAGTTGATGGTGTTCCGGGAATGAGTCTTAACTCCGTGGCTCCACAAGACATCGAATCAATAAGCGTATTGAAAGATGCTTCTGCAGCCGCAATTTACGGATCGCGGTCGGCCAGCGGTGTAATCCTTATCACTACAAAAAAAGGCAGGAAAGATCAAGCTGTCACTGAATATGACGGTTATGTTGCAGTTGATAATGTAACCAACGTGCCTGAACTTTTAAATGCTCAGGAATGGCGCGATTATGCAACAAAAAACAGTATCAATACTTCAGGACTCGACAAAGGTGGTAATACCGATTGGTTTGACGAAATTATGCGCACCGGGATTACCCAAAACCACAGTTTGTCTTTATCCGGAAGCACAAAATCGAGCAACTACAGGGCATCAATTTCATATTTGAACCAGGAAGGTGTAGTAAAAGACAATGTTCTTGAACGTTATAACGCCCGCATGAGCTTTAACCAGAAAGCGCTGAATGATAAATTAGATTTGACATTCACCGGTGTGATGACACAGCGGAATTACAGTCCAACTGATACACGCAATTTTGTATTGGCTTATAACATGATCCCGGTTTACCCGGTAAAAAACGATGATGGTACATGGTACGACAATCAGGAATACGATCAGGGAAATCCGGTTCGCAACATTGAATACAACAAGCAGGAAAATAAAAACAGCCTCTATTTTGGTAATATTAAAGCCGATCTGGATATTTTCGAAGGTTTAAAAGCCAGTTTGAACGTATTGAAACAGCGTGAAACCAATGACTACAGCCAATATTACGATTCGCAAACCGAACGTGGTCGCAACGATATTGGTTATGCACAGCGAAATTCGTGGACTTCGGATAAAAAATTGCTCGAAACAACCCTTAATTACAAGAAAGCAATTGAAAATCACAACATGAATTTCCTTGCAGGTTATTCTTATGAAGATAACTATTATCAAAACATGGGTGCTCAAAATCGCCAGTTTGTAACCGACCTCTTTGGAGCCAATAATCTAAGTGCCGGAGAAAACCTTCGTTCAGGCGATGTTTGGTCAGGCAAAAATATGAGCAAGCTTATTTCTTTCTTCGGAAGGGTAAATTACACATTGCTCGAAAAATATGTATTGACAGCGTCTATCAGGCGTGACGGTTCTTCAAAATTTGGTAAAAACCATCAGTGGGGTACATTCCCTTCTGTTTCGGTAGCATGGCACATGAAAGAAGAATCTTTTCTTCAGAATGTAGATGCACTTGACGATCTGAAATTCAGGGTTGGTTATGGCATTTCGGGTAACCAGGATGGACTCGATCCATATTTGTCACTTCCGTTGTATGGAAAAGCCGGTCAGTATTACGACAACGGAAAATGGTACAGTGCATACGAATTCAACCAGAACGAAAATCCAGACCTGCGGTGGGAACAAACTTCGATGTTTAACATCGGATTTGATTATAGTTTCATTAAAGGAAGGATTAATGGCAGTATCGATTATTACAACAAGAATACTGAAGATTTGCTCTATACTTATACAGTGCCTCAGCCACCTTATTTGAAAGGGACAATGATGGCCAATGTAGGCTCGATGAATAACAAAGGGGTTGAGTTTATGGTAAGCGGCGACATCGTAAGGAATGACAATTTCAGGTGGAACACGTCTTTCAACATTGCCCATAACAAAAACGAAATTACCAGCTTGTCAAACGATCAGTTCACTACCAGTGCCATTAAAACCGGTTCTGCATGGATCCGTGGCGGATCAAGCAACACGACACACATTGTTGAAGAAGGTAAAGAACTAGGCACTTTCTACGGATGGCTTTGTACTGGCATCAATAGTGAAGGAAAATATATTATGGACGATATGATTGACGGAAAAGCCGGTCTGACTGACGAAGATCGTACCTATATCGGTTCAGCGCAGCCATTGTTCACTTATGGCCTTGCCAATGTTGTGTCGTATAAAAATTGGGAATTGAATTTCTTCTTCCGCGGGGTTTATGGAAACGATGTATTGAACTTCTCGAAGATGTCTTATGCAACTACACAGTGGTTGCCGGGAGCAAATGTATTGAAAGAATCGCTCACCATCGGGCTGAAAGAAAGCCCAAGGTACAACAGCTACTATATCGAAGATGGTTCGTTCCTGAGATTGGACAATGCCAGTGTTGCCTATAATTTTGATACCAAAGGCTTATATGGAATCAAAAAATTAAGAGTTTATGTGACCGGACAAAACTTGTTTGTAATTACAAAATACACAGGTTTAGATCCGGAAATCGAAATGTCGGGTCTTGATCCGGGCGTAGAAGGTCGCGAATACTATCCGAAATCAAGAACTTTCTCTGTAGGCGTAAACCTTAGTTTCTAACTCTTAAAATTTAAACAACATGAAAAATAGTAAAATATTCATTTTCATAGCTGTCGTAATCGCAACCCTTGGATTTCCGGGTTGTACAAACCTCGAGGAAGAAGTTTTCGACAAGCTCCCTGTTGACCAATTTGGAAAAAACACAAAAGAGGTTAACTCATTGATTGCTCCTATATACAGAACTTTAAAAGGGGTTTTCCCTTCCAACTATTTCCTGCTCAGCGAATGTTCCTCAGATATGGCAATCACTCCAACCCGTAAGGGTGGTGACTGGTGGGATGGGGGACAGTTCAAAGAATTGCGCTTTCACACCTGGACTCCTTCTACCAACCTGGTAGTTGGCTCATACAATTCGGCAGTTTCTGCTATTACGCTTTGCAACAAGATTTATGCAATGATCAACGAGAATCCGGCAATTGAAAATAAGGATCAGATCATCGCAGAAATCAGAGGAGTAAGAGCGTTCTGGTATTACATGCTGCTCGATTATTATGGAAATGTACCCATCGTTACTGATTTTAACGATAAAGAATTACCTAAAACAAAAACCAGAGTTGAAGTTTATACGTTTGTTCTTACCGAACTGAATGCAATTAAAGATGTAGTTCGGACTGATGTTTCTGCTGCAAGTTATGGAAAAATCACCAAAGGAGTGGTTTATACCCTGTTAGCTAAAATGTACCTCAATGCAATGGTTTGGAATCCTGCCGGAGGCGCTAAATGGCAGGAATGTATCAATGCTGCTAATGAAGTAATCAAACTTCCTTATCTTATTGAGCCAAGTTTCAAACAGAGTTTTATCGTTAAAAACCAAAACTCTCAGGAAATTATTTTTCCAATTGTTTTCAGTACCAGCGATGGTGGCAATCATATTGCTCAACGTACGCTTCACTACCTTGCAGCCCCTTCTCTGGGTCTGAAAATCGGAACATGGAATGGCATTTGCGCTATGCCTGACTTTGTTAAAGCTTTTGATCCTGCGGATAAAAGGGTAGGGTGGTCGTTCCTTACAGGTGCGATGAAAGATCCGGCTACCGGACTAACTTATGTAACTGCACATGGCCGTCCACTTATTCATACTGTTGATGTTACCATGAAATATGGTTTTGATGCGGATGGATGGGGTCAAACAGAACAGGAAGACGGTGCACGATGCTGGAAATGGGAATTTGAAAGTGGTCAGAATGGTGATGCTGAAAATGATATGGCCATCTTCAGGCTTGCTGATGTTTACCTCATAAAAGCTGAAGCATTGGTTCGTTCTGGCGGCGATATTGCAGAAGCAACCCGTTTGGTAAATGTTATCAGGAAAAGAGCTTTTGATGATCCTTCAAAACTTAAAACTACAGTCACCCTTGATGATGTTTACAATGAAAGAAGATACGAACTTGCATGGGAAATTAGTTCACGTCAGGATATGATTCGATTTGGAACTTTCCTTAACGCAATTCCAGATTGGAAAAGTGTTACAGCTTCAAAATACCTGTTATTTCCAATACCTCGTACCGCAAGAGATGCCAACCCTAACTTAACCCAAAACCCCGGATATTAATCCGGCGGTTTATTGCGAATAATCAGGGCGGCTTTCCACAGGGAAAGCCGCTTTTTTTACGCCTTGCAGGACGAAAAAATTGAAGAAGGCAAAATGGGAATTAATCGCGTTTCTACAATCTGATTTTTTTTAAACCTTATTTTGCATGAAAAAAGCCACCGAAGGGGGATTCAGTGGCTTAATACCTTTACAATAAGTGAAGGCATGGTTAACCCAAGTTGCATTTAGCTTGTTCCAATATTTCGATTTCGCATACTTATAATTGCCTGACAAACAAGTGTATAGAAATGTCATATTTTATCATGCTGATTAACAGACTGTTGCATTGCAAATGCAATACATTGATATACAGATACATATAAATGATATAGTGATTTTATCGTTTGTAGTCCCCTGAACGTTTATGTTGTGCAACATATATTCGTTTTTTTAATATGCCTAATTCGTAATTTTAGCAAAATATTTTTTCGACATGTTTATAAAGAAAGTTACGAACAACAAAAAAGGCATGGTCTACCTTACCTATAGGTTGGTAAAAAGCCAGCGGGTAAATGGCATTCCAAAGCATATCAATATCATAGAACTGGGAAGCCTGCCAGAGATTCCATTGGATAAGCATAAAGCACTGGCTGACAGGATAGAGCAATTGATGTTTGAGGAAACTTTGTTGTTTTCCAACCAAGATGTACTGGTCGAAGAATGGGCTCATTTCTATTACAAAAAATTAATCAAAAACAGTTTCAATAAACCCCAACCAGTCGGCAATACTATTACTAATAAGTATGTTGGCGAATTGTTTGCTGATAATATTTACAGTGTGCCACAAGTTGACAATATACAGCAGGTAAAACTTGACACCTTTGAATCTATCAGTTCGCACGAAATTGGCGGGGAATGGTTATGCACACAGGCCATCAAAGAATTGGGGCTTGACCATTATCTTGGTGAGCAACCTGACTGGAATTTGAACGAGACATCGGTAGGGATGTTAGGACTCCTGGGCCGGTTGTTATACCCTGATTCTGAAAAGAAAACTGCTGAATGGCTAAACGAAAATTCAGCGGCGATGGAATTATACTGCCCTGAAAGTGGGACGGTTGACCGTAACCGGTTGATGCAGTGTACCAAGAAACTATATCAGGACAAGGACAAAATAGAAAAGCACTTGTCAGGCCAGATTGAAAGCATTTATAAAATTGAGAACAAGCTTATACTTTACGACCTTACCAACACTCATTTTGAAGGCATGATGAAACAATGCCCAAAAGCAAAATATGGCCATAACAAGCAAAAAAGAAACGATTGCCGCCAAATAACGCTTGGGCTGATGGCCGACCAGGATGGTTTTGTCAAGCATAGCAACTATTACGCTGGCAATATCAGCGAGCCAAAAACATTTACAGATGTACTCTCTGAGCTGAAACCCTTTAAAAACGGGCTCCATCGGCCTGTAATCGTGATGGATGCAGGCATCGCCACCGAGGATAACCTGAAGATGAGCCTGGGCGAACAAATCGACTATCTATGTGTTTCAAGGTCAGGTCATAAAGACCTTCTGGCAAAAGTGGATAAAGACAAGCTTGTTTGTTTTGTAAACAAAAACGGACAGGAGGTAAGAACGCAATTTTTTTATCAAAATATTGAGTACCAAATAGGGGAAGAAAAATTTACCTGTCAGGAAACATTGTTGTATGTTGAAACACCGGCCAAAGAAGCCAAAGAAAGAGGGATGTTCGGCAAGAAACAGCAAGGGTTTGAAACAGGTCTGGAGCAAATTAAACAGTCGGTTGCCAAGCCACAAAAAAACAAGAAGAACCAATCTATTGAAAAAATATGGGAACGCATTGGCCGGTTAAAAGAAAAGTATAGCGGGATTGGCCAGGCATATACTATTGATGTTGTCCAGCTGGATGGACAGGCTACCGATATAGAATGGCAATTTATTGAAAACAACTCTATTGAGCCACAGCTTGGTACCTATTTTGTCCGTACCAGCATCAGCGCAGAAGACGAAGCCTTGTTGTGGAAAGTCTATCGTACGGTAGGCGAAATAGAATCGATATTCCGAACATTAAAATCTGATTTGAATTTCCGTCCGGTGTTCCACCAAAAAGAAATCAATATTGAATCCCATTTAAACCTGTCGGTGCTGGCATACTTTATTGTCAGTTTTATTCGATATAGGCTTAAACAGAACAACATACACCATAGCTGGACAGAAATAGTCAGGATAATGAACACTCAAAAATGCAACCTAAACTCAGTAATAAATACAAAAGGGGAGAAAATACTATTGAAAACATGTACACGGCCACAAATGAAGGCAAATGAAATATACCAGGCAATGAAATATAAACCCATGCCGTTCCATCGAAAAATAACAACACTCAATGTTGGGTAACCGAAACATCCTTTTGTAGTCCCGACGACGAACGTGGCCACTGCTATGCCCTCATATTCTGTAATTTATAAAAATGAAAATGCAACTTGGGTTAACACATACCGTCGAATAAATGAATTTGTAGCTGTTTAATTCTTTACATGAAAAAAATCGCGTTATGTGCTTCCGGCAACAAACATAGAAAATAGAATCTTCGGAAAAGATTAAATTCTGCGAACGACCATTTTTTGCAGGTAAACGGAGGCAAAGCATCTAAAATAAAGGTTTTCACAAAAAAATACGGTGTGCAAATTCTGCAATATTTTTTAAAGTCTGGGTTTAAAAATGTTTTTAAGTGTATATTATACCATTATATTTGTGTTCTATTATTAACTGAATTAACCGACTGAGATATGAAACTAAAACTCACTTTTTTCCTGATCTGCTTTCTTTTTGCCGGAGTAACAGGAGTGAAAGCGCAATCCAAAACATTGGTTATAAATACAAAAACGACAATTGCCCCGATTCAGCCAAGCATGTGGGGACTGTTTTTCGAAGACATTAATTTTGCTGCCGACGGTGGTATTTATGCCGAACTGGTCAAAAACCGATCGTTCGAATTTTACAAACCACTGATGGGCTGGAAAAAATTCGGAGAAGAATATGTCGGACAATTCCAGATCATCAATAGCCAAAATGAAAATAATCCACGTTTTCTGAGGCTTGAATCACTTCAGGGAAAAGAACTGGGTTTGGTAAACGAAGGGTTTCGCGGAATGGGCGTGAAGGCTGGTGAGAATTACCTGTTTTCGATATTTGCCCGCCAAAGCGAAGGCGTTTCTGCCCTAAAAGTTGAATTGCTTGATTCAACAGATTCGGTCATCGGCAAAACCGAGGTGAAAAACTTTTCAGGAGAATTGAAAAAATACGAGACAAAATTGGCCTGTACTGCAAACGATGCAAAAGCCAGCCTGCGTGTAACACTTTCAGGAAAAGGGGCGCTCGAAATCGACATGGTTTCATTGTTTCCTGAAAATACATGGAAGAACCGGAAGAATGGTTTGCGTGCCGACATGGTGCAAAAACTGGCCGACATGAAGCCCGGTTTTTTGCGTTTCCCCGGTGGTTGCATTGTTGAAGGCCATGAACTTGAAACCCGCTACCAATGGAAAAAATCAGTCGGTAATGTTGAAAACCGCCAGATGATTGTCAATCGCTGGAATACCGAATTTGCACACAGAAATGCCCCCGATTATTTCCAATCGTATGGACTTGGATTTTATGAATACTTTTTGCTTTCGGAAGACATCGGCGCCGAGCCATTGCCTATCCTGAACTGCGGAATGGCCTGTCAGTATAATTCCTGCGAATTGGTTCCGCTGGATGCGCTCGATCCATACATTCAGGATGTGATTGACCTGATTGAATTTGCAAACGGCGCAACCACCACCAAATGGGGGAAACTGCGTGCCGATATGGGGCATCCGGCGCCATTTAATATGAAAATGGTAGGCGTTGGCAACGAACAGTGGGGAACACAATACGTCGATCGGTTAAAAATATTCCTGGAAATATTAAATGAAAAACATCCCGAAATTATTTTTGTGGGCGGATCAGGTCCATCGCCCGATGGAAAGGATTTTGACTACTTGTGGACAGAGATGCGCAATCTGGATGTAAAACTGGTGGACGAACATTATTACCGCAGTCCGGATTGGTTTTTGCAAAATGCCGCTCGCTACGATTCATACGACCGCAAAGGACCAAAAGTATTTGCAGGCGAATATGCTGCCCACGATAAAGAGGGAAAAGATGCCGAATCGCGCAATACCTGGAAAAGCGCACTGGCTGAAGCCGCATTTATGACCGGGCTGGAACGCAATGCCGATGTGGTGCATCTTGCTTCGTACGCACCACTTTTCGGAAACGTAAATGCCTGGCAGTGGCGTCCCGATTTGATTTGGTTCGATAACGAGCATGTGGTGGCAACTCCCAATTATTACGTGCAAAAAATGTTCTCGACCAATGCAGGAACCGATGTCGTTTCGGCTTTGGTTGATGGGAAAGCTTTAACCGGACAGGATAGTTTGTATGCCAGCGCAACCATCGACTCAAAAACTTCGGAGCTGGTGGTAAAACTCGTGAATGTGGCAAAAAAACCGGCCAGCCTTAATTTATCTCTGGAAGGACGCAAAGTATCGTCCGGCGAAATTAGCCTTCAGGTATTGATAAATGAAGATTTGACAGCATACAACCGCATTGGAAAACCTGAAGTGGTTACTCCGGCGGAAACAAAACTGAAGATTTCAGGAAAAAAAATTGTACTGAATTTAGATGCTTATTCGGTGACAGTTGCAAGGATTCCGCTGAAGAAATAAAATACATTTAAAATATCAAAAAACATCAGCCCGTAAATATTCTCAGTTTTTGGTTGATGTTTTTTGAAACGAAATTATTTAATGTCCCAGATTGATTTTTAAATGTGGTAATTCAACCTGAAATTTCACTTTTGCCTGTAACGCATTAAATACCCGCATTAAAGTGTCAACAGTAACATTGCTTGCATTGCTTTCAATTCTTGATATTTGAGCTTTTTGCACACCAATTAGTTTTCCAAGTTCTTCTTGTGTCAGATTGCGTTCCTGTCGTGTTTGTTTAATGGCTTTCCCTATTAAATCCATTTGTAATTCATACTCAAATACATCTCGTTTAGGAGTACCGATTTTTCCAATAAGTTTATCCTGAACTTCGTCTAATGTGTAAGTTTTCATATGACTTCAAAAAGTTTGTCCATTTGTTCATTTATTGACGACACAAAGCTAATGATAAGTTTCATTAAGTGGAAACTATTTTGCGAATTGTTATTGGTTTCTATTTCTCTCCAATTCGTTTTTCAATTTACTATTCTTACCTTTCGGCGTTAAATGATTTAATTTAAAACCAACTAATAAATTTCATTCATGACAAAATACAATGAAGCTTCGCGAAGATTGTTTCTGAAACAAGCTGCTGCCTTATCATCCATGATGGTATTTCCTACCATTCTCACCAAAGCCATGTCGGGCGTTACTGCCCCAACAGCCGGATTGGCCGCTGCAAACGAACGTGTAAACCTGGCCTGCATCGGCATCGGAAATCAGGGCGGATCGGACATTAATTCGATGTACAATACCGGATTGTGCAACATCGTTGCCCTTTGCGACACCGACATGGGCGCGCCACACACTTTGAAAGCGCTCGAAAAATTTCCGGATGTGCCGCGTTTTCAGGATTTCAGGAAAATGTTTGATAAAATGGCCAGTCAGATTGATGCTGTTTTGGTAGGAGTCCCCGATCATTCACATTTCCCGATCACCATGTTGGCCATGAGTTTGGGAAAACCTGTTTATGTTGAGAAACCAATGGGCCGCACTTTCAACGAAGTTGAACTGATGATTAAAGGCGCCGAAAAATACAAGGTGGTCACCCAAATGGGAAATCAGGGCCATTCGGATGCCAATTACTTTCAGTTTAAAGCATGGACCGAAGCCGGAATTATTAAAGATGTAACCTCCATTACTGCCCATATGAATTCGGCCCGTCGCTGGCACGGATGGGATACGAAAATGACCAAATTCCCAAATGCCGAACCAATTCCGGAAACACTGGACTGGGATACCTGGCTGATGGCCGTTAAAGAGCACGATTACAACAAAGACTTTATCAACGGACAATGGCGCTGCTGGTACGATTTCGGAATGGGCGCATTGGGCGACTGGGGCGCTCACATTATCGATACAGCCCATGAATTCCTGAATCTGGGCTTGCCTTATGAAGTTGATCCGGTGAAACTCGAAGGTCACAATCCGTTCTTTTTCCCGATGTCGTCAACGCTGTCGTTTAAATTCCCGAAACGTGGCAACATGCCTCCGCTTGAAATTATGTGGCACGATGGCGTAAACAATATTCCGCAGGTTCCTGAAGGTTTTGGTACTTCTGAACTTGACCCGAATATTCCGCCAACAAGCGTAGGTAAAATACAACCTGCCAAACTGAATCCCGGTAAGGAAATTTACAGCAAAGACCTGATTTTCAAGGGCGGATCGCACGGAAGCACTTTGTCTATTATTCCGGCTGAAAAAGCAAAGGAAATGGAATCGAAATTACCTGAAGTTCCCGTGAGTCCATCGAACCATTATGCGAACTTCCTGAAAGCAGTAAAAGGTGAAGAAAAAACCCGTTCGCCGTTTGAAATCGCAGGTCCGTTGAGTCAGGTGTTCAACCTGGGCGTTTTGGCTCAGCAACTGAATACCAAAATTGTTTTCGACCGCGAAAAGAAACAGATTACCAACAGCAAACTGGCAAATCAGATGTTGGTTGGCGCGCCACCCCGCAAAGGTTGGGAACAGTATTATAAAATGTAATTTGGTCTATTACACTATAAAAAAGTCCGGAACATTACACTCCGGACTTTTTTTATGATTTTATATCACCAGTCCTGCTTTTCGGAACTCATCTTTTAAAGCCGGTAAGTTTGGTTTTTGGTTGTATAGTTCCGATGTTAATTTTCGAATATCTTCACCCATACCCTCTATCTTTTTTGCTTTTTTAAGCATTGATGCAATTTCGCTGTAAGTTTCTCTTGAACGTAATTTCGCCATTTTATGAGTAATGCTTTTTTTAATCATTTCCCATGCAATAAGCGGGCGTTCGGTAAATAAATAATGAACAGCTTTGTCAAAATTAATCGAATAATACGAGTTCAGATTTTTAAAATAGTCTTTGTTTATCAACTCAATAAGCTGATCAAACAATTTTTCGTGCGCATAAAACTTTGCTTTGGTGTCGCTACTATCCAACGATTCGATAAATGGAACTATCTCTTCAGGTGTTATTTGTCTTTTCAACTTTTCAAAACTATCAATGTCAGCTTTGTAACTTGCATTTTTTTTCAATAACGAAATATGGAACGGGGTTCCTAAAACTACTTTATCCAATAAATATTCTAAGGTCTGCATGTTAAACCTTCCATATAAACCTGATGCCGATTTCTCAAATTTATTTCTATCCTGGCCATAATAGTAATCCATTAATTCTATTGAAGTATCAAAATCCTGCAAAAAGCAGGATTCAAGGCTCTCTATCCAAATCTTTTTGTCGCCAATGAGTTTGGTTACCTTGTTCAATAAATTCGGAACTGCACTTAACCCGGCATTAAATTTTTGTTTCGCTTCCCATACAATCAGAGCCTGGGTTTTATCTTTAACAACCGCTATCAGAATGTCCGAAATAAATCGAAGATATTCATTTTCATCCTTATAATACTGGTTGTTAAACGAGAAAGCCAGCTCCGTCGCATTTTTACAATCAATTTTATTAAACGTCCGGTTTGCAAGGTTTTGTTGATTTTCTTTGCTGATTTTTTTTGTTTCTTCAATAAAAAAATCATTGGCCGGATCTCCCAGATTAGAGTAAGGATCGTTTATTTCAGCACAAGTAATTCCATGGAAAACAGCAGTAAAATCGCGTATTATATCCACCAGGTTTCCTGTTTGCAGAACCATTTTCAAATCAGTGACATAATCTTCGAAAACCTCCGCAGCCTCATCCTCTGCAACAATTCGGGCAACTTCATACTCGGGAACATAATGGCTTGAACCTTGCCAGCGATCCCAATCCGGTTCCTCAAAATCGAGTTCTTCCAAAATTTCAATGATGCTTTCGGCTTTGTCAATAATGGCTATTATTGTTTCTTCCGGCGAAAATGGAGGCTCGTAATTCAACCGTAGATTCTCGTAATTGACTTCAAAATGTTTGATGAAATCCGCTCTCAGCGTTTGGTTGTTTTCAAGAAGTTGAAAAAGGTAATTGCACTTTTCATCCTCCGTAAGGTTTTGAAATAAGTTGTTAAATAATTGCATAGCGATATTCCTTTATTCTTTCCCTGAACTTTCACGCGAATTCCCGAATAACTGCATTTTGCCTGAACTTTCAATTGCTTTCATGGCAATGTCTTTCACGCTGGTTTCGGCAGTCGTGGCTTTTTTCGAAGCTTCGTTCACCAAGGCCTCCATATCTTTAACTTTGCTTTTCAGCGTTTCGATGGTCTGCTCTTTTAGTTTAAGCTCACCTTCAGTCTGTTTGGCTGTCAGTTCTTTTTCGAACCTGAATTCGGATTGCAGTTTTTCAGTAGCCAATTTCACAGCGGCAACCACAGCCTTGTCAATTTCAGCAGGGAACGCCGCATTTTTTGTCCTCAATTCTTTAAGTTCATTTTCGGCTGCAACAACCTGTGCTTCACGCTGGGCAATTTCAAGGTCAAAAGTTTTTTTCTTTTCGGCCAATTCTTTTTCCTGACCGGCCTTTTTTTCTTCGTAAAGGTCGTTCTCTTTTTTTCGTGTCAGTTTCAGCGAATAGGCATATTCCTCTTCTTCGCGTTTCCGTTCTTTATCTGTTTTTTCTTTCTGTTCTTTTTGCTGATCTGCCCATTTTAACTGTTCAGTTTTCCAAAGTTCTTTTTGGGTTTTTATTGAAGTTTCGAATGCTTCAGTTTCATTCCTGATTTTTTCCTCCGAATTTAGCTTGTCTGCTTTCATTTTTTCCTCGAAAGCGTTTCGCTTCTCTGTCATTTCAGCTTCAAACAGGGCTTTTCGCTCTTTTTGTGCCTGAAGCATGGCTGCCAGCGAATCGGCATTGGCGGTAACCTGATAAAGATCTTCCAGGTTTTGTTTTTCAAGGCGCATGGCCAATTGGATGTCTTCCAGTTTTTTATATTCAGAGCTCAACTGTTCGCTTAATTTGTCGAGTTCTTTGGCAACATTTAGTTTGAGGGCGGTAATGCCGGTTACAATTCCTTCATTGGTATTGTCCGATGCTTTTTTGATCACTTCCTGCTGGCGCTTTTCTTCCTGTACCTGTTTCGGTTCAGAAGTTTTTTGTGACTGTATTTTTTTCAAAACATCCTCATAAGCAGAGAGGATTTCATTTTTGGTGTTTTTTAAACTAATTTCTGGTTCCATAGTATTTTTGTTTTAGATTAATTAAAAATTGAGTTCAATGCATTGTCTTTTTTCTGGTGTGTAAGACAAAATTCCTAAACTAATAATTTCTATTAATTAGTTATTAAATGTTTTTTTAAATCCTGAAGGGATTTAATGTCAATAGCCCCGGATGGAATCCGGGGTAAAATAATGTTAACGAACAACAACCCTACAAAGGGTTGAATTTGTTCATCTTTGATATTCAACCCTTTGCAGGGTTGCAACACCTATCTTTCCCGTACCCCCTGAGTTTCACTCAGGGCTATTCATATTCAACCACGTTGTGGTTATTTTGACAAAGAGGGAATTTTGT
>JAUYMU010000051.1 GCA_030698405.1 Bacteroidota bacterium
TTGGGTTAGTCCTGCCGGATTGAAATACACCGCATCCAGATCGGTGGAGGCATTTCTTGAAAGCATACGCACAAACTGTGCACTTTGATTGGTATTAGTCAAAATTCCGCCGGCATAAGCGAAGTTGGCAAGCAAAAATGCTCCGGCTATTAGAACAGCAATTTTCTTCATCTTTTAGTTTTTTTAGATTTGGGAATTCAAATGTAGAAAAATTATCTACAAATGAATCAGTTCGCCATACGCTGCTGCAGCTGCTTCCATGATGGCTTCGCTCATTGTTGGGTGCGGATGGATGGATTTAATCAGTTCGTGACCGGTGATTTCCAGTTTTTTGGCCACAACCAATTCAGCAATCATTTCTGTAACGTTGGCCCCAATCAAATGAGCGCCAAGTAATTCGCCGTATTTGGCATCAAAAATAAGCTTCACAAAGCCATCCTTTTGCCCCGAAGCACTTGCTTTCCCACTGGCAGAGAAAGGAAATTTGCCAACTTTAATTTCGTGACCGGCTGCTTTGGCTTTCTGCTCAGTCATACCAAGCGATGCAACTTCAGGATTGGTGTAGGTACATCCCGGAATGGTCGAATAGTCGATTGGGTGGGGGTTTAATCCCGCAATTTTCTCCACACAAACAATTCCTTCGGCCGATGCTACATGGGCAAGCGCCGGTCCGGCAATGATATCGCCGATGGCAAAAACAGTTTCAACATTGGTCTGGTAAAACTCATTCACTTTAACCCTGCCGTTTTCAAGCACAATTCCGAGATCTTCGAGGCCAATATTTTCAAGGTTCGGAGCAATTCCAACTGCTGACAGCACTATTTCGGCTTCGATAATTTCTTCGCCTTTCTTTGTTTTCACGGTAACTTTGCACAATTTTCCTGAAGTATCAACCGATTCGACAGAAGCACTGGTCAACACTTTCATTTTCATCTTTTTAAAAGAACGTTCAAGCACTTTCGAAACTTCTTCGTCTTCGTTTGGAACTACATTGGGCAGGAATTCAATCAAAGTAACTTCGGTTCCGATGCTTTGGTAGAAATAAGCGAATTCGCTCCCAATGGCTCCTGAACCAACTACCACCATTGACTTTGGCTGTTTGGGTAAAGTCATTGCTTCGCGGTATCCGATAATTTTTTCACCGTCCTGCTCAAGGTTTGGCAATTCGCGCGAACGGGCTCCGGTGGCAATAATGATGTTTTTGGCCGAATGAATGGTGCGTTTTCCGGACTCGTCGGTCACTTCAACCGAATTTTTATCAATCAGCTTTCCATAGCCGTTAATTTCTTCGATTTTATTTTTTGTAAAAAGATATTTTATCCCTTTGCTCATACCATCGGCAACCCCTCTGCTACGTTTTACCATTCCACCAAAATCAGGTTTTATCTCTCCTGAAATGGTAACTCCGTAATCGGCGGCATGAATTGCATATTCGAAAGCCTGTGCACTTTTCAGGAGCGATTTTGTGGGAATACAACCCCAGTTGAGGCAAATGCCCCCGAGGCTTTCTTTCTCAACAACTCCTACATTCAGGCCAAGTTGAGCAGCTCTGATGGCGGCTACATATCCGCCCGGACCGCTACCTAAAACTATTAAATCGTAACTCATATATTGTGTATTAATTTGATTAAACAAACAGCATTATAACACCTCTGAGCGTTAAAAGTTTTTTCAGGAGACGATAATTCAGGACTTACCGGAAATAACAAAAGCCACCTGTGAGTGACTTTTGCTGAAAATATTTCTTTTTAAAACTGAAGTTGTGCCAGTTCTTTGCCAATACTGTGAATAGCCGCTTTAATTCGCAGAGCTTGCTTCTCCGACATCGTTTTTTCACCCCTCACGTATTGGTTTAGAAGAGCGCGGTTCATACCTGCACGCTCCGATACTCCTTTAACAGTTAGTGGGAAATGCTCAAACAGATCCTGAATATTAATATGCAGTTCAAGTTCGTATTCACCGCTTACCAATTCGTCGGCTATTTTCTCATCATCTTCGAGCATACTTTCCAAATGCAGGTCAATTGCTTCACGAATGTTGCCTTTCAATTCTTCAAGACTTTCGCCACCAGAAAAACATCCGGGCAGACTTGTTATCTCAGCCCACCATCCATCTTTATTTGGACGAACCATTACATCTACTTTAAACATATTGCTATCTCCTTTCATTAAAAGGAATTATCTGCAATTACTCAGGAAACAGTTCGCCAAGTTTCGCAGCGAGTTGTTCGCTTCTCAATCCTTTGGCGATAATTTTGCCTTCGGCATCCAGAAGGTAGGTCTGAGGAATGGCGTTTACCGAATAAAGACGGGCGGCGGTGTTCTGCCAGAACTGAAGGTCGGAAACATGTACCCAACTCAACTGGTCGTCTTTGATGGCCTGTACCCATTCTTCCTTGGTGCGGTCGAGCGATACACCAATGATTTCGAATCCTTTTGAATTGTATTTCTGGTACAGTTTCACAACATTTGGGTTTTCCTGACGGCAAGGCGCACACCACGAAGCCCAAAAATCGATCAATACCACTTTGCCTCTCAACGACGACAATGTTACAGGATTACCTGCCGGATCGTTCATGGTGAAATCAGGAGCAACTGCACCAACAGCGGTCGTCTTCATTGCATCAGCAATTTCTTTTAACTTAACTACATATTCAGAAGCACTGATTTCGGCTGGAAATTTAGCAACGATCGAATCCAGCTCTGAACTTTCAATTTCGTTTACAAGTTGCACGAGGGTAATGTATGCGGCAACAACCGAGCTGTTGTGTTCTTTTACAAAGTTTTTCGTGAAAACTTTCATGTCCTCAATCATCGCTTTGTAGTCAATTTCAGCCCTTTTGGCTTCATCAGCATTTCCTGACTGCATTGCAGTTTGATATTTTTGCTGAAGATCCTGAACTTGTTTGTTTAGTTTTTCGAGTTCGGTAAGGTAAACCTGGAAAATATCCTGACTTGGAGATCCTGTGATTTTCGTTGCACGCAGACTGTCTTTGTTGGCAACAACTTTAATTTTTGCATTGTCAAGAAAAAGTTGTGCGAAATAATCCTGCTCATTCAATCGTAAAATGCGGATGTCGGGTAATTCCATTTTGCCGGTAAAGGCAAACTTGCCGTCAACAATATCGGCGGTATCGATACTTTGCGGACGGCCATCCACTATTTTTTGCAGATATACTTTACCGGTTTCTACACCGGCAATGGTGCCTTTGATCGAAAATTCATCTTTTGCCGTTTGACAGGAAAAAACCGTCAGGGCCAATACCAAAATTGCTAGAAAATTCTTCATTGAGTTTAATATTAAATTGTTTTTAAATGTTCTTTTTAATTTGATCGTATAAATCGAGTAATTTTTTTGCAGCAACAAAAGAGGAGATTTCTTCTTTCAGTACTTTCTTCTCCGATTCCTCCATCAATGCCATTATTTGTTCATTCTGATAAAAGTTGTTCCTGAGCTGCTCGTTGATTGTTTCGTACATCCAGAATTTCGATTGCTCGTTTCTTTTGTGCTGAAAATAACTGTTGCCTTTTACAAGCGCCAGATACTCATCAATCGTTTCCCAAATTTCGGTAATCCCGGTTTTCATGTAGGCCGAACAGGTCAGTACTTTGGGTTTCCATCCTGAATCGGCCGCAGGGAACAGGTGCAATGCATTCATATACTGAACACGCGCCAGTCCGGCTTTTTCGATGTTGTTACCGTCGGCTTTGTTAATTGTAATTGCGTCGGCCATTTCCATGATGCCGCGTTTGATGCCCTGCAATTCGTCGCCTGCTCCGGCGAGCATCAGTAACAAGAAAAAATCGACCATCGAATGAACGGCTGTTTCGCTTTGTCCAACACCAACCGTTTCAATAAAAATATGACTGAATCCGGCGGCTTCGCAAAGCACAATGGTTTCGCGGGTTTTCCGGGCCACCCCGCCCAGCGAACCTGCCGATGGGGAAGGACGTATGTAGGCATTCGGATCGATGGAAAGGTCTTCCATCCGGGTTTTGTCGCCCATGATGCTTCCTTTTGTACGTTCGCTGCTGGGGTCAATGGCCAAAACGGCGAGCTTATTTCCTGCTGAAGTAATGTGCTTTCCCATCGCTTCGATAAAGGTGCTTTTGCCAACACCCGGCACACCGGTAATTCCTATCCTGACCGAATTACCGCTGAAAGGCAAACATTTTACGATGATCTCCTGCGCAATTTCCTGGTGTTCGGGTTTTGAACTTTCGATTAGGGTGACTGCCTGGCTAAGAATTGTAATATCTCCTTTCAGGATACCATCAACGAATTGTTGTACCGAAAGAGAACGCTTTTTCTTGTGCTTCAGAAACCGTTTAACCGAATCGGTATTCACCGAAGGCAATCGTTCAATGCCCTGATTTACATTTAGCCCGGTGTACTCGGGGCTGTTTTCTATATGGGAATGGAATTGATCTCCAATCATGGTTCTAAATTTTATGCGAATGTAGTCATCACCGGAGAATTTTGGAGTACAATGAACTGAAATAATGGAAATTTTGGAGGGAAAAATATTACACTGCTGATTTATAAATTTAAAGCCCGCCTTCCTTTATAAAAAAGGACAGCGGGCTCAGTAATTATTTTGTAGCGAAATCTTCCTGAAATTATCCCGGTAAATGCATTTAGCTGTGGTGTTCTGAACAGAACTGAATTTGGTTCGAATTTAGTGTTTCACCACCAGCTTTTCGCTGATTATTTCATTACCGATTTTTACACGGACGATATACAACCCATCTTTCCAACCTGTTGTGTTGATGGCCTTTTTATCGCCTTTTAGCTTTTGGGTTTTGGTTTTCAAACTTTGCATCGAATCATACACTTCGAGGTCCCATTCGGTGTCGGGAGCCAATACTTCTCCCGATCCGGTGGCGATTTCGATGGTTGTTTCGCCAGACGAGGGGTTGGGCGAGAACACAAGGGAGTAGCCACAACTTACTTCCACCAATAATTCACCCCGCAACGAACCGCAATCATTCGCCGCTGTTGCATAAACCCAACCCACTCCGTTTTCGGTGCCCCTAACCACACATCTCGGGCCATAGTTCGACCCCACTAATTGTAAGGAGCCGCCTACCGACCAGGTCACCGTCCGATTGTTGGCCTCGGTAAACAACGAATTACCGCATGTAACCGTTGGGTAGCCCGACACAACGGGTATAAAACCGGGGAGGCCTGCCCAAACTGTTTTTTCGAGAGGTATATCCCCACACGAGCTACTGATGGTCGCCCGAACCCAGCCACTGCTCCCGACACTCTGAATTGCCATAGAGGACATCGCTGATAGGTCTTCGCCCGATGCCATTGCCACAGTTGGAAGGATTCCTCCAGAGGATTTTACTTTGTAGCTGGTTGTTCCCTGACCCGAAACATAAGCTAAATTGAAACTTTTGTCCCACGAAACACTGGCACTATCCGGGAGGTTGTTTAACGTAAACGTGGCACCGGAAGAACAAACAGTGGAAGAGCCGGAAATAGACGCCAACCGCGCTAATGCATTTTGTACTGCGCATAGGGCATTAACCAAACCGTAACCCATTTCATTATGCCAGGTTCCATTTGTCCGTCCTGTTGTTGTTGTGTAGTTATATCCACCTACTTTTTGTGCGGTTTGCTCAATAATATCCCGGACTTGCTGGCCTGTTAATGATGGATTAGCAGACAATACTAATGCTGCAACCCCTGCAACATGCGGACATGCTGAGGAAGTTCCGTTAAACCAGACAGTATAGTCATTATTGGTATAATCAGTTGTTACCAATGTCCCCCCACTCAAAGTATGTAAAGCCCAATTTGGATTGTACCCATTTGTGCCGGTTAGGTCAGTTGTCGGAATAAGCACACCGGGAGCAACAACATCTAAGGTTGCCCCAAAATTGCTGCCCCAATTAATCTCAGTATCGCATGATGTTGTACTTTTTCGTTGCCCACATGGACTAATTGCCCCTACTGCTATGATATTGGGATTACTGTTTGCAGGATAAATAACTGCACCATTATTATTACCCGTTGCAAATACCACCACACAGCCTAACCCGTTGCGCCCATTAGTTATGGCATTGGTTATGGCATCGTCAATATAACTACTTGTCAGATCATTACTCCCCCATGAATTACTGATGACATGTGCACCGTTTTGCACAGACCAATTGATCCCATTCGCCAATTTCTGTTTGATATTTGGTGTGCCTGAATTTAAGGTATTGCTTATTGACATCAACCTGCAATTCGGCGCTATCCCTCTTATCCCGGCCGTATTCCCAACTGCCCCAATAATTCCGGCGCATGCAGTTCCGTGATCTCCCCGAACAACGCTTGGCGAAGTACTATTCTCAGTGTCATAACTCAAGGAATGAATATTGGCTTGTAAATCTGGATGGTCCAATTGTATCCCATGATCAATGACTGCCACATTTACATTTGATCCGGTTGATAAGTTCCATGCATCGCATGCCCTGATGTCCGTACCTGCATTTCCGCCGTATTGACCAGTATTCCTCAAACCCCATTGTTGTGGAAAATATGTGTCATTTACACAGTTCAGGATATCTTCTAACATTAAATCAGGTTCGGCATATTGAAACAAGCCACTTTCGAAAAATTTATTGGCCAATTCCATTGCATTTTCTGACGCTTTTGTACAAGACAATACATACCATAAAGGCATAAAAACATCTTGTTTTACAATGATGCTTTTGGTTTGTTTGGCATATTGGTTCAAAAGCGCAATATCAGTAGTTGTTTTTAGTTTGACATAGAAGAAATTAGTTAAGCCAATTTTTTTACTGTTTGCTGACTTAAAATAAGGTGAAACTATTTCTACGTTTTTGTTTTGTTTTAATGCCGTCACCTTTTCATTGTAAATTATACTGGTTATATTTTCACCGAACTTTATTTCGGTCCAGTAAAAATCGTCAGATAAGTTTAACTTTTGCTTCATTTCATCAGACAGTCCTTCTTTTTTGAATACACCTGAACCAACCTTAAACAAATCGGCATTTTCTGCCTCATTACCTACTACTGAAACAAAAGCAAAATCAAGGTTTAATTCTAAATACTTCTTTTCGCTTTGGTAGTAATAGTAATATTTGTTGCTCCCGTTTTGAGCAAGTCCATTTACTGCCAGGAATACAAGCATGTATATAATGTATAGTAAAGTGATTTTTTTTTTTCATTTCTTTGAATTTTAGGGGTTTATTTTGTTCACTTCAAATTTAACGATGGCTTCTATTGGAAGCTTATTGACGATAATTCCATAATAGAAATTCATTGGTACACCAACTATTTCATAAGAGACATCCAGTTTGTATAAGTATGAATAGTTTTCCAGTTTAATAAACTCGTGTTTCAATTTAGCAAAACCACTCGGAGTAGAATTCTGTCCTGCAAGAACATCGTATTTCGAAAAATCAATGTTCTGCAATGCCGTAATTTGGGCTATTAAATCTTTGGAAAAAACAATCTCCAGCGTTTCCTGATTTTTAATAACCCGGGTTTCTTCATTTTCTAAATTATATCCCATATACAGAATTGGTAATTCCTTGAAAATGGGCAATTCTGTAATTGAGTCTTCTTCTTTTTCGCACCCTGCACCCATCAAACCCTGGAGCAGGAAAATAAAACTGATTTTAAAAATTGTTGTTTTCATTGTTTTTAGTTTTAAAATTTGATAAACAAATTGATTTACCGGGCAGTTGCCCGAAGAAAATAAGGTTTCGGTGGGGATCATTTCATGTTTTTGGTTTTTAGGGTGTTTGGAAGTTAAAAACATATACTATTGATTCCAAAAAAAGCAAAAAGGTTGCTTGGCGAACCTATGTTTGAGAACATAAAATTATTTGCCGCTTGTTATTGACTTTGATGAAGATGCGTTAGGGGGGCATTAAAACCGGGGTAAACAAAAAAGCCGGTTCCCCACATGGGAAACCGGCTTTCAGTATCGTTCTTTGTTGGTTATTGTGTCAGAATATTTGTCGCAATTCGCAACACGGTGGTTGGGTTTTTCGGGTCGTTGGTGATAATGGTGATTGTTTTGTTCTGACGGCCACTTTTACCGGCTGAATCAAATACAACTTTCAACGGCACACTTTCGTTTGCGGCAATCATGTTTTTTGATGGTGAAACTGCGGTACAGCCACAGGAACTTTTCACATCGCGGATAACCAAATCCCGTTTACCAATGTTTTTCAGGTTAAAGGTATGTTCAACTTTGCTTCCCGGTTTGATATCGCCAAAATCAAACGATTCAGCATCGTATTTTACTGCGGGCGCTGTAGCCAACTCTGCGGGTGACAAACCGGAAAAATCTTCTTCCAGCGTCGTGCTAACTGCTATGGAGTTTCGGTAATCGTCTTTGCCATCGATGTTTAAATATATGCGGTGCATTACAAAACCGTAAGCTTTAATTTTTGAAGCATCGAATGATACCACAATGTAGCCTTTTTGTTTTGGTGCAATGGTTGCCGGTTTAATTACGGCGCTCAGGTGAGGTGGCGGTGTTTTGAAACTCAGCTGAACGGGTTGTGCCGAGTTGTTGACGATTTCAACACTGTCTTTTTTTACCTGATTTTCTTTGATCTGGCTAAAAGCCACATGGTTGGTTTTAGCGCGCAGCGGACCTATTTCATTTGGGTAATCTTCTTCAATGGTTCGTGCGCGGGCAGTTACATTTCCCAGAATGGTTAGAACAACATCGGCGTTCTCTGCATTTGAGCTAACCCTGATGGTTTTGTTGAAAACTCCGGGTCGGTTTTTTGGATCGTAACTAACTTTAATCAGTCCTGAAGCGCCTGGTGCAACCGGTTGGCGTGTCCATTCAGGAGTAGTACAACCACATGATGCCTGAACATTGTTGATAATTAAAGGAACAGGTCCGGCATTCTTGAAATTGAAAGAAACCGTTTGAACACCCAATTCTTCCTTGAATGTTCCGTAATCGTGCTTTAATTTTTCAAAGGCAATGCGCGATTTTGCAGGGGAATATTGTGCCTGAATAATAAACGGCAAACATATTACCACAGCCAGTAAAAGCGTAAATCTAAGTTTCATATAAATCTTTTTTATTGGTGAGACAATCAATATTTTGTTGAAAGTATAAGCTGTAAATCTATTTTATTGTTCTGTAATATGCAAAACTATAAAACCTTTCTTTTAATTGCTGTTAATACCACCTAACTTTTGTTAATGAACTGTTAATGAATTAAAGAGACGTTTTTTTTGCTTAGTTTCGTGCTGGAATAGCAAAATATTTGCGGCTTTATGAAGAGAAATTCGATTGGTTTTGTGATAATAATGGCAACGATTTCAGTGTTGGGAATACTGCTGGTTCAGTTTTTCTTCCTGAAAAAATCGGTTGATCTGAATGAAAAGCAGTTTCATGAATTGACTACAAACGCTTTGCGAAGTGTAGCATCCCAGATAAATGAGTACAACAGCAAAATTCACGGTCACACAGCCAAACCGGCAGATGTTTGCCCGGTCGATCAGATTTCAAACAATTATTACGTGGTCAATGTAAACGATGTTATTGACCCGAATATCCTGGAACATTTACTTGCCGTAGAATTTAAAAAACGGAATTTAAACCTTCCTTTTGAATACGGAATTTACGACTGCGATTCAAAGAAAATGGTGCAGGGGAATATTTCCAAAGCAGATTCTAAAAAAGTCAACAAAAAATCTGTCAAGAATCACGACACGCTTTCCTGCAGTCAGGAAGAAATGCTGTACGATAAACACTCCGGAAAGGCCAATAAAAAGACCAACGTTTGCAATTTACCTACCTGCGAAAAATACACATATTATTTCGGCGTTCATTTTCCCGACCGGTCGCAGTTTTATAATTCGCGCCTGATAGCCTGGTATTTAATGACCGGCATTCTGTTTTTCGTGGTGATATTCTTCGGATATGCGCTTTATATCATTATCAAACAAAAGCAGTTGAGCGAGATACAGAAAAATTTCATCAACAATCTGACCCACGAATTCAAAACGCCCATCGCCTCCATTGAACTTGCATCAAAAGTACTTTCAAATCCAAAAATTATTGAGCAACCCGAGCGCCTGAGCGAATACGTTAAAATAATAAGTCAGCAAAACAGTCGGCTTTCTGCCCAGGTAGAGAAGCTGCTTCAAATGGCGACCATCGAAAAAACAAAGCTTCAGTTAAATCTGGAACAAATTGAATTGAATTCATTTATTACTGAGGCAATAGCTGAATTTAAGAACAGTCAGAATGGAAATGCGTACTCGATAAATTTGGTTTCAAATGTTTCCAATGCCGGTATAACCGCCGATAAGTTGCATTTTTCGAACCTGATTTTTAATATCCTCGATAACTCAATCAAGTATTGTTCGGGTGTGCCCGATATTATTATCAGGCTTGAAGAGGTAAAAGATCGCTACTTAATTTCGTTTGACGACAATGGAATCGGGATTCCAAAAGATTACCGCAAAAAGATTTTCAACCGCTTTTACCGTGTTCCTACCGGAAATGTACACGATGTAAAAGGTTTTGGCCTGGGATTGGATTATGTGAAAAAAATAGTCGGAATTCATGGTTGGAAGATAAAAGTGATCGAAAATCCAAGGAAAGGAAGTACTTTTATTGTTGAAATTAACAAATCAATAAAATGAACTACCAAGGCGAAAAAATTCTGCTGGTTGAGGATGATAAAACCCTCAATTTTATAGTCAGAGATAATCTGGAACAAGCTGGTTACGTGGTAACTTCGGTCGAAGATGGCGAAGCTGGGCTGAAAATATTTGAATCTGGAAAATTTAGCCTGTGCCTGCTCGATGTGATGCTTCCGAAAAAGGATGGGTTTACCCTTGCCAAAGAAATCAGGGAAATGGATGACCATGTGCCAATCATTTTCCTTACTGCCCGTTCGATGACAGAAGATCGTATTGCAGGATTGACCATTGGCGGCGACGATTACATTACCAAACCATTCAGCATGGAAGAATTGCTGCTTAAAATCAGGATTTTCCTGAAACGCACCCTGCCCTCAAATGAACCTGCCAGCGACCAGAACTATTATAAACTGGGTCATTTTAACTTCTATTTCGACAGTTTGATACTTGATGCCAATGGAGAGCGTAAAACCTTGACCTACAAGGAAGCTGAATTGTTGCGGTATTTTTGCGATAACCCGAACAAGGTACTTAGTCGGTCAGACATCCTGAAAAAAGTTTGGGGATCAGATGATTATTATCTTGGACGTAGCCTCGATGTTTTTATCTCAAGGTTACGTAAATACCTCGGCAGCGACGAAAGCATTAAAATACTGAACCTTCACGGAATTGGGTTTCGGTTTAATGCTGCAATAACGAAGTACTGAAGGAAAATTTTAACGAACCAATACAGATGGCCGATGGTTCAAAATTAAACTGGAGAAAAATTGAAAAAAGGCTGAAAGAAATACAGGATCATCCTGACCGGATATTTCAGACTTTAAAATGATGCAATTATGACAGTATTTTTGTTTCAATGATTTCAATCAGTATTCCTGAAAAGATAATAAGCAAGTTGTTTGGTGGGTTGCTGCTTGTTGTTGTCTTGAATATTATGTTCTAAAATTCAGACATCCAATACCTATGTTTGATTATCAACGCCTAACAGGATAATTGCCGTAAAGTAATAATCCTTACCTTAGCGGTCATGGGACAACTATTACTACCAATATTTCCTGTCGACACCCGAATGATCACTCTGAC
>JAUYMU010000052.1 GCA_030698405.1 Bacteroidota bacterium
TTTGTGGACAGTGCCAGCCGGAGTCACGCTTAGTTCAAGAACTATTGCCAAGCCAACATTCACTGCACCGGAAGTGACTGCCGACAAGACTTATACTTTCACGTTGGTTGTCAATGACGGAACTGCCAGTTCAACCGCCGACGAAGTAATCGTTACGGTAAAGCAGGTCAACAAAGCTCCTGTTGCCAATGCCGGAACTGATCAGGAACCTTGGATAATTTATCCTGAAACACAAATCAATGTCACACTCAATGGATCAGCTTCGTATGATTCCGATAACAACAATCTGACTTATCACTGGACCGCTCCTGAAGGGGTTGTTCTGAGTTCAAATTCAGAAGTTAATCCTTCTTTTATTGCAACTATCAATAATGCTGTACCCTTTAGTTTTTATACATTTTTGCTTGTTGTAAATGATGGATTACAGGATTCCCCTGTCGACCAGGTTTTAATTTATGCGCGTCAAGTGTTTCCAGCAAATGAACCCTCTGTTTCCAAGGCTGGACCTGATCAAGTCGTTAATGAAAGCTCGTTAGTCACTTTGGATGGCTCTGGTTCATACGACCCTGATGAAGATGCAATTATCTACAAATGGATGGCTCCTGTTGGAATCACGCTAAGTTCTACAAATGCGGCAAAACCAACCTTTATTGCTCCTGAGGTAAATGTTGATACAGAATATACCTTCTCACTAATAGTTAACGATGGGGCAGATTCTCAATCCGATCTGGTTGTAATCACCGTCAAGCAGGTCAACAAAATCCCTGTTGCCAATGCCGGAGCCGATCAGTCTGTTAACGAAGGAGCAACCGTTACTTTGGATGGGAGCTTATCTTCTGATGCCGATGGTACTGCTGTTACTTATTTGTGGACTGCACCGGCAGGAGTTACATTAAGCTCGCCATCTGTTGCCAAACCAACATTCACCGCACCGGAAGTGACTGCCGATAAAACTTATACTTTCACGTTGGTGGTTAACGACGGAACTGTAAACTCAACAAGCTCACTGGTTGTTGTTTGGGTGAAGCATGTTCCACCGATCCTAATCATGGATTCAAAGATGAACAATGCGGTCATCCCGGTTGCCGATCTTTCTTATCAATTATTCAAAAAAAGTGGGACTTCTTTTATTGAGAAAAAGATCACACCTGAAGTTGGGGGAGATCTTGCTAGATTTATAGTAGAACAGGGAGAATGGATTGTTTTGGTATCACACTCAAAAAGTACTTCTGTATTTACCCCTACTTATACTGGCAATGTAATGAACTGGGCTAATGCCGAAATTATTTCTATCCCAGAGAATGGTACTATATCCAAAACAATTGACTGTCTGACTCCAGAGACAACAAACACCGGGACAGGCGAAATTTCAGGGAATGTGTATGAAAAACAAGGAACAGGCACCAAAAGCATATCGGTCATTCAGGTTCGAACCGGTACTGAAACTCCTATAAATGGAGCATTGGTTCATTTATACAAGAGAGGAGGGGCTTTCCCTGTCTCTTCCCGTTTTACCGATGTAAGCGGATCGTATAAATTCGAAAAGCTACCCATTGCCGATTATGAAATTGTGGTTGAATTGCCCGGATTTACTCAATCAGAAAAACTACCTGTAGCACTGTCAGAAAATACATCTTCAGTTTCTATTTCTTTTGCAGTTAATACAACAACACAGTCTATTACTTCGAATAATTCGTTGTTGACATCCCCATTAAATATTTATCCAAATCCGGTTTCCGGGCCAGTAACCATCGATTTGGGTGAAAATGCAATTGAACCATCTTGGTTGACAATTTATAGCATCCAAGGTAATGTTATTATGCAACAAGAGTTAAACGAACAAAAGACTGTTGTCGATTTGTCAAGGCTTGTAGCTGGTTCTTATCTGGTTAAAGTAAGTTTAGGTAAAGAGATACATACAAAAGTTCTGATTAAAAAATAATGTAATTAAACAGCACGGTTTTTATAAATTATTTGTCCTACGAAAACTCAGGATTTCTGTACTTAAGATTATTCGAAAGTTCAGGAGCCTGAGTTTTTTAATTTTAAGAAATTGTTCGTACTTCATGCAACATTTCTTCCCGAATAGTTGTCAAACTTCGCATATTCACGATCCTGAATTAATTAACCAGATTTTAAACGGAAATATGAATGCATTTATTTTTTTTGTAAATCGATACCAAAAACTGGTTGTTCATGAGTCAACTCCTCGACATGGATAATGTATGAGTGAATTTTCGGTTGTACCAGAAAATATTGCATTTTTGTCAAAATATTCGTTTGAAATCGAAATTTTTGCATGTTCAACGCTGGCATCAAGCATGTTCAGGCGTGGAAACTGGAAAGTATTTTGTAATCTTTATTTGAACCCTGACAATAAAATTCAGAAATTGCTGCAACATTTCCTCACTAAGTGTTGTCAAACAACCTGTATGAACGATTCTGAATTAATAAGCCAGATTTTAAAAGGAAATATGAACGCATTTACGTTTTTGGTAAACCGATACCAGAAACTGGTGGTTCATATTACCGGCCGGTTAATTCAGCGTCAGGATGAGTTGGAAGATGTTTGTCAGGATGTATTTATGAAGGTATATCAAAATCTGGATAAGTACCGGAATGAATGCAAATTATCGACCTGGATTGCCACTATTGCATACAATACAAGCATCAATTACCTGCGAAAGTTTAAAAAAGTTGTTGAGGTTAATCCGGATGATTCCGTTGCATTGCGAAATCTGACAGATTACAAATCAGATGATTACGAACGAACCGACTTGCACCGGTATGTTCACGAACAAATTGAATTATTGCCTGTTCAGTACAGAACAGTTTTAACTTTGTTCCATTTGGAAGAGTTCTCGTATCAGGAAATTGAACAGATTACCGGAATGCCTGAAGGAACAATTAAAAGTTACCTGTTCAGGGCAAAAGCACTCTTAAAACAAAAGCTTAAGTTTGTGGTTGATGAAAACAGTTTAAAATTGGTAAAGGAGATTACGCATGAAACGAGCCATTAGAATTGCTTTTCACAAAGGCGAAGGACTATTGGCGAGTTCCATCTGACAATTAAAAATAAAATTATCAACAGATGAAAAATGAAGAACTTGATTATTTCATTGAAAAGTCGTTCAGAACAAAACCTGATTTTCATTTGCCCGCTGGTTTTGCGCAAAAAGTTACTCTTTCTGTTGTCCGCCGCGAACAGTTGAAAAATGATTTGTACGAATATCTTTATCTTACAGGGGTATTATTGTCGATGCTTTCAGTAGCTGTCGGATTGTACTACTATATCGACAAAGAATTAGTAATGCGTACTTTGGCATTCGCTTCAGGAAATGTCATTCAGTTAATTTTCGCTGTTTTTATACTGAATTTTATCTTCTTTACAGATCGGGTTTTATTGCGACTGCTTTTCAGAAGCCTCCCCCATCCCCTCCAAAGGAGGGGTGAAAGATGAGCCTCCCCCTAACCCCCTCCGAAAGAGGGGGTAAAGAATCGGAATACTGAGATTTATTTTTTTGACATTGGAACAAGCGTTTAAAAAGGCTGAAATGTAAAGAACCTTCAATCCTCCAAAGTCTCCCCTTTGGGGAGATTTAGAGGGGCTTTACTCCCTTCCCTTTCGGGGAAGGGTTGGGGATGGGGTCTGGTTTTTTATCTCTACCTCGGTCTTTTATTACGCAAATAAACAAGCTGGCCAGCAACGGGTTCTTCACCCTTTTTCATGCGGTTTCTCTTCAATAATGGTTTCATTCTCAAGGCATATCGTTGTGCAATGTAGTGCATCGTGTCGCCATCTTCGGCAACATGTTGTTTGTGGTCCTTGTTGCCTTTTTTATATTTTGCCTCAATGTAGAGAATCTCGTTCACCCTTACTTTACTGTCTTTTTCAATATCGTTGTAAGTGTGTAATTCCCAGTCTTTCAATGCCAAATCCTTGGTAATACTTTGGTAACTATCACCTTCCTCCACTACAACGGTTCGCAAGCCGTTCCGCAATTCAATTTTATGCCTCGAATTTATTTTTCCAAGGGTCGAAGGTTGTATTTTAACAGGCGCAGGTTCATTTTTCAGAGAGGCCAGTTGCCGGTTATCAACATATTCATCGTAAACATGAAGCTTGTATTCCTCAATAATTTTGATTAGTCGTTGGGCGTAGGTTGGATCGGTGGCATATCCGGCTTTTTTTAGTCCATGCGCCCAGGCTACATAGTCTTTGGGGTCGAGTTGAAAAAGAAAGCTGTAACGGCTACCGCTCATTAAAAAATTTGAATGATCAATGTATGAAGCTTCGGCATGTGCATATTTCCTGAAACATTCCTGACTGGCATCATCGTCGTGGTATATTTTTTTGCCTCTCCATTCACTTTTGCATTTTATTCCGAAATGATTGTTCGCTTCGGTAGCAAGCCGGCTATTTCCGTTACCCGATTCCCAGCAGCCCTGTGCCAGTGTTATACTGGCAGGAATTCCGCTGCGCTGCATTTCCGATATCGCTAATTTATAGAATTTACGGATGTATTCATCGCGGGTAAGTTGCGTTGATTGTGCAACCATCTGAATTGAAAAGAACAGGAAAATAAATGAAATCGTGTTTTTAATCATGACCGTTTTAATGTGATTGCTACAAAAATAAGAAAATGTTGTTATCAAAGTCAATTGGCAAATAAGAACTATTAACGTACATTTGGGCAAAACTGTTTAATATATGAAAACGACGGAAATCACAATTGTAGTACACGAATTTCAAAACATTGGTGAATTGCCTGAAAATGATCAGCGTTTGTTGAATGAAGCCAGGAGAATTACTGCCCTGGCTTATGCTCCGTACTCAGGATTTCATGTTGGAGCTGCCGTTTTGTTGGACAACGGTTTAATTGTTACCGGAAACAACCAGGAAAACTCGGCATATCCTTCAGGATTATGCGCAGAACGGGTCGCTTTGTTTTATGCCAATGCCAATTTCCCGGATGCAGGAGTAAAAGCAATTGCGGTTTCGGCAGCTAAAAGCGGTATTTTGGTAAATGAATCGGTAAAACCTTGCGGCGCATGCCGGCAAGCTTTGGCTGAAACTGAAGTGCGATTCGAAACTCCCATCCGTATTATTCTCGACGGACAAGATTCAATACTGGTTTTACAGGGTGTGGAGAGTTTATTGCCTTTAAGTTTTTCTAAGAAAGATCTGGCCTCCCCTAACCCCTCCAAAGGAGGGGAATAAAAAAGGGACTGCACCCTAAAGCACAATCCCTTAACAAAGCACAAGACATCTACAGATTATTGAATCTCGATCTGACGTACAGAGCTGTCTTTTTGCTCAATTCTTTTCGGCAGATCGATGATCAATATTCCATTTTTATGGGTAGCATTGATAGCAGATACATCAATATCCTTCGGCAATGCGAAAGAACGCTGGAACGATGAATACCTGAATTCAGTGCGGACTACTTTTCCTTTTCCCCTTTCTTCCTTTTTGTCTTTCTTTTCAGAATAAACCATCAGATAGTCGTTCTTCAAATCAATTTTAAAATCTTCTTTATCGAGACCGGGAGCTGCAATTTCAACTACGAACTTCTCGTTGTTCTCGTAAATATTTACAGCCGGTTTCGATTTCCAGCCACCTTCTTCAACAAAATCAGGAAGTAAATTTCCACTTAAAAATTCATCAAAAATACCTGGAAAATTTCTGGTTTTAAAAACTGGTAACATAATTTAATCCTCCATTTTTTAATTGATACATTTGTTTTTATTTGTTTTCGACAGAATTATTTCAAACCTGATACCAATGCATATCTATTTGATTGATAATGTCATAAAGTCATTTTTTCCTGTCAATATTTCTGAGTCGTGAAATGTTTAAATGACAATTTTTCCGAAAATAGAGCATGTTTGTTTTTGATTGTTTCTTGAATTCAAAATCCGGAAATAGAAAAGGATCAGGAACACTTATTTTTCAGGATATATTTGTTTCGTATGTTTAAAAACCTATTTTTGCACCCATCAATTTACGCAATGGGGTGCCTGCCCGATTAAATTCGGGGTAATAAAAGGCTGAGATCACACCCACCGAACCTGATACGGATAATGCCGGCGAAGGGATGGCGAAAGGGAATAACTTGCCTCATTGGTTATTTATTAACCATTTAAAAGACAACAATGAAACGGATTTATTTGACGTTGCTTTTGCAATGTGCGGTGTTTTTGGCAATGGCCCAATTCACCCTGAAGGGAACTGTAAAAAACGAAACAGGTGAGCGGCTTATTGGCGCCAACCTCGCGATTTCAAACAGTTTCAGCGGTACAACTACCGATGTAAACGGTGCTTACCTGTTTAAGAACCTGAAGGCCGGAACTTACAATCTGACAATCTCATACATTGGGTATGAAAAACAAACTGCAGAAGTGAAAATTAGCGGAAATCAGACCCTTGATGTTGTGATGAAACAGGATAATTTTCTGGCAGAAGAAGTTCTGGTTTCAGCAACCAGGGTGAAGGAAAAGACTCCGGTAGCTTTTACAACAGTCGGAAAGTCGGAAATTCAGGACAAAAACATGGGGCAGGATATTCCCTATTTACTTGGATTAACGCCTTCATTTGTTGCTACTTCTGATGCCGGGACAGGCGTGGGATACACCAATTTCAGGATTCGCGGAACCGATTTAAACCGCATTAATGTGACTGTTAACGGCATTCCGATGAACGATGCCGAATCGCACGGAACATGGTGGGTCGATATTCCCGATATTGCCTCCTCAGCCGATAATATTCAGGTACAGCGCGGTGTCGGAACTTCTACAAACGGTGCTGCGGCTTTCGGAGCGACCATCAATCTGCAAACCACCACCATCAACAAAGATGCATTTGCCGAATACAGCACATCCGCCGGTTCGTTCGGAACCATGAAACATTCGGTTGGCGTGGGTTCTGGTATCATCAAAGAGAAATTCACTTTCGATGCGAGGTTGTCGAAAATCAGTTCCGGTGGTTTTATTGACCGCGCATCGGCTGATCTGAAATCATTTTTTCTTTCAGGAGGATATTTTACCCCGAATACGATTCTGAAAGTCAATATTTTTTCAGGATTGGAAGACACCTACCAGGCATGGAACGGTGTTCCATCGGTTCGTCTGAACAACGATGCTGAGGGGATGCAGAGATATGCCGATCATTATCTGTACAGCCAGAAACAGGTGGACGAAATGGTGAATTCAGACAGCCGCACTTACAATTTATACACTTACGAAAACGAAATTGATTACTATCAGCAGGACCATTATCAGTTGTTGTTTTCGCGCAAATTGAATGATGTTTTCCATTTCAATGCAAGTCTTTTTTATACCGCCGGAAATGGTTATTACGAACAATTCAAGGAAAACGGGAAACTTGCTGATTACCTGATCACACCTCCGGTTTATGGTGGCGAAACGATCAAAAAATCGGATTTGATTCGGCGCAAATGGCTTGCAAACGATTTCTACGGAACAACATTTTCGGTGAACAGAAAGCTGGAAACCAACGAATTTACATTTGGTGGCGGCTACAATGTGTACGATGGAAATCATTTTGGGAAAGTGATCTGGACACGAAATGCTGGAACTTCAGGCATAAACCACGAATGGTACCGCGGAACTGGCCTGAAAAAAGATTTTAACGTGTATGCCAAATACAACTACGAATTGGCCGAAAACCTGAACTTGTTTGCTGATTTTCAGTACCGTACCATTGATTACGAAATTACCGGTACCGACGATGATTTGCGCGATTTAAAGCAATCGCATAGTTTTGAGTTTTTCAATCCGAAAGTGGGTATTTATTACCAGTTGAACGATCAGCAAAACATGTATGTAAACTTTGCCCGTGCCAACCGCGAACCCAACCGCGATAATTATGTGGACGCAGATCCGGAAGGGAAACAGCCGACTTTTGAAACACTGAACGATTTTGAGCTTGGCTACAAATTCAATACTTCCCGTCTGGCTTTGGGCATAAATGCTTATTACATGTTGTATCAGAATCAGTTAATTCTGACCGGAGAAATCAATGATGTTGGTGCGCCGATAATGACCAATGTGGACAATAGTTACCGCGCCGGACTGGAACTGATGGCCGGAATGAAGCTGACAGAGAAGCTAAAATGGGATGTAAATGTTACTTTGAGCAAAAACAAAATCAAGGATTTTACTGATTATGTGGATGACTGGGACAATGGCGGACAAATCGCAACCGAACTGGGAACCACCGATCTGGCTTTTTCTCCTGAAGTAATTGCCAACAGTCAAATTAGCTGGATGGCCGCCAAGGGATTGAATGTGAGTTTGCAATCTTATTCGGTAAGCAAACAGTACATCGACAATACTTCGAGTAACGACCGAAAACTAAATGGCTACCTGCTGAACAATCTGAAAATGACCTACCGGTTACAGCAGAAATTCGCTAAGGAGTTCAATCTTCATCTAATGGTAAATAACCTGTTCGATACCAAATATGAAAACAATGCCTGGGTTTATTCTTACATGCTGGGTGGTCAGCGGTACGCCATGGACGGCTACTTTCCACAGGCCGGAATACATTTCCTGGCTGGGATTGATATAAAGTTTTAGGAAAAAAAACATGACCGTTGCCTAAAGGCCAACGGCAAAGGATATTGATTCGCTGAAAAATGCGGTATCCTTTGCCGTTTTTTTTCTGAGCTTGATTTGAAGAATTTCTGTTTCTTATTATTGAAACACTGAAAACTGTGACTGAAAACTGACCACTATTTTACTGGTTCATATCTTTCAATATCTTCTCCACTTCTGCCTCGGTTTTGTGCAGTTTGTCTTTGCAAATGGTGATCAACGCCGAAACACGGGTTACTTGTTCCGAAAGTTCATCCACATCCAGTTCTTCGTTTTCAATTTTCTCCAGAATTTCTTCAATTTCTGTAATTGCTTCTTTGTAAGTTACTTTTTTCGTTGCCATATTTATTTTGTTAGAAAGCCTCCCCCAAACCCCCTCCACAAGAGGGGGCTTAAAAACTGGCACTTGTTTATTTTCTTGTTTCTTATTTCTTGTTTCTTATTTGGATATTCAATATTGGATATTCAATATTGGATATTCTTTTTACTGTACTTTCCACCTTTCCATCTCTCAGTCTTGTTTGGATCAGATCACCTTCTTTTACTAACTGTACCGATTTCAGGATTTTGCCATTCAGCATCGTCAGCGAATAACCACGTTTCAGAATATTTTGCGGATCGACCAACCGTAGTTTCTCCTGAATTGAGTTCAGGTAATTCTTTTCAGTCCGGATGCTTTCTGTCGTCCGGATTTTTATCGTTTGCTGAAATTGTTTCAATATGTTCTTGTTATTCAAAACCTGCTTCCTGAAGGTATAATTTAAATTGTTACCCGATTGAACCAACAGATGGTTTTGATGAGTAACAAATCGGTTGGTCTGGTTTTTCGTGTCAATTGTTAGTTGTTTCAACTCAGTATATTGGTTTTTCAGGAAAGCTGCTGAACGGTTTTTAAGTTCAATCCTGGCAATGTTTAACCGGTTTTGCTGGGCAACAATCATCTGATTTACCAGATCATTTAACTGATCGGCCGCATCGTTCAGCCTATTTTTATTGTCTTCGAGCTGATCATTCACCAGTTCGGTAAAATGTTTCTCCAATTCATTCAGTTGCTGCGAAAACTGCAGTGCTCCCGTAATCAGGAATTCGGCAACTGCAGTCGGCGTTTTCATCCGGGTGTGCGCTACCAGGTCAATCACCGTGTCGTCTTTGTCGTGCCCAATGCCGGTAATCACCGGAAGTGGAAACTGTGCCACATTGAACGCGAGTTCGTAATTATCGAAACACGCCAGATCTATTTGCGCGCCTCCGCCACGAATAATTGCGACTGCATCAAACATTTCTTCGTATTCAAAGATCAGCTCAAGTGCTTTGGTGATGCTTCCCGGAGCTTCATTTCCCTGCATCACCGCCGGAAAAAGTTTGGTGTAAAAAACAAATTTATGCGGATTGTTGTGCAATTGATCAACGAAATCCTGCAATCCGGCGGCAGTGGGAGAGGAGATGATAGCGATACGCTGAGGAACCAAAGGCAATTCGAGTTCCTTGTTCATTTCGAGAACTCCATCTTCTTCTAATCGGCGGATGATTTCGCGGCGTTGCCGAGCCATGTCGCCCAAAGTATAAACCGGGTCAATGTCGCGGATATTCAGGCTAAAACCATACACTTCATGGTATTCAACTTTGGCTTGCAACAGCACTTTCAGCCCTTCCGTAAAAGCTTGTCCTGAAGTCGTTTCAAAGTAAGGTTTAAGCATCCTGAAAGTGTACGACCAGATGGTAGCGCGGCAGCGGGCAATCACGGTGTCGGTTCCATGTTCAGTTTCAATCAGGTCGAGGTAACAATGTCCGCTCCGGTTGACGGTCATTTCACTGATTTCGGCTTTCACCCAAACCGGCATCGAAAAAGTGTCGTCCAGACTGCCTTTTACCTGTCGCTGTAATTCGAATAGAGAAAGTTGCTGATCGTTCATTAAATTTGTTTGTAATCTATATTAATTGGATTTATTAAATCTTTTGTTTATTTTGAAAGTCAATATACCAATCCATTTTTTTCTTGTTTTTATAAAAAAGCCTTCGGTCATTTTCATCTGATCCAAAATAATATGCTTGAATATGATCGCCAATATTTATATTTGAAAAATCTATTTTTGACAAAAAATGTGATTTAGGCAAAAATCCAAGAACCGAACCACATTTCCAATGGAAATGGTCACCTATGTCAAATATGACTCCTGACTTATTCTTTCTGATGATAATACCATGATATTCCTCACCTTCAACTAATACCAATGGTTTAAATTGTGGAACATCACCATTAACAATTATGAATATGGGATCTTTGATAAACTTATATATTCGCCCATAAAATTGTTTTTCCCGAATACTTTTGAGCACCGCTTTCCAGGAATTAGTATCATCATAATTCCATGGCATATAATCGAATGAAATAAATGCATATAGACCATGTATTTTAATGACAAATCCATTGTCTTTAATATCCTTAATGTGAAAGGGGATATTAACATCTTGGCCAGATAACTCTTCAAGTTGAATTGTCAGCTCAACGAGGTAATCTTTATTTTCAGTAGGGTCATTTGCTTTGAGGCCTTCGTGAATCATATTCAAAAGATATTGGTTTGTTTAAGCCACTTTTATTGATTCAGTAAATAGAGAATTTAATATATCATCAGTTTGTTTTTATCAGCTTAAATTGTTCTTCTTTTTCTCCTGAACGAATCGTAAGGATTGAAAAACCCTTTGGCAAATTACTAATATTATTCAATAATACTTGTTGCGAAGATCTTAAAATTGATTGCCACAGACAAGTTCCCTGAAGATTATAAATGCGAACTTCGATGTTTTCTGTGATACCCGGATTTGTATTTTGTATCAGAAGGTAATTGCTGAAAGGGTTTGGAGAAATTATCCAACCCGTTTCAGATTTTAAATCGTTTGCGAAATTCACTTTCAGGTATTTATCAGCTTTTTCAAAATCAGGAATTCCGTAACCAAGCAGCGAATCTGGTTTGCTGTATTGATGAGCGCTTTGTTCGATGGCCATTTTAACCTGTTTGACGTTTGCCCATGGATTTGCCTGCAACAAACATGCGCCCATTCCGGCCATAACCGGCGATGAAAAGGAAGTTCCATCCGAATAGCCCAACACACCGCCACTGGTTACCAGATAAGTTGCCGAGCCCATGGCAGCCACATTGGGTTTTACGGCTCCGCCAAAAGCAGGCCCAACAGAGCTGAATGATGCTCGTATGTTATTTTTATCGACTGCTGCAATAGCAAGTACATCTTTGCCGTCAGAAGGTGCGATGATTCGTTTCCATGAATTGTTGCCTTCGTTTCCGGCACTCGAGAAAACAAGTATTCCTTTCTGAAATGCCATGTTCGCTCCCTGCGTCACCCTGGTCGTCTTTCCATCCAGATCAGCATAAAGATGGTTCATTTTCGGATCGTCAAAATCGTAATAACCCAGCGATGAGTTGATCACATCTACGCCAAGGCTATCGGCCAATTCGGCAGCAGCAACCCAATTGTCTTCTTCAATTAAATATTCGGTAGCAGCATCTTCCGAACGAAACAGATAAAAGGAGGCGTCAGGGGAAGTGCCGATCAGCGATCGGGGAATATTGCCTCCCATGCACGAAAGTACGCTCATCCCGTGGGTATGCTGATTGTAGAAAACGGATTTGGGATCGACAAAATCACGAGTCCCAAGTATCCGTTTGCTATTGCGCAAGCTGTCAAAAGCTGCGATTTGGTTCACATGCCAAAAGCCTGCATCCAAAACAGCAATCTGAATTCCTTTTCCCCGGAAGCCTTGATTGTGCAAATACTGACCGTTTAACTGGCTTAGCTGGTTGTAGGCATTTCCGTAGTTTAAAGGTGAAACGTCCGGATTTATTTCCGATTCCGGTTCTTTGAATTTGTTAGGGGTCGATTTTAAAATATTTGCCGGTTTGGTCAATTGAACCATTTGAACAAATGGAAGTGTAGCAATGGTCCTGATCAAAACTGTATCAGAAGTTCTTACAGTTGCCCCATTCAGCCATTTCGAAGTATGAACGACTTCCAGTCCGCGTTTCCAAAGTGTGTCCAGATAAACAGGTGATACCGGCAAGTCAGTTTCATCGATGACAATGTGCTGTTTGATTCGTCTGTTGATGGCTCGCCGCGACAAAAATTCTTCCGGTTGGTTGATCTGAAATGGAGTTCCTTTTTTATCAATCAGCTTTACCCAATAAGTATTTGGCTGATTTTGGGCTGAAAGGAGTATTCCAGTTAGCATCCCAACGATAAATAATATCCATCTTTTTTTCATGCGATGATATAACGAAATGACAAAAATAATAACGGATCAAACCTCAAAGCAAAATTTTCTGACGTTAAACTTTAGACATTAAACTTGTAATATTGTTTATCGGATTTTTATCAGATTCATATATTCTTCAGGGTTTTGCAGAAATTTTTCAGGATCAGGGATATTTTCTTCCCTGGTTTTGAAGATGCCAGCGTGAGCAGCATCAATGCTGTCCTGAACTTCAGGGTTTAATAAATTTCCAAGTTCATACTTCAGCGTGTAGCTAATTTCACCTGATTCACTAAAGTATTTCCAATCCTTATCCCTTAAATCATCGTAATAATTCGCATCCAATTCCAATACTCCATTTGGAAACCAGGTTTGGAACGATCCGTTCAGGCGGCCATCCACGTAGTTGTATTTCAGAAAACATGCACCATCCTGAAAATAAGAACTGTATGTTTCATGTCGCTTGTCATCTTTCCAGTTTGATTCTTCCATCAGCTCTCCTGTAGTGTAATATTTTTTACTGATTCCATTTTTCTGTCCGTTCAAATAACTTTCTGTCGATACAATTTTGGCATCCTTGAAATAGCTCCATTCACCGGTTTTCATCTGCCCGATGTACTTTCCCTGAGCGATCAGATTTCCACGTTCATCGTACAAAATGGCGTCCGAAATTTCACTGCCTTCAACAAAATTCAAAACAGCTTTAAGTTTTCCGTTAGGATGAAACCGCTTCATTTCGCCCACCGGCTGATTATTTTTAAAGGTTCCCTGATACACTAATTTTCCATCGACATCTTTTTTCGTCCAGAAACCCTGCTTGCGACCTTGTGCATCCATTTGGTTTACAGCGTTCTGGGCAACAATACTTCCGGCGAAAAGAAGAATAATACAAACAATTAATACACGCATAATTTATAATTTTAACGGATGACGAAGTTAAAGATTTATTTGGCGAAACAGTTTTTCATATTTCTCATTTTAAGCCATCGTATTAAACACATTAGAGAATTTAAATCTATTTTTATGTCCGTGAAAAAAACAACTTATGCAAACGATTCAATCACCTGAATTTCTCCGTACAACCAGTGAAAATAACGATTTCAGGAAAATGGTCAATGCCCTTGACGAAGATCTAAATCAACGCAATGGCGATATACAAAGGCAATACGACCAGTACAATAAAATCGACAAAATAAAACATGCTATTGTAATTTATGTTGGTGAAAAACCGGTTGGATGTGGCTGCTTCAAACGGTTTGACGACGAAACTGCCGAAATGAAGCGAATGTTTGTTATTCCTGAAATGCGGGGCAGAAAGCTGGCAGCCCAATTACTTCAGGAGTTGGAAACATGGGCAGTTGAAGAAGGTTGTACCACAGCAGTGCTTGAAACCGGATTACGACAAGTGGAAGCTCAACACCTTTATTCGGTTGCGGGTTATTCAAGAACTGAAAATTACGGGCAATATGTCGGCATGGAAGACAGTATTTGCTACGTGAAGGAATTGAGGTAACTTCGAGTGAGCGGGTGACTTGAAGTCACCTGCTCACTAAACTTCGCCCAACAAAAAGCCCCGCCGGAATCTCCGACAGGGCTTTAATATTTATATTTCGAACTTCGGTCTTCCGACTACAGTATTCTAACTATTTTACTTCTTCGAAATCAACATCGGTTACTTCGCCGTCTTGCTTGCTTCCGCCTGCATTGGCTTGTGGTTCGCCTTGTGGCTGTTGTGGATTTCCGTTTGCCTGTGCCTGTGCATTGTACATTTCCTGCGATGCAGCCTGGAATACAGCATTCAATTCGGCAGTTGCAGCGTCAATTCCTGCAATGTCCTGAGATGCATGTGCAGTTTTCAGTTTCGACAGTGCAGCCTGAATTGGTTCTTTTTTGTCGGCTGGCAATTTATCACCAAATTCAGTCAGCTGTTTTTCAGTAGTGAAAATCAAACTGTCAGCCTGGTTTAACTTGTCAACTTTTTCGCGTGCAGCTTTGTCTGTTGCTTCGTTGGCAGCAGCTTCGTCGCGCATACGTTTGATTTCAGCATCGGTCAAACCTGAAGAGGCCTCGATACGGATCGACTGAGATTTGCCGGTTGCTTTATCTTTTGCAGCAACATGCAGAATACCGTTGGCATCGATGTCGAACGTTACCTCAATTTGTGGGACACCGCGCTGTGCAGGTGGCAGTCCGTCGAGGTGGAAACGGCCAATGGTTTTGTTTCCGTTTGCCATGGGGCGTTCGCCTTGCAGCACATGAATTTCAACCGAAGGCTGATTGTCGGAAGCCGTAGTAAATGTTTCAGATTTTTTTGTTGGGATGGTTGTGTTTGATTCGATCAAACGCGTCATAACACCACCCATTGTTTCAATACCGAGTGAAAGCGGTGTAACGTCCAACAAAAGAACGTCCTTTACTTCGCCGGTCAATACACCACCCTGAATTGCTGCTCCGATAGCTACAACTTCGTCAGGATTAACACCTTTTGAAGGAGCTTTTCCGAACAGCTGCTGTACTTTTTCCTGAACTGCAGGAATACGGGTTGAACCACCAACCAGAATTACTTCGTCGATATCGCTTGCTTGCAAACCTGCATTTTTCAATGCTTTGCGGCAAGGTTCCATCGTAGCCTGAATCAGTTTGTCGCACAATTGTTCGAATTTGGCGCGGGTCAAAGTTTTTACCAAATGCTTCGGAATACCGTTCACCGGCATAATATATGGCAAATTGATTTCGGTCGATGTTGAACTCGATAATTCAATTTTCGCTTTTTCTGCAGCTTCTTTCAAGCGCTGTAAGGCCATCGGATCCTGACGCAGGTCGATTCCTTCGTCCTTTTTAAATTCAGCAGCCAACCAGTCAATGATTTCCTGATCGAAGTCGTCACCACCCAGGTGTGTATCACCGTCGGTTGATTTTACTTCGAATACGCCTTCACCCAATTCAAGAATTGAAATATCGAAAGTACCGCCACCAAGGTCGAATACTGCGATTTTCATTTCGCGGTGCATTTTATCCAAACCGTAAGCCAAAGCTGCTGCAGTTGGCTCGTTGATGATACGACGAACATTTAAACCAGCAATTTCGCCGGCTTCTTTGGTTGCCTGACGTTGTGAATCATTAAAGTAAGCCGGAACTGTAATAACAGCATCGGTAACTTCCTGTCCGAGGTAATCTTCAGCAGTTTTTTTCATTTTCTGAAGAATCATGGCCGAAATTTCCTGTGGCGAATATTTGCGGTCGTCAATAACAACGCGCGGAGTATTATTATCACCCAGAACCACAGTGAATGGAACACGTTTAATTTCTTTTGTCAGGTTCGCGTAGTTTTCACCCATGAACCGTTTGATTGAAGAGATTGTTTTTGCAGGGTTTGTAATTGCCTGACGTTTTGCCGGATCACCAACTTTACGTTCGCCATTTTCAACAAATCCCACGACGGAAGGTGTAGTACGTTTGCCTTCGCTGTTTGGGATAACAACAGGTTCGTTTCCTTCCATAACTGATACACACGAATTGGTGGTACCTAAGTCAATTCCAATAATTTTTCCCATTTTGATATTATTTTTTAATCTGATTGTTTCTTAAATAAATTATTACGGGCTTGAAATATCAATCATTATGCCATTCAGGAGGAAACAGAAAATGGCGCAATATTGACACCTGAATCGTTTGGCATAGGTTTATCCTGACATTTTTAGTGACAAAAAGACAGCGGAAGGAGAAAGAATGGTTGTAATTAGTTGTCATTGGTTGACTATTGTTGTTTACTGAAAAATTGCAATATCCTTTGTAGGCAACGGTCATAACGAAAATAAACTTCCCAAATTCATGTCATCAGAAAAATATAAATGATAACTTTCAAATTGATTTCTGAAAATCGTTACATTCATCCTTTCTTAAACTTCACCTAATGAAACACAAACCAGTACAGGCAGTTCCGCGCGAACGCCTTTTTTCACTCGATGCTTTACGTGGTTTTGATATGTTCTGGATTACCGGAGGCAGTTACCTGGTGACAGTTATTGCCAATTATTCCGGGGCAGCATGGATGAAACCGATCGTTGAACAAATGGAGCATGTTCCGTGGAACGGATTTCATTTTTACGACCTGATTTTTCCGCTTTTCATGTTTATCAGTGGAGTTGCAATTCCTTTTGCACTGGTTTCGAAACTTGAAAGAAAAGTTCCCCGGTACGAACTGGCCAAAAAAGCTGTCACACGCGGACTAATTCTGGTTCTGCTGGGTTTTATTTACTAACATTTCGGAGGAGCTAAATGCTTGATAATCAGCATTTGCATATTATTATTAAATAACGTTAAATATCTGATATTTAATGAATTAAATTTACTAAAAAGTTGCATATTTCGACATAAGTCACTATATTTGAAGTGA
>JAUYMU010000053.1 GCA_030698405.1 Bacteroidota bacterium
ACGGTGGCTCCGAATAATGATTTCTTGTTTCATATACACACTTATCATGCTTTATAAACGAGTTTTTATCCTCGTTCTGTTAATGACTAAGTGGTATACTTTTCGATTGAAAGGTGGGGTACTTCTAAAGTGAAATAAACATTTAAAGCCATTTATTCAAAGGAAATACAAATCAACAAGGATTGGACAATGTACGGAAGCCTCACCGCCGGGGCTCAAATGAATGCACTTAATTTTAACCGTTTAATTTTTCCTGACGGGCTGGATGCCATTTACGGACAGAATCTGCCAACAAATGAAACCCTTCCGGAGAACAACAACCGTATTTTTCCTGATTTTGGCGCCGGAATTTTGTTATTCAACGGCAAATATTTTTTCGGTTTGGCAGCCGACCATTTGAGTGAACCCAATCAGTCGATGTATTCGGCCTATCCAATTCCTTTGTCGGGAAAGCTGACTGCACATTTCGAAGTAAACCTTCCGTGGCATAAACCGGGTCACTGGCGGAAATATTACACTTTCAATCCCAATATCATTGTTCAGTCGCAGGGAGATGAACAGAATGTCACGTTCGGAGTTTACGCCAACCGCAAAGGTTTTTCGCTTGGAATCTGGAACAGGCAAACCACCCGGAAAAGTTCCGATATAATTGTGATGGCCGGATTCATGGGAAAACAACTTAAAACCGCCATTACTTACGATACCAATCTTCGGGGTGTAGGCCTGAGATCGCATGGTTCGGTTGAAATATCGATTTCCTTCCTTTTGAAAGGTCCCGGACCAAAAAGCCTTTTCCCGTTTTATGAAATTCCGGGAGAATGGGAAGTGCGATAATCACCTTACCAGCATCACTGTTCCTTTTTGCAGATGCGGAAAGCCTTGTACGTCAGAATATTCAACGATCCACACAAATATGCCGGGTTCTGCCAGATTTCCGTTTCGCATTTTTCCGTCCCAGCCAGTTTCAGGATTTATGGATTCAAAAACAGTTGACCCTACCCTGTTGAATATCCGCAATTTGTATTTCTCCGGATTTATTCCCAAAGTAATTGGCAGGAAAACCTTATTTTCAGGAATGTCGCTGTCGGGCCTAAAAGCATTTGGAGTGGAGAGCGTGAAGGGAATAATTTTGACTACTGAACTGGCAGTATCGACACAACCAAACTTTGATGTTGCCTGCAAAACCACGTTGTATTCGCCGATCGCCTTGTAATGATGCACCGGATTTTCATCTGTGCTGGTTTCCCCATCGCCAAAATCCCACAAATAACTCACTGCAAGTTCCGTTTCGTTGAAAAATGAAATATCAGGATGCGCTTCTGAGGCTACGTCATAATTCTGACTGAAAGCAGGATCAAAAACTGTAACGTATATGTTGTCAATAGCCTTGCATCCCCGTGAATTTATTGCAGTTACACTGTAATTACCGGTTTCCATAACAGTAAATGTACGATTGGTCGTTCCATCCTGCCATAAATACGATTCAAACCCGGGCCCTGCATCCAGAACGATTTCTCCCGGATAACATGAACCGGTATCCTCTCCCAAATCTATCTGAGGATCATTGACTTTCACATACACCCTGTCTGACTTTTTGCATCCCAACAGAGTACTGGCAGTTACAGTGTACCAACTTTCCTCTGAAACCATAATGGTCGAACCAGTTTCGCCTGTACTCCATTCATAGCTGTTAAAGTAGTTACCAGCGTCAAGTTCATGAATGTCTCCCTTGCAAATTACGAGTGTATCATCCTTGATATCACCCTCAATATCAAGCTGAATATCGAGATTATAACCAACACCATATCCGTATGATTCAGTATCGCCAAAATCTCCAAAACCATACATATAGGCCAGAAATCCTCCATCGACATTTGGATTGTGCAACCTGTGAGGTCCTGCACTTGTTAATACCTGGGCATAAGCATATTTGCTGTTCGGAAACGCAACGAAATTGGTACTGATTCCTGAATCGTCGAGCAAGATATTGCCGACTTCAGAAGCGAGGGTAATAATGTTGATATAAAAGATATTTTCAATCTTGGCAGATTTGTATGCGACGAAGGTAACGTCGCTGACTTTCTGAACCACAGGACTCAAAATAATCATAAATGGATCGCCGACACCGGTACTTCCATCAGCCCTTTGCGATCTGCAGTATTGAGCCAGCATTACTCTTTTACTGGAAATTATCCGGCATGCCTGGGTACTGGTGAGTTCAAACTCAAAAAATTTACCCTTATTTATTGTGATGGTTCGGTTGAGTCCTTCAATTGTAACATTAGTACCATCTTCTGCCGCCAAAACCCTGTAAGTGTCTTTAACCTTTTGCTTCAGTGGAACAACATAAAAATCTTTTCCCCAAGTACTTGTCGGAGGCATCTGTTCGAATAAATGATCGTATGAAAAATTGGTATAGCCTGAATTTGGAATTGTAGTTGCCTTCGAACCGGAAAAAAAAGCGATCGGTTTATTTGCTGAAACAAAACTTCCGGTAAGGTCTCCCTGTCCGGCAACGATGTTGTTCATAGATTGCACCTGATAGGATTGCCCTTTATTCAGCTGTACAATAAATAGCACATTGGCAGATTTACCCTCATCAGTATTTACTGACGGAGTTACGTTAACAGTGGTGTTATCCTCGCTTGCAACAATTAAAAATTCGCTGTTTGATTCGTTAGTGCTTGTTCTACGCGGTGTATAGCACATTGCAAAATATTCTTTGCCCAACGATTCAGTCGGATAAATTACTGCAACGTCCGACGATTGAGTCCGGTAATTCAAGGCATAAACATTTACCGGATTTGTTTTTGAAACAAGATGTATTCCTTTGTTTTCAGGAGTTTCAGACCCCATTGATTCCAATAAATTAAAATCAATCGGAACTATAATTGACTTATTGGCTTCCACTGAATAGTTGCCGCCAATTGGGATCTCATTCGGGCCATAGGTGAGTGTAAAGTCAGCACCAAACCTTGAAGTAACAGTAATTTCAAGGTAATGATTCGGATGGTTGCTCCGGTTCTGCATAAAACCAATCCAAAAATCAGTTCCTTCAGTTGAATAATGGCATGGATCCAGCGATTCATCAGCCAAAACAGGGCAAATGAAAAAGAATATTATTCCGGCAAGGAGAATCAGTTTATTCATAGAAAAAATCCAACCTTATTTATCTTAAATTTCTCACTATTAAACATCTAATTATTTTCTCTGATTTCTCATTAATTTCTCAAACCACAACGTGGTTAAACGTGAATAGCCAAGCATGAAATGCGTGGTCAAATGTAACCCAAACATCAAAAGAACCCTGAAAGGGTTCAATATTCCATAATAAATACTTCTCGTCAAACACAACTCCATGCTCTTTTAACAAACTAATATATTCATCCCGAAAACTAACTTTCTTATGATGTCCCTTTTGATTTTTCACATACTCAATTAAATTGTCTTTTGCAGAAAAAGTATAGGTAAATGCACCATATCCATCTTGCCATCCATTAAAAGCAGGAAAAAGTTTTTCATTTTTAATAAAATCAGAAGCAGCCAGTTTGACATCTTTTATCAGCATCGCGGGCGCAATCATCGGATGTATATGTGTTACAATATGAAGGTGGTTCTCCGTACCATTAATCCGATAAAGATGACAATTTTTATTCTTTAGTATTCCCCAAACAAACCTATAAAGATTCTCCTGATCAACTTCAGCCATAGTGTTTTTTCTATCTTTGGTTGTGAAAACCAATTGATACAAGATTTGTGTGTAGGTGCTCATTAGATGTTGATTTTGTTGTTGAACCCTTTTAGGGTTCGTTTATAGTCTCATCTTGTTTAACCCGGATTTCATCCGGGGCTATTCATATTAAATCCTTTCAGGATTCAGTTTCATTTCTCTCAAGCCTGCACCCGTTTATTATGCCGTGTGTACCAAATAAATCCCGAGACATTTTCGTAACCGCAATTTTTCAGTTCACGAATGTACGAACGCAATTGCGATTTGTATTTATCCGACTCCATTTCTCCTGATTTATAATCAACCACCACTACCCCATCCAAACCAATCATGATACGGTCAGGTCGTTTGAGGCCGTTTGCACCGGTCAGGATATTCCGTTCATTTACAACGCGGTAGGTTCCATCGAACCACGATTTCACTTCCTGATCGTTCAGCATTTCCATCAATTCAGCTTTCATCGCTTCAGTTTTATCAGCGCCGATTTTGCCTTCCGACTCAATCCGTTTTACCGCTTTGTCCAGATCGCCGGTAGTTTCAATCAACGAAAGAATTTCATGAATCAGCTTTCCTTTGTTGATACCGCTTTGTATTTTATCGTCCCGGGTAAAAAAATCTTCGCCCCGTTTTTTAATGTTCAGGAATTTTCTGAAATCGGCAAATTCAAATTCCGAAAGCCGCACATCCTTCACCGTTTTTCCGTTCTTCTTTTTCTCTTCTGAAACGGTTATTTCCCCGATTTCAAACAATAATTTTTCAGGATCGTAACTTTCAGTGAACTGAACAGATTCCGCATCTGTGAGGCCACACGAACCCATCGCCGCTTGTTTGTCAACTGCCTGTTTCAGCAAATCGCCCACCGAAGTAAGTTTGCTGGCAGAGAAACTTGCCCACACCCACAAAGCCGCTTTTGCTCGGGTGAAAACCACGTACATCAGGTTCAAATTGTCGATGTAAGTATTGAATTTCTCCGTGAAAAATTCGCGATAAAAGATGGAATTTCCGACATCCGATTTGTACCGCACCGGCACCAGTTCCATGTCGCTAAAAGGCTCTACTTCCGGCTTGCACCATAGCAAAGGCGCACGGTCGGGAGTTGCCGGCGGATGAATGGACCAGTTGAAAAACGGCACAAATACATGGGTGAATTCCAGTCCTTTCGACTTGTGGATGGTCAGCACAGTGATGGCGTCAATACTGTCGGAAACCGGTATGGTGAACCGTTCGCCGTTTTGCTTCCACCAATTCAGGAAACTGGTCAGTTCCGAAGCCTGGGTGCGCTCGAATACCGAAATCTGATCGACAAACGCCTGCAAATAAGCCAGTTCATCCGTCAGGCTGAAAAGGTTAAACTTCTCACAAATGCTGTAAATAATCTCGGGAATCGGTTTCCCTGCAATCAGTTCCTGAAAACTTTTACCTGTCAAAAAATGCATCAGTTCATTCTCAGGATCATCCATTTCCTCAAACTGCTGGTAGATGTTGGGTTGGTAGGAAGCTTTTGTTTCAAATCTCCCTTCGACTGCTTCGCGCTCAGGGAGCGGTGGTTCCTTCTCCGGAAATAAATCCAGAGTCAGATTCTGATCCGCAGCGCCTTTTACCTTGGAACTTGAAACCTGGAACTTGGAACGTGAAACTTCCTCCCGCAGCTCCGGCACTTTTCCCATCTCCTTCAACTGCGGAAATATCTTCCGGTAATACAAATAATTGACTTCGGCTTTTACCACCTGATCGTCAGGGTTCAGAAAGCTGGTCAAGGCGGATATGATGAAACCAATTACTTCTGAATTAATAATATAGAGCGATTCGCTTGAAAGAATATCAAAATTATAGACAGCATTTTCAGGCAGGCCTTTTTGCTCCAGAAACAAGTCGGCAATCAGGCGGGCTTCACTTTTTGCGCGAACCAGAATAGCTATTTCACGAGCTTTCACACCTTTATCCTGAAGCAATTTTACCGAATCAACCAACTCCGAAAGTATCAATTCTTCATTGTCAGCTTTTTGGTCGGTTTTGCTTTCCAGAAACTTTACGCGAACATAACCCAACTCAGCAACCTCTTTGTTCGAAATCTCCTGAACACTGTCGGCATACACTTCAGGAATGGTTATCTCTACCGGATTTTCGGCAATGTTGGCAGCAGAAAGTTCTGATTCAATGTGACTTTGCAGCAACTCCGGAATCAGCCGGAAAAGCGTATTGTTGAAGCGAATGACTTTACCATGACTGCGCCAGTTACTGTTCAGCACCTCGTTTTGAAGTCCGAATGCGGGGAAACTTTCGCCCAGTTTGCCAGCCAGCAACCGCCAGTCGCCGCTTCTCCAGCGATAAATGGCCTGTTTTACATCGCCTACTACCATTCCGAGATTGTTCTCCGAAAGTGAATTTCCGATCAATGGCCTGAAATTATTCCATTGTAAACCGGAGGTATCCTGAAACTCGTCGATCATAAAATGCGAATACACCGAACCGGTTTTTTCATAGACGAAAGGCGTTTCAGAATCGGCAATCACTGTTTTCAGCAAATGACCAGAATCAGAAATCAGAATTACCCCTTTTTCGCGACAAATTTCCTTGACAGACTTTCGCAAATCGACCAGAATTCCGAGTGTATAAAGCTGACTATTAATTAACTGTGCAGTAATGTAATTGCGCGACTGCGATTCTTTAAGTTGCAAGGCACCCTGCATTTTCGGCATCAGTTTACTTTCTGCAATGGCTGTCAGGTGCGACTTCTGAGGTTCTTTCACCGAAGCGGTTACCCACGCGGAAGGTTCGGTTGCCGCTGCCAGAACCGTATTTGAAGGCTCAAATTTCAAGTCTTTCATTTTCTGGAAAATGGCTGCAGGCCCTCTGCCCTTCCCCTTAAAATCATCCACCGAAAGGTTTTCCATCGCCATAATATTCAAGGCTTCCTGCCCCAGCGATTTCAGCTTGTTTTCGTATTGAGCGATGATCTTGTTTAGCTTGCTGCGGTAATCTTTCAGGAAAGTGCGGTCGTTTAGTTTCGCGTACAATTCTTCGTTGAGCGACTTAAACGTTTCGTTGTAAATCTCGTTTCCCAGCCTGATCATGTCTTTTTTCAGGTTCCAGCCCTTGCCATCCCTTATTTTTTCAGAAGCAAACGCATCCAGCCATTCCAGCAGTTTCGGGTCATCTTCCACCGATTGAATCAGCCGGTCAACCGCCTCTTCGAGAATGCTATTTTCGTCGAGTTCCACATTGTAGGCCGCGTTGATGCCCAGTTCGCGGTTGAAAGCTTTGATCACCCGCTGAAAAAAGCTGTCGATGGTACTGATTGAAAAACGGGAATAATCGTGCAAAATGCGTTTCAAAACCAATTGTGCCTGCCGCTGCACCATCATCGGTTGCCAGCCCAATTCTTTGGTCAAAACATCCATGTAAACCGAATCGTTTCCCTTCGCCAACTTGAAAAGTTCGCCAATGATGCGCGATTTCATTTCAGCTGTGGCTTTGTTGGTAAAGGTTACCGCCAGAATGTGCCGGTAGTTGGTATCGTTGGTCAGAGCCAGTTTCATGTATTCGATGGCCAGCCGGAAAGTTTTCCCGGAACCTGCTGATGCTTTATATACTTTGAGTTGCGACATAGTTTACCACAGATTACACATATTTACACAGATTTAAAACGGATTCTATTAATTAAATAAGGACTTCGTGCCTATTCTTTTTAAAATTGAGTCCGCTCTGAAAAGTCAGAAAGTCAAGAAACAGTCCTGAGAGGACTGAATTTGAATAACCGTCCCGATTTACTATCGGGACGGAAGAATGAAAGACGAACACGCAACCCTGAAGGGGTTGAATATAAACATACTAAAAGTTCAACCCTTTCAGGGTTGCCATTTTGATTTCATTTCTTTTCCACCGGTTTCACCGATGGTTATTCAAATTTTATCCTTTCAGGATAACTAATCGACTTTTCGGAGTGGACTCAAAATTGAAAAACTAAAAGTAAGCATATCTCCCTTACCATCTGCATGATTTTATAATAAGTAGTTGTAATGTGAAAAATCAATAAAGAACGTAGCGAAACTGAATTTTTCATTGTTCATTTCAATTTAACTACCCTGAACATTGAGCGATTGTAGTTTGTTGGTATTTCATCATTCAAAAAAATGTCAGTTTGTAATTAATCCGACAAACAAATACCCATTCATTTAAAAACCAAACATTACAGAAATATGAAACATTTTACACTGAAAACAAAAGCTATTTTGCTGGCTATAACAATGTTGCTTATCGGAACGAATAGTTACAGCCAGAAATCACGTGAGGAAATTCCTGCAAATTACAAATGGGATTTAACCGAGCTTTTCGCATCTGATGAAGCCTGGCGTGCTGCCTTGAATGCTTTAACCCCAAAACTGGATGAAGTTGAAACGTTCAAGGGAACTTTGACAAAGTCTGGTGCAAATCTGCTTAAAGCGCTTCAATACAATACTTCGCTGTCAAAAGAAGTAACGAAACTTTCCATTTATGCTTCGATGAATTCGGACCTCGACACCCGAAACATGAAATATACCGGGATGAAACAGGAACTTCAGCAATTGTTTACAAAATTTGGCGCCAAGGCAGCATTTATCGAGCCTGAAATTCTGACTGCCGATTGGGAAACGATTGACGGATTTATTAAAAATGAGCCAAAACTTCAGGATTACCGCATGGGTTTGGAAAATATGTTCCGCACAAAAAAACACACTTTGAGTGAAGAGGAAGAGCGGATTATGGCTCTTTCGCGCATGGTTTCAGGAGTTCCGTCATCGGTTTTCAACACGTTCTCGAATGCCGAAATGCCCAAGCAGGAGGTAACTTTGTCGAATGGCGAAAAAATTACCATTGGCAGCTCCGAATACAGCAAGTACCGGGCATCAGCCAACCGCAACGACCGCGAAATCGTGTTCAGGGCATACTGGGAAAACCAGGCGAAATTCAAGGCAAGTTATGGCGAAATGCTTTATGGAAACGTTAAAGCCAATATGTTCCGCTCCAGAGCCCGCCACTACGATTCGTCTCTGGAAGCCACACTTTATCCCAACAATATTCCGGTTGAAATTTATCATTCGCTGGTTAAAAATGTAAACGAAAGCCTGCCCGCTTTTCACCGCTACCTGAAAATTAAAAAACGCATGATGGAAGTGGATACCCTGAAATACCTCGATTTGTATGCACCTGTTGTGAAAGATGTTGACCTGAAATACAGTTACGAGGATGCTTCGAAAATTATTCTTGAATCGCTGAAACCGATGGGAACCGAATATGTATCGACGGTAAAAAAAGCCATCGACGAACGCTGGATTGATGTTTATCCAACACCCGGAAAACAGTCGGGCGCATACTCGAACGGAGCCGATTACGACGGGCACCCCTATATTTTGCTCAATTACAACAACCTCTACGACGATGTCAGTACCCTGACACACGAACTCGGTCACACCATGCACAGCTATTTCTCAAACAAAACACAGCCGCTTCCAAAGGCCAGGTATGTAACTTTTGTTGCTGAAGTGGCCTCAACTTTTAACGAAGTATTGCTTTTCAATTACATTATTGGCACGGAAAAAGACGACGATGTGAAACTTTCGCTCCTGATGAACTGGCTCGATGGCTTTAAAGGAACCCTTTTCCGCCAGACACAGTTTGCAGAGTTTGAACTGAAAATACACGAAGAAGCAGAAAAGGGAAAACCACTGACTGGTGACACTTTCTCGAAAATTTACAAGGAAATTGTAAATAAATATTACGGACACGATCAGGGAATTTGTTTTGTGGACGATTACATCAGTATGGAATGGGCGTACATTCCTCATTTCTACCGTAGTTTCTATGTATTTCAATACAGTACTTCATTCACTGCATCTATTTCGCTGGCAGAAAAGGTGATGACAGGCGACAAACAAGCCTTGAAAAATTACATGGAATTTTTATCAGCCGGAGGTTCCGACTACCCTGTTGAACTCCTGAAAAAGGCAGGCGTTGACATGAATTCATCCGATCCGTTTGAAAAGACAACTGCTTCGATGAACAAGGTAATGGATGAAATTGAAAGAATTCTGGATAAAAAGAAAAAATAGAAATCCCGTCACCCTGTCCCGATGAAAATCAGCGATTTATTAAAAGGTTTTATTTTAGTTCATACTTTGTAATTTGCACATTTAGAATTAGTTAATCGGGATTTTAAAGAATTTAAATATGTCGGCATTTTCTTCACTATTAAATAAGGTAATAAGGTTGGTTTTCTCCTATTACCCTTTCTACTAAGGTTTGATGAAAAAATAAGGTTTATTAAAAACAGAAAAACCTTATTTTCAATATCTTAACCTTAGTAGAAAATTAATGTATGTGATTTTTAACCTTATTACCTTATTTGTCATCAATATACAACCTAATAAAAAATTCACTTGACTCCGCCGTTTTCTAAATGAGTAAAAATGTCTGTATATCATTCATATACAAACATATAAATCTCTATTTTATAAAACAGCAATACTCTTAAAATCGCTGATGAAAATCGGGATCAGGGTCTGACAAAACAATGCATTGGCACAGAGAACCTCCTGAAGAAAAACTGGTTATTCTCTGTGCTTTTTTGTGTTCAGAAGTGAGGGTTTCACTTGAAGTGAAGCCCTCACTCCCTTCCATCAAAGTTGTTCTCTGTGCTTTTTTGTAATCTAATTTTGGTCCGTCCGAAAGAGGGCTTTGCCCTGAAAAAAGTTTTCTCGCGGACGGTTTTCATTATCGCCTTTTGGTCCGAAGCCTAAAGGCAAACGGCAAAGGATATCGCCACGAATAAGCCGCTTCGCTGATTAGCGCATTATCCTTTGCTCCCGATAAAAATCGGGACAGGCTGTCACATTCATGTGACGGACAGAAATCTCGACCACCAAGTCCAGAGTGCCGTACCTGCCCGACAAGCCTTGGCAGGCGGGGGTACGAAATATTTCGGTTTTAAAATTCACAAACGGCATTCAACCGTTCCCACGACATTCCTAAGTTATTTATTTTCGGGCTGTAGCATATGAAAGACTACTAAGCCTTGAAAAATAAGGTTTTAGAAATTCATTCAGAAGTACACAAAATAGCCATGGTCAATACTGCTAATTTATACGTGGTTTTTCAGCGACTAAAAATCGCAGCACCCATGTCCGACTACGATAAAAGCCGTTAACTTTGTAACGTCTAATAAAATCGCTAAAAAAAAGAGTTTCAAAAAACATGGAAACAGGAATAAAACATATTTCAAAAACCGGACTGATCATACTATTTTTATTTACCGTACTTATTAATGTTGCTGCCACACAGTCAGTATTTGTTGGGAAAGCGGGAGCAGAAGCTAAAGTGTTAAGAAAGTATATTGAACCTTCAGAATTGAAAAAGATCGTTGACAACCCGGTCGATTCAATCTGGATAATTGACGTGCGATCAGAAAAAGCTTTTAAAAATGGTCATATTCCCACGGCCAAATCATTTCCTTCAGGAACAATAATGAACCGGCTAAATGAAATTCCGAAAGACAAATACTTGATTATTTACTGCACTGTGGGTGGCACGGTGAAAATGGTTTCAAAAAAACTGCGTAAAGCAGGATATAAACGAACCATCAACTGGGGTGGACTTTCCAGATGGGAATGGGAAAGAGCAACTGATTAAACATTCAGTATTTCAGCAGATTTAGCTTTATTTGCGCAATTAAAACAAACTATCGTCAAACAACAATAATTGGTAAAAAATGAGAATTGAATACGACATAAAACTGGGTTTTAAAGATGTAATGTTTCGGCCAAAGCGCTCAACCCTGAAAAGCCGCTCACAGGTGAGCCTGGATCGCACGTTTAAAATGAAGCACACCAATACCGAATGGACCGGAATTCCGATCATGGCCGCAAACATGGATACAGTGGGCACTTTCGAAATGGCGATAACACTTACTGAAAAAAAACTGTTTACAGCCATCCACAAACATTACAGCATTGAGGAATGGAACCGGTTTATGGCAGTGGCTCCGCAGGGAATAGAAAATTACATTGCCATTAGCACCGGAACCGGATCGCGTGATTTTGAGAAGATTGACCAACTTTTAAATGCCAACCCTCAGTTGAAATTTATTTGCATTGATGTGGCAAATGGATATTCGGAGCATTTTGTGGCGTTTGTAAAACAGGCACGTAAAAAATACAGCGATAAAATTATCATTGCAGGAAATGTGGTGACCGGCGAAATGGTTGAAGAACTGTTACTTGCCGGCGCCGACATTATTAAAGTCGGAATTGGTCCGGGATCGGTTTGTACCACGCGTGTAAAAACCGGGGTTGGATATCCTCAACTGTCGGCAATTATTGAATGTGCCGATGCTGCTCACGGCCTTGGCGGACAAATCATCAGTGATGGTGGCTGTTCAACTCCGGGCGATGTAGCCAAAGCTTTTGGTGCAGGCGCTGATTTTGTGATGCTCGGCGGAATGCTTGCCGGACATGACGAAAGTGGTGGTTCAACCATCAAGAGAGATGGGAAAACCTACAAACAGTTTTATGGCATGAGTTCGGCCACTGCCATGGACAAACATGCCGGAGGTGTAGCCGATTACCGCGCCAGCGAAGGTAAAACTGTTCAAGTTCCTTACCGCGGAAAGGTTGAAAATACCATTCAGGATATTTTGGGAGGCATCCGCAGTACCTGTACTTATGTTGGAGCGTCGCAGTTAAAGGAATTGAGCAAACGAACCACATTTATTCGCGTAGCAGAACAGGAAAACAGGATTTATACCCGATAACCAATGATCCTCAAAATACTTTTTGTGATTGCCATTGTACTGCAATTTTTTGCGGTGGGTGTTGCGCTAAAACTTACCAGGGTTACGAAGTTCAATTTTTCGTGGATGTTGCTCACGATTGGCTTTATCATGATGGCCGTCATGCGTTTGGTGGAGTTTCTGCCTTATGTGAGCAATATTAAACCGCAGGATTACCGCGAAATATTTGTCTGGATGGGCGTATTCACTTCGCTTGCCTTTGCAATAGGCGTTTTCATGATCCAAAAGATTTTCAAGTACATGAAACGGGTGGAAGATTCGCGCAGGCAGACCGAAAAAATGTTCCTGAATACCATTATTCAAACCGAAGAAAAAGAACGCAAACGGTTTGCAAAAGATTTGCACGACGGACTTGGGCCATTGCTTTCGACTGTAAAGATGTCGGTTTCGTCGCTGGCCCAAATGAAACATAATGAGGCGTCGCGCGAAATTGTTGAAAACACTGAACTGGTTATCAATGAAGCGATCAAGAGCCTGAAAGAGATTTCGGACAATCTGAGTCCGCATGTTTTAAATAATTTTGGACTGGTACGTGCATTGAGCAATTTTTCGAATAAAATCAACATTACCAAAACCATCCGGATTAACCTTGTTTCGAACCTGAAAGATGAACGTTTTGACAGCAATGTGGAAGTTGTTTTGTATCGCGTTGTCTGCGAGCTGATAAATAATACCATCAAACATGCAAAGGCTAAAAAGATCGATCTATCTTTGACCAAAGACGGTGATTACCTGACCATTATTTATCAGGACGACGGCAAAGGTTTTAATGTGGCCAAAGTGATTGAACAGCCTGCTACAAGCGGAATGGGCTTTTCCAACATTTATTCGCGCATCAATTCGCTAAAAGGGGAAATCAACATTGAGAGTGAGCACAAAAAAGGAACATGGGTAACCATAAAAGTTAAAATGCATGACGAGTAATCAATTGAAACGCAAAATAATCATCGTTGACGATCATACCCTTTTCAGGAATGGCCTGCGCATTCTTTTGAACAACCTGGATAATTACCATGTAATTGCCGAAGCTGCCAACGGTAAACAATTTTTAGAACTGCTCAATACAGTTGTTCCTGACCTTGTTCTGATGGATATAAGTATGCCGGTGATGGATGGAATTGAGGCGTCTGCCATTGCCCATCAGAGGTATCCCGATTTGAAAATCATCACCTTGTCGATGTATGGCGAAGAAGATTACTACTATAAAATGGTGAATGCCGGAGTTAAAGGATTTGTACTTAAAAATTCGGATATCAAAGAAGTTAAAACTGCGCTGGATGTGGTTTATGACGGAGGCTCGTTCTTTTCTGCTGAATTACTTCAAACATTGGTCAACAGCCTGAAATATTCAGCTAAAAGCAACGAATTTCATACTGAATTATCTGAACGGGAAATGGAAATCCTGATACTGATCTGTCAGGGAATGTCGAACCAGGAAATTGCAGATAAACTTTTCATCAGTAAACGCACGGTTGATAAGCATCGCGCCAACATCCTCGAAAAAAGCGAAAGCAAAAACACTGCGCAATTGGTGGTATATGCTATAAAAAACCGGTTGGTGGAGTTGTAAAATAACATCACACAAACGCCTTCGCAATTTCCAGCGCCTGCCGCCCATACGAACCGCCGAACAATAAATGATGGTTTAGAATGTGGTACAATTGGTACAATGGAATTCTTTTCTGCCAACCCTCCGGAAGTGGGTATTCTTCCTGATATGCTTTCCACACTGCCGGTGAAAAACCTCCGAACAATTGCATCATTCCCAGTTCCATTTCACGATCGGCATAATAACAGGCCGGATCGATCAACGCCGGGCCATTCACGGTGTACATGTAATTTCCAGACCATAAATCGCCGTGGATCAGCGATGGAATTGTTGGATGAGAAAGCAATTGCGGCATTTTGGCAACCAACTTTTCGTAAACTTTCAACTCTCCGGACGTCAAGCCGCGCGAAACATTGATTTGCTGTACCAAATTCCAAATTCTGCGTTGTGCATAAAATTCAGGCCAATTGTTGGTCCATGTATTATCCTGAATGGTGGCGCCGCAATAATTTGAATGATGAAAACCATAGTTTGAGGCAGTTTTGCTGTGGAGACGGGCGATTCCCCTTCCCAGCCGCTCATCAAATCCGGAAGTTGTGGCTGCAGGCTGCAAATATTCCATCAGCAATAATCCCGGCCACTCATCCGCTTCCCTGCTCCAGACAACCTTTGGAATCACCAAATACGGATTTTCAACCGACTGCATTTCTTCCAGTCCTGCCGCTTCTTTCAGAAATAAATCAGATGGACAATCAGCATTCCACTTCAGGAAAAAATCGCCAACAGAGGTGCTGACTTTAACTGAATGATTGATACAGCCTCCCCCAACCGAACATGAATTATTCAGGCGAACTGACTGACCATGAATAGTTGCCAGTTTTTCGATACACAATTGAATGATATCTTGCTCTTTGTGAAATGCCATGGCTTGAATATTTTGGAGAAACCTTAATAACTCATACTCACCCCGAAGTCCGCAAGCGGCCTTCCTCCCTCTCTTTTAAAAAGAGAGGGGGCAAGCACCATAGGTGCGAGGGGGTGAGTATTTCACTCAAACGACAAATCAGCCATTGTATCGCGATAAACCGAGAAAACTCTGGCCCTGGAAATAAAACCGATGTACTTGCCATCATCAATTACTGCCAGATTATAGCGTCCGCAGGATTTAAATTTTTCGGCAACCAACTCTACCGAATCGTTTGGTGAAATGAAAAATTCGGGCATATACATCAAATCGCTTACACTGATCTTTTCGTACAAATCCTGCTCGAACATCAGATTTCGTATATCATTCAGCTTGATCATTCCCTGCATCATCCCGTTTTCGTCCACTACCGGAAACAAATCCCGCTTCGACCGGGCGATCGAATAAGTCATCTGTCCTAAATTCATATCTGGCGATAAAATTTCAAAATCGGTCTCTATCAATTCTTTCACATTCATAAAATGCATCGCTGCCTTGTCTTTGTGATGGGTAACCAATTCGCCCAATTCGGCCAGTCGTTTCGTATAAATTGAATGTGGTTCAAAACGTGTCGCGGTTACATAAGCAACTGTTGAAGAAATAATTAATGGAACCAGCAACTGATATCCTCCTGTAATTTCAGCAATCAGGAAAATGCCAAGCAAAGGAGCGTGCATCACACCTGCCATTAGAGAGCCCATACCTACAAGTGCAAAATTGGCAGGCGACAAATTCATTCCGAAAAATGTATTCATTGCGAGCGACAAAATATAACCACCGATTGCTCCCATAAACAAGGTTGGCGCAAAAATTCCACCCACACCACCACTTGCTGTGGTAATGGCCATTGCGAATACCTTAAAAATCAGGATAAGAAAAAGGATAACCAGCAATACATAAGGGTCAGATTTCCAATTAAAAAACACCGAATTATTCAATAAATCAGCTCCATGACCTGTAAATATTTTGTTGATCGAGTCATAACCTTCGCCCCATAATGATGGAAAAATAAACACCAAAATACCCAGAGTGATACCACCAAAGATAAGTCTGGAATAGCTGTTCCTGATTTTTTTGATCCATTTTTCAACATACATACCGGTGCGGGTAAAATAAAATGAAATCAGCCCACTGAAAATGCCAAGTAAAATATAATAAGGAAGGTTTCCGTAATCAAATGTATTTTCAAGCGAAAAATGAAACATCACCGAACTGCCCATAAAGAAATAGGCCAGCGTGGCAGCGGTAATTCCTGAAATAAGCAATGGGATAATTGAAGCCATTGTCAAATCGAGCATCAGCACTTCAAGCGTGAACATGATGCCGGCCACCGGAGCTTTGAAAATTCCGGCAATAGCGCCCGTTGCCCCGCAACCTATCAGCAAACGTACCTGATTCGGGTTCAGCTTAAACAACCGTGAAATATTTGAACCGATGGCTGCACCAGTATAAACAATCGGTGCTTCAGCTCCAACTGAACCGCCAAATCCAATCGTAAAACCGCTGGTAACCATCGAAGAAAACGTATTATGCGCTTTTATCTGGCTCCCCTTTTTGGAGATGACCGATAAAATTTTTGAAACGCCATGACTAATATCGTCTTTGATCACGTATTTCACAATCAATACACTAATCAGAATACCAATCATCGGGTATGCCAGATAGAAGAAACTTTCTTCTGAATCTTTGAAATACTGCGTTAAAAAATGGCTAACGTAATGGATGAAATTTTTAAGCATAAAAGCGGCTGTTCCGCTAAGTAAGCCTACAAATAAACTCAGGATATATATTAAGTTCTTTTCTGAAATTTCAGCCAGCCATTTTTCAAATCTTCTGTTCATCTATTTTTCCGTTGATTATTTATTCTTCTTTTTAAAGGCATCTTTCATACTTTGCCAGAATGGTTTTTTCTCAGACCGTGCATCCTGTTTGGCTTCTTCCCTTGCTTGTTGCCTGTTCTCTCTTTCCTGAATTCTCAAATCAGTTTCCTGCTTTGTTTCTTTCCTACCAAACAAATCCTGAAAAAATCCTTTTACTGTTAATGGAAGAACCTCGCGGAATGGCGGAATATCAAGCATTGCCAATGTTTCTCCTGAAGGTTGATCAAACCTGCTGTACCGAATATCCTGAAATTTACTATTTCGGTATATCTGACTGTAAAACTGCCCGACAATCGGAAGCGCAGTATGTCCTCCAGCGCCTGCACCCAGCGTTCTGAAATGAACTGACTGATCCTCTCCCCCAACCCATGCACCTGCTACCAGTTTCGGTGTCATACCAATAAACCAGCCATCGGCCTGATTTTGTGTTGTTCCGGTTTTTCCGGCGAAATCACCGTCAATACCCCATTTTGTTCGGATTGCGCTGCCGGTACCACCATCAATAACCGATTGTAGCATGTTGGTAATAATCCGGCAATTTTCGGTTTGGGCAAGTTGTTCGTCGGATTGAATATTCTGAAACTCTTCCAAAACCTGCCCTGTACTTGATTCAATTGCCTTTAAATAATATGGTTTAACCTTTCGTCCGCCATTTACAATTTCGGAGTAAACACAAATCATTTCTTCCAGCGAAACGGATGGTGTACCAAGCGCAAGCGACGGATATTCAGGCAATTCAGATTCAATTCCCATCCGGTTAGCCAGATCGATCACCTTTGAAATTCCGGTTTGCATCGCTACATCAACTGCAATGGTATTGATGGATTTTGCCAAAGCTCCTTCCATCGAATAAAAACCGGTATAATCGTCGTGCGAGTTCGATGGCGACCAGTTGCTGTAATCTGTATAAACCTTTTTTTCATTCGCGAAATAAGTATCCGGCGGAATCCCTGCTTCAAGTGCGGCCAAATAAACAATGGGCTTAAAAGTTGAACCTACCTGACGCTTTGAAAGAGTATGATCATATTTAAAATAGCGAAAATCATTTCCGCCGATGTATGCTTTCAGTTCTCCTGAATTGGGATCCATCGCCATAAATCCTGTATTCAATATCTTTAGATAATACTGAACAGAGTCCATCGGAGTCATTTCCTCCTGTTTGTTACCATCCCATGTAAACAACGAAACCGAAGTTGGAGTATTGAAAATTTCTTTTATCTGATCTTCAGGAACACCACGTTTCTTTAGATTCCGATATCGTTCTGAACGTTTCATAGCACGGGTCACAACCGATTGGTCGTTTCCCCAAGGCTTGCCTTTTCCCCAATGTATGTCGAACAAAGCCTGAAGATTTTTCATCTGATCGTTAACCGCTTTTTCTGCAGCCAACTGCATATCGAAATCGATGGTGGTCTGAATTTTTAATCCGTCGGTGTATAAATTATAAATGGTTTGATCTTCTTTCAGATGATCTTCGCACCAGGCTTGCACTATCGGACGGATTTTTTCCATCAGATACGGAGCCGGACCTTCGTTGTAGGTTATCAGGTTATATGCCAGATCGAGCGGTTCCGCTTTGTACATTTCAGCCTCAGCCTTCGAAACATAGCTGTGTTTTTGCATCTGTTCAATCACCACATTGCGCCTTTCGAGCGATCGCTCCGGATTTTTACGCGGATTGTAACTGTTGTTGGCTTTCAACATTCCTACCAGGGTGGCAGCTTCGTGAACATCTAATTTCGATGGTGGCTTGTTGAAAAACCGCTCCGATGCAACTTCAACCCCAAATGTATTTTCAGCAAACGGAACGGTATTGAGGTAGAGTGTTAAAATTTCATCTTTAGTATATAATTTTTCAAGTCGGTATGCCACGATCGATTCGCGTAACTTATTGATTGGCATTGAGAATGCTCCAAACGATTTACGCGGATACAAATTCTTTACTATTTGCTGGCTAAGTGTACTTCCTCCGCCGGAACTTCGGTCCTGCATCAAAACAGATTTTACAAAAACACGTAGCAGGGCAACTTCATCAATTCCACGATGATGATAAAACCTTGAATCTTCTGTGGCAATCAGTGCATTGATTATATTTGGCGAAATTTCGCCGAAACTTACATTGCTGCGGTTTTCGATGTAATATCTTCCTAGCAACCGTCCATCATTGGAAAATACTTCTGAGGCCACCGGATTTTTCACTTTTTGTAATTCTTCTTTCGAAGGAACCGGACCGGTAAAACCAACATAAACAATCAGAAAAAGCAGAAATGCCAGCAGCACAAGGGCAATTACTGTTTTTAACAGAAATATGAATACCTTCCGTCCGAAACTTTTTGACGAACCGGAACTTTTCTTTACTGACCGGGTAGATGATTTTGTTTTTACAGCGGATATGGGTGTTTTCTTTTTCACACGAAAATTTTGTATTTGATAGACTGACAACAAACTTAGTTCAAAAAATCAGCATTTAGTAATTAAGTCTGGCTTAGCAGGTTTAGGTTGGGCAAAATTAATCTAAAATGAGTTTACATCAGTTTTAAACGAGAAAAGTTAAACTTAATTTCAACTTGATTGTATTTTTAAACAATAGAAGTAATGAAAAATATAAAGTGTCATAATATTGCGCCTCATCCTTATGAACTTAAATTTGTAGAACATATGAAAAATAACCACATAGACATATAGTTCACATAGGAAAAGAATAACTATGTGTTCTATGTGCCTATGTGGTTCAAAATTATAGAAAGATGAAAATTGCAGTTTCAGGAGCAAATGGATACATCGCAAAAAATTTGATTCGCGAGCTTGAAGCGGCCAATCATAAGATTGTTTCCATTGAAAGACGTACGCTTTACAATGTTAAAAAACTATCTGAAATTATAGCAGACGTTGCTGTGGTGATAAACCTTGCAGGTGCTCCAATTCTGCAAAGATGGACCGCAGCCAACAAGAAGGAAATCATGAAAAGCAGGGTTGAAACCACTCAAAACATCGTCAAAGCCATCAACGGTTTGCCCGACAACAAAAAGCCCCGTATTTTCATATCAGCTTCAGCAATAGGAATTTATTCTCCCGGAAAAGTTCACACAGAAAGAAGCCCTTCTTTTTCAAACGATTTTGTTGGCGAAGTTGTACAAAGCTGGGAAAACGCATCATCTGATTTATCGCCGAAAGTTCGGAAGGTGATTTTCAGGATTGGACTGATTTTAGGAAAAGAAGCGAAAACCATTAAAAATTTGTTGCCATTGTTTAAACTTGGACTTGGTGGAAAGATCGGATCAGGAACTCAGTCCTTCCCTTTTGTGCATATTTTTGATGTGGTAAATGCAATTATTTGGGGCATTGAACATGAACAGGCACGGGGAACGTACAATCTGGTTGCTCCTGATAACATTGACAATAAAACATTTACAAAGGTTTTGGCACAATCAGTAAAAAGGCCTGCAATTTTTACCGTTCCTGAATTTGCACTAAAATTAGTGCTGGGCAAAGCATCCTCACTGCTTCTCCAAAGCCCGCAGGTTGTTCCAAAAAGATTGTTAAACGAAGGTTTTGTGTTTCTATTCCCTGAGATAAAATCGTGTCTGGCCGAGATTGTAAAATCAAAAAATAAGTAAAAAACCTGTGAATTAAGAATTGCACGCTTTTTTCGTGAAAAAATCCAGAATATAATACGATTGACTGATAAAATTTTAATTTTGTTTTTTGTAGAAAAACACATAATTAACTTAACAGATACAATATGCCGGAAAATTATTTTAAGAAATACCCTAGCAAAGAAGGTTATTTTAATGAGTATGGAGGAGCATTTATACCTCCTGTGCTTGAATCAGAGATGAAGAAAATTAATGATGCTTATTATGCTATCAGTAAGTCGCATAACTTCATTTCCGAACTTAGAAGTATTCGTAAACATTACCAGGGACGCCCAACGCCTGTTTATTATTGCAACCGCCTGTCGGACAAATATGGAGCAAGAATCTACCTGAAGCGCGAAGATTTGAACCATACCGGGGCTCACAAGCTTAACCACTGCATGGGCGAAGCTCTTCTGGCTAAGTTTATGGGAAAGAAAAAACTGATTGCAGAAACCGGAGCCGGACAGCATGGTGTCGCCCTTGCAACTGCTGCTGCTTACTTCGGGCTTGAGTGTGAAATCCACATGGGTGAAGTTGATATCATCAAAGAACATCCAAATGTTGTGCGGATGCAAATTCTGGGAGCAACTGTTGTGCCTGTTTCGCATGGCTTAAAAACACTTAAAGAAGCCGTTGACTCTGCATTTCTGGCCTATCTGGAAGACCCGATTAATTCAATTTACTGCATCGGTTCAGTGGTTGGACCACATCCATTCCCAATGATGGTTCGCGATTTTCAACGGGTAGTCGGAATAGAAGCCAAAGAACAGTTCTTTGAAATGACCGGAGAATTGCCTGACAGTGTTGTGGCCTGCGTTGGTGGCGGTAGCAATGCGATGGGAATCTTCTCTGCCTTTCTTGGAGATGAAGAATGCGAATTGTATGGTATTGAGCCTGGTGGTCATTCACTTGATCTTGGAGACCATGCAGCAACAATGACCAAAGGAACACCCGGAATTATTCATGGTTTCAAATGTTATCTTCTGCAAGACGAAAAAGGAGAACCATCGCCTGTTTATTCGGTAGCAAGCGGATTGGACTACCCCGGAGTTGGCCCCGAACACTGTATGCTTAAAGATTTGAAAAAAGTAAATTACGATACAATTTCAGACAAAGAATGTATTGATGCTTTTTATGAATTAAGCCGGTTGGAAGGAATTATTCCTGCGCTGGAAAGTGCTCATGCTGTTGCTTATGCTTTAAAACTTGCTCAAAAAGAGCCTCAAAAATCAATACTTATCAACCTTAGCGGACGTGGTGACAAAGACCTTGACTTTGTACTCGAAAAATACGGACTTCCGGAAAATCGCAAAAATTGGTAGAAATACATAAGAGACCGTCTCAAAACAGAAAAGAGGCGGTCTCTTTTTTATAGGTAGTTAATAACTTAAAACTTGTCCGGTTTTTAGCTGGTCAAGTTTAAACTCGGAATAAAAAGCCGAAAGTGCCGGAAGTTCGGTGCAATGCGATGGAATAATTTCAGCGATTTGCTCGTTTTTAAAATACGCGATAGTTTGTTGGGTTTGTTCGTCAATGTGTTTTAGATGGAAACCACCAATTACTGCCGAAATTTTTGAGATACCAGTCACTTTTTTTGCATATTCGCAAATATTGCAAATTCCTGAATGGGCGCATCCTGAAACAATTATCAGGCTTTTATCCTCTACAATTGCCAAAGCCGAATCATCCGGAACAAAATCCTCCACTCCATTTTCATCGGCAAAATTGGTGGATTGGGATTCAAAATTATTGGTACGCGGAATCTCTCCCAGAAATAGGATACTTTCAGATATTTGGTATGGATTTGCAGAAGTTATCAGCTTGAACCTTTTTTCGAGCGTTTCCTTATCAAGTGTCAAACCGATATTGAGCGATCCATTCTTTCGGGTACGTTTGATAAATGCATTTGGGTGAGTAATCAAAGTTTTGCTTTCGATGTATTGCAATCCATCGCCATGATCCCAATGACCGTGACTCAACACGATGTAATCGACCACATCTTGCAAGTCAATTCCCAACTGCTTGGCATTCTTCAGAAAAACATCGGTATGCCCGGTATCGAATAAAATGGTTTGTTCATCATGTTCTATCAGATAGGACAAGCCATGTTCGGCCAAAAACTTTCCTCCTGCCACATTTTCGGTAAGTACTGTTAATTTCATTCCGTTTCTGTTTTAAAATAAGTGCTCAAGACTTTTTTAACAATTTCCGGCACCCTCATTGGTTTTCGGGAAATACTATCTACAAAAACAATCTCGGATACTGCCGTGCAGATCTTTTCATTCGCTTCATTCCTGATCTCAAATTCGAACTGACATCGAGTCTTTGGCATCTCACGGAGTGTGGTTCGAATAGTCAGTAATTCATCGTATCTGGCGGCTTTTAAATACCTCAGGTTGATACTTATAACTGGTATCATGATCTGGTTTTCTTCGAGCACCTGATCGTGAATACCCAAATTTCGCATCAGTTCGGTTCGTGCCTGATGGCAATAACTCACATAATTGGCATGGTAAACATAGCCCATCTGGTCAACCTCTCCATATCGCGGACGAAGGTTTATTGTGTTTTGTATCATCTTAATTACTTCTATTTTGTCTCACCACAAAACTATCTTTTTTTACGCCAAGGCGTTCGGCCACCACATTACATTTCACCATCAGTAAAAAGAAAATATGCTGATTGGGGCTTTCAAACAATCCTTCCAGATTGCCCTGCCCTTTGGAGATTATCACATCGGCCTTATTGTAAATTAATTAAGTCGTACAATTGTTCAGTTACGTCGCCAACTACTCTTCGACATATAATTTTGTGGTGTTTTCGTTCTGCAATATCTGCTTCGGTTGCAAATTTTTTGAGTAGCTCGCCACAATTAGTTGTTCCGTGGATTTCTTCTACCAGATGGTTCAAATTTCTTACTTTCCTATAAGCGGCTAATTTTGTCTCCATATCTCCGGGATCTTCATTGCCATATTTAAGGCCAAGAACCATGAATCCTCCAGTTACCGCGCCACATTTTTCCCGCAAGCGTCCCATACCTCCTCCAAAAGTTGAAGCAATGAGTTTTGCAGTTTTTTCGTCAAGTTCAAACTGATTTGCAAAAGTCAGTAAAACCGATTGCGAGCAGGCGTAACCTTCATCAAATAAAGCCTGTGATTGATCTATCGCTTCTTGTTTTGTCATCTTTGTATGATGCATTTATCTGTTTTCACTTGATTCCAGATGCGTATTATTTCCTTACTCGTTTCTGATTCCGGTTTCCATTCGGTAATGCTTTGGCAGTTGATCATGGCCATTACAATTTCAGGATCAAAGGCGATCTTTCCGACAACCGGAATATTATTTTCAACACACCAATTTTCTATCTTACTTGAAATGGACTCATTAAGATCATATTTATTAATCACGACAACCGTTTTTACTTTGAAGTTAGCCGTGATTTCGAGTACACGTTTCATATCGTGAAAACCGGAGTTGGTTGGTTCTGTAACAATAATGGCTTTATTTGTTCCGGTTATCGAAGAGATAACAGCACAACCTATACCCGGAGGTCCATCAATAATAATGGTTTCCCAGCCGGTTTCCTGTGCTGTTTTTTTTGCATGTTCTCGTACTACGTTTACCAGTTTGCCCGAGTTTTCCTCACCGGGAGCAAGCCTTGCATGAACCATTTTGCCATTACGGTAATTTCCTGCATACCAACGACTTTTATCGCTCGGAATCATTTGAATGGAATGGGAAGGACAAATGCGTGAACACAATTTGCAGCCATCGCACGATATTTCGGAGATAGTAACTTTTTCGCGATGAAACGAAATGGCATCGAAGCGGCAATAATCAATACACAGCCCGCAGTTGGTGCAGGTATCGTAATTGATTAATGCTTTACTACCGGTTGTGAAATTTCTGTCATAATAATTTACAGGTTGCAATATCAGGTGGAGGTTTGCTGCATCCACATCACAATCGGCAACAATCGTATTGTTGTTTATCGTTGCAAATGCTGCACTTAAGCTTGTTTTGCCCGTTCCTCCTTTACCGCTCAGAATTACTATTTCGTTCATCGTTTCACTAATTTTTCAATCGTTTTTAATAATTCTCTAAACAGAAGTTGATAAGCAGGTTTTTCCTCTACTAATAAAAGACCTTCGGAATAGATACGGGCAATTTCCCTGTCAAAGGGAATTTCGAGCAACAAAGGAATTTTGTTGGCTTTCAACCAATCATATACTTCGCGGTTACCTAATCCTGCGCGGTTTACTATTACTCCGCAAGGTTTTTTGAGTTGCTGCAATGTTTCTACTGAAAGTTTCAAGTCGTTCAGGCCAAAAGTCGTTGGTTCTGTGACCAATACTACAAAATCGGCACTCTCTACGGTAGCAATAAACGGACAGGAAATTCCCGGAGGAGAGTCAAATATTGCCAGAGACCGATCATTTACAGAATGAATTGCCTTTTTGATCACCGGTACAGGAGAATAAACACCCACATCTGCCCGCGCTTCAATCAATTCGGCATTACTATTCAGGAACATGGTTTTAACTGTACCCAGTTGTTTCTCTTTTTCGGAAATTGCGCCAAACCGGCAAGCTACGGTACATGCACCGCAGTCGTGACATAAATCCTCAACTACCTTAATAAAATGATTTGAAGGAAGATATACAATGGCATTGTAATTACAGTAATTGAAACATTTACCGCAAAACGTACAAATCTCAGAATCAATAACCGGAATGTTCTGTGTTACCGGTAAACGAACCAATACTTCGCCCGAAATAAATTCAGCCATATTAGGTTCTTCAGCATCGCAATCAACCAAAGTAACCTGGGTTCCGGTATTTTGAAGCGCCCAAAACAGATTGGTTGAAACAAGCGTTTTACCCGTACCTCCTTTTCCACTGGCAACAGCTATTTTTAGATTTGAATGATCAGTCATAATTTAAGACACATTCAACCTAATGGTTACACTCGTGATTTCCATCGTGATTGCAATAGTTGGCAGTCAGGGTAAGTTTATCGGCAATAAAATCGCTGACCAGTTCTCTGGCTGATTTAGTTGGCGCACCTACAAAAGCATTGATATTCTGCTGATTGAACAGATCAATCGCTTTTTGGCCCATGCCACCGCCAATCACATCGGTTACACCAAATCCGGCAACCCAACGTGGATACAAACCCGGCACATGTTCGGGTGGCGTTACTTCTTTATAATCGGTAATTACTCCATTTACCACTTCAACAATTGCAAATTGTTGACAATGCCCAAAATGGGCACACAATACTCCGTTTTCCATCGGAATAGCAATTTTTTTATTCATCTTCTTTTATTTTAAAGTTTGTTTATTGAATGAGGGAGGGGTGATTTTCCCCTCCCGGATTTTTAATTACCTCCTCTGAAACGATTTTGCCGTCCCAGTCCCCGTCCAAGTCCACCTTGACCACGTCCTATACCTAAGCCGCTTCCCAATCCTTGTCCGCGTCCCATGCCTCGACCTGGTTCCAGAGATGAACTTCTGTTTTGTAAAATTTCGTCGTCGGTCTTTCCCTTGTTATCGGGATTACACTGACCCATTTTTCTGCCTGTCATTGGCCCTTCTCCCATTGGGCCTCGTCTGTTTAATCCTGGCATAATAACCTCCTTTTAAAAATGATTAATACTATTTTAATCCGCTTTTCAAGCGTTTTTCTTTTATCCAATTCCAAACAATTTCAGTTGCACCAATGATCACAACAGCAACCAAACCAGCTATTGCACGTTTTAATTCATCATCAGTTCTTCCTTTGGTATCTGGATTGCACTGACCCATTCTTCGGCCAGTCATGGCTCCTGTTCCATCGGGGCCACGACCATTAAATCCTGGCATAATAACCTCCTTTTCTTTTGGTTAACACTATTTTAAACCACTTTTTAAGCGTTTACCTTCACCTTGTCTGCCACCAGTCTTGCGACGCAAACCCATGCCTTTACCCAATTTTTCGAGGGCTTCTTCTTCAGGCACAGTTCTGCATTTACCTAATCCCCGTCCGGTTTGTGCACCTTTTTTTTCGGGGCCTGTTCCATCTAATTGTGGCATACTGTCTATTCTTAATGGTTCAACATTTCTATTATTTCACTAATTTTCTTTTCAGGATTGTTCAACACAACTAACTGAATTTGGAGACTGTCGAAAAGTGATTTTACTTTAGCTCCGAACTCACCCGATACTACCTTATTTGCCCCTCTGGAGGCAATTAATTGAACGGAAGCCGGACCAGCGCCTTCAACATTTTCTTTATTCAAGTTTGGAATATACTCAGTGGCATTAGTTTCGGTATCGTAAATTACAAAATACGAACAGCGGCCAAAACGGCTGTCTAACTTTGAATCAGGGCTATTCCCTGTTGATGTGATTGCTACTTTCATCTTTAGTTTATTTTAATTATAATTTCTGTTTCGATACTGGTGTGGCGCCCCTTTTCGAACCATCAGGCAATTACAAACCGGACAGATTTCATTTCGGCAAGGAACACCCGGAGAATGTACTTTTTCATATCCACACTTCGGGCAAATACAAATATCTTCTAATGAATTTGCCTGGGCATTTTCATGGTACTGCTCAATGTCAGTTGAACCACACAGCGAACAATTGTTAATTTTCTGTTCTTTAGCTGGATGGTTAAAAAAACAGCCACAGCTATTGCAGGAATACCATTCGGTATCAAAAAACACTTTACCACCTTCGAAAACTATTGCTTTGCCCAAAACAAATGCCTGTGCAACTTTTCGTCTGGCACTTTCATAAATACGTGTATAGGTTGGACGTG
>JAUYMU010000056.1 GCA_030698405.1 Bacteroidota bacterium
TCGTACACCGGCAAATCGTGCTGCATGTAATATTCCTTGAAATCGTTTATCAGGCTCACTGTTTTGTCGAAAGTTGCGCGGTCTTTTGCCCGTGCCATCAGCAATGTTTCGGCGCCAAACATTTCAGGAACTTCGGTCAGAACAGTTGTTCCGCCCTGTGCAATTAAAAAATCGGAGAATGCGCCCACCAGCGGATTGGCTGTAATTCCTGAAAAACCATCCGATCCGCCACATTTCAACCCAACTTTCAGTTCAGAAAGCGGAATGGCTTCGCGGCGATCGTTTTTCATCTGCGCATAAATTTCTTTCAGGATTTCAACTCCGGCTTCAACTTCATCGTCCACTTCCTGAGCCACCAGAAATTTAATCCGTTCAGGATCATAATCGCCGATTACTCTCTTCAGTTGCGAAATCTGATTGTTTTCGCAGCCCAATCCCAATACCAAAACGCCACCGGCATTCGGGTGATTGATGATATCCGCCAATGCTTTTTGGGTATTCAAATGGTCGTCGCCCAACTGCGAACAACCGTAATTGTGCTTGAAAACCTCAATTGCATCAATGTTTTCAGGATTTACTTCTTTCTGAAAAAGATTGATGATTTGCTGTGCCTGACCGTTTACACATCCTACCGTTGGAACCACCCATATTTCGTTCCGTATTCCTGAATTTCCGTTGCTGCGGCGGTATCCGTCGAAAATTAAAGTGCGTTTAGAATACCTGATTTCATTCAGCTTCTGGTTAAACGAATAGGTAATTGTTCCGGAAAGATTGGTTTTCAGGTTGTGTGCATGGACGTGCGCCCCGATTTTAATTTCTTCGATCGCATGACCAATTGGTGCGCCATATTTTATGACATCGTTCCCCTTTTCGATATTTTCGAGTGCGACTTTATGCCCAACCGGAATTTCTTCCAGAAGAATAATTTTGTGTCCGTCAATTACTACAGTTTCGCCTTTGAGGCCTGTTTCCAAACACACCGCCACATTGTCGGTCGGATTGATTGTTATGAATTTTGACATTTTGCCAGATTAATGTTTTTGCTTCTCTCAAAGTTCTCTTTGCGGCGCATACGATGCATTTTTCCAATTTTCATTTCCAGATGCGCCTTGTTTTCCCGTTTTCATTCATTCACGGGTTCCGCTTCGCTTTACCCGTGGTTATTGAAATTCAACACTTTCAGTGTTTTGGGATATGACTTGTTTCTTCTTTCTTTCTCTCCCCTTGTGGGGGAGTTGGAGGGGGCTTTTTTACCCGATTTTCATCAGCGGGTTATTTTCGCTCAACACGGCTTTTACCGCTTTTTTCATTCCAACCTGTTCAATCAGAAATAAATAGCAGGTTACTGAAATGGTGAGGTTGGGAACTTTATTCAAATCCTGTTTCCATACTTTTTCAAGTTTCAGCACTTTTTCAACCAGTTTCTGAACTGAAACAGGGCGTCCGTCACATTCAGCCCATGCTTCTTTGTAAAAATCCAGAATCCACTGATCGTCCTGTACTTTGTAGGTTTGACCGTTGGTCTCTCCTTTGAAATAGGCGATCATTGCTGCCAGCGAAAATACAAGTTTTTGCGGGAGCATCTGATTTGCTTCGTAATAATTCAGCAGCGTCGGCAGGTTGCGCGTTTCCCATTTCGACATGGCATTCAGCGCAATACTTTGCCACAGGTGACGAATATACGGATTGCGAAAACGTTCCAGAATTTTATTGGCAAACGACTGAAGTTCTTTTTCAGTTCCTTCGAGTGCAGGTAAAACTTCGTCGTACACCAGTTCTTTCATGAAATTTCCGACTTCGAGGTTCTCAAATCCTTCACGCACAGTTTCCAGTCCGCTGAGGTACGACACTGCATAGCTTCCGGTATGACAGCCGTTCAATACTGCAACTTTTTGTTCGCGGTATCGGGTCATATCTTTTACGAATTTCACATCCAGACCGGCTTTCTCAGCAGGGAATTCTTTCTTTACCCATTCAGGAGCTTCAATTACCCAAAAGTGGAAATATTCGCCAACCACCACCAGATTGTCTTCGAAACCCAGTTCCTGCTGAATTTGTAAGATTTCATTTTTTGGGAAACCTGGCACAATGCGGTCAACAAGTGTGTTGCAAAAAGCACACGATTGGTTCACCCAATTGGCGAAATCGTCGCCAAGGTTCCAGTTTTTGGTGTGTTGCAAAACGTATTTTTTCAGTATATCGCCATTTCTGTCAATCAGCTCACAGGCGAAAAATATCAATCCTTTGTCGGCAGCGCCGTTAAAATTTTGGTATCGGTTATAAAGCAATGAAGCAACTTTTCCCGGAAATGATTTTTGTGGCTGCATTTCCAGTGTATCCGTTTCATCCATGGCTATTCCGGCTTCAGTGGTATTAGAAAACACAAATCGAAGGTCAGGATTCAGGTACGATTGTTCGTATTTTTCGAATTCTGAATAAGGGTTTATGCCAACGTTGATACAGTCAATCAGCGAAAATTCCTTTACCGGCTGACCGTTTTTGATTCCTTTCAGATAAACGTGATACAATCCGTCCTGATCGTTCAACATACCGGCCATTCCGCCGGGTAGTGGCTGAACCACATCAATTCCGGTGTTAAATCCGATTTCCTTGTTCATTTTGTCCACAATCCAATCGGTAAAAGCGCGTAAAAAATTTCCTTCGCCAAATTGAAGGATTCGGGTTGGGTAAACTTTTGTTTGGGTGGCTGTTTTGCGATTAAGTTCCATTTTTATTTTGTTTTTATTGTTAGCCGTGTTCGTACACGGAATTTATTCAAAAAAAACGTGTTCGCACACGGAATGGGGGCAAAGGTATATTTTTATTTTGTCGGCATTTATATAATTCTTACGACTTGCTATTTAAGTGACTGAAAATGAGTGTTTATGTATTTCAGTATTAATAATTATTTAATAAATGTCTCCTATTAATACTTCTTTGGGAGTAATAGTTTCTATTTTTAGGCTTTAGATCACTTATCAATCGTTAAAGTCATGGTTCAGAAACAAATCTATATTATCACCGGAGGTCCCGGATTTGGCAAAACCGAATTGATAAGTGAACTAAAAAGATCGGGCTATTTGTGTTCAGACGAATTTGCCCGTGAATTAATTGAGCATCAGAAGAAAATTGGTGGTGATTTGTTGCCCTGGAAAAATCCAAAACTTTTTCAGGAAGAAATATTAAGGTTGAGAACGAATTTTTATGATTCGGTTCCTGATCAGACAATTGCATTTGCCGACCGTGGAATTCCAGACCAATTGGCTTTCGCACGGTACAAAGGATTTGGAACGCCTGAAATATTAAAACTGAGCGCCGAAAAATATCGCTATGCACCGCAGGTTTTCGTTACTCCGCCATGGCGCGAAATTTTTGTCAACGATTCCATTCGTACTGAAAAATTTGAGGAGGCATTGCTCATTCATCAGGCCGTTTTGGAAACCTATTCCGGCTTGAATTATCAGATTATTGAATTACCTTTATTTTCGGTTACCGAACGTGTAACTTTTATGCTTAAAACCATTAAAAATCTATTGTATCATGAACATTAACCGTCGCAATTTTCTTTGGAGTGCCGCTTCCGGAACTGTTGGATTGGCAGCTATTCCCGCAGTACTTTCAGCATCAATGCCCTCTGCCCCCAAAAAATCAAAAGGTCTTTTATCTTCACTGAACAAAGGTGATGTGATTCTTTTTCAGGGAGATTCTATTACTGATGCAGGACGTGAAAAGGAGAAACAACTGGCCAATTCACCTGGGTCATTTGGCTCCGGATATGCGTTTTTGGCTGCTTCAGGAATTTTAAATGAACATGCTTCAAAAGAACTGAAAATTTACAATCGGGGCATCAGTGGCAACAAGGTTTTTCAGCTGGCCGATCGCTGGCAGAAGGATTGTTTTGATTTGCGCCCGAATTTGTTGAGTATCCTGATTGGTGTAAACGATATCTGGCACAAGCTGAATGGCAAATACAACGGAACTGTTGAAACCTACGAAACCGATTTGCGGCAGCTTTTAACGGTGACCAAAAAGATGCTACCGGATGTTAAATTAGTTATATGTGAGCCTTTTGCCGTATTGGGCTGTTCTGCGGTTGACGAAAAGTGGTTCCCTGAATTCAATGATTACCGTAATTCAGCAAAAAAACTGGCCACTGAATTCAATGCTGTCTTTATTCCTTATCATACGATTTTCGAGGAAGCTAAAAAACACGCACCCGCTACCTACTGGACAGCCGATGGTGTACATCCTTCGATGGCCGGAGCTGCATTAATGGCCGAAGCATGGAAAAAAGCTGTGAGTTAATTTTTTTTGGCTCTACGTTGTTTTGTGAGGGTGAGTACAAAAATTAAAGTGTAATTTCTCAACTCACCCCGTCGCATCTGCGATGCTCTCCCCTCTCTTTTTTAAAGGGAGGGGGAAGCCCGGCTTGCTGGGCTCGGGGGTGAGTACATATTGTGAACATACATTCTTATTAATAAAATATACGATCATGAAGAAACTTTTTAAATCAATTATTTTACTGGCTGTTCTGCTGGTAGTTATTCCTTCTTTTGCAGTTCAGCCACCCGATGATTTTGCAAAATCGGCCATTTCTATAGGCGTAGTTGTTGAAGACCTCGACAAAGCACTCGATTTTTACCTGAATGTAATCGGGATGGTGAAAACCGGCGAATTTAGCGTGGATGCCGACAAAGCCAGGGAATTGGGACTGAGCAATGGCAACAGCTTTGATGTAAAAGTGCTGAAACTTGAAAACAGCGAAAATGCTCCGGAATGGAAGTTGATGTCGTTTGGAAAAAAAGCGACCCATTCCAAACAAACTTATGTGCCTGATGATACAGGGATGCAGTACATCACAATCTTTGTCAAATCGATGAAACCCATTTTGGAACGTATCAAAAAGCACGATGTGAAAATGCTTGGAAAAACACCTGCCATGCTCGACGAAACACGTCAGTTTGTACTGGTGCAGGATCCTGATGGTACTTTTATTGAACTGATCGGGCCGAAATAAGAAAATCTTCAGTGATCAATCTCAGTTGACAGTTACCGCCCGAAAGCGGTGGAATGATGGATAAAAGTTCACGTTCTGCCGCTTTCGTGGCTTATCAAAAAAAACGCTTCGCTTGATGAATTAACACAAAACTATAATGCAAACAATTTTAGGATCAGGAGGCGCTATAGGAACCGATTTAGCCAAAGCCCTCACACAGTTTACAAACGATATCAAATTGGTGAGCAGAAATCCGAAAAAAGCAAAATAGTTTATTAATGAACCTTGTATATGACAACCTGGCAAAAGGCAAAACTGCCCAATGGTTTGGCAATGCCGATGTTGTTCATACCATGGGTTACACGCCCGATTTGGCCAAAGCTACAGCCATACTCGGCAATACAACCGACGCGTATAACCAAATCTGGAATTTACCGGTTGACATGAACTCACTTACCGGCCGGGAATGGGTGAGATTATTTGCCAGTGAAATGAACGCCTCTGACAAGGTAAAAGTATTGCCAATTTGGAGTCTCAGGCCATTGGGAGTATTCGTGCCTATTTTAAAAGAGATGGCGGAAATGATGTACCAGTTTGACCGACCGTACAATTTCGATTCTTCCAAATTTATAAACAGGTTTAAGTTTATACCAACCACCAACAAAGAAGCGGTCAGGCAAACGATTGAAATGATGAATGCTTTGAAATAATTTTTTTGTAGTTTTCAATCCATAAAACCACATCAACCTTTAACCTTTTTTTTATGGAATTACAAATCATCCAAAACAAAATTTACGAGATTCGCGGAATGAGGGTAATGCTCGATTTCGATTTGGCAGAAATGTATGAAACCGAAACCAAGCGTCTAAAAGAGGCCGTTAGACGCAATCTTAATCGTTTTCCTTCCGATTTTATGTTCGAATTGAACGGAGAAGAATATAGTTTTCTAAGGACACAATTTGCGACCTTAGAACAACCAGGCAGAGGAAATTTAGTAAGTATCTGCCATTTGCATTTACCGAACAAGGAGTTGCAATGCTTGCAAGCATACTGAATAGTCCGAAAGCCATCGAAATTAATATTTCTATTGTGCGTGCTTTTATAGCATTAAGACAATACGCCCTTGGTTATGCCGAACTTAACCAAAAGCTGGAAAGTTTTATGATCGAAACCAACATGCAATTTAACGACATTTACCAGGCGCTTACCGAGTTGGCCAGCGCTAAAGCAATTGAAAAACCTAAAAATCACATAGGATTCCTAAGGATTTAAAATATTTGAAGCGAACATGCCGCAGAAATAATTTCATTGGAGACGGCACAAAAATAGAACGAAAATATATTTTGAGGTGGACACTTTCATGTTGGAAAGAATCGAAAAAATAAATTTCTCGAATGGAATTTTGATTTTGCCCGGATAAACAAATCAACGAAAAGGCCAACTCTTGCGGTCATATTCTTAACTCGGACGGCTATTATTCTTAACTCGGACGCCTTTGTTTTCTACTCATGCAGCATATCTTTAACCGGAGGGGGTGTTTTTAGGAAAGGGTGGGGATTCTTTATCGCTCGAATTGGGATCAGTGTTTTAAAAAGGATTATCACACATCTCAGAAATATTTTGATGAAGAAATGTCGAAAAATGCCACTTGTACGATATTATAAGTTAGTTTGGAAGGGATCAGGGAAGTGAATCGAAATATTGTATATTACGGTCTGAAAAGTGGCTTAACCACAAAGCAACTATTAATTATGATGCAACTCCCTGGTAAAAATGGTTTACCTGTCAATCTATTGGCAGCATGCTTTAATAATACCTCTGCTACCTATAAATTTTACTGGTTTCTTTCTATCATTCAGTCAATAGAATCCGGAGAAACACGAATTTTTAAGAGGGACCTATTTGCAAGAATGATTTCCAATGCCTGGTATACTGTTCATTATTTTCATGTTTCATTTGGACAACAAGACAAACTACAAAGATCAATTGAAGTTATTAAGGATTTTGAATCTTTGATGATAGATGATGATAAAGAGAAGGTTTTTCAAACTCTCATAAAAACAAAGAACAGAGATACCCTAAGCCAACTGCAATATTTTAACAATCAAGTACCTCATTGGTTTTTAAGTCCTTGGTTTTCGCAAATGAACAAAATGGAAATTTACAAATCATCAAAAGACCAGACGAATAAAAGTTTGTATGCTTTGTTTGATAAAGAAATTGAAATCAATCCTGAATGGAAAAATTATCTCGCTGAAAATGCAAGAGTACTGAAAGATTTTTGTTACTGGAATCTTGTTATGTTTCTGCAATCAAAGAATCCAAATGTACCTGACATTCCAAACAAGTTGATTAAACCTGCAATTAGAAATAACCTAAATAAACAACGAACACAATTTTGGGATATAGTATTAAATGAACTTGGATCAATAAAATGCATTTACACAGGGGTGAAACTCACAACTGGGAACTATGCCGTCGAACATTTCATTCCTTACAATTTTGTTTCACATGATTTGATTTGGAATTTAATTCCTGCCGACAAATCATTCAACAGTTCAAAAAGTGATAAACTTCCACCGCTTGAAACATATTTTAATCAGTTTTACTATCTTCAGAAAACAGCCATTGAAATTGTAAGAGAAAAATCCCCTAAGAACAAGTTTCTTGAAGATTATTTGACGATTTTCTCTAATTTAGACGAAGTAGGTAGTTTGCCTGAACATTTCACCAAAGAAAAATTCAGAGAAAGAATTCAACCACTAATTACTATTGCCTCAAATAATGGTTTCGAATTTTTAAAATGAAAAAACACAACCAATATAGCCACCTTACAGCTAAAGAAAGAGAAACGATTTCCTTTCCGGCGAAGCTTTTGTTAAGCAAAAGGTTAATGACAGGTGATGTTTTGGATTTTGGTTGTGGATTTGGAAAAGATGTTGAATTATTGAAATCCAGAGGAATAAACATTGAAGGATATGATAAACATTATTTCCCGAGTTATCCTACAAAAAAGTTTGACACCATTATTTGCTTTTATGTCTTAAATGTTTTAATGCAGGAAGAACAAACAGAAGTGCTGGTAGAAATTTCTCAGTTGCTCAAACCATCTGGTAAAGCCTATTTTGCTGTCAGAAGAGATGTCCAATATGAAGGGTTTAGAAATCACAAAATTTATCAGAAGCCAACTTATCAATGTAATGTAAAGTTGGATTACAAATCAATTTTCGAGAATGAGAGTTGCGAAATTTATGAATACAAACACTATAACCAACAAATCAGAAAAGAAAATATTGATTGTCCTTTCTGCAATCCCGATTCCGAAAGAGAATTGATTTTAGAATCAGCAACTGCTTATGCAATATATGACAAGTTCCCTGTTAGTAATGGGCATACTTTGATCATTCCCAAAAAACATTGTGCTGATTATTTTAAACTCACTTTCAAAGAACAATCAGCTTGCTGGTTTATTCTGAACAAAGCAAAAGAGATTCTAATGGCGAATTTTAATCCTGATGGATTCAATATTGGAATCAATATCAATGAGCCAGCCGGACAAACAGTTCCACATGTACATATACATTTGATACCGCGTTATATAGGTGATGTGATAAATCCAAGAGGAGGAATACGGAATGTTATTCCGGGGAAAGGATACTACAAGACTAGTGATTAAATAAAGCAATTAGCACAAATTTCGGAATCACTAGCCAAAATATCCACCAATTTATTGGATCTATTTTTACCAATCAGCTTTTTTTGAAGGGTTGCAATGTAATCCAGTTTTATCTGAGCCATACGCTCAGGATGAATAATCTGTTCGAGAGTTTCGTTATCCATCCAACTGTAACCTTCTTTTTCGTATTCCTGTGCTTTAAGAAAAAGATCATGGTGTCGTTCGTACAACCAAATCCATTCTATTTTACGCTGGTAGAAGCAGAAATAACAACCCGAACGACTGCGGTTGTATACGCCCTTTTGTCCATTCACTTCAAATTCAATTTCATCATAATATCCGGGTACCTTGACACCGTTTGTTTTAAACAACTGCAATACCTTATTCAAATCAATACTATCTTCATTATCGAGCAAAGAGAATTCATCCAAGTATGAAACGGGGAAATCTTCATCTTTTAGAAAGTCAAAAACAACATAATTGAAAGTAGATATGCTCAATTGAAGCAAGTCTTTTAACTTTTGTGAAAACATGTATTTAGGTGATTGGGGTTCCAAAACGATTTCTACGAACCGATCCATCATTTCAACAGCTCCATGTAACTGATATAGTTTAGTGACCTTCTCCCGATTAGTATTGTGTAGCACTTTGTGCAAAACTTCAATACTCCAAATATGTTTCCGAAAAGGGAAAATAGATTGAATATTGGCTTTGGTTGAAACATACCCCTCGCGATCTTCATCATCACGAATACCGACATACGAAATGGCCAAATCGTCACCGATCCATTTTTCAAAGGGTTCAAGCTTCAGTTTTAAAGTACACCACCGAGCCATTGAGGAAGGTAGAAAACCATTATAGATATCAAGATAATGATCAAAAGGATTTTTGTGACTGTGGTTTGCTTCAAGATTGAGAATTTTTTTCCCCAGAAATGATTCTAATTCCTGTATCAACTCATAGGTCTCGTCCAATTCTTTTCCTGTATCCGTAAAATAATATTCCATTTCAATTTCCGGATGCCGTATTTTCATATACATTGCCAGAGCAGCACTGTCCTTGCCTCCAGAAATCCCTAATACGTGTCGTACTTTTCTACTCATTTTCGATCTCCTCCTGAAGCAATTTAATTAATAAAGCAATGTTCGCATGTCGGTCGTTTTTATATAATAAATCCTGAATTGTTAGCTTTTTCTGGTCAATTTGCCTAACTTTTTCTTTTGGCAACCGAATCAGGTTACGTTGGACTCCTTTAACAAATGAAGTTATTTCAAGTTTTAATATTTCTTCCTTGGCTTCGTAAACATAAATCTATATTCAACTAAAAGGGTTACAAGCAAGACCATAGATGTATTTTCAAAATTTGTACTAATTGGCAATGACATTGATGGTTTCGTTGATGTAGGACTTCGAGAATTTGAAAATTTTGAAGATCTTAAGTCCCGGCTTCCAAATATAATTAAAAATCTAAATTATGCCGGAGAATGGGATTTAAAGCTTTATCAAATACCAGATCAACTAAAGGTTAAACGTCTATACGGATATTACCGAATTCCTGAAAAAGGTAAATTGATTTTAGAACTATCCTATATGAATGTTGATAAAAATATTGAAGTTTTCATTACCGATGGGATGATGCATATAAATACCTACTCATCATTAAATTTTGATGAAAAGGATGAAGAAACCGGAATTATAAAAACCGGGTCAGTTATAGAGGAATTCATAACAGTGCTCCTATATCATAAAAGTAAAAAAAAGAGCTTTGTGAATGAAAACATGGAGATCGAAAATGATCATTATTTCAGATATAAAAATAGTTCTGGTTTAAAAGAGTTGGCAAACTTCTCCTATGATTAGCCCTTTCTCCAACCCTTCACCGTGCCTTCGACCGCGGTTTGGTTTCGGTTTCCGACGATTACCGGGTGCTGGTTCATCCACGATTGACTGATCATTTTCCGGAGGTTGGTATCCGGCAATTCAATGGTCATGAACTCCATCTTCCGCAGGATTCGCGATTTTATCCTTCGGCGGAAAAGTTTGCACAGCATCGGAGACGGTTTGCCGTATAAAATGTCTGAACCGCAGACTAAGCTGATTAATTGATTAAAAATGATTGTATTGGTTGAAATAAAATCAGGAATTTATAAGTCGGTGGTCAACGGTTAGAAATCTGCGGAATCACATCAATCAATTAAAATCAGCGGTTCTGACATTTTCCTCAATCAGCGGTTCTGACTTTTTTTTCATTCAACAATAACCCAAAAATTAAACTCAATGGAATCAAATCAATCACAAAAATCAGTTGAAAAAGGGGCACAAAAGGATTACAAATATTCCGAATTAACCGGAAAAATAATTGGTTGCGCTATGGAAGTTCTTAGAATTCCTGGAAATGGATTTCAGGAAGTAATATACCATAGGGCTTTGGGAAAGGAAATGAGCCTGCAAAACCTTTCGTTTATCAGGGAAAAGGAAATGCCCATTTTTTATAAAGGAGAACAATTGGGAACAAGAAGAGTGGATTTTCTGGTGGAAGAAACAATTTCGGTAGAAATAAAAGCCACCGTCAAACTTGAAGATGTACACCTGACACAGGCAATCAATTTATTCAAAACAAAAAAGCAAGGCTTTCAACCTTGCTTTTTTGTTTTTTCTGATGATGATCAATATTCATCTTCATTAAAAAAGAAATCATCTTTGCTCGGATAATCGGGCCAGATATCTTCTATACTTTCATAAATCTCCCCTTCGTCTTCAATCTCCTGAAGATTTTCAATTACTTCAAGTGGGGCACCGCTACGGATTGCAAAATCGATCAACTCATCTTTGCTCGCTGGCCAAGGTGCATCCTCTAATTTCGAGGCTAATTCAAGTGTCCAGTACATATTTTTTGAAATTTTGTGGTTGCTAACTCGTTTTTTTTAACTCTTGCGAATATAATAAAAAAACGTATTCTCTATACATTTTAATTATTTATTCATTTATATCCGGAGACCACAGTATTTCCGGTGCTTTCAGGTCCATCGATACCTTTCTGGACAGTACAAACAGGTAGTCAGACAATCGGTTCATGTAGATGATGAGGTCAGTTTCAACCTCCGCTTTGTCTGATAATTCAACAATCAGCCGTTCTGCTCTCCGGCAAACTGTTCGTGCCACATGACAAAACGAAGTTGCCTGGCAGCCACCCGGCAAAATGAAGTTCCGGAGTTCGGGCAACAGTTCATTCATGTCGTCCATTTCCTGTTCAAGCATCAGAATGTCGGTTTTGCCAACCGGCATTTGCTTTTTTATTAAGGTAATGGAATTGTCGGTGGCCAAATGAGCGCCAATTACAAATAGTTTATTCTGAATTTTTTCAAGAACCTGATCGGCATGTTTGTCAGATTGAAGCGACCGTACCACCCCGATGTAGGAGTTTAATTCATCCACCGTTCCATAAGCTTCGAGCCGGATATCGTACTTTTTAACTCGGGAACCTCCAATCAAACCAGTTGTTCCGTCGTCGCCTGTGCGGGTATATATTTTCATGATTAATAAACCGGATTTTCATTTACAACATCTGATTCAATTTCACCGTCTTTCAGGCGAATGATGCGATGTGCGTGAAGTGCAATACTTTCCTCATGGGTAACCACAATCAGCGTGTTGCCTTTGCGGTGAATTTCGGCAAACAATTGCATTATTTCTTCTGAAATTTTCGAGTCAAGGTTTCCGGTTGGCTCATCGGCCAGCAAAATGGATGGATTATTGACAAGCGCCCGTGCAACTGCCACACGCTGCCGCTGTCCGCCTGAGAGTTCATTTGGTTTGTGTTCAACACGGTCAGAAAGACCTACTTCAGCCAAGATCTTTTCAGCTTTCATGATGCGTTCCTGCTTTTTTATTCCGGCGTAAACCAAAGGAAGCATCACATTTTCGAGGGCGGTATTTCGTGGCAAAAGGTTAAACGTCTGAAACACGAAACCGATTTCCTTGTTCCGGATTTCGGCCAGTTCGTCGTCAGACAGGTGACTTACATCTGATTTGCTTAATATATAAGTTCCGCTGGTTGGGGTGTCCAAGCATCCAATCACATTCATCAGGGTCGATTTTCCTGAACCGGATGCACCCATGATCGCAACATATTCGCCTTTGTTTATGGTAAGTGAAACGGAGCGCAATGCCCTGACTATCTGTGTGCCTACTTTGTAGTTTTTTACAATTTTCTCAAGCTTTATTACTGTTTCCATTGTGTGTGGTTTTGTTTCGCATCAATTAGTTGACTGAACCTCCGGTTTGTTACAAATATATAATCTTTATCTTTGCCGGATGTCAGATTATCTGGATCAGGATATTAAATTCTTACCCGGTGTTGGTCCTCAGCGGGCCGAACTGCTTAAAAAGGAATTGGAGATTTTCACCTTCAACGACCTCCTGTATTATTTTCCCTACAAATACATCGACCGGACGAAATTTTACAAGGTTTCGGAGGTAACAAACAACATGCCGTATATTCAACTGAAGGGGGTGATCATCCGCTTCGAAACTACCGGAGAAGGAGTGCGCCAGCGGCTGATAGCACATTTTCGCGACGATTCGGGTGTAATGGAATTGTTGTGGTTTCAGGGAGTAAAATGGGTGAAAGAAAATATACGGCCCAATGTTCCCTACATCCTCTTCGGAAAACCCTCCATTTTCAACGGAAAAATAAACATGGTTCATCCGGAACTGGAACCGGTCGAAAATAAGCCAATCTCCACAGGCATATTTCAGGCTTTTTACAATACTACGGAGAACATGAAAAAGAAATTTATGACGAGCAAAGCTTTGAATAAATTTCAATTTAGCCTGTCCGCACAAATCGAAGGCAAAATCTTCGAAACACTTTCGCAATCCTTGATTTCGCGTTTGAAATTAATGTCGCTGCCAGTCGCGCTCCGGCAGGTTCATTTTCCTGAAAATCCAAACCTCCTGAAATCCGCCCTGTTCAGGTTGAAATTCGAAGAACTTTTTTTTATTCAGTTAAAAATTTTAAGCCTGAAACACAAGCGGGAAGATGCTTTCAAGGGTTTCGTTTTTTCGAAGGTTGGTTATAATCTGAATACGTTTTTTAGCAGCTATCTTCCGTTTGAATTGACGAATGCTCAGAAAAAAGTAATCAAGGAAATCAGGAAAGACATGGGTTCCGGGAAACAAATGAACCGCTTGCTGCAAGGCGATGTGGGCAGCGGAAAAACACTGGTCGCGCTGATGACCGCCCTGATTGCTTTCGACAACGGATACCAGGTTTGCCTGATGGCGCCAACGGAAATACTGGCCATTCAGCATTATAATTCGATCAGAAAAATGACCGACGGACTGGGAATCTCGATTGCATTGCTTACCGGATCGACCAAAAAGGCCAAACGAATAATCATTCACGAACAGTTGGAAAATGGCAGTCTGCAATTGCTTGTAGGAACACACGCGCTGATCGAAGACAAGGTAATTCTGCAAAAACTCGGGTTGGTAATTATTGACGAGCAGCACCGTTTTGGCGTTGCCCAGCGTGCCAAACTCTGGAAAAAGAATGAATTTACCCCGCCTCACATATTGGTAATGACTGCTACGCCCATCCCGCGAACCCTTGCCATGACTGTTTACGGCGATCTGGACGTTTCGGTGATTGACGAGTTGCCACCGGGCCGAAAACCGATTCAAACAATGCATTATTTCGAGAACCGGCGCAAGCAAGTCTATGATTTTATGCGCGATCAGGTGGAAGTTGGCCGTCAGGTTTATGTGGTTTATCCACTGATCAAGGAGTCGGAAAAGCTCGACCTGAAGAATGTTGAGAATGGGTATGATTTGTTGAAACAGGTATTTCCAAGGTATTCAATCAGTATGGTGCACGGCAAGCTAAAACCTGCTGAAAAAGAAGCAGAAATGAACCTTTTTAAGGAGGGAAAAACACAAATAATGGTGGCGACAACGGTTATTGAAGTTGGGGTGGACGTTCCGAATGCTTCGGTAATGATCATCGAAAGTGCCGAGCGTTTTGGCCTTTCGCAGCTTCATCAGTTGCGCGGAAGGGTTGGACGTGGGGCAGAGCAGTCGTTCTGTTTGCTGATGTCGTCCTATAAAATCAGCAACGAAAGCCGCAAACGGCTCGAAACAATGGTGCGCACCAACGACGGGTTCGAGATTGCCGAAGTTGACCTGAAACTGCGTGGCCCCGGCGATATGGAAGGAACCCAGCAAAGCGGCATCGGTTTTACCCTGAAAATAGCCAACCTCGGACGCGATGGCGAAATACTGCAACATGCCAGAAATCAGGCGACCGATATTCTGGACGATGATCCGAAACTCCAAAAGCCTGAAAACCTTGTATTGGTTAATCAGTTGCTCAAAATGAAAAATACAGAGTTTAACTGGAGCTCGATAAGCTGAGGGGAAGAGAGTGGTCAGTCTCAGTTTTCAGTCTCAGTCTCAGCGCCGCACTGAGCTTGTAGAAGTGTCACAATTTCCGTTCTCAGATTCAGTATTCGTGGACGGTTTGTAATAAATTGGTTTCGTGGTAGATATCAGTGATAATCGAAAACTCGTCAAAAAAATGACATTCTTCAGGAAGTGCATAAAATGATTGACCTATATTACGCACTTCAAAAAAAAACAAAAACATGAACAAAATAATCTTGACCACTGGTCTGTTTTCAATGCTGATTTTGGCTGGCTTTGCCCAGAATGTTAGCAAAGGCAAAATTATTACAGAAGAAAAAGGCAAGGGATTTTATTACGAGTCGATCCTGAAAGATGTGACTGCCGTTGAGGAAAAACTGACAGAAAAAGCGCCTTTCGTTCGCTTTGTGATGGATCAGTCGGGCATGGATCTGCCAAACAATCAGGCTTTGTACAAAACGGTTTGGAGCAATTCAACAGAATCGCAGGGAAACGCCGGAACTTGCTGGAGTTTTTCAACCACTTCGTTTTACGAATCGGAAGTTCAGCGTCAACAAGGCAAAAAAGTTGAAATCTCTGAAATCTATTCAGCGTACTTCGAATATGTGGAAAAAGCCCGCAGATTTATTGAAAAAAGGGGCGATTCCGAGTTCTCAGAAGGATCGGAAGGAAATGCATTGGCCCGGATCATGAAGATGTATGGCGCAGTTCCTGAAAAAGCATACAGCGGATTAATTGACGGACGGAAATACCACAGTCATGCCAAAATGGTGGCAGAAATGACCGCTTTCCTGAATTCACTGAAAGTATCGAATGCCTGGAATGTTGAGTCCGGCCTGGAAACAATTAAATCGATCATGAACCATTACATTGGTGTGCCGCCTACTCAATTTGTAGTTGAAGGCAAAACTTATACCCCGCAAACTTATCTGAAAGAATACCTGAAAATTAATCCCGACGATTTTGTGGAAATTCTTTCCTACAAACAAGAACCTTACTGGCAACAAGTAGAATACAAAGTTCCCGACAACTGGTGGCACAGCAAAGATTACTACAATGTGCCGCTCGATGATTTTATGGATGCGCTCAAAAAAGCCATAAAAAGTGGCTATTCGCTTAGCATTGGCGGCGATGTATCCGAAACCGGTTTCAGCCGCGAAACCAACTGCGCACTGGTTCCCGATTACGATATTCCTTCAGCATACATCAACGAAGATGCCCGTCAGTTCCGCTTCTCCAACGAAACGACTACCGATGACCATGGAATGCAGATGATCGGCTATCTTGAAAATTACAAAGGCCTGGGCAAAGATTGGTTCCTGATCAAGGATTCAAGCTCCGGATCAAGAAACGTTGATGCGAAAAGTCCTAATTTCGGTTATTATTTCTTTCACGAAGATTACATCAAACTAAAAATGATGGGTTTTACAGTTCACAAAGATGCTGTTAAAGATCTCCTGAAAAGGTTTAAATAACCACCTTGGAACACAATTTTAAATTTTGATCATTTTTTCTGAAATATTGGGAATTGAATTCCCGTTACCGGACACGGAAATTCGAATCAATGCTCATTCAGGTAATTTGCCTTCATATTATCGCTGGGAATAGCTTGATTCTGTGAATTTGATATTCAGACCTGTTGTTTTGCTACAAATCCTCAGATTCAGTGTATTACTTTGTGTTTTTCCAATTTCTGACAGATAGGTTCGATAATTTCAGGAAAAATACGAATCATGAAATTTGAAAAAACAATGATATTTGTCATGTAGGATAACAACAACTTGTTTGTCAGTGAGATAAAAAATGAAATATTTTGTCGTTATTTAGAATGAATATAAATAGAGGGGCGCATTTTAAAAAGGAAATCTCCCGTTCCCGAAGTTATATAAACATCTTTAGATTTGCATGTTTTTTTAAGAACCCCTGATATTAAAACAGATGGATGAAAAGGTGTTGCACGCAGGAGTTGTTCAGGATGTTTCAGCGAATAAAATTACAGTAGCCATAATTAATGCTTCTGCCTGTTCCTCCTGCCATGCAAAAGGAGCTTGTCTTGCTTCAGATATGAAAGAAAAGGAAATCGAAATCTATAATTTCACAGGAGATTATCATCCCGGACAACATGTAAACATTGTAGGCCGGACATCTCAGGGATTCAAAGCTGCTTTTTATGGTTACGTTTTGCCATTCATTCTGGTTTTCACTACACTTATTTTGAGCATTTCGCTCACCAATAGCGAAGGTATAGCTGGACTGTTATCGCTGGCAATCCTTATTCCATACTATGCCGCACTTTATTTTTTCAGAAATAAAATTAAACGTTCTTTTGAATTCGAAATCGCTGCAATAAATTAATTAAACTGTATGACTACAATTATTTTATATACCGTTTTAACCCTCAGCATTATTGGAGTTTTGTCGGCAATCATTCTGTATTTTGTTGCTCAAAAATTCAAAGTGTATGAAGATCCAAGGATTGGACAGGTTGAAACCGCACTGCCCGGAGCCAATTGTGGAGGTTGTGGATTTGCCGGTTGCCGTGCTTTTGCTGAAGCTTGTGTAAGTAAAGGTGAACTTGCCGATTTGTTCTGCCCTGTTGGCGGAAACGATACCATGAGCGGAGTTGCTGATATTCTGGGCATAGTTGCAGAAAAAAAAGATCCACGTGTTGCTGTTGTGAGATGCAATGGAACCTGTGAACACCGTCCGAAAACAAATTTTTTCGACGGTCCGGTGTCGTGCGCAATTGCATCAACGCTATACAGTGGCGATACAGGTTGCCAATACGGATGTTTGGGCTGTGGCGATTGCGTTGTGTCTTGCGACTTTGATGCCATTCACATGAATCCGGTTACCGGATTGCCTGAAGTGGATGACGAAAAATGTGTGGCTTGCGGCGCCTGTGTGAGAGCATGTCCGAAAACACTGATTGAATTAAGGAAGAAGCGGCCAAAAGACCGGAAAATATATGTGTCATGCCGTAATCAGGATAAAGGTGGAGTTGCCCGCAAATCATGTGCAGTGGCTTGTATCGGTTGCAGTAAATGTGAAAAGGAATGTAAATTCGATGCAATAACAATCGCCAATAATCTTGCATTTATTGATTCTGATAAATGTACACTTTGCCGGAAATGTGTTTCCGTTTGCCCAACCAATGCAATTATTGAGTATAATTTTCCGCCACGAAAAGTTGTTGTTGCAGAACAACCTGTTTCTGCGCCTGAAAAACCCATAGAGGTTATGGTTCCGATTTCGACAGAACCAAAATCATCTGAAATTTAATTTATTAGGAGGAATATCGTGTTAAAAACATTTAAAATAGGAGGCGTTCATCCGGCTGAGAATAAACTTTCAGCCTCGAAAGCAATTGAAGTGCTTGCCCTTCCAAAAACAGTTTTTATTCCTGTTGGCCAGCATATTGGCGCACCTGCCGAAGCGATTGTCAAAAAAGGTGACAAATTAATGGTCGGACAACTCATCGCGAAATCTTCGGGATTCGTTTCTGCCAACATTCATTCGTCGGTTTCAGGAACAGTAAAAAAGGTAGAGACAGGTCCCGACACTTCAGGATATCCGAAAATGGGTATTTATATTGATGTGGAAGACGATATTTGGGATGAACAGATTGATAGGAGTGCCGATTTAAAATCAGAAATAAACCTTGATTCGGCTGCTATACTTGCCAAAATTCAGAATGCAGGAATTGTAGGTCTGGGTGGGGCAACTTTCCCAACCCATGTGAAACTGATGCCGCCGAAAGGAATGAAAGCGGAAGTTTTGCTGATCAACGGAGTGGAATGTGAGCCATATCTCACCTCCGATCACCGGATGATGCTGGAGCACGGAGAGGAGCTCATTGTTGGAGTTAAGTTGCTAATGCTTGCCCTGAACGTTGACAAGGCTACCATCGGAATTGAAAACAATAAACCGGATGCCATCGCCAAAATGAGCGGTCTGGCAGCGCGGCACAAAAACATATCGGTTATCCCGCTGAAAGTTAAATATCCGCAGGGTGGCGAAAAACAATTGATTAAAGCTGTTACCGGTCGCGAAGTTCCATCAGGAGCGTTGCCAATTTCGGTTGGGGCAGTGGTTACCAACATTGCTACCACTTTTGCTGTTTACGAAGCGGTTCAGAAAAACAAACCTTTGTTTGAACGGGTGGTTACGGTTACCGGCAAAACGGTAAAAAATCCATCAAATTTTAAAGTTCGAATTGGTACAACCGTCAGCGAATTGATTGAAGCCGCGGGTGGACTTCCGGAGAATTGCGGGAAAATTATCAACGGCGGCCCGATGATGGGGAAGGCGTTTGCCAATACCGAAATACCTGTAAGCAAAGGCACTTCAGGAATTTTAATTATGCCTGAAAAAGAAGCAAAACGCAGCGAAACGATGCCATGTATTCGTTGCTCCCGTTGTGTTTCGGTATGCCCAATGGGTCTGGAACCTTTTCTGCTGATGACACTTTCTGAAAGACAAGTCTGGGAACAGTTAGAAACCGAAAAGGTGATGGATTGTATTGAATGTGGCTCTTGCAGTTATACTTGTCCGGCCAACCGTCCATTGCTCGATTTTATCAGGCTTGGAAAAGTGAAGGTTGGAGCATTGATAAGAAGCAGAAAACCATAGGAATTTAAACCAATAAGAAACATTGAATAAGAAATAAGAAACATCGAAGTGACTGTTCCTGATTTCTTATTTCTTGTTCCTCATTTGATATTATAGTTGAAAGAATAATTTAACATACATAAAGAAAGATGGGTAAACTTTTTACGATATCTCCTTCACCGCATGTACACTCGGGCGATTCGGTGAATAAAATCATGTACGGTGTTATCTTGGCGCTGTTACCTGCATTTATCTGGTCGGTGATGATGTTCGGCCTCGATTCGGTTCGGGTTACGCTTATTGCGGTAGCTGCTTGTGTGGCATTCGAACTGCTGATTCAGAAATTTATTCTGAAAGTTAAGCCACAGATTGCCGACGGATCAGCGGCATTGACGGGCGTTTTGCTCGCGTTTAATGTCCCCGCATCGGTTCCATCGTGGATGCTGATTGTAGGAGCGCTGGTTTCAATCGGAATCGCAAAAATGCCTTTTGGCGGATTGGGCAACAACCCTTTTAATCCGGCATTGGTGGGTCGTGTATTTATGCTTATTTCATTTCCGGTAAACATGACATCATGGCCGGTAGCCGGTTCTTTCGGCGTTGATGCTGTAACTGCCGCAACACCGCTGGCACTCCTGAAGGAAGGAATTAAAAGTGGACAGCCGGTTGTTGAAATATTAAAAGGCTTGCCTGCAAATATGGATTTGTTTCTTGGAAACATGGGAGGTTCGCTGGGCGAAATATCAGCGCTGGCACTTTTGCTTGGCGGAGTTTTTATGCTGATACGCAAAATAATTACCTGGCACATTCCGGTTTCAGTCATGGTTTCGGCTGCAATTTTCTCCGGAATATTCTGGCTGATTGATCCAACTAAATTTGCTGATCCGATTTTTCACCTTGTCACCGGCGGCTTAATGCTTGGGGCATTTTTTATGGCAACCGACATGGTCACTTCACCAATGAACCCAAAGGCTCAAATAATATTCGGCGCCGGAATCGGAATATTGACCATTCTTATCAGGTTTTGGGGAGCTTACCCTGAAGGTGTTTCGTTTGCAATTCTGATCATGAATGCATTGGTTCCGCTGCTCAACCGGTATGTTAAACCCAAACGGTTCGGCGAAGTAAAAATTCAATCCACAAAAGGATAGTTATGGCAAAGAAAGAATCAACATTTAAAAATATGACGATTGCACTTTTCGTCATCACAGCGGTGGCAGGTTTGGCCCTCTCTGCTGTTTATTCGGTTACCAAGGAGCCAATTGCAGCATCGCAAAAGGCGAAAATTAACAATGCGATTAAAATGGTTATTCCCGAATTTGAATCCATTTTAGACACCGTTTTAATGCCTGAAGATGGAAAAGACAGTATTACAGTTCACCGTTTGCTGAAAGGCACTGAGAACTCGGGCGTTGCTGTTCAAACATATACCGACGACGGATTTAGCGGTCGATTTACACTTATGGTTGGGTTCTTGCCTGACGGTTCCATTAGCAATATTGAAGTACTCGAACACAAGGAAACGCCCGGCCTTGGGACAAAAATGGCATTGCCGGCATTTAAAGATCAGTTTAAAGGTGTGAAACTTTCTGACTTACCGGGTGAGAAGATACTGGTTAAAAAAGATGGTGGTCAGGTTGATGCAATTACAGCGGCAACTATCAGTAGTCGTGCTTTTTGCGATGCAGTAAACCGCGCCCATGCAATTAATAAAAAAGGAGAAAAACAATGAATCAGGTAAATAATTTCACCAAAGGTTTCTTCAGAGAAAATCCTATTTTGGTTTTGATGCTAGGCGCCTGCCCAACACTGGCGGTAACTTCGTCAGCAATAAACGGGATGGGAATGGGACTTGCAACCACGTTTGTGCTTTTCATGTCGAATGTTTTCATCTCGATGGTAAAGAATTTTGTGCCCGATAAAGTTCGTATCCCTGCTTTCGTGGTCGTGATCGCCAGTTTTGTGACGGTCGTGGATTTACTGATGCAGGCCTATACACCCGCGCTTTCAAAGCAGTTGGGAATTTTCATTCCGCTGATCGTAGTAAACTGTATTGTTCTTGGACGTGCGGAAGCTTTCGCTGCCAAAAACAATGTCTTTTCATCCATGATCGACGGCCTTGGAATGGGGCTCGGTTTCACCATGGCATTGGTTATCCTTGGCGGAATTCGTGAAATGCTGGGTGCCGGTTCACTCTTCGGGTACAAATTTATTGCAGAAAGCGCTGATGGAATTCTGGTATTCATTCTTGCGCCGGGAGCCTTTATTACCCTGGGTTTCCTGATTGCAATCCTGAAAAAATTAAACAAAACTTCGTAATCAGATTCAATCATGGAATATATCATTATCGTTATATCAGCCGTCTTTGTAAACAACATTGTTCTGGCGCAGTTCCTCGGAATTTGTCCGTTTCTGGGTGTAAGCAACAAAACTGAAACTGCTTTTGGAATGGGCGCTTCAGTTCTTTTCGTTATGACATTGGCTACCATTGTTACTTATTTGGTGCAGGTATTTGTGCTTGTTCCGCTCAATCTGGCTTTCCTGCAAACCATCAGTTTTATCCTGATTATAGCGGCGCTGGTTCAAATGCTCGAAATTATCCTGAAAAAAGTAAGTCCTACCTTGTATCAGGCTTTGGGAATTTATTTACCCCTGATTACTACCAATTGCGCAGTGATGGGAGTTGCAATCCTTGTGATTAAAAAAGATTTCAATCTGGCAGAATCGGTGGTTTTTGCTGTTGCCAACGCGATTGGTTTTGCACTGGCGCTGGTTATTTTCTCAGGAATACGCGAACAACTTGCATTGGCCGATGTTCCGAAAGGCATGAAAGGAATTCCGATTGCGCTGGTTACCGCCGGTATTCTGGCTCTGGCATTTATGGGTTTCGCAGGACTGGTATAGGGAATGATGATTGATGAATGATGATTGGTGAATGGGTTTCGCATTTTGGTCATTGTTTGCTATTTAAGCGCGACACCTACTTGGATATTCAATATTGGAAATTGGTTATTGGATATTAATGGTTGTCCGTATGAATCTATAAAAATACAAGCAGCTTTCGATGGGCTGCTTTTTTACTTTCAGGAAAATGAATAGCGAAAATTTGAGCGTTAGAAAACGATTATCATTCTGTGTTAAAACTTCACTTCCACAGGGAACAAAAACGGCTATTTGGTTGCTGAAGCTGACCATTCCGGTGACGTTCGCCGTTTTTTTACTTGATTTTTTCGGCATTCTGAATGTCGTAGCCGGCTGGGTTGCTCCATTATTTAAGCTGATCGGATTGTCAGGGCAGGCCTCCATTGTGCTGATCACTAGTTTTTTCACCAACATTTATTCTGTAATTGCTGTAATGACAACTCTCGGAATCGGACACCGCGAAGGAACAATCCTTGCATTAATGTGCCTGATTTCTCATGCGTTGATCGTAGAAACAGCCATTCAGAAAAGAACCGGATCAACACCCTGGAGAATGGTTTTAACGCGAATATCAGCCAGCTTTATTGCTGCCTGGGGCTTGAATTTATTGCTTCCGGGGGAAATGGTTGTCGCAAATGAAAACCTCATCAGGGAAACAACTGCTTTTTCACCTGCCCTTATAAATTGGCTGACAGACATGGCAATCACCACCGTGAAAATTATTATCCTGGTAAATTTGCTTCTGATTATACAGCGGATACTGAATGAATTTGGATTGATCAGATGGATTTTGAAACCATTTATTCCTTTATTGCGCCTTATGGGTTTACCTGCCAATACCGGATTTTTGTGGATGATTGCCAATACTTTAGGTCTTTCGTATGGTGGAGCTATCATGATAAGTGAGTCGGAAGAAGGTAAATTAAGTAAGGAAGATGCTGATCTGCTGAACCATCATATTGCAGTTTCTCACTCACAACTTGAAGATCCGCTTTTATTTGTGGCGATAGGCTATCCCATCTTTATCCTGATTTGGCCGCGGATAATACTTGCAATTGTTTTTGTCTGGATAAGGCGATTGGAAATTTGGATCAAAACAAAAAGGGCATAAAAAAACAAGTTTCAGAAGGAAAGTGACCTTTTTGAAACTTGTTTTAAGATTTGAGAATATCGTTAACGATTATTGTCCCTGCATCCTTTTGGCACGTTCTTCTGCTTGTTGCTTGCGGAATGCATCCAATTTCACGCCTTGTTCAGGAGTTAAAACTTCTTTTAATTTCTTATCAGTCTCAGCCATCATTTTGGTTCTCTCTTCGCGCATTTTGTCGCGGTCCATGTCGCCACTTTCACGCATTTTTGCCCATGCTTCAGATTGCTTTTTCTGAGCTTCGGTAACAATGGGAGTAATCTTGGCAACATCCTCCGTTGATAAACCTAAAGCGGTCGTGAGACCAGTGATTTCTCTTTGAAGCCGTTCTGCAGGATCTCCTCCAGGTTGAGCAAAACTTGAACCGACAGCCATAATGGCAACTAAAACAATCAGTACTAATTTTTTCATAATTATTTATTTAAAGTTCTTGCGTTTGACAATATTATCTTCATTTGGTTTAACCTGATTAAAAATAAAAAATCCCCTTCGGAAACCATTACCGAAGGGGATCACACACACAAACAAATCACTAAACCAACCTTATTTTATTTCCAGTATTTTTCCTTTAATATTTACCCGTCCTGAAACGGTTTCAGTAGTTTCGGCATTGGTTGCACCTGAAAATCCGGGTTGTTCGCCACCCAAAGCAATTGTGAACCAGCCGGGCTCAACTACTTGTTTGTCTTTGTTGTTTATCATTGAAAGTTGACGTGGTTCAAGGGTAAACTCTACGGTTTTCGATTCGCCCTTTTTCAGGGATACACGTTTAAAACCTTCCAATTGTCGGATAGGGCGCGGGCTTGATGCCTTTTCGTCGGTGAGGTACAATTGCACCACCTCTTCGCCATCATGGTCGCCGGTATTGGTAACTTTAACCGATACATTGATCTTATCGCCCACTTTTGCTTCAGCAGGAATACTTAAATCTGAATACTTAAAATTAGTATAACTTAATCCGAAGCCAAAAGGATAAAGCGGCTCCTGGCGGAAATAGCGGTAGGTGCGGCCTTCCATGTCGTAATTTTCGAAAGCAGGCAACTGCTCAACCGATTTGTAATAAGTTACAGGCAAACGACCTGCCGGATTGTAATCACCAAAAATTACATCGGCAACTGCGTTTCCTCCCTGTTGGCCGGGATAACCGGCGGTCAGGATGGCGTCCATGTTTTCGGCAGCGTAATTGATTGAAAGAGCACTTCCGTTAATCAGTACCAAAACGATTGGTTTGCCGGTTGCTTTTAAGGTTTCCATCAGGTCACTCTGTGTTTTTGGCAGGTTGAGGTGAGTACGATCGCCACCTTTAAAACCATCCACCTGAATGGGCATTTCTTCGCCTTCCAACCTTTGGTTTAAACCAAGCACCAAAACTACAACGTCTGACTTTTTAGCGGCTTCAACAGCCTGTGCCAGCATGTCGGGTTGTGGAGTCGCCCACAACAAACGGGCATCGCCGTCGCCATGGTAATTGCGGTAATCGAATACCAGTTTATATTTTTTCGCGGCATCAAGTTTCATTTTTACTGAACCATGAAATGCGTGGTGTTCGCCGCCTCCGGCCAAAATTTCTTTTCCATCAAAATAAATTTTGAAAGATGGCATACTCCAGCCGCCAATTTCGTAATCGCCGGTTTGTGGTACCTTCAGGAAAGTCGTCCAACGCACGCCAAAATCGTCAACCGGCATACGCGGATCGGGTGAGCCAGCTTCCCAGTAAAAATCAACATTGTCGTCTATTTGGGTAAAGAGTGGCTGTCCTTCCAATTTATTGTTGGCAAAATATTCACCAAATGCGCCTTGTTTTCCGTCTTCCGTTTCAAGATAAATGGATGGGATTGGAACCAATTTCGAAATGCCATCGGCCAACTCGCTGCCTTGCGCATAAATCACCTCAGTTTGCGGCGCTACTTTGTTTTTTATTCCCTGAAGTACGGTTACCGGATTCGAAGGAATGCCGTTGTAATTTCCCCACAACGATTCAATCTCGTCAGCATTTGGGCCAATAACCGCAATGCGCGCAAGATTTTTCTTCAGTGGCAATGCTTTGTTGGCATTTTTCAGCAGAACGATACTTTTTTGAGCGGCAACACGCGCCAAATAATCGTTGGCCGGATTGTTATTTACTGAAAAAGGAATTTGCGCATACGGAACTTTTTCGTCCGGATCGAACATTCCAAGTTTAAAACGGGCAGTCAGCAGTCTTGCCACCGAAACATCCAGATCTTTTTCGGTGAGCAATCCACGTTTCACAGCTTCAGGCAAAGCTTTGTAGGTGTCGCCACATTCGAGATCAGTTCCGCGCAATACCGCAAGAGCAGCTGCTTCAGCTTCGTCTTTGGCAATTTTATGGTATTTCCAGATGTCAGAAATCGCCCAGCAATCGCTCACAATGTAACCCTGAAACCCCCATTCGTTGCGTAATATTCCTGAAAGTTCGGTACTGGCGCAACAAGCTTCTCCACGAAAACGGTTGTAGGCGCCCATAATGGAATATACATCGCCGTCAACCACCAATGTTCGGAAAGCCGGCAAATACGTTTCGCGAAAATCGCGTTCGCTGATACGGGCATCAAATTCGTGGCGCAAAGGTTCAGGGCCTGAATGAACCGCAAAATGTTTTGCAGTTGCCACTACTTTGAGGTAGTTTGGATCGTCGCCCTGCAAACCTTTTACGAATTGAAGTCCCATTTGTCCGGTCAGGAAAGGATCTTCGCCATACGTTTCGTGCCCACGGCCCCAACGCGGATCGCGGAAAATATTGATGTTAGGAGACCAGAAAGTCAATCCCTGATAAATTTTCCGAAGTCCACGGCGAGCAAATTCATGGTGTTTGGCGCGTGCTTCGTCTGAAATAGCATTGGCGACGGTATGAATTAACTCAGTATCCCACGATGCTGCAATCGAAATCGACTGCGGAAATACAGTTGCATAACCGGCGCGAGCTACTCCATGTAAACATTCGTTCCACCAGTTGTATTCCGGAATTCCAAGCCTTTCGATGGCCGGCGATTGGTAGCGCATTTGCTCTATTTTTTCCTGAAGTGTCATTTCCGAAAGCAGGCTTTCAACCCTTTCCTGTGTGGATAAACGGGTGTTTTGAAATTGAAATTTTGTTTGCGAAACTGCCAGCATGGGCAGGGCAATCAATAAAAGAATATACGATAGGTGTTTCATAAATGGTATGATTTAATTGTACTGGTCTGGTCTGGTCTGCAAAAATATAAAATGAAAAGTAAAAAGCAAATCTCAAGCCCCCTAAATCCCCCAAAGGGGGACTTTTTGACACTGAAAGTAATATGGAAATTCGCTTTAAGTTAAGAATGTTCAGAACCTGTGGTATCCAAACTCCCTTCCCTGCCTTGATTGATGAGCTTGTCGAATCATGGGGAAGGGTTGCCTGCCTGCCGCAGGCAGGGGGATGGGGCTTATCCTATCCAGTAATTTTTGCCGGAAGTCCTTTTACCAGCACCGGTTTTTCGTTGTGCTTCTTGGGCATGAACATGTCTTTGTAGTTCAAACCGAGTTTTTCCTTCATCTCGAAACAATAATCAATTGTTCCCAGATCGGCTCCGGTATTGTTGGTGCCGAAAGAAAATTTCACCCCGGCTTCTTTGGCTTTACGAAGAATTTTTTCTGAAGGTAGTTTGTATCGTGCATTGATTTCCAGCGCAACTCCATTGTCAGCCAAAACTTTTACAAAACGGTCGATGCGGGCATCTGTCCAGAGTTCGTCGTATTTTGCAGCTATCACGTCAGGCAGAAATGTTGGGTTTACATGAATATCAACTGGTTCCTGTGAAATTACACTTTCAATTTTGCCAACCAGCTCGTCCATAAATTTTTGTTCATCTTCAACAAAAGCTTCTTCCTTGATCCAAAGCCTCATGCGACGGCCTTTGTGATCGGTCCAGGTCATACCATCGGTAAATACGTAATCGAATTTGGCGACAGCTTCCGGCGAAAATAAAGCTACCCACTCGCGGCCTTCAGCCTGCATTCCCCTGAAAATTGGTTTTGCCCTAACCGTGTCCATATAAGCAGCCAGCGACACATCATCAGTAACCGGAAATTTTAATCCGCAATTGGGCGCAATGCCGTAGTTAATGCCCAGTTTTACCGAGTTTTCACAGGCCTGTTCAATGGTCAGGCCACCTTTCAGGTGAACATGAAAATCAATCAGCGGGAAGTTTTCGAACATTAGTTTGGTCACTTTATCATCCCATTCCTTCGAAACCAGTAATTCGAATTTTTCGGCATTTGGCAACGGCTTAACCTGTATGCTTTTGAAATACACTTTACTCTGTTCATCGTGACATTGCAGTGCAATTCGTCCGTTACTGAAAACTTTCAGCTTGTCATTTTTAGGCCGGTAAGGTTCATTGGGCTGAATGTAATCGACCACTTTTGTGCCATTGACAAATATCTCACAACGGTTTTCAACTACCCGAAAATGAAGTTCAAACCATTCGTCATCTTTTACGGTTGGGTAATAAATATTTCGGATTCCGTATAAACTTCCGGTTTTTTTTAGTTCCTGAAAATCGCCCGTCCGTTCATACGAATTGTCAATCTGAACTTCATAACCCCGCAACAAAGGCCCGTAAGCTTGTTCCTGTGTATGAAAAACAATTCCGGAGTTGCTGTTGGGGTCGGTTTTAACCATGGCTTTTAACTCGAAATTTCGGAAAACGCCTTTTTTGAAATCACCGGTATAAAAAAGGTGACTAATTGGTCCATTGGCGACCAATGCACCATCCTCAACCTGGAACGACTCCGGATTTTGATTGGCTGACCAGCCAGCTAAATCCTTTCCGTTAAAGAGTTCGGTCCATTCAGGTTCTTTTTCCTGACATGCAGTAAGTAGCAGAACACTTAAAATGACGATCAGATTGAATTTAAATTTTCTCATGGTGGTGTGGTTTGGTTTTTTGAATTAAAGCAAAGGTAAAAATCTAAACTGTAAACATGACTCCAACACGCCAAAGTTTTGATAGCTCTGAAATGTTCAATTGCTTTCATTTTATTTATTCGCATAAATAAAATGAAAAGATTGTTGTATATTTCATTTTCGAAAGTTTATCGAATAAATATCTGCAATTTGTCTTGAGAATAGTCCAGCCCATTGGCGGAAACAAAACGTAAAAGAACAATGATAAAAGCAATTATCTTCGACATGGATGGTGTGCTGGTGGATAGCGAACCATTTCACATTGAAATTGAAAAGGAACAGTTTCTCCAGAATAAGTTGTTTGTTTCGAACGAAGAACACGCTCAATACATGGGAGTTGCGTCGGATGTGATGTGGAAAGAGATTGCAGAACATCACTCAATCAATGTTTCTGTTGAAGATTTAATTGAACAATTCAAGATTAAAAGTATTCATTATTTTTCTGAATTGGATGAAATTCCTGTTATGCCCGGATTGATTGATCTTCTGGAAAAACTTAGCAGCAAGAACTTTCCAATGGCAGTCGCCTCTTCTTCTTATCCTGAAATCATCAAAATAATCCTGGAAAAGACAGGTCTTCGGAAGTATTTTCAGGTGGTGGTTAGCAGTCAGGAAGCCGGGAAAAGCAAGCCTGAACCGGATGTTTTTTTGCTGGCAGCCCGAAAATTGGGAGTTTTACCCAAGGATTGCATGGTTGTGGAAGATTCTGCAAACGGCATCAAAGCAGCCCAGGCCGCCGGAATGAGTTGTGTTGCTTATCAGGGTTCCGGAGTAAATCCGCAGAGTCAAAAGGAAGCGGATGCAGTTGTCAAAAGTTACGGGCAATTGGAGATGATGCTTTAATTTTCCTTAATATCCCAATTCTTTCCCTTTCCTAATCGCCGGTATTCCATATTGCATCCATGCCGGCATTTGTTCGCCTTTCAGGTAATGATCGAAAAACTGTTTCATGCGGATGGTTAAATCCATGCGGTTGGCCCAGCTTTCGGCCTTTAGGTTATGCTCTTCGTTGTTATAGGTCAGCATCCAAACAGGTTTGTTCAGGCGGCGCATGGCCGTAAATAGTTCAATCCCCTGATACCAAGGAACAGCTCCATCGTTGTCGTTGTGCATGATGAGCAGTGGTGTTTTTATTTTCGGCACATAAAACAAAGGTGAGTTTTCGATGTATTGCAGCGGTTTTTCCCACAATGTTCCGCCAATCCGGCTTTGCGATTGCTCATATTGAAACATGCGCGAGCGCCCGGATTCCCAGCGGATTCCTCCATACGCGCTGGTCATGTTGCTGACAGGTGCGCCAGCCATTGCTGCGGTAAACATGTTGGTTTGGGTAATGAGCCATGCTGCCTGGTATCCGCCCCAGCTTTGGCCCTGAATGCCTATTTTATTCCGGTCGATAAACGGCGACATGCTGGCAACAAACTGGGTTCCGCTAACCACCGCATCAAAAGCTGACTGTCCCGGATAACCTTCGTCATAAGGGATATCAGGAACAAAAACAATGTAATCGTTGCTCGCGAAAAACGTGCGGTTAACAGTTGACCGGGAGGGCGAGGGAGCTGTATAAGTATGCAGGTTATCGGCACTCCGCTCGTAAAAATATACCACCATCGGGTATTTTCTGTCAAGGTCAATTGTTTCAGGAAAATACAGCAAACCTTCAAGCGGTTTTCCGGAGAAAGAATCCCAGTGAACCAAACGGACAACCGGCCAAACGAACGATTTTTGCTGCGGATTGGAATCAGAGAGCCTGCGGCGATGTTCGAACAATTGATTCCCGGTCCACACATCAGGCGATTCGTTAATGTTTTCGCGGATCCAGATCAGTTGCTCTGCATTTTTGGCCTTGGCCAGTTTTTCGAACTTGAAATTTTCCATGATCAGCAAACGCGGTTCGGTGTAGCTTCGGAAATCGGCACTAAAGTACCCGCCTGATTTTGTGCGTTCGTCGAAAGCTGAAACAATGACCGGCTTGTTGGTATCGATAAATTCCTCTTCCGGATCCAGTTTCAGGTAGCGAAATTTCAGGAAATTTTTTCTTCCATAGTTTCGGGTTGCACTCATGGGTACTCTGGCGCCTTCCAGATCAACCCTCCATATATCGTAACGATCGTATAAAAAAACAGTTTTGTCGTTTTCCGACCACCCGGCGATACCGTATGCGTTTGGATCTGCAGGCATATCCCAGCGTTCGTCGAAAAACGAAACCGGAATTTGGGAGCTCAGATCCAGAGCCTCCTTCGCATTTATGTCGGTTGAAAGCGAGTAATAAATGCTGTCGGCCGGATCGTACCAAACAACGTAATTTCCGCCGGGCGATAACGAAACCAGTGATTTATCCTTTGCAATTATTCTCTTTGTTCCGGTTTCCAAATCAATCAGGTAATAGTCTGCATTTGGTTTGCCCGACCAAGATGACTCCAGTTTATAGGGTGAAGGATCAGTTCCAAGCGCAAAACGGCCATTCCCCTTCTGTATGGTTTTGACATCGCGAACAACCGGATCTCCCAATTGAATAAATTTGTCTTTATCGATGAGGTAAACCGCGGCATAGCTTCGTTTCTTTTCTTTTTCAAGATTGATTTTCTGCTCGGGTTGCAACTCCTTGTCATTCCATGACCAAATGTCGAGTATTGGTTTTTCATCTTCCAAAAGAGAGTCCTTTGGTTCGGCTTGAGGCTTTCTGTTTGTTCCGAAGAAAATACGCTGGCCATTATCTGAAAACGAAAGTTCTGCAAATTCTGAAGGAGCCCAGCCAAGCGGCATTCCTTGTACTTCAGGAATGACAACAGGTTTTGGTTCGCCGGAAGTCAGCGATCCGTAATATAAACTGAAAACTTTTTCCTTGATGGTATCATTCGAAAACAGAAATCCGTATTTGCCGCCTTGCTGATCGGAAGTGATCTTTTTAGCTGTTCCAATTTTGTTAAATATGGTGAATGGTTTTCTTTTGTCGGTGTCAAAAACCACGATTTCGGTGCGATCGACCGAATCTTTGGCCTGGCGGATAAACGTGACACTGTGCCCAAGCGGTGCATAATAATATTCGGTTACATTCTGAAAGCAAACCGTATCTCCGGAAGCTGCATGAAACAGAACCAACTGGTATTTGGTGTCGGTTGAGGTATCTCTGTTTTTTTTCTCAGCCGGATCCTTCGCTTTTTTCGGTTTTTTCATGTCGGTTAGAAATGCTACCCATCGGGCATTTTCTTTGGGAACTGAATATTGTTTCAGGTTGGGAAATGCATAAGCTTTGTGTCGCCTGTTAACCAATATTCCCAGACTGTCTTTGGGCATTTCTTCTTTTTTGAGCTTTTTCTTTTTTGCACTCCTGATTGAGTCTTCGGGCTGTTTTATTTTGTAAACGATGAAGTCAGATCCAGCAGAAAACTGTGCATCGAATCCTCTGCTGATCGTATCCGATTTTTTCCCATCGGTCGATTTTATGATCAGGTTCCCATCGCCTTTTTGCGGGTTTAACTCGAATGCAGCCAGTTTACCATCGTTCGAAACAATCGGTTTGTTCAATACTTTCCATGCGGCAAAGTCATCTGTCGAAAGTGGCTTTTTATCTGTTTTCTGGGCATTCAGATTCAGCGAAACAAAAAAAGTACAAATCAGAAATATTAAACCGGCTCGTTTCATGTGTTTATAATTTGTTTTTTAATTGCCACATGGAACTCCCAAATAATCATCCTCCTGTGTGAGAAAGATTTTCTCATGGTCGTTTCATAAAAGATCTTTCAAAGTTGGTTTTCAAAGATAAGGTTTGAACTGCTGCAAAAGAAACAGTTTTACAACATTAAAACAGCTGGAAAGGAATTTACCATTAAGGTAGTGAGAGAACTTTTTGTGTTCGCTGTGCCAAGGGTCGGAGCTCGTGTATCCGTTTCTGTTTTTTTCTATCTTTGGTGAAGCAATCAAACATGTTTTTGTTTTATGACAGAAAAAGATTCAAATATCGCCAGAATGATCAGTTCCCGGATAAAGTTAAAAGATCCAAATGCAGAAGTCATTCTGTTTGGTTCCCATGCACGTGGTCAGGCAACAGAAGAATCTGATTGGGATATTCTGATTTTGATTGACCGTCCCAAAGCAAATAGAACAGTTGAAGACAAATACAGGAATGAACTATTTCTGCTGGAACTGGAAATTGGCGAACCGATTTCAACTTTTGTGTATTCCAAAGCCGATTGGGAAACAAAGTATATCTACACTCCGCTTTATAAAAACATTAAAGATGAAGGAGTGATACTTGTATGACAGATTCTACAAATCCAGCCATTCCTTAAACCCAGCCACTTTGTCGCGGCTAACAATGATACTTTCTTCGTTAGGTTTTTTTAATTTGATTTTCAGGCGGCTGTTTGAATACACAACAATGTCGGCAATCGATTGATTGCTCAGGATGTATTTTCGGTTGATACGGAAGAACTTTCGTTCGTCAACCATTTCCGAAATACGGTCGAGCGAATAATCAACCAGGTAAGTTCTGAAATCGGCGGTACACAGGTAGGTTGCTTTTTCGAGGCTGTAAAAAAAGAGAATGTCTTCTACCGGAATGGATTTCAGGTGTTCGCCCACTTTAATTACAAACCGGGTTTTGTATTGTTTCCTGATCATTTCCTTTACCTTGTTCAGCAACTCAATTGTGATTGTTGGCGCTTCCTGAATATTGCTGTTTTGGTTACTGAATTTTTGGAAAGCAGCTTCCAACTCATTATAGGCAATTGGTTTAAGCAGGTAATCAACACTGTTTACCTTGAAAGCTTTTATGGCATATTCCTCATAAGCCGTGGTGAAAATTACCGGACAAGGAACTTTTACGCGATCAAAAATCTCGAAGCTCAAACCGTCGGCCAGTTGAATATCCATAAAAACCAGATCGGGCGCGGCGTTTTGCTGAAACCATTCTACAGCGCCACTCACTGAATCAATTACAGAAAGAATTGAAATTTGCGAATCAAATTTCAGGATTAATTGCCGGAGCCACTCAGCAGCAGGCTTTTCGTCTTCAATGATAAGTACTTTATACATGATTCTAATTGGTTAACAGTGGAATACGTACCCGAAAATGCTCTGAATTGAAATTGATGGTTATTTCCTTTTCAGTAAAAAATTTGTATCGGTCGCTGATATTTTTAATTCCCGTTCCGGAACCTTCTGATCCTGATTTTTTCTGAAGCCGGTTTTCTACCACAAGATACTGGTCGTCAGTCGTGAAAATGCGAATTTTCAAAGGTTTTTTATCTGATATTTCGTTGTGTTTGATGGCATTTTCGACCAGCATTTGCAGGGATAAAGGTATCACTTTGAGATTTTTGGCGCTGACATCAATTTGTACATCCAGATTTGTTCCAAACCTTATTTTCTGTAAAAAAATGTACGATTCCAGAAATTTCAATTCGGTTTCGAGTGCCACCAGTTCCTGGTCTTTCTGATCGAGAACATAGCGGTAAACTTCAGAGAGCTGTTTCACAAATTCTATCGCTTTTTCAGGATTGGTGCTGATGAGCGAAGTCAGTGAATTCAGGTTATTGAAAAGAAAATGTGGGTTTACCTGGCTTTTCAGTGTTTCATATTGCAGCGCCAGTTGTTCGCGTTTGAGTTTTTCCTGTTGAACGGCTGCCTCTTTCCAGTTTTTGAAAAACATGAGTGCATTGGAACCCAATGAACCAACAACAATAAAGCTGAAAGCAATCTTAACCATGAAAAAGCCGCGGTCAAGAAAATAACCGGTGGTGATTTGTTCATGCGCAAACAGACCATTCAGTATAATAGCCACAACTATTATCGTCAACGAAAGGGCAATCGTGATCAGGGTTTGTACGATTAATCGTTTGAGTGGAAAATGCAGCCATGGTAGTTTCCGGTCAAGAGTATAAACCATCGCTGTTAATGCAATCATAAATGTACCCCCGACGAGTACAGAGTTTGCGGAGCTGTACAGAAACATCCGGAAAGTGAAGGCCTCTCCCCGGAGAACGATTAACATGATCACGTTTCCCATTGCAATTAACAACAGAATAAAAGCGGGAACTTGCCAGATGAGTTTTTTGTATTGGATTTTTGTATTTGTCATTGGTCGGAAAATGGTGTTTGTTTTTTGTCGAAAGTACTGAATAAAATTACAACATAATTGATACGAGCAAAATAACCTGCCTTACAAAAGGCGACTTGATGGGAGTTGATTCATATTTCCCGGCAGCATTTGGCGTGTTTGCAAAATTGTAGCCATAAACATTGTCAAATCCGGCCAGGTTGTTAACCATCAGGTGCAACACCGATTGTTTCCCGAACAGTTCCATCAGGTGAGTCAGGCTTAAACTGATGTCGTTGTAGGTCTGGGTTTTGGCATTCATGAAACCCGGAATATTTGGATCGTGGTATGGACGGCTGCTGGCAAACGAATAAGTTACCGAAGCATATGTTCGGAGTGGCGGGAGAAACCGTTTGTAAACCACAGACAAGTTGTGTTCCGATACATAATTTGGAATAGCTGTCACCGGGAAATCTTTGTAGTTGCGCCGGGCATTGATCCACGAATACGAAATCCAGTAATCGGTTAAATCAAAGGTTTCCTTGTCGCGCCAGAAAATGTCGATTCCTTCTGCATGGCCGCTTCCAGCGTTGTTGTAATCCAACGGATTGGTTGCAAGTGGCTGGTCGAATTTTACCAGATTGTCGTACTTTTTCAGATATCCTTCTATCCTGAAGGTTTTCAGATCCGTCATGTATTGCCAGGTCATCACGGCATGTTGCGATTTTTCTGGATTTAACTGAGGCGCAAATTTCAGGTAATCGTCCTCCGGATTCTGGTGAAACTGACCACATGCCAATGAAACCTGACTGCGTTTTCCGGTTTTGTATGCTCCTGAAAAGCGCGGAACCAGCGTAGCCCCTTTCAGGAGAGAACTGTTTTCGAGCCTTCCCCCAAAACGTGTGGCAAATTTTTTCGAGAGCTTGTATTCTATTTCCGCGAAACCCGAAAGTTGATTGTTGGTAAAAGGCAACCGAAAATTTTCACCCATCGTTATTTTTTGTTCGTAGGAAAAGTTTACCCAGTCACCGCCAAATTTCAGTTCGGTTTGTTCGTTCAAAAAATGGCTGAACCCAAGTTTCGCCTGAAGCATTTTTTTATTGGTGGCGACCTGATCATTGTCCAGATCAATTTCTTGATGGTCGTAATTCAGGGCAAGTCCCGATTTGACCATCCATTTTTCGCCCAGCATTTCGTTGTAGGTATTGTTCAGATAGACATTGTTGCTGTTCAGTAAAAGGTTTTGATTTATACCTGTTTGTGTGTTGGGATAGAGAATTCCGCTGGTACTGTTGTTGAAAGTTCCAAAGACTTTGTACAATCCGGTTTCGCTGGTTTTCTGGCGGTACATTACAGTTCCGTCAACTCCAACCGGACTTTTCAACCAGTCAACCTGCTGTTTGTTGATTGCATTCGAAAGAGCGCCGGTGACATAATCGCCACTGACTGAGAGTGATGACTTGTCCCAACATTTGGTAGTGGAAGCCATTACCCCGACGGTCATGATTGAAATGCTGGACTGATTTTCGGTTTCAATGGAATTGGTTTTCATATCCACAATGGAAGATAAAGCTTGTCCATATTCGGCAGAATAGGCGCCCGTGCTGAACAAAGTTCCGCTGAAAAGCATAGGCGAAAAACGCCCGCGGGTTGGCATATCGGGCATTTTCGACATGTACGGAGAGGAAACCAGCATTCCGTCCATAAACGTCTTGGTTTCGTAGCCTTCGCCACCTCTGACGAAAACCCTTCCGTCTTCGCCCACTTTCTGGACTCCGGGCAGTGTGCCAAGAGCGCCAAAAATATCGCCTTGCGCGCTGGGCGTTGTGGCAACATCAAGCATCCGCAGAATCACTGCTTTCTTCTCGTCGCCCGCTTCAAATGATCCGGCATTGATCACCACTTCGTCAATCTGATCGTCGGATTCCTGCAAAACAATGTTCAGGATAATTGTTTTTGTACTGTCCAGATCCAGCTTCCGGAGAAATGGTTTGTAGCCAATAAATGTAACTGAAAGCTGCTGAGCGCCTTTCCTGCCGGTATTAAAACTGAAATTACCAAGGCTGTCGGCAGTGGTTCCGTCATAAGTTTCCTGAAGAAAAACATTGGCTCCGGCAAGTGGTAATTTTTTTTCATCGGTAACTTTTCCTGAAATTGTTACCTGTGCAAAAGTGCCAATCTGAAGCAAAAGTAAAACGGATAAAATGAATAGAGGTTTCATGTGTTTATAATTTGTTTTTTAATTGTCACATGGAACTCGCCATCGAGAATCATCCGTATGTGTCCCGATTAATCGAGATGGCTCGTTTCATGACTTTTTTTATTCAAATTAACGGTGGAAATGCACGGAGAAAAATTATAAAAGACCGGATCGTTGTTTGGTCAGGATGAACCGTAAAATGCGGCGATGAATTTAATTGAGAACTTAACAAAAACTTTCACTCAGAAACAATTTATAGACTTCTGAACAGTTAATTATAGCAGAAATATTATTTTTGCCGGCATGAGGTCAATTAAATCTTTTTTATTCCAATTTCTTCTGATTTTAAGTGCTGCAAGCGTACTTGCACAAAGCAACAATGCCACTTTGTTTGGAAAAGTAACCGACGAAAACGGAAAGCCCGTTGAATTGGCAAATATTTCACTGAAAAATTCGACCATCGGAACAGTTTCGAACCGCGACGGTGAATATCTCTTGCGCATTCCGGCAAAAAGAACGGTCGTTATTGCTTATTCAATGATTGGATACCAGATGGTTGAGAAAACAATAACTGCTACCGAAGAGCAACGAATAAACATCGATGTCGTTCTCCGGCAAATTGACCAGGAAATCGGCGAAGTTCAAGTGACCGAGCACAGGCGAAAAAAAACCAACATGGACCGGATTGACGCCAAATATCTTACCAGCATTACCGATGCCGGAACCGGTGGGGTAGAAGCGCTGATAAAAACCCTTCCCGGTGTATCTACCAACAACGAATTGAGCTCTCAATATTCCGTCAGGGGTGGAAATTTTGATGAAAATCTGGTGTATGTAAATGATATTGAAGTTTATCGCCCGATGCTAATCCGCGCCGGGCAACAGGAAGGGATGAGTTTCATTAATTCTGACATGGTTTCGTCCATCGAATTTTCGGCAGGTGGGTTCGATGCCAAATACGGTGATAAAATGTCGTCGGTACTCGATATCAAATACAGAAAACCTACTGAGTTTGCAGGTTCTGCATCCGTCAGTCTTTTAGGTGGTTCGCTGCAACTGGAAGATTTGAGCAAAAACGGAAAGTTTTCGCACATCACCGGAATTCGCTACAAAACAAACCGTTACCTGCTGGGAACGCTTGATGAAAAAGGAGAATACAATCCGCGTTTCGTCGATGCCCAAACGTATCTGACCTATAAATTCAGCAAAGCATTTGATGTTTCATTTCTGGGCAATGTGGCTCAAAATCAATACAATTTCATTCCGCAAACACGTAAAACAAGTTTCGGTACATGGAACCAGGCATACAACGCAACGGTCTATTTCGAAGGTCAGGAAGTAGATAAATTTGCGACAGTCACAGGAGCTTTGGTTGCAAATTACCATCCGGGCGACCGACTGAATATGAAATTCATCGCATCGGCTTTTCATTCGAAAGAAGAAGAAACTTACGATATCAAAGGAGACTATTACCTGAACGAGCTGGAGCGTAATTTGGGATCTGATAATTTGGGTGAAAGTGTGTTGAATATTGGTATCGGAACATTTATAAATCATGCACGCAATTATCTGAGCGCCAATGTTTACAGCCTCGAACACAAAGGTGCTTACAACTCTGAAAGCCACCTGCTGAATTGGGGAATCAAGGCTCAGATTGAAATGATTGACGACAAGATGAACGAATGGGTTTTGCGCGATTCTACCGGATATTCACTGCCGCACAAACAATTCGATCCGTCGAAACCTTATGATCCGAATGCGAAACAGGAACTTAGGCTTTATAGCACAACGAACACCGATCACAGCATGAGTTCTGCACGTTTTACGGCCTATGTTCAGGATACGTATCAAATTCCGATCAGCAAAGGTGCGTTGTATGCTACCGGAGGGATTCGAGCGCAATACTGGTCGTTTTCAAATGAATTTTTGCTGAGCCCGCGCGGTGCTTTTCGCTACTATCCCGATTGGAATGCCAACTTTGTGTTCCATCTTTCAGGAGGAGTTTACTCCCAGCCCGCATTTTACAAAGAGTTGAAAGACCGCAATGGCCTAATTTATCCGAATACCAAAGCGCAGCGGTCAACGCAGGTGCTTTTTGGAACTGACTATATTTTTCGGGCGTGGGATCGGCCTTTTAAATTCAGTTCGGAAGCCTATTTTAAAGTGATGAAAAACCTCACTCCTTACCAGATTGACAATGTTCGCATCAGGTATTTGCCCAATCAAACAGCCAACGGATATGCTACCGGTATGGATATGAAAGTGAACGGCGAATTTGTAAGCGGAATTGAATCGTGGGCCAGCCTTTCAATTATGAAAACAGAAGAAGACATTCTGAAAGATGGTCATGGTTACATTCCGCGGCCAACCGATCAGCGTTTCAATTTTAGCGTGTTTTTTCAGGATTATTTCCCCGGAAACCCAACCTGGAAAATGAACCTGACCGCATTTTACGGTTCGAGGCTTCCGACCGGGCCGCCAAATTCGGAGCGATATTTGGATCAATTCAGGATTCCTCCTTACCGGAGAATTGACCTTGGCTTTTCAAAAGTGCTGATCAATCAGGATCACAAGGATTTCAGGTACAAAGCGTTCAATTCAATCAAAGACATGTGGCTGAGTCTTGAAGTGTTCAATTTGCTGGGCATTAACAATACCATTTCGTACTTGTGGGTGGCCAACAATACGGGCGACTTGTTTGGCGTACCGAATTACCTGACCAAAAGGAAAGTGAATTTGAAACTGACAGTGAAATTTTAAACAGAAATGACCGCACTCCAGCTTTCAGAAAGAGGCGGACAACTTTGGTGTAAACTCGAAGTTGAACGGGTTTTGATTGCAGGTAAAGCAGTGACTTATTTGAGGGGTGAGATTGAAGTGTGATTCAAATTTTGTACTTTTATACTTCATAATCAAGAGAAAAGGAAGCCATGAAAAATGCAATGCAATATATTGTTGACGAGCACGGAATAAAAACTTCAGTTGTTGTTCCTTATCATCTTTGGGAGAAAATCAATTCTGATTACAAAAAACTTCAGAATAAACTTGAGGTTTTGTTAGCAATAAAAGATGGATTGAGTGAAATAAAAGTTGCCAACAAAAAGTATGAAGAATTTCAAACGCTATCAGACTTTCTGAATGAAAGTGACAGTTAGAATTGCTAGGAGCTTTAAAAAGCAGGCAAAACCGCTTCTAAAGAAATATCCTTCTTTAACCAGAGAATTATTCCAACTTGGATTGGATCTGAAAGATAATCCCAGAATGGGAACACCGCTTGGAAATGACAGCTATAAAATCCGATTAGCGACAAAAAGTAAAAACAAAGGGAAAAGCGGTGGTTTAAGAGTGATCAGTCATCTTGAGACCGAAATCGTGGGGTTCACTGAATTTGATGGCGAAAACATAACTGTTATCCTCATTTCGATTTATAACAAAAGCGAAACAGCAACAATTTCAGATAAAGAATTAAAGGATTTAATTAAGAACATTAAACTGAGCTGAATCTCACCACCCTGATTTTCGCCAAAACTTTCTTCCCAACCACTTGTTTTTCTTGCAATACAAAATTTGGGAAAACATGCAAAATCAAAAATATACCAACGAACTGATTCACGAAACATCGCCGTATTTGCTGCAACATGCACACAATCCGGTGAACTGGCAGCCCTGGGGTGAAAAAGCGCTGAATCAGGCAAAATCGGGAAACAAACTTTTACTTATCAGCATTGGCTATTCGGCCTGTCATTGGTGTCATGTAATGGAGCACGAATCGTTTGAAGATGCCGAAGTCGCGCAAGTGATGAACGAACATTTTGTTTGTATCAAAATTGATCGGGAAGAGCGACCGGACATCGACCACATATACATGACCGCTGTGCAGCTTTTAACCGGACGTGGTGGCTGGCCGCTCAATTGTATCGCATTACCCGATGGACGCCCAATCTGGGGAGGAACGTATTTTCCGAAAGACAGTTGGGTGGAAGCATTGAATGCGGTCGCTGTTTTTTATTCCGAAAATCCCAAAAAAACTGAAGAATATGCAGCAAAAATGCATCGGGGAATCGAGCAAAATTCGCTGACGTCAGTTTCAAACGGTCAAACGAATTCAGATCCTTTGTTACTGCCTGCACTTCTTTCAAAATGGGGCAATCAATTCGATACCAAAAATGGCGGCACCAAAGGCGCTCCCAAGTTTATGCTTCCGAACAACTGGCAATTTTTACTTCGTGCCGGATACCAATTTCAGGATAAAAAGATATCGGATCAGGTAAAACTGACGCTTCAGAAAATGGCATTTGGGGGACTGTACGATCAGATTGGTGGCGGTTTTGCCCGCTATTCTACCGATGAAATTTGGAAAGTTCCGCACTTCGAAAAAATGCTGTACGACAATGCCCAGTTGCTTGGATTATATGCCAATGCTTTCAAAACAGAACCGAATCCAACCTACAAACAGGTAATTGAAGAAACAATTGAATTCCTGAAACGCGAACTGCTTTCTCCTGAAAATGGATTTTATTCGGCACTCGATGCCGACAGCGAAGGCGAAGAAGGGAAATTCTATGTCTGGACGAAATCGGAACTCGAACTGATATTAAAAAATGACTTTGCGCTTTTCAGCGAACACTTCAATGTCAATTCGCTGGGATTTTGGGAGCACAACCAATACATTCTGCTGCGGACGGAAGAAAATGCATCGTTTGCTGCCAGTCATCAACTTCAGGAAAAAGAGCTGGAAACCAAGCGGAAGAACTGGAAATCGTTGCTGCTTGCGGAACGTGAAAAAAGAATCCGTCCCGGACTTGATGATAAAATTCTGGCTTCGTGGAATGCGATGACCATAACCGGGTTGCTCGGTTGCTACAATGCATTGGGGCAGGATGAATACCTTCAATTGGCATTTAGAAATGCAAAGTTCCTGAAATCAAAAATGATTGGTGATGACGGTCGCCTGCTTCATTCGTACAAAAACAACCAGGCAAAAATCAACGGATTTCTGGAAGATTATGCTTTTGTAATAGAAGCATTTATCGCAATTTTTGAATCCACCGGTGAGAAAAGCTGGCTCGATGAGGCTGCCCGTTTGACAGAAATTACACTGACTGAATTCTTCGATAATGAAAAGAATGTCTTCAGTTTTACATCCAATGATCAGAAGGATCTGATTACGCGGACTTATGAAATTCACGACAATGTGATTCCCGCGTCAAACTCCGTCATGGCGAAAAATTTATTCAGGCTTTCGTATTTGCTGGATAGATCGGAATATCTGACAACAGCTAAGAAAATGCTTGATTTGGTCAGTGGCAATATGGCCGATTATCCTTCGGGTTACAGCAATTGGTCGCAACTCATGCTGAACCTGACAGGCAATCATTTTGAAGTTGCAATTGTCGGCGAAAATGCATTGAATTTGTTAAAAGAATTTCAACGGAATTATTTGCCTCAGGTTGTTTTTTGTGCCGGAACTTCAGAAAATAATTTGCCTTTATTGGCAAACCGATTCGTTGCAGGCAAAACCCTGATTTATATTTGTCAGGATAACAGCTGCCAACTTCCGATTCAAACGGTGGAGGAAGCGCTGGCATTGATTCAGAAAAAATAGTGGTCAGTGTTCAGTCGTAGTTTACAATAGAAACTGCTGGTAGCTGACCAACTTGGAATTTGAAATTTGGAATTTGGAACATTTATTATGCAAAACAACAGAAAACTCTTTCTTTACATTGCCATGAGTTTGGACGGATATATTGCCAAACAAGATGACGATATCAGCTTTTTAACAGCTGTAGAACAGGAAGGTGAAGATTACGGCTATTCGAAGTTTATAGAGACAGTTATTGCGATGGCGGAGCCGAAACTGTTCATCAATTACTTCAGGATGACCTGATTGATGAGATGACCATTTCAATTATTCCGGTTTTTCTGGGTGATGGAATACGACTGTTCAAAGGCGGTCTTCAGGAGCAAAAGCTTCAACTTATTAATGCCCAATCGTTTGAAAAAGGATTGATGCAGTTGAGATATATTCGGTTTCGGGACTGAAAAAAATCCCGAAACCTTTTCCAGATCCCGGGATTTTTTTTATATGTGTTTTAACGATGTTATTTTCCTGCCAGTTCCCTTACGTAATGAACAATCATCCAGCGTTTTTCTGCAGGAATCTGTCCTCCATGCGGTCCCATCAATCCTGCGGCTGATCCCCGCGTAATTACATGAAAAATCTCGCCATCAGGCTTGGCCTTCAAATAATCATCAATTAAATTTCTTGGTTTTGCCGGAAACATTTTACTGGTAAAAAGATGTCCGTTTCCATCTCCGAATTCCCCATGACAATCGATACAAAATATTTGATATTGACGTTTCCCTTCGGCCAAAACGTCGGGAGTTGCATCAATCGGGTTTTTAAGTTCTATTCCTGCTCTTGTCTGCTCTTCCAGCGATTTTGAACCATAAGGATAAGGTGTGAATCCGCGTGGGATCGTTCCATCTGCAGGCAAACGCATCGTACTCCCATCTTCAAAAACAGGATTTTCCGAATAGGTTTTATAAGCAGGTGAATTGGCCATGTCGGGGAAATACACATACCCCCGGTTATTTTTGTCCTTGTCGCAAGCTGCAACCAAAAACATTAAAAAGAGAAGCGATAAAATTCGTACGGATGGTCTCATAATCAATATTGGGTATGATATTCAAAACTTTCTTTAAAAAACGGATGGTTCTTCGGCACCAACGGAGCTTTTGTCAACGAACGGAAAACTACAAGCAGAAACAGTCCTGCATAACCTATGGTAATTCCAATTTCGGGCAGCCCGATCCCGGCATTTTCGCCGCCAACTGCGCCTGGCATAATGAGTTGGTACAAATCAAGCCAATGCCCTATAAAAACGATTACGGCAACGGGTAACAATATCAATGAACCGCGTTTTGAATCTCTGGTCATCAATCCCAAAAATGGGACAAGAAAATTCAGGATTAAATTGACATAGAAAATGGTGCTGAAATGCTTGTGCCGTTCGTAAAAATAAATTGTTTCCTCCGGAATGTTGGCGTACCAAATCAGCATATACTGCGAAAACCACAGATAAGCCCAAAATATGCTGAACCCGAACAGATACTTGCCAAGATCGTGAATGTGTTCGTGGTTGACATGATCCATATAACCCATTTGCTTGAGCATAAACAGGATAATAATCAAAACTGCGGTTCCGCTTGCCAGCATACTTGAAAAAACATACCATCCATACAAAGTGCTGAACCAGTGGGCATCTATTGACATCAGCCAGTCCCAGGCAGAAGTTACGCTTGTTACGGCCAGTGTAACCACAAAAATTGCAGAGAAAATTCTTAGTTTCCTGAAGTATTTCAAATCGCCAAACTGATCCAATTGTTTTGAATTTTTTCGGATAAAGTAGGCAAGGGATATCCAGATGATGAAATATACCAGGAATCGGATATAAAAGAATGGTTCATTCAGGTAAGCCACTTTCTTCAGCAAAATTTCATCCAGATGGTCTTTGTGAGTCCAATCATAAATAAGATGCAATCCTCCGGATATAAATAGTATAAATAGTAGCAATCCTGCAACAGGAATAAAAGTGCTCATCGCTTCACCAATCCGCTGAATACTCGTATGCCAGCCCGATTCAGCAATGGTGTGAACAGCCACGATAAATAAACCGATCAGTCCGATGGCCAGAAAATAATAGGTGTTCAGCAGCAAGTTGGCAGCAATCCGATCAAGACCCACTCCTGCAAAGTAGCTGGCTCCAAGTGTGAGGATTCCTATTGCAATCATCACAAACGTGATGGTAGAAAATTTTCTAGTCAGTATGAATGTTTGATTCTCCATGTCAATTCTATGCTTTTAATAAAATTCCTTCGGCACCTGCTTCAGCAAGCGCTAATTTAATTTGACTGATACTTTCATCCGAACTATCGTCATCCACCTTCACAACTACCAGAAAACGATCATCGGTGCACCTTTCATCATGAATAAGCGGTTTCGCTCCCGGACTCAGTTTATTCGTGATTAAAAAAGCAATTACCATTGCAAAAGCTGCAAAAAGTACGGTTAATTCAAAGGTTACCGGGATAAACGACGGCACAGAAAAGAAAGGTTTACCTCCAAAGTTAAGCGGATAATCAATGGTGAAAATCCACGCCTGAAATCCAAATGCCACAGCCGCACCCCCTGCACCTGCAATAAAACCCACACGGGTCAGTCGCGACCGTGGAATTTCCAACACCTTATCTATTCCATGAACGGGAAATGGTGTCAGCACATCGCTTATTTTCAATCCTTTGGCTTTCATTTGCCTGAGGCCTTTCATCAAATCTTCCTCATCCATGTAATATGCTGTTATATATTTATTCATGTTCGGTAGTTTTTGTTTTTTCTCCTGAAGATTTAAGTACACCTTTTACCTCAGCAATTGCAATTACCGGAAATACCCGGATGAACAGCAGGAATAAGGTAAAAAACAATCCAAATGTTCCAACATAAAGTCCGACCTCAACGATGGTTGGCCGGTACATGGTCCAGCTTGAAGGAAGATAATCGCGGTGCAATGAAGTTACCACGATAACAAAACGTTCGAACCACATTCCAATATTTACAAAAATGGAAATGATGAAGGTTAAAAGCACGCTTCTCCTGATTTTTTTAAACCAGAAAAGTTGCGGAGTGATCACATTGCAGGTCATCATGATCCAGTAGGCCCATGCATAAGGACCAAAAGCCCGGTTGAAAAACGCATAAGTTTCAAACTCAACGCCTGAATACCAGGCCATGAAAAACTCGGTGAGGTATGCAATACCAACAATGGAACCGGTTAAAATGATAATTTTATTCATCGATTCGATGTGGTTCACCGTAATGTAATCTTCCAGGTTTAGCGCCTTTCTGGATATGATCATCAACGTTAACACCATGGCAAAACCCGAAAAAACCGCTCCCGAAACAAAATAAGGCGGAAATATGGTGGTGTGCCAGCCCGGTATCACAGAAGTGGCAAAGTCGAAACTTACAATTGTGTGAACTGACAGTACCAACGGAGCCGCAAGACCTGCAAGAATTAAGCTTACTGTTTCGTGTCGCGACCAATGTCTGGCAGAGCCGGTCCAGCCAAAGCTCAAAAAACCATAAATAGCTTTCCTGATTTTCGTTTTGGCTCTGTCGCGCACGGTTCCCAAATCAGGAATAAGCCCGACATACCAGAAAATCAGTGAAACAAGGAAATAAGTTGAGATGGCAAAAACGTCCCATAACAGCGGAGAGTTGAAGTTAACCCAAAGGAGCCGGGTATTTGGATATGGAAAAATGAAAAAACCCAACAGCAGTCTTCCCATGTGAATAAGTGGAAAGAACCCGGCACACATCACTGCAATCAAGGTCATTGCTTCAGCCGAACGATTGATACTTGTGCGCCACTTCTGGCGAAAAAGCAACAGAATGGCCGAAATAAAAGTTCCTGCATGGCCAATCCCAACCCACCAAACGAAGTTGGTTATATCCCATGCCCAACCTACTGTTTTATTCGTACCCCATTCACCAATTCCATAAAAAACTGTAATGTAAGTGGCCCAGGCGCCAAACAGTAGCCCAAGTCCCGCTATGCTTATGCCTATATACCAATAAATAGACGGTGTGCCGGCCATTGGTGCCAATATATCATCGGTCACCTGTTTGTAGTTCTTATTGCCCCGGATTAACGGTTCTCTGAGCGGAGATGTGTACATTCCTTATTCGTTTTAGTTAGATGCTTTTATTTTTCACCCTGGTAAGGTAGCCAACCGAAGGCAATGTATGTAATTCTTCGAGCAAATGATAGTTACGTTCATCTGCAAAGAATTTCGATATTCGGCTTTCCTTGTTATTTAAATCGCCAAAAACGATTGCATCGGCCGGACAAGCCTGTGCGCAAGCCGGAACCAATTCGCCATCTTTCAATTGGCGGTTTTCATTTTTTGCTGTCAGTTTTTTCTCCTGAATACGTTGCATACAGAAAGAGCATTTTTCAATAACTCCTTTGGCACGAACAGTTACGTCAGGGTTCAATACCAAACGGCGCAAATCGGTAGTCATTTCAGTTGGATCCTTTTTATTTCCCTGAAGCGCATCGGCGCCTGTATAATCATAAAAATTGAACCGTCTTACCTTGTACGGACAGTTATTATTGCAATAACGAGTACCGATACAACGGTTGTAGGCCATTTGGTTAACACCTTCGTTGCTGTGGGTGGTTGCGGCAACGGGGCATACATTTTCGCAGGGAGCATTGTCGCAATGCTGACACATCACAGGTTGTCTCACGACTTCCGGATTGTTTGGATCGCCTTTGTAATAGCGGTCGATCCTGATCCAATGCATTTCGCGTGCTTTAATAACCTGTTCCCTTCCTACAACCGGAACATTATTTTCTGCGGAACAAGATACCACGCAGGCATTACAGCCTGTGCAGGAATTCAAATCGATGGCCATTCCCCAATGAAATCCGTCAAACTTTTTTTGCTCGTATAAGGATTTTAAGTGTTTTTTAAGTTCTTCGCGCATCTCGTTGCCCGATGCCGGATTTGCCAGATACTGATCCAGTGTCGTTTCACGAATCAGGCTTCGACCTTCCATGGAGTGATGGGTTTGTGTGCGTGCCAACTGATATTCACCTGGTACCTTTTCTATTTTCACATCGCCCAGCCAATATTGTTTCGTACCGTTTTTAGTTTGAACAAGCGGAAATGCATTTTTACCCACCGTTTCAGAAGGTGCGCCCATGTTTGGCCTTCCGTAGCCCAATGCAACAGAAATCGTTTTATACTCCTGTCCCGGCTGAATTACCACCGGAATCGGGCCGAAGTCGTTGATCGTGATCAATTGTGCATCTTCAAAACCCATTTCTTCGGCCCACTTTGGCGAAACCGCAGCATAATTGTCCCAGCAAATTTTGGTCACCGGATCAGGAAGTTCCTGAAGCCACGGGTTGTTGGCATGTTTGCCGGTTCCTATACTTACATTTGAATACAAAGACAATTCAATAGAATCATTTCCGGACCGACTTGTAATTTGTGCCAGCACCGTTTCTGCGCTTTCTCCGGAATATGTTGGAACTTTATTTTCTTTTTTCCCGGTTACAAAAACTCCGTCGTGCAGTTTACTGTTCCAGAAATTTTCAAAGGAAGTTTCACCTTCGGAAAGCGGGAATATATTTTTCTCCCAGAAATTCCGGATATATGTATGGAAATCAATTGGATTTCCGGCCCATTTCAAAAGACTCTCCTGAGCTGCACGTGTTTTAAAAATCGGACGAATGGCTGGTTGTGCAAGCGAATAACTGCCCGACTTTATTTCTGCATCGTTCCATGCTTCCAGGTAATGGTGGTCGGGACACACATAATGTACATGTTCCGAAGTTTCTTCAGCCAATATCGGGATGGAAACTTTTAATTGAATGTTTTTCAGGGCTTTTACAAATTTTTCAGCCTGAGGATAGTCGTAGGCAGGGTTTACATCATAAAGAATCAGCCCTTCCACTTTTCCACTTTCCATTTCATTCACCAATCTTTCCATATCATCATCATTGCCTTGCCGCAACTTCAGGTGAACATCGGTATAAATTGAGCTTCCGTAATTACCCAGCAACTCATTGATCGCATTTACCAGCAATTGTGTTTCCACATCGTTGCTGCCACTCACTACCAGCGATTTTCCTTTTTTATCAAACAATCCGGCTGCAACAGACTTCACGTCAACCGGTGAAGCCGGTACAGTTGCTGTTTGCTGTCCGTTCAATCTCTTTAATTCATTGTACAGATCGGCAATAATAATCTTTTCATGCGAAGGCCGTATCTGGTAACGTTCATCGGCATTGGATCCGGTTAACGACATTCCACCTTCGAAGTAAATAAGGCGCGACATCGTTTTTTGTCCGTCAGTCAGCCGCCTGTTTTTCATATACTGTTTGGTGTATTCCACCGGAGAAAGCCAGGTGCCAAGAAAATCGGCATCGAAACTGACAATTAGTTCAGCATTGCCAAAATTATAGGAAGGGATAAATGCCTGTCCGAAGGTTTTTTCATTGGCCTTTAAAATTCCGCTTGCAGAAAGTACGTCATACTGAATGTGTTCGGCTCCGGGATAAGCAGCTATAAATTCCTGAATGGCGGATTTGGTTGACGGGCTTATAATGGTTGAACTTAGAATAACCACTTTGCCTCCCCTGATTTTAATGGAATCAAGAAGTGGTAAAATTTTTCCATCTGCTTCTTCCCAGGTAATTTCCTTTCCTTCGAAGCTTGGGTTTTTGTGTCTTTTATTGTCATAAAGGCCCAATACCGATGCCTGAGTACGCGCGTTTGTTCCACCAAATGTTACCGGCGAAAGGGTGTTGCCTTCAATTTTGATTGGTCTTCCATCCCGAACTTTCACTAAAATGCTGGAGTAGTCAATCCCGTCGAAGAATGTTGAGGCAAAATAGCTGGCTTCACCTGGAATAATATTTTCAGGCTGGATAAGAAATGGAATCGCTTTTTTTACGGGCATCTTGCAACTGGCGGCAATGGCTGCCGATGCTACTGTAAATCCGAAGAGTTTCAGGAAATCCCTTCGTGAACTGTTGTCAGATTTCGACTCCTGTTTCATTTGAAGAATGGATTTTCTGTCGCCTGCTTCCGGCTCACTAGAAGCCTTTCGCGCGTCATAAATCAGATCGTCCATGCTCTTATAATATTTCTCAGTCATTCCGAATAGGTTTTGTTATTATTAATAATGACACTTCATACAATCGGTTCCGCCAATCATATCGACAGTAACTTTGTTGATTTTTCCGCTTTTGATTTGTTCATGAAGCTTTTCGTATGATTCATAGAAATTATTGTTGGCAAACTGCACTTCTTTGGTACGGTGACAATCAATACACCAGCCCATACTCAAATCCTGAACCTGCCTGATCACATCCATTTCTATCACATCGCCATGACATTCAATACAATCCAGTTTTCCGGCGTTCACGTGCTGGGCATGGCTGAAAAATACGTGGTCGGGCAAACTATGCACCCTGATCCATTCTACTGGCATTTGCTTCTCGTTCGCCTCAATAACTTTGGCAATTTCAAATTTGCCCGATCGGGTTCCTTCACGTACAAGTGTATGGCAATTCAGGCAAAGATCCATTGGTGGGATACCTGCCGATTTGCTATTTTCAACCGTGAAATGGCAATATTTACAATCAATTTTATTTTGTCCGGCATGTATTTTATGTGAAAACTTAATGGGCTGATCTGGTTCGTAATTTTGTGAACGACCTAAATCAATGGCCGCAGTTGCAACCATTTTAACCTGAAATCCGAGTGCGACAACAAGAATCAAAACAGAAACAACCCTGTATCTTATTTTATGAAAAAATATCAGATCGAGTAAGGCGAAAGTAATCAGTAAACCCAGTAAAATGAACAACATGATTTGCGTGATGGTTGGTCCTGTTGGCGATGGTCCGGTAAGGGCTAAATCATCAAGATATAGCTTTACTTTCTTCAGGTCAACCTCTTCAATTTTAAAATCTTTGTGAGAAGCTTCCATCTTTACTCCGTCAGGTTCCATTACTGCACTTTGAAACTCTGAAAAATCTTTTCCGGCAAACTTTACCGCAATGTCCATTGCCGATGGATTCCAGTTTAAGGTATCCGATTTATAGATGTTGTGACACGACACGCATGATTCAAAATCGCGGGTGATCGGCAGAAAACCTTTAAAGAACCGTTCTCCCCGTTGTATGTCAGCATGAGAATGATCTTCAACAAATTCTTCGGAATCATCTTGTGAAGAATCGGCTGTTAACGAAATTCCGGAGCATAAAAAAAATGATAATAAAACCAGAGAGATAAATGTTTTTAAACGCATAGGAAAATAATGAAGAAGAATAGATTTACTCATTCCAATAGGTTTAGTATTTTGTGTAAATTGATACCGTTTTTAAAACTTCCATGATAGAACAAACAATTCTATCAATGGTTTCTTGCTATAAATATAAAAAAATATCTTACAGTGAAATTGGCATTGGAAAAACAATCGTTAAAAACACGCAAATTGGATTAATTCATTGACAGGTAGGGCGATTTTTTATTTCTGTGAATGGTTCGTTTTAGAGAAAACCAATTGTTAAAATTTAATTGTTCGATAAAATCAATGAAATGTTTTTGAAATTTCATTGATCTGTCAAGGATTCAAAGGTATTTGATATCAGGCAACGCATATAACACTATCTTTATTCCTTCAATATCAAATTACGGTTCTTTTATGGGAAAAGATCAAATAGGCGCTTTAATTATTGAAAGTGATGTGGCAGCTCAAGAGCATCTTAAAAATTTGCTCGGGTTTTATCCTATGGTTTCGATCATAGAAACTGCATCTGACACTGATGTCGCATTGTTAAAAGTGATTGATGTTAATCCGGACATAATATTTTTAGAATATCCTGTGAAAGGGAAAACAGGAAAAAAAATCATCAAATTCATTCAGACGAAACTTCCGAATGCTAGTGTTGTATTTGTTTCAAAATCAAAAAAATATGCTGTGGACGCAATCCGCTATGAAGTATATAATTATTTGCTGAAACCATTAGTAAAAACCGAACTGGGAAAAATTCTGGAAAAGGTTCAGCCAGACAAGCAGGCAAATTTATTTAACTTGATAGATGAGATAATTGAGAAAAAACAGGACGATCACAGATTGAAATTTACTACAGCCAAAGGTTATACGCTGATAAACCCAAACGAAATATTGTTTTGCAAAGCAGAAGGGCATTATACTGAACTGCATTTTGTAAATAAAAACAGAGAATTGACCAATATGTTCCTGTCCAAAATTGAACAAATTCTTAATCCTTTCAATTTTGTGAGAATCAGCCGGTCAATGGTTGTAAACAAGAATTATATTCGCAAAGTTTTTCCAACGACAGATACATTGATCTTATCGGTAAATGGGTTGGAATATGAAATTAAAGGATCAAGATTACAGATGAAAGCACTTAACCGAACTGATTTTGAATAAGATATGTTGGATAAAAGTGAGATTTCAGCCATTATTATTGACGATGATCCCGAAGCAATAAATTTGCTCGAGATTTTCTTACATTATTTTCAGAATATTACGATTATTGGGAAAAGTACCGATGCCAAAGCCGGACTCGGACTTATTATTGAATTATTTCCCGATATCATATTTCTTGATGTTGATATGCCTGATATGACCGGATTGCAGGTCGCAGAATCTGTCAGGGCTGAAAATCTCCATTCGGAAATTGTTTTTACAACAGCTTATCAAAACTATGCCTACAATGCCTTGTCAATCGAGCCGCTTGATTTTTTAACCAAACCATTTTGTCTTGAAGATATTGAAAATGTGATTAATAAATACGTTGCCAGAAAAGAAAAGAAAAAACAGGAACAAAAGCTGGATAAATTCAGACAATCGCAGGGAACTGTTATAAAAGTAAAACTTCCGACCTACCACAGTTATATTTTTGTTGATCTCAATGATATAGTTTACATCAAATCCAATACAAACGGCACGTATGTTTACCTTCTGGATGGAACTGTTGAAACGGTAACCAGAAGCCTCAGCAGTCTTATCCTTTTACTCAATTCTTCACTTATCTTTCAGATCAACAGATCAACTTGTGTGAATCTGAACTATTTGTATCGCATCGACAAAAAGAAAGAGATTTGTATCCTTCGTTACAATCAAAAACTATTCGAAGAATCCATTTCCAGAAACAATATACTCAATTTCGAAAAACTGAATATATTTCCATCATTTTGATCAGGATATAGTTTTATAAAAAACAGAACGGCGACCAATCATTGGCCGCCGTTCTGTTTTAACAGTTTTCGTTTTTATTCAATTTTTGAAGGATGATCAACCTTGTCGTCAAGTAAAGCAATATCCAATACTTCCTGAATTGTGTTTACATGGTGGAATATTAAACCTTCAATATAAACTTCCTTTATTTCTTCCAGATCCTTCTGGTTGGCTTCCGAAAGGATAATTTCCTTAATTCCGGCTCTCTTGGCTGCAAGTATCTTTTCCTTGATTCCGCCAACAGGCAACACTTTTCCACGAAGAGTAATTTCTCCGGTCATTGCAAGGTTTTTCCGAATTTTACGCTGTGTAAACGCCGATGTAATAGAAGTTACCATCGTTATTCCGGCAGACGGCCCGTCTTTGGGAATTGCTCCTTCAGGGACATGAACATGCACGTTGTATCTGTCAAACAATTCAGGATTCAGTCCAAGTTGCTCGGCATGACTACGAATATATTCATGCGCCAACATGGCTGACTCTTTCATTACATCGCCAAGGTTTCCAGTCAATGTCAGCGAACCTTTTCCTTTACTCAGGCTGGTTTCTACATAGAGAATCTCACCGCCAACAGCAGTCCAGGCCAATCCGGTAACTACCCCGGCAAATTCATTTCCCTGATAAATTTCTTTTGTATATTGTGTTACCCCGAGGTATTCTCTAATATCGGCTTTCGTGAGCGTTTTGTTGTATTCCTCCTCGAAGGCAATTTTCTTAGCCATGCGTCTACAGGTTTTCGCTATTTTCTTATCGAGTTCCCTCACTCCTGATTCGCGGGTGTAATTTTCAATAATGTGTCGGATTACTTCATCAGGAAAAATTACATTGTTTAATTCAATGCCATGGTTTGTAAGTTGTTTGGGAATCAGATGGCGTTTTGCAATTTCAATTTTTTCTTCCACCAGATAACCGCTTACTTCAATTAGTTCAAGCCGGTCGCGTAAAGCAGGGGCAATTGTATTCAGCGTATTGGCAGTTGCAATAAACATTACCTTCGATAAGTCGTATTCATGTTCCACATAATTGTCGTGAAACTCGAAATTTTGTTCCGGATCAAGCACTTCAAGCAAAGCCGAAGCCGGGTCGCCACGGAAATCCTGGGAAACTTTATCAATTTCATCTAAAATAAATACCGGATTGGATGATTTCGCTTTTTTAATGTTCTGCAAAATACGACCGGGCATTGCCCCGATATATGTTTTGCGGTGTCCGCGGATTTCAGCTTCGTCATGAAGTCCACCGAGGCTCATGCGTACATAATTACGGTCAAGGGCTTTTGCGATTGAACGTCCGAGCGAGGTTTTACCAACTCCGGGAGGGCCGTACAAGCACAAAATGGGCGCTTTCATGTCGTTCTTCAATTTCAGTACTGCCAGATGTTCCAGTATTCTTTCTTTTACTTTTTCCAGCCCGTAATGATCTTCGTCGAGTACTTTTGCCGCGCGCTTCAAATCGAAATTATCTACTGAAAATTCGTTCCAGGGCAGTTCCAGCAGGGTATGGCAATAGGAATACTGAACCGAATATTCACCGGCTGCAGGATTTAAACGCGACAATTTGTGAACCTCTTTTTCAAAAAGTTTTGCGACATCTTCGTTCCATTTTTTGTTTTTTGCAAGTTCTTTCAGTTCCAGAATTTCCTGTTCGGCAGGGCTGCCTCCCAACTCATCCTGAATAGTTTTCATTTGCTGGTTCAGCAGGTATTCACGTTGTTGCTGATCAAGTTCGGCTTTTACTTTGGTTTGGATATCCCGTTTTAGTTCGGCCATCTGAACTTCGCGTACCAGGTAGCTAATGGCTTGTATTCCACGCTCTTTAAGTTCGCTTATTCCAAGCATTACCTGTTTTTCTTCCACTTTCAGATCGGCATTCGAGCAGATATAATTTATCAGGAAGGTTGAGTTCTCTATATTTTTTACAGCAAACGAAGCTTCGGGAGAAATCTGAGAGGAGTATTGCGCAATTTTTATCGACAAATCTTTCAATGAACCAACTACTGCTGAAAATTCAACAGAATCATCCTGAGGTTGAATATCGATTAGCGGATTCACTTTTGCTTTCAAATAGGGAAATTCCTGTGTATATTCCTGAATTTCAAACCTCCTTTTACCCTGAATAATTACCGATGTTGTACCATCAGGCATTTCCAGGATTTTCAATATCTGGGCAATTGTTCCTATTTCATAAAGATCTGCCTGACCGGGATCGTCAATACTTCCGTCTTTTTGTGCAACGATTCCGATCAAACGGTTTCCGCGGTAAACTTCCTGAATTAATTGCAATGATTTCTGCCTTCCAACACTGATAGGCAATACCACTCCGGGAAACATAACCGTATTCCGCAATGGCAAAATTGGCAAAATGTCAGGAAATTCAACATTGGTTAATTCCGACTCATCCCCGTCAGCTAAAATCGGAATGAAATCAGCATCATCGTCCATCAGGCTTGAAAATAATATATTCTGCATAATTTGATTTTTCTCGTTCTATAAAAATTCGTTCGGTGTTACATGACATACTGACCGTTTACAGTCAGTTTAAAATAGCAGTGCAGATTTTTGCAATAGCCATGCCAAAGCGTTGTCTGTTGCGAAGGTCTTAAAAAATGACAAAAAAAAAGCCTCGCGTTGGCGAAGCTTTTTGAATATTTTTCAGCAACAGAATTATTTTTTTCTGTTTTCCATGTGTTTTGAATATCTGGTATTGAATTTATCAACACGCCCTGCAGTATCAACAAGTTTCATTTTTCCGGTATAGAACGGATGCGATGAGCTTGAAATTTCAAGTTTTACAACCGGGTATTCAACGCCGTCAACAACTTCTGTTTCTTTGGTTTTAACCGTAGATTTTGTAATAAAAACATGACCGTCTGACATATCTTTGAATGCAACAGTGCGGTAATTTTCTGGATGTATCCCTTTTCTCATTTTGATTCTCTTTACATTATTTTTATCGGCTGGCAAAGTTACATACAAGAATGTAATTTCCAAATAATTCAGTTCATTAATTCCTTATTTTTTAATTTATTCATCTAAGCCAATAATTGGAACCCTTTTAAACGGTTTGCTGCGGTCAAAAAGGTATCGCATTGTGTAGTGCGTTTTTACATGAACACCGCCAACTGACTTATACAGAGCAATAATTTTCGGATTAAAGTCGCCCGCCCACGACATTTCGACTTCCTTGTATTCAGGTTTGTGTTTCATGAATTTATCCTGATGCCAGAAAATTGCCGATTCGATGCCTGATTTTTGATATTTGGGTGTCACTCCCATGATCAAAATACGGGTGCGGGTCATTACTTTTGTGCGTTTGTAATACAGGAACTTCAGGATACTGACGAAATTCAGCTTACCGTTTAGCTTTTTCAGGATTTGGTTGATATCGGGAATCATCACAAACAATGCAATCGGAACGCCATCGTGATAGGCATACCAGACCATTTCAGGATCGATAATGGATTTTGCTGTTTTTATGAAATCACGGATTTCATCTTTGTCGAGTGGCTGAAAATGTTCGTGAAAACGCCAGGCTTCGTCGTAGATATAGCAAAAATCGTCGATGAATTTTTCGATTTTGTCAAACGATAAATGCTCGAAGGTGTATCCTGGTTTTTTTGCCACCCATTCAGCAATTTTCCAGAAACGCTCCGGAAAGGGTTTGCTGTAATCCAAATGGTAACTGTATTGCTCAAAATATACTTCAAAGCCATATTGCCTGAACAACCCGACGTAATAGGGCGGATTGTATGGCATTCCAAATCCCTGATGCATAAATCCATCGGCCAGCAATCCCCAGTTCATGTAGTTTTCGCCAAAATTAACCGGGCCGTCCATGGCTTCTATTTCATGTTTCTTCAGCCATTCGCGCGCTGCATCGAACAACATTTTTGCGGCTTCGTAATTATTTACACATTCAAAAAAGCCACATCCACCGGTGGGCTGTTCAAATGTGTGAACCTTCTTCTGATTAAAAAAAGCTCCGATCCGACCCAGCAGTTGCCCTTTTTCATCTTTCAGAACAAAGCGAATTGCATCACCGGTTTTGAACGACGGATTTTTTTCAGGGGTAAATACATCTTCAACCATTCCGTGCAACGGGCTGGGCCAGTTCGGATCGTTTTTATAGATGAGGTGCGGAACCTCGTGAAATTGCTTTCGGGTTTGTTTATCAGTGACTTTTATGATTTGCATGGCTTTTTTGATTTTGTGTTCAATTTACGATGTTTCTGGCATACATTGACTAAGTAAAAAGGCTGATTTTATTATGCTTTATTCAATGATTGGGAGCCGTTCGAAAGGCTTGTTGCGATCGAACAAATAACGCAATGTTTCGTGAGTTTTGGCGTATTTACTCCCGACTGAATCAAAAAGCTTTATCATTTTCGGATTAAAATCGCCTACCCAGCTCAATTCCACCTCTTTGTACCATGATTTTTTCAGCATCACCTGCCGGAGTTGCCAGAAAATACCCGACTCAATTCCGGTACCCTGAAATTTAGGTATTACACCCATTACCAATACCCTGCATCGGGTCATTGTTTTTCTCTGCCGAAGGTAAAGCAGTTTCAAAATATTGAACAGACTCAGTTTTCCGCTTTTCAGGTGTTTGAAAATTTGGTTCATGTCTGGAATCATCATGAAAAATGCAATTGGTTCCTCTTTATAATAAACAAACCAGATGAATTCTTCTTCGATCAGCATTTTTGCATCCTTGATAAGCGATTGTAAATCCTTGCGGTCGATGGGTTTGTAATTCGTATGTTTTCCCCATGCATTCTGATGGATGGTTAAAAAATCGTCGATGCACCGGTCTTGCTCCTTGAATGAGAAGGTTTTGTAATGAAAGTCTTTCTTCTTTGCAACCCATTCAGCAATTTTCCAAAACCGGTCGGGCAAATCGGGACTGGAAATGTCTAAATGAAAACTGAATTGCTTGTAATAAGTTTGAAATCCGTATTTTTCGAAAAGCCGTTTGTAATAGGTTGGATTGTATTGCATTCCGAAACCCTGTTGCTGAAATCCATCGACCAGCAAACCCCAGTTAAAAAAGTTTTCGCCGAAATTTACCGGACCGTCCATTGCCGTGAAACCTTCATTTTTCAGCCAATCACGGGCGGTATCGAAAAGAAGACACGCTGCTTCATCATTGTCGAAACATTCAAAAAAACCAATAAATCCAACCTGTTCGCTACCTTCCTCTATTTTGCTGCGATCATAAAATGCTGCGATTCGGCCAAGCGTTTTTCCTTTATCTGTAACCAACCAACGACGTGCATCGCCCTGCAGAAAACCAGTATTCTTCTGAGGATCAAAAATGTTCTCGATCATTATCCCCAAAGGAGGAACCCAATTCTGATCCTTCATATAAATAAATATTGGCAGCTCATGGAATGCGGCAATTGTTTTTTCATTCTCAACCTGAATAATCTCCATAAATCGCTTCTGGTTTTTCGTTTGTCAGGCCGAAAGTAATATTAATAGGTCGAAAACAAAAACAGGAACCGAAGTCCCTGTAAATATTCAGTAGCTATAAATTGTCTTTCGTAACCCGTCTGTCGAATATAAATGGTTTGGCGCTGATCACTTTGCAAAATTTTATTTCCGGGTGAAGAGGGTTTAGTATAATATTGTATTCATCGGGAATAATCACTGAAGGTACTTTGAGCGCTAAGAATTCTTTCCCCTGCAAAAAGTATGTGCCGTAAATAACTGTTTCATTAGCAAATGGAAAGCTGTCCCATCCCTTCACCAAAATTTTTTGCGGAACTGTTTGAATTTCTATCCCGTCAGGAATCTCAATTTTAACAAGTAGCAGATTATTTGGGAGATTCTCAAAGCTTGCTACATGAACAATCTTTTCCCACGCTGCCAAAGAGGCATGTTCAGAAGTGTAGATAACTAAATTGCCTTTTTTGTGCCACCTTCCGGGACCAAAAAGTCCGCCCATTCCATCCAATGCGGAATGTTCTTTTTTTGCAATCCGGTAAACGAACATCAGGCTGAGAATCCGTATTCAATGGCATTCAATTCATCCAGAACAAGCTGTATTCCTGAAAATGTATCGAGGTATGAAACAGGCTTTTCCCCACCCATTGCCGGATTTACTGAATTCAACCAATTATGGAATTTGTCCCGGTTACCGAAGGTATCAATTCCTGATTTGAAGAGTTTTGCAATGTACAAAGCTCGTTCCGACGGTCCAGGCGCAATAAGTTGTGACAATTCCTTTTCCTGAATAGACCGCGTTGAAATCCTTAAATACGAGCTAAGTTCTTTCAATGTTAATCCGGATTCGCGGGCAATAGACAAAAGCGTGGATTTTTGAATGCCTTTTCTTGCTCCGGTCAGGAATTCTTTTTCTGAAATTTCAAGTGCTTTCATATCAAATCGGAATTTATTCGCACGAATATACGAATAAATTCAGTTTCCGAATAGCTCATCAACTTTTTTGTAAAAATCAGTTGCTTCACCAAGATATTTACCAACGATTGCACCTTCCGGATTGACAATTATTTTGGTTGGATAACCTTCTATTCCATAGGTTGTTGGCAATTTTTCATCTTCGTTCAGCAGATTTACCCAATTCATCCGGTACTTTTTAATTGCAGCTTTCCATCGACTTTCGGAATCGCGGCATGCGATGCTGACAAACTCAAACACGTTGGATTCATAAAATCCCCGGATATTTGCAGCTACTTATTTAATTCCTATTTTTGAACTGTTGTAGCAATACAACTCATTTTTGACAATGATTAAAGCTGCCGGTAATGGAGACGCACCAAAGCTGGCGGCTTTTTAAAAGTCTAAGCAATTCCGAGTCCGACTTGAAGTCGGGCCCGGAATTTAAATCCAGTTGAAGTCCGAGCGCGACTTAAAGTCGCACCCGGACTATTAAAGGTAAAATCACAAAATATCTGATATGCAATTCGAATCCGGTCATATCTATCACATCTACAATCAAGGCAACAATCACCAAAAGATATTTCATGATCGTGAGAACTACCTCTTTTTTCTCCGAAAAATCAGAACACACATACTTCCCTTTGCTGATATTTTAGCCTGGTGTTTAATGCCCAATCACTTTCATTTGATGGTGTATGTAAATCATACTGAAGTTGATGAGCAATTGATAGCTAATAATCCGGGCCCGACTATAAGTCGGACTCGGATTGATACCACACTGGCAGCAATTCCGGGCCCGACTCTAAGTAGCACTCGGAATCTCATCAGCTTCAACAAGTCGATTGGCATTATGCTCGCGTCTTATACAAGGGCAATAAATAACCAATTCAATTGGAGCGGATCGCTTTTCCGATCCGAAACAAAAGCCGTATGCTTGATGGAAGTAAAAGGCATTTCTCCGGCTTGGGTCACCAGTATGGGAATTACTCAAATTACAGTTCACGACCCTGATTTGGATTATCCGAATGTCTGTTTTAATTATATCCTGAATAATCCGGTGAAAGATAAACTGGTTTCAAAACCTGAAGATTGGGAATTTTCGTCGTTTTCAGATTTCATTGGAAACAGAAACGGAAGTTTGATCAGCAAAAAACGAATTGAGGAATTTGGTCTTCGATGGCTTTGGATAAGTATAATTAAGTCCGAGTCCGACTTTGAGTCGGGCCCGGACTCTTTTCATGCAAAAATTAAGCTGCCGGCCAGAAGATGCACCAGGCCGACAGCTTTTCTAATCTAACTAACAGAACTTTTCTAATTCGTTTGGCTTACCTTTGCTTTATTCATGAACACTTTTTCCTCCGGTAAGCTTTACTATTTGTGGGTTTATCCAGTTACTCCAATTGCCTTGCGAAAACTTCGCTGATTTAGATACATCACCTGCAAAATATACAGTTTCATCAGAATTTAAAGTTGACAGGGTAATGTGATAAACTTTTGCGTCTCTCAACTTTCCGCGAATCTCATCAATACGTTTGTATGGAATTGACTCATCAATCCGAAGGTGAATCCAATCGTTGCTGGCTTTTCCCCATTCTTTTCCTTTATTGACGATTTCGTCAAGTGTACAAAGTTTGTTATCGATGTAATTGCCATCCTTTCTGATTTCAAATAACCGACCTGACTGCGAGCTTTGTGTTTCCGGAGCAGCTTTGGGTGCTTCAACAACTTTTTCAGGTACGCTGTCGTTTGCGGGAACTTTTTCGCTCCTGTTGCCGAAAGCCATCAGCAACAGGGCAAGCAATGGGAGAAAGGTCGCCACCTTCCAACGCCATGCTTTACTGGTTTTTTGTTTGTTCATCATGGTAATTCGTTTTTTAATTTGACAATGATTAAAACTGTTTGCAAGGGCGAACCGCCTTGGTCCGACTCCTTTTTGAATAACGAGTAATTGGTATTGAGTTGCATCGATGCCTGAATGAAGGGTTTGCTCGTCGGCCTGAAACTCGTGGATTCCTTTCAGGTCGCCAATTAGCGCATAAACCGCAGGATTAAACCAATGAATAGTTCTGACCAGTTCGAGCAGCAAAAGATCGTAAAAATGATTCAGCCTAATGTGAGCCTGTTCGTGCGCCAGAATGGCCGAACCATGCAAATTGTAATCAGTTTGAGAAATAACCACCGAGCGACCAAAAGCAAAACTGGGCACGTCGCGGTCAACAATCAGCAACCGGTAGCCGTCCATTTGGTGGACTGTCGCTTTGCGCGAAAGCAAGAAGATCTGGATAACATTCCGGATAAAAAGCAAGAAAGCAACGAGCACACCGGCCAGATATAAATACCGGAGCAAAGTTTCCAAGGGAATCGTCAGCTCGTTTGTTGCGGGTGTTGACTCGCTGACAGGTTGCTGAACCTCAAAAGATGTTGCATTTTCTGTTATGTGTAGGTTTTGAATTTGTATTTTATTTTCCGAGAATTCAGGAATTAGCTCAACATGCACGGGCGTTTGCATCAGTTGCGGCAACTGCACCAGCGGAACAATTACCGAAGCTACCACAATTGTTAGCAAGGTAACCCGGTTGACTGCAAACGAAGTTTCTTGTCCGGGTGCGACTCGAAGTCGCGCTCGGACTGCGATTATTTAATTCCGAGTTCCACTTAGTTCATTCCGGGCCCGACTTGAAGTCGGACTCGGAATGTTTACAAATCCTTTTTCGCGTTCTCGGCCTGCCTGATCAGTTCCTGAATTTCTTCCAGCGAGATTTTTTCTTCCTGCACAAACATCGAAACCACCGAGGCATACGATTGATTGAAGTATTTACCCACCATACTTTTCAGAGTGTTTCGGCTGAATTCCTCGCGCGAGATAACCGCAAAATACCGGTGCGTATTTCCAAACTGTTCGTGGCCGACAAAACCTTTTTCTTCGAGTCCGCGCACAATAGTCGAAATGGTGTTGTAGTGCGGTTTGGGGTCTGTCAACAGGTCGATAACCTCTTTGACAAACAGGGAACCTTTTTCCCAAAAGATTTCCATAATTTCTTCTTCACGATTGGTAAGATGCTTCATAGTTGTAAAGCTTTGCTCAAATATAACTATATTTTTTAGTTTGCAAACTATTCTTTATAGTTTATTTACTAAAAATTTTAGTTAGAAAAATTAATAGATTTATAACAACCTGATTTTGCTATGCCAAATTCCGGGCGCGACTTGGAGTCGCACTCGGAATCAAAACTATGCCAAATTCCGGGCGCGACTTGAAGTCGCACTCGGAATCCAAACAACTACAAACAAAAACAGGGACCGAAGTCCCTGTAAATATTCTAATTCAAATTAATTCAGAATTAATTGCGGCTGGATAATTTGGAAAGCAAACGAAGCATTTCGAGGTATAACCAGATTAATGTTACCATCAGGCCAAAAGCGCCATACCATTCCATGTATTTTGGGGCGCGGGCATTTGCTCCTTTTGTAATCATGTCGAAATCGAGAATCAGGTTAAGCGCTGCAACTACAACAACTACCAGACTGAAGCCAATTGAAATCATACTGCTTCCATGCATGAATCCGAAATTGACACCGAACATTCCGGCGACAAAACTAACCAGATAAACCACGGCGATACCACCGGTGGCTGCAAAAATTACAGTCCTGAATTTTTCAGTGGCACGAATGGTTCCTGAACGGTAGAGCAAAAGCATGATAAAGAATACGCCAAATGTAAGCGAAACGGCACGCATCACCAGACCGGGATACATTGCTTCGAACATTGCCGAAATTGCTCCGAGGAACAATCCCTGGAAAACGGCATAAATTGGCGAAGTCATGGCAGCACGGCGTGGGCTGAAAACAGTGATCAACGCAGTGATAAAACCGCCGATTGCGCCACCGATCATCCAGCCGATTAGTCCCGGAGGCATTGCACCAGGCATGGCAGGATCAATTGCACCCATAAATTTGCGCCAGGTAAAAGTGGCAGCAAAAACAACAATCAGCAACATTAAACCAGTTTTGTTGATGGTTCCGTTAACGGTCATCACTCCGTCGCTGGTGCTGGTTGCCGATTGATTAAATATATCTTTTCCGAATACCGGATTTGATGATTTTGTAATATCCATTGTTTTAAAATTTAAATTTCATGTGTTTATAATTTGTTTTTTAATTGCCACATGGAACTCGCCAATAATCATCCTCATGTGTCCCGAATTATCGGGATGGCTCGTTTCAACTCTTTTTATAAAAACTGTACCAAAATATATATTCTACCTTGAATGGTTGGTGGCATTAAGTATTCTTAACAAAAAGGTTTTGTACATATTCACTTCGCAGTTCATTCAGAATCATCTCGCTCAAAGTCTTACTTGTCAGTGAATCAAGCTCTTTCAATCCTTCGGCAAACAAAATTGCTTTCTCATTCATGGCTTGACTTTTCATGCCAAGCAGAATAAACGAGCGGTAAAAAACCTGTTTCAAATTCTGGTCTTTCGATAAAGGTGACAAAACGTCGAAAAATGGCTCAAAAAGTTCGTCCATGGCAGATTTTTCATTGATTGCCAGTCGGCCCATCAGATTAAGTCCGGCGAAACGAACCATATGTTTCTTTCCGCGGCACCATTCGAGCGATTTTATAAATGCGAACTTTGTTTTTGACCAAAGAAAAGTATTCAAAATCTCAGCTATCTCTGGCGATTCCAGACTTTTTGTCCAGTAATCCATCTGCTCCTCGTTCACTTCTGACGGAATATCGAGCATTGCCGCCAAAATCATGGTTTCTCTCCATTGTTTGTTCCATAACTTTAAGGCTAACAGGTGGTTGTGTTCCTCCTTTAAAGCAATTTCACGCAGCGAAATAATGGATGCGCCCCAATTTACTTTGTAAATTAAACCCCGCTCTTTCATCTGGGCTACAGTTTCACCGTTTTTTGCCAGCGGAATTAGTGCCAGTATCTGACGAAATTGCTGCTCACTCTTCGCATCATCAAGTAATATGTCCATTTTATCAGGTTAGAAATTCAATAACTATAAATTCAGCGGCTAAAAATACAGAATAAATCAGATGCCGCGAACCATTCAGATAGGAAGAAACACTAATCTGACAGGTTTTCGACACAAAAATCATCAGCAAGGCCTTTTCAAAGAGATATGCCACCACGGTTCCGTAGGCTATTCCGACCAGACCCCATATTTGAACGAAAAAAAGGCTGAAGGTCACATTCACAATGATTTCCAGAAACGATGCCCACATAATCAGCTTTGTTTTTTGAAGTCCGATCAGGATAGTTTGAGGGAACAAAAGTCTGCTGATAATCAGGAGTAAATAAATATTAAATATTGTGGCGCTCTCAGCAAAACCCACATTAAAAACTACCGGAAAAGCCCAATGCGATACAAGCATTAACAATCCTGAAAGTGGAAACATCCAGTTTCCGAGCTTTTGTGCATTGTGCCTGATTTTCTCGAGATTAAATGTAAGGTTTGAACGGTCGGAAAATCCGGGCAACATGGATGTACTGAAAGCGTTGGCCATCAGGAGAACCAACGGAAATTCGCGCGCGCCATACCTGAAAACTGCAAAAGTTGCTTCGTCAAAATACGAGGTGACGATAAAACTATCGATGTATTGAGCCGAACCACTGAGGAACATGGATAAAATGAGCGGTGATGAACTGCGCAGATGCTTTCGGATAAACGACTGGTCGAAAGTTGGGGCAGCGTTTTTGAAAAGCAAAACCAGTAGCCATCCGAAACGAAAAACGGCGCTGGCAATAAGTCCGGCCAAACTGTATTCTATTCCAAAACCAAAAACCGGGGGAATAATTACCAGAAAGAACATCAGGAAAAATGAACATCCACCATAAATTATCATCTGTTTCCCTTGATTCTTTATCAGGTAAATGTATTCGACCAGACTGGCCGGTGTTGATATCAAAAGATAAATTAACAGATAAGATAAATAGGGGACGGAAGGTTTTTTTAGTAAAAAGCCTGAAATGGAATGTTCAAAAATGAGTAGGAATAAGCCTGACAAAACTGACAAACCAGTAATTAAATAAAATACATTGAATAAAACCGGTGATTTACGCGAAATGGTTTCTTGGTTTACAAGCGGCAGGAAACCCTGAATCAAACCGTTTAACCAAAAAAAACTCACTGCTCCTGCGATCAGCAAAAAGGTTTCGTATTGCCCGATTTCGGAAATGGAAAGCCCCGATTTTGCAAATACAATACCCATAAGCATCAGGGTTGAAAACCGCAAAAGCTGAAAGATCTGCAAGGCTGAAATATGGCTGAATTTTGGTCTCAATAGAAAATAAGTTTATGAATATATTATTTTAAATTGCCCAAAACTACGATAAAAGGCTGAGAACATAAAATGTGGTTCATTATTCAACTGTTACACCCATTTCTTTTAGTTCTTTCAGCTGATCCGAACTGCGACTGAACACTGTAAACTTAGAGCTGCGGCCCGTTCCCTAATACAATTTTGCCCTTGTAATATTTCATTTTGATTTCTCCGGAACGCTCGGTAAATGCTTTCAGTCCGATTTGGTTAATCAGGCAAAGGTTAAAAACTTTCAGGTTATGAGGTAGAACATCGGCCCGGTCGGCGCATGGCTGAAGGCGGTTGCAGGGAAAATCGGTGCAGGCCGAGCAAAACTCCAATTCATTTTCTTTTATGCATGTCCATGTATCGCAAACTGTTGGTTTTACCGGGCAATTTCCTTCAATGGCGCGACATCCGGGGCAGGGAAGCTTTTCTTTTGGAATCCCCAGTTGCAGGAGATAGTTGTACAAATTTTGGTCGTCTTTGCAGAGGTGCAATTCACAAATTCCGCAATCAATACCACAGGGCGCCACCATGCTAAGGCGTTCGTTGATCGTATTTCGTTCCATAGTGTAATGTGAAGAATTATGATTTTTCAACGAAACTACGCCCGTTTGCCCAGTGCTGCAATTTATTGTTCCTGAATGACCGCAAAGCGGGGATGAAAACTGGGTTTGTCGACTTGTATCGAAATGCTCAGCCGATCACGCCCAGCGAAACCATGATAAATGCCGGGCCATTTACCAAAGCGTGAATGGTTATTCCGACCCAGGTATTTTGCGTTTTTTGCACAGCCCAGGGAAGGATAAACAGAATGGGAATCAGTAAAATCAGGAGTTGAATGCCGAAACAAATGTGGAATAAAATCCAGAGTAGCGCATTGAAGAACCATGCGCTGTTACCCAAACTGATTTCCCGACGGGGCAAAATATAACCGCGCCACATCAGTTCTTCACCGAAAATGTTGAAGAAGAACATGACCAACCAAACCAATAGTAAAAACCGTTCTTTTCCCTGAAATGGCTCAAACTGCATGAATGATGGAGTTGTTTCAATTTCAGAAATGCCAAACTGAATGTGCAGAAATTTAGAAATGCCCATAATTGCTCCGGTAAGCATCATTATTGCCATCGTAGAAAGCAAAGCGGTTTTCCAGTCGCGTGATGGCATTTTCCGGAGCCGAAGTCTGGTGCAAATTTCAGATTTGGTTTGGAAACCATCTTTTCGAGCCAGATAAAAAGCCAGCAGGAATAGGGGCATAAAAACCATCAGTCCGCCAATAAACCAACTCAATGCCGGGTGAAGTCCGTAACTTTTGTGCAGCATCGGAATCAAAATCCGGCAAATAATCATAAACAGGATGGACGGAATTCCGAATAGGAATAACGCTTTGGTGGTGCTGATTGGTTTGATCGTTGGGTTCATAAAAGTCGTGTTTGATCGAAGAATTTCTCCTGAATGAAAAGTGTAACCGGTCCGGGTTTCCCTTTGCCTACCAATATATCGTCGAATTGGACAACCGGAGTAACTTCGCTGCCGGTACCAACAGTCATCATTTCATCCATGCCGGCCAATTGCGAAGCCGGAATTCCTTCCTCAACAACATTGATATCGTTGGCTTTACAAATTTCAAATACTACTTTTTTGGTAATTCCCGGTAAAATCAGGTTCGAGTCGGGATGCGTATAAACGATACCGTTTTTCACAGCCATAAAACTGGAATGTGAGCCTTCTGTAACCACGCCGTTTCGGATAAAAATGGCTTCGTCCGCATCTTGTTCGTGCGCTTTTTGAGCAGCCAACACGTTGGCAAGCAGCGATATCGATTTTATATTGCAACGCAACCAGCGAATGTCTTCGCTAGTGATTATTTTAACCCCGTTTTTGAGTTGATCTGGCTTGGAGGCAAACGGAAAAACGGTAGCGTAAACCGTAGGCTTAATGTCGTTGGGGAAACGGTGAATACGGGTTTGACTTCCACGCGTTATTTGCAGGTAAATGCCGGCCTCCTGATTGGCCAATCCGTTCTTTTTAAGCAATTCCTGAAAAATGGATTCAAACTGGTCGGCATCCCTGTATTCGATTTGAACTTCTTTCAGGCTCCTTTTCAGTCGTTCCAAATGATCGGCATACCGGAAAGGTTTTCCGCCGTAATATTTAATCACTTCGTAAATGCCGTCGGCAAAATTAAATCCCCGGTCTTCAGGAGAAATCGTAGCTTCCGTTTTTGGAATCAGGTTACCGTTTAGGTATATTATTTCACTCATAGTTGTTGATTTGGTATTAACCACAAAGTACACGAAGGTGCACGAAGCATTACAATTCCCTTACGTGCCACGCAAAATATTCTCCATCTTCCTGCCCTTCGCCAACTCATCCACCAACTTATCCAAATACCTAACCTGCTGCGTTAATGCATCCTCAATTTCCTCCACACGATACCCGCAGATTACTCCGGTGATGAGGTGCGCATTGGGGTTTAGCGAAGCATGTTGGAAGAATATTTCAAAAGTCGCATTCTCTTTGATCAGTTCCTGAAGTTTATTCTCATCGAAGCCTGTTAACCAATTTATTACCTGATGCAATTCTTCTTTTGTTCTGCCTTTCTTCTCTACTTTTGCGAGATACAAAGGATAGACCGAGGCGAAGGTCATTTTTGCGATACGCTGATTGTGTGTGTTGGAATTGTTCATGACTTGTATTTTAGCGTTATACTTTTGTATCAGTGGGATATCGTTATCACCACATTGCCGGTTTTCTGGCCGGTCTCCACATATTTGGTGGCTTCTACCATTTGTTCCAGCGGATAGCTGCGGTCAATTACCGGTTTGAATTGTCCGCTTTCAACCAACTCTTTCAGGAAAACAACATCTTGTTTATTGATGGTTGGGATCGGAAACAGCAGCTTTTTGCCGCCCAGTATCGGAGTAATCAGCGCCAGAAAAGGGTTCTGTCCTCCTTTGCCGAGTTCGGTGGAAATGTAGATTCCGCCTTTTTTAAGCAGCGGTTTGCATTTGCCAAACGAGCTTTTACCAACAGCATCAAACACGAAATCGAACCGATCGCCGATTTTCGTAAAATCTTCTTTGGTGTAGTCGATCACTGTTTTTGCACCCAACGATCTGACTAATTCAAGGTGCGGAGTGGCGCAAACTGCGGTGACTTCGGCGCCAAAATAACGGCACAATTGCACGGCTGCCGAACCAATGGCTCCGGTAGCGCCGTTCACCAGTACTTTTTGGCCGGGAGAAACCTTTGCAGCCCTGATGTCGCAAAGTGCATAATGTCCGCCTTCGGTAATGGGAGCAGCTTCTTCGTAAGTCAGACTGGCGGGCATGGCGGTAATCGAGCCATCTTCTGCCAATACCATATATTCGGCGTTTGCGCCAAAGGTGATGTCGTTGTAGCCAAATACTTTATCGCCCGGCTGAAACGATTTTACGTTTTTGCCAACAGCTTCAATCTCACCGGCAAATTCATTTCCGAGAATTTGGTTTTTAGGCCGGAACAGTCCGCTGAAAAATCGCGAGATAAAATACTCGGCACTCCGGAACCCGCAATCGGTGCGGTTGACCGTGGTAGCGTGCACTTTTATCAGTACTTCGTTGTCTTTGGGCGTTGGTTTCGGCACTTCAGCGAGTTGCAGTACTTCCTGCGGTCCGTAACGGGTATGGATAATGGCTTTCATAGGTATATTTCAGGTCGAATTTTTCTTCAATAATTTCAGGAAAAGATACGAAATAATAATTTCTGAAATAGAAAGTTTTAATAATACATAACTGGCTGAAATGCAAAATAAAAGATGAATTTTAAACGCATTCATGCGGGTTGTTAGAAAGCAAGTGGCAACCATTTTTTATCAATTTCGTTTCGTATTTTTATCCTGAATTTCAAATCCTTTCAATATGAAAACTTCATTCGTTATTGTTATCTGTTTTTTTATGCTTGCTGAATGTTTCGCCCAAAATATTAAATCTGGCGTCAAAATCATTGTAAACGACTCCGTTATTCATGATATAATTCCAAAAGATGCACAGATTGAAATTCTGGCAGCGGGATTTCAATGGACAGAGGGGCCACTTTGGTTACCAACGGAAAACAAATTAATATTTTCGGATATTCCTTCCAACTCCATTTTTGAATGGACGGAAAAAGGTGGAAAAAAGCTTTACCTTAATCCGGCAGGCTATACCGGAAATGTGAGGCGGGGAGGGGAAACCGGCTCGAATGGTTTGTTACTCAACCCGGAGGGCGAATTGATTTTGTGCCAGCACGGAGACAGGCGAATAGCAAAAATGAATGCCAGCATTAAAAATCCGGAGTCTGAATTTAAAACCCTGGCAGATAATTACAACGGTAAAAAATTGAACAGTCCGAATGATGCGGTTTTCCATAATAGCGGAGAGTTGTATTTTACCGATCCGCCATACGGACTGGAATTTAACATGGATGATCCGGCAAAAGAGCTGGATTTCCAGGGTGTTTTTAAGGTTGATAAAAAGGGAAAAACCATCCTGCTGACCAAAGAAATTTCGCGCCCCAATGGAATTGCGTTTTCGCCCGATTGGAAAAAACTCTACGTTGCAAGTTCCGATCCCCAAAAAGCAATTTGGATGGTTTATGAACTTACAAGCGATGGACTGCTAAAAAATGGGAATGTATTTTTCGACGCAACAAGCATCACCAAAGATTTAAAGGGACTGCCCGATGGAATGAAAGTTCACCGGAACGGTTGGGTATTTGCCACAGGACCGGGAGGTGTGTTGATTTTTACTCCCGAAGGCAGGCATCTCGGAACCATCTTTACCGGCGAAGCTACCGCCAATTGCGCTTTCAACGATGATTTTTCAGTGTTGTACATTACCGCTGACGACTATTTGTTGAGGGTGAAATTGAAAGGAGAATAAGGGTTTTAACACAAAGAATACGAAGGTTTCACGTTCTATTCCTGCTTTAATTTCTTTACTAATCCATCGAAATAACCGGAACTGCTCAAATTTTTCGAGTAGTTCCGGTTATATCATTATTGCATTTTTCTTTGCGAACTGTTTCCAAAACGGAAATAGTTTAGATCCAGTTATTTCCAAAATGGAAACAACTTCAAGTTTTACCTCTCCATTGGGAGTGGTATATAAAACAAAGTTTTTTGGTTGGTTGGATTTGTTATCAATCATGGGTTTTGATAATTATTGGACTTAAAGATGCGACTATGACGCAACATCAACGACACCTCGTTACCTCTGGCGCTCAAGCGAAAGACAGTGCAGGGACTTGTTGTGGGCTTTTCAACAGTCAAACTGAAGCGTAGTTAAGGCGGGAGTGAAAGCTGCAACCACATAAACTCAAGTCAAGACTTATTCTGTTTGTAATATGGCGTTTTTATTTGAGATGTATTTTTTATGAATCTCTCGTAAATCGTTGATAAATTCTGGGATTTTAGCAAGAGGTAATTCAGAAGCAAATGTTTGATTATTGAGCTGATCTTCAAATTTCAGGTATTGATTTGGTTCAAATGATATTCTACCATGTGAGATTGCATTTCTTAAATGCTTTACATAATCAGTTCGACTAGAATCGCTTTTGTATGTAGTTTGAGTATTTTTGCAATAAGAACTTAGTTTCAAGTTAATTACCTCAAATTCGACGATGAAATTATTTTGCATAATTTCTTTTGGAATAACAAGCATTGCATAAAGAGTAATTAAAACCATACCCTGATTGTCAATGTTTGTTATTTTGAGTTGATCTTTTATTAAAGGAAACTCAAGTACCATTTTATCAAAGTAATCACTATTTATAAAGTCATTACGCCTTAAATTCAGTAATAAATCAATAATAAAATATGACTGAAAAATTAAATTTCCTTCTTGATCAAGTTCAATTCGATTTGGTGAATTCGTTGTACTCATTTTTCTATGTATTTAATGTTAAAGTTTTACGATTATTCTGTTGGCCTTCTAATAATGAAATTGATGCATGTTTATAATTTGTGAACTCAATCGTTTTCATATAATGCCACTCACCTTATATATAAGCCTGACAATATTCCACTTTGTTGCCCAAATCCGGTTCTATTAGTCTGATTTACATCAGGCTATATTTTTCTGCTAAATATAAAAACTCTCCTCCAAAACGCTACAATTTCAAAGAATAATTTTTCATAAAATTATCAACTTGCAAACACTTGGTTTGTAAATGGCTTAAAACGAGTTTAGGCTTCACTTTTGGAGTGAAACCCTCATTTATTGTATAAAATCAGACGAACCTTTCCGCATCTTTGTTAAAGAATTCGTTTGCGAAAGAAAGCTGTCGGAGCGTGCCTTGTTTTTTGTTTTGGTGTGCCTCCATTCGCCGAAGAATATTTAAAAGCGTTGTAATGGCTTCCAATATGTGGGGGCCTTTATTGAGCATTACACATTCGGCTCTTACCGACATGGAAGCATCTGTAATTTCGGCCCGGGTAGCCAAACCTGTTTGTGCAAGATTTTCGAGTATTTGTGTAGCCCAAATTACCGGAACATGAGCTGCTTCGCAAACCCACAGTATTTGTTCCTGCACTTCCGAAATGCGCTCAACGCCAAGCTCAACCGCTAAGTCGCCACGGGCTATCATTACACCAATATTCGACCATTTCATGGCTGTAAGCAATAAATCGGACAAATTATTAAACGATTCTTTGTTCTCGATTTTCAGCACCATGCCAATATCCATGCGGTTCAGGTTCGACAGGGCATCCATCAGTTGCGTCACATCATTGGCGGTTCTTACAAACGAATAGCCAACAATGTCAGCATGTTTTGCAATAAAAGGTAAATTACTGACATCTTCTTCTGTCAGCGAAGGAAGTTGCAAATGTGTATCGGGCAGGTTAATACCTTTCTCTTTCTTTAATTTTGTTCCTTTTGAGCTGGCTTTTGTTATAATAACTGTAGCGTTTTTGGCAGATATATCCTCAATAACACCTCCAATTTTACCATCGTCAAACCAAATATGATGTCCAATCGCAAGGCTTTCAACAACATTCGGAATGCTCATAGAAACCAAGGCAGCATAAGTTTTTGATGGCTCTTTTTTCTCGATAGCGTCTTTCAGCTCGGCTTCGGTAGAGTATAATTTGATTCGATCGCCGATATGCAATACTACCTGACTTTTTTTCTTTTTCTTCTTTTTGAGTTGATGTATTTTCTCTGAGCGAATTTTTGGTCCGGACAAGTCCATGTATATTTTACAATGCTTTCCGGTTTGGTTTTCGGCTATGCGTATGGCATCAATCATGCTTTCCCAAACCTCGGTATTGTTGTGACTGCAATTAATTCTGGCTATTTCCATACCGTTCATCAACAAGTCGGCTATGTATTTTGCATCGCCGGCTGCTTCTGATGGCAGGGTAACCATTATTCGGGTGCTGATTTGGTTGTTGCTTTCGCCAAAGAGTCTGTTCGTATTTTGATCAAGTAACTCAAGCGTGGTGAAAAAGTTCCAGATACTTTCTTCCGGATTTGACAATCCTTCAACACTCTCTCCCTGAATAGTTTTAAGATGGTATAAAATATTATCGATGTTTGTAAGCACATACCTTTCCGAGTTTGAGAATGAAGACAAGCCTAAAAACGATAGGTTCCCTTGCTTGATGCGTATGTCGAAAGTTCGGAGCGAGAGATAGTCAACCAGGTTTTTAGCGGCATAGGTATAGTTTGGGTGTACAGGGAATGTTTCTGTTTGAAAGCGCTCTCTGTTGTGAATGATATATGCCCTGATTTCCTGAATTTTTTCGATTAGTTCTATGGTGGTTATCTTTCTCATTTTCAAATGCCAATATATTTTCGATAAATATAAAAACTCTTCCCCGAAACACTTTGATTTCAGAGAAGAGTTTTCATAAAAACATGAACTTGTAAGCGGTTGGTTATTCGTGGTTTTTCTCCTAAAGGCGGTTCAACGCATTGCGCTACGGTGGTTTGCCTGTAAGTTTTGCCTTATTCGAAGCGAGTGCGTGAGCCGTCAAAACGCCCGGCCGAGGGTTCGTTTTGACAAGATTTTTGCTTCCTTTTCATCGTATGGAAAAGGAAGAGCCAGTCCGGCTTGACGACAAAAATTTGAATACAAATCGATCATCTTTTTTCTTCTCACAAGAATATGAAGTGATCCATTCTTCCTCCTTTATTTCCCTGCAAAAAATTCGTCAAATTGAACCATTGTGGAGCTGAATGCTTTTGTGCTCATCTCTTTCAAGGGTAACAATGCCAGTTTTTCTGAAATAATTTCTACTCCCCAGGGACCAGTGTAACCCATACCCATCACGCAATTGATAAACCCTTTGATGTCGTATTCCCCTTCTCCACAGAATGTCCTATTGGAAGGATCATGATTTTCGCTTCCGGGTAGGGTTCCGTCGTTCAATTCAACATTTGTCAAATATTTTAAAGGAATGCTGCGTATTTCGTCATAAGTCATTCCAAGATTGGCAACCTGATAAATGTCGATAATTAAACCACCGTTATCCGCCCCTGCTGTTTCAACCATGGTTACAGCATCTTTGATAGTATCGATCATGGCGCAACCCATAATTTCAAAACCGATTGTCGCCCCGAATTTATCTGCTTCTGCACACAATGCCGAAAATGACTCAATAACCTGGTTCATCGGACAAATGGATTTATAAAAGTCGCCAACTTTTACGTGCTTTGCCTGTAGAATTTCGGAAGCCTCAAACAGCCTTTTCCTGCGGCTATCCGATTCAGCCTTCCTTGCGCCATCAAGAAACCAATCGGCAATAAACTCGAGTTCGATGTGTTTTATGCCGCAGTCATCAAGAATACTTTTCATTTCCTGAAGCGTTCTGTGATGAAGAATATGTTCCAGGTCGGTATGCCAAATACCAATACCTTTGAAGCCAGCTTCAGCGGAAACTTTTACCCTGTCCGCGAAATCAAACCGGCTTATTTCACCCTGACCAGGAACTATTCCGGCAGTTGTCCAGTATAAATTCATCAATTCTACATTGTTCATAATTTGGCTGGTTGTAAATTCTTTATCTATTATGGTTTTCTTAAGGATGCAATTTGGATTGCCTTTCTGATAGCTGGAAGATATGTAGTTTTAACTATTCTCCAGTTTTATCAACAAGTCAATTTCGTGAACAAATTCTTTTGAGACTAGATCATCAATAGTTCCGCTCATAATAGAACCCCTTCCCGTTTTACATTTTTATAGAATGGCGTGACACTGTGTCGGGTTTCCCAATCATTTCTTGAGAAAATTAGCGGACTAATTACATTTCCGGTGTCGTATTCAAGATCATAAAGCGGATATTTGATGCGGGTTTCGTCGGAATAGGTAATTTTTTCCTGATCAAGAAGGATTAAAATATCAATGTCGGAGAATTCTTTTTCGTCGCCACGTGCAAACGAACCGTAAAGAATAACTGTGGCCTGCGGTTCAGTGCTTTGAACCGATTGTTTGATTCGGGCTAATATTTCTTTATTCTTAATCATGCCCAAATATACAAAATCCGGTGAACTAACGAAGATGTGTCACAGATGCAGAAAAAACCTTCTCGGTGGTCTAGTTCAATCCGTTTTAGAACGCTCTATATTTGTCGCGCCACTGGTGCGACAAATTCAACATGTTGATAATGAGTCGAAAACAATTGTAACACCAGTGGTGCTACAACAGGAATTGAAAGACTTAAGCGATATTCGTAATGAGGTATTGCCCGTAAATGAATAGCTGGGGTATGTGGAGAAAATAGTTGATAGTAGTTGATGAATTTTAAAACCGATATATTTCGTACCTACGGCACTCTGGACTTGTTGGTGGAGATTCCTGTCCGTCACATGAATGTGACGGCAAAGGATAATGCTATAATTATCTAAAATGCTTATACTTAGCATTATCCTTTGCCGTTTGCCTTTAGGCTTCGGCGTGAGCTCAGTCGAACGGCAACGGACATGAAGTCATTAAAGGAAATCGTCCGTGCAAAAATCTTTTTCAGGGTAAAATTCATCTTTCGGACGCTTGACAGTCGTAGTCATTGAAAACAGCATTGGTCTTTTAAAAAGTAGTCACATAGTGGAGTATCATTTACCCAAGAAAGCAACCTTATTACCTTCATAGCATTATCACGAGAATAAGATGAATTTAGGCTAAAAACAAGTCAGGGCTTCACTTTGGAGTGAAACCCTGAATGATATGCTGCTGCAATAAATTGCTTTATTTCGTTTCGGCAGGTGCTAACTGAACTGTTGAAACATCGACAGTAATTTCACCCAAGCGGGTGGCCACTTCAGGTTTCATGCTTTCCTGGAATCGTCCGCCAAGGTGTTTGGCCAAAAACTTTTCGGCTGATGCCAGCATGGCCATATTGTTTACCGGACGCGCAAATCCATGGCCTTCGTCGGGGGCAACAATGTATTCCACCGGAAAACCTCTTTCGCGCAGGGCAATTACAATCTGATCTGATTCTGCTTTATTTACACGCGGGTCGTTTGCTCCTTGTATAACGAGCAGGGCAGCCTTAATTTTGTTGGCCGAATTGAGCGGTGATTGTCTTTCGAGCTGAGCTTTGCCTTCAGGAGTATTTGGGTCACCCATGCGTATGTGGAAAACTACACGTCCAGCTTCCCAATAAGGTGGAATTGAATTCAGTAACGTAATCAGGTTCGACGGTCCAACAATCGATACACCGCAGGCATACACATCAGGAGTGAAAGCCACTCCGGCCAGGGTTGCATATCCGCCATACGATCCGCCCATAATTCCGATCCTGGTCGAGTCGGCAATTCCTTCTTTAATCAGGTATTTAACTCCCCAGGTTATATCGTCCTGCATCTTGTCGCCCCATTGGTTGTTTCCGGCATTCAGGAATTTCTTGCCATATCCGGTTGAAGATCTGAAATTTGGCGCCAGAACGGCGTAGCCGCGGTTGGCCAGAAACTGAGCGGAAGAATTATATCCCCATCCGTCGCGAGCCCATGGGCCACCGTGTGGAAATACAACGACAGGCAGATTCTTTGGTTCAAGACCTTTGGGTAAGGTCAAAAATGCCGGAATTTCCATTCCATCAGAAGATTTATAGCTGATAGCCTTCATTTCAGACAAATCAGCCACCGGTATATTTGGCCGCGGACGATACTGAAAAGTGAGCTTTTTGGTGGTACGGTCAAACAAATAAGTAGAGCCCGGATCGACATCGGCTGAAGCGCTTAGCATCCAGTAGTTTTCGTCGGTGGTTGATGAGGTAAAATAAACATCAGTGTTAGGCAATTCTTTCTTAATCAGGTTGTAATCTTCCTCAAAACTTTTGTCCTTCCAGTAAATCCGGTTGCGCTCGTCTTCATACGAAGTATAAATAATCTCTTTGCTTATATCCGAGATAAACACATTTCCGAGGTCCACCCTTTTTAACGGGTCGCTCTCAACCACTTCTTCCTGAAGTGTTTCCGGATCAAAAAGAATCAACTGCGAAAGATCAATACTATCGCCTTTATTGGTTTGCATATACACCCGTTTATTTTCTTTGTCGAAAGCCAATGGATAAGCCTCTTCGAAAACGTTGGAAGTATAAATTTTAACCAGTTCTTTGGCGTCAACCCTTAAAATATCATTGCTGCCATCAGAATTGGCACGGTTGGCCAGTCGCAACTGATCGTTCCAGTCGAACACCCAACCGGTAATCCTGTCGGTGGCCGAGTTTTGGCGAATCAGCGTTCTTTCGCCTGTTGAAATTTTCATTTTATAAAGGTCGTGCCAGGCCTTGTCGCGGTCATTCAGTCCTATATAAATCGCATCCGGATCGGTGTAAGGAATCGCATAAATAAATACCCTGACACCTTTCAAATTGGTCAGGTCTCTGTTCACCGGAATGTCGCTTCCTTCAGCAGGTACTTCGAGCGGGTCAACAGCATAAATGTTGAAATTTTCGTCACCGCCTTTGTCCTGCGAATAGAGAATGTATTTTCCGTCGCGTGTCCAGAAATAGGAGCGGATTGGTCGAATGGTGTCGGCTGTAATCGGCTTTGCGGCAGAAAAATCCTCGTCAAGTTTCTTAATCCAGATATTCTGTGTCCCTTTGTAAGGTTTAATGAAGGAGATAAATTTTCCGTCGGGAGAGATTTTTCCTCCGGCAATTTCAGGAGCGTCGAAAAGCAGTTCACGGTCGATAAGTGGCGGTTGCTCAACTTTTGGAGCTGGAGACTGACATGCTGCTGCCGTGATTAGCAACACGAAGCTGAAGAACTTTGTGGGTTTCATTTGCGAACAATTTAAGTGATTGGTAAATAATTATTTCGGTAAATAACAGCAACTTGATTCATTTTGTTTATTGTAATACCAAAAGCATTCTTCAATTGGTGTTAAGTATAAATTCTGCGGGCTATTGCTTTGGCAAAATCGTTCATTTGCGTCTTTACCTGCGCAGGTTTCGCATCCTTTGACTGGCTTTGTGGCTTGCCTGCAATTTTCTCCAATACCTGAATCAATTGATCGACATCGCTTTCGCTGTTTCCGATGCCCAGGCTTATCCTTGCCACACCGGGTAGAGATAATTTGGGGAATAAAGTGACAATCAGTTTCTGAAATTTTTCCAGACCAGGTCCAACATGAAGAATGTGCTTGACAATGATATGCGCGCAATGGCAACCGGTCCGGACTCCAATTCCGCCATAATGTGCAAGTTCTTTACCTACCTGAGTTGCCATTTTGCTCTTGAATGCGAATGGAATCACACCCACTTTATGTGAGAATACGGATGATTCAGGATCTTTAATTCCATAAATTTCCAGACCTTTAATTTGCGCCATTTCCCGCAAAGCTCTGGCAGTCAAAGCCTGTTCTTCCTCCTGAATGACGTCCATGCCAATTCGTTGCATTAGCACAAGAGCCTTTCCCAGAGCAGCAATACCACCTGCATTTTCTTCTCCGGAAGTTCTGATTAAATCGAATTCTTCGGCATTAAATTTCAACAGCCCTTTTCGTGCCACCAGCATTCCGCTTCCGAATGGTGCATATACTTTATGGGCCGAAAAGGCCAGATAATCAATACCACATTGTTCCATATTAACCTTCCGGTGGGCAATTAGCTGTGCCGCATCGACCAATAGCCGGGCTCCATGATGATGTACTATCCGGCTGATTTGCTCCAGATTGTTGCAAACGCCCAAAACATTCGATGCTCCGCTTACAGCCACAAGCCTGATGCGCTTTGCTCCGAACAAAGCTTTCTGATTGTACGCTATCAGTTGCTTTTCGAGCTCGTTTAAATCCGCAAAGCCTTCATCGTTTACCGCTAGCGTGACCAGCGAACAATTGGGTATTATTCGCCAGGGCAGATCGTTCGACGAATGTTCAGAAAGTGTGTTGAGAACAACAGTTTCTGTCGTGTCATCCGCTTCCCGGCTCAAACTTTCAGACACCAGGTTGATGGCTTCGGTCGTGTTGGAAGTAAAGATCATATCATACTCCGCCAGAGGTGCTCCCAGAAATCCGGAGCAAATGGATTTAACCTCCTGAATGATTTCTTGCTTTATTTGTTCGGGTTGGCGATATGCCTGTTGAAACGCTTTCCAAACTACAGTAAAGGTTGGAGTGCTGGCACTGTTGTCAAGATTAATGAATGTTCGCAGACCTTCCGTTGTTGGTACCTGAACACGCCGACCAATGAGGGTTTTTCGAAGTTCGTCCAGCAGTTTCCCGCCTGAAAATATTTCGAGTTCGTCGTGGTAAAGTATTTCGGTTGCTGTCAGCTTTTCCGCTGTTGTATTCGGGAAGATGTCTTTCCCGGAAAATTTTATCATTCGCAGTGCCTTGCCAAATGCAATGATGTTAATGATGGCAGGCGTTCCTGCTTCGAATTTGTCGGGCGATCTGGCCCATATTATCCATTCTTTGGATATGAGTCTGGCAGTTCCTCCTCCTGCATGAAACGGAACACCTTTGGGCAACTTGTTCCGTTTTACTGCCAATGCGGTAACGCCCAATGAAAGTCCGAAATCATGGCTCGATACCATTTTATAGCTTTCTGGCTGAAGTTGCCTGATGAAAGTTGCTGCTCTTCTTGGTGTGCAAAAAATAACCACATAGTTGTCTTTATTCAGGCTCAGATATTCCAAAACAATTTCCCTGGCCGGCTCATATAATTGCGTGGTAACCATCGAGAAATGCCCGCTTCCCCGGTGAACATTGGAATAGGTCTCAAGAGCTGAATAAATTCCGCGCTCCAGTTCGGAAAACGCTGCTGTGGGTACAATGTCAGTAGGAGAAGGTTTCTCTAAATCATTGATTTGAAGAACATCGGGTGATCCAGGTTCGGTGTGGATGATTGCTTTCATAGATAGATATAATTCCTATTCCATTGTTTTCAGTCTATATCGATCCAGTCAATGACGGTTCCATTACATTCTGGTGCATTAGGGCAACAAATAAATTCATGACCACTTTTAATCTGGATTACTTTGTAGTCGACCACTTTAATTACTTTGTCGCAATGAATACAAAGTTTTTGATCGGATAATTTTGGGATATCTACAAATGGATAATTTTCATCAAGATACTTTTGTTTGTTTTCGATAATTATTTCTTGCATAATGTCTTATTGTTTGTATGATTTCTCAATGAATAAGGTTGCTTTTCACAATACAGAACAGCCATTTAATTATTCGGCTTCAAACCTTTCAATCACCTGGCAAACCCGTTCTTTGATTTCATGCCAGGTAGGATTTAATTCTTTGGATATGAAAGTCACTTTTTTAATGTCGATGCGCTCGAAAACCATGAGGTATATCGAAAATAATTTTGAGGCTCAATAGTTTGCAGGATTGAGTCGAAATATGTTAGAGTTGTTATATAACTTCAAGTCCTTCAATTCTTTGGAAATGATTTTTATTGGTTGTGATTATTGGAAGGCTGTGAACAAGGCAAGTCGCAGCTATAAAAATGTCACGAAACTCAATCATTTTATTTACTTTCCGTAAATCATGGTATAGTCCCGATGCTTTGATGCTTACTTCTTCATCAAAAGGTAATACAATTATATCTTCGGTCAATAAACGAACATCTTTCCATTTTTGATCATTTGTGGCGCCCATCAGAAGTTCGTAGAGGGTCACTGATGATATGTAAATCGTTTTACTGCTTGGGATTTTGTATAAATCAGTGTTCTTCTTCTCTTTGGCTCGAAGATATTCAATGAAGATACTTGTATCAACTACCACTCTTGAACTTCCCATTGGTTAAGCTTTTGTTGATTTTTAATCATCACTTCGATATCCGAATCACTCCAAACCGAAACCTTCAATATTTTCTTTTTATAGGCTTCTTTCTGTGGTCTGTTTAATTTAGCTTCTTTGCTCAATAAAAAATCAACAAAGTCAAGAACCTCTTTCTTTGCAGCATTATCCAATAAATTATATTTCAATGCAATGTCGGTCATGTCATTTCTTTTTGCTAAAATAAACAATTTAGTTGAAAATCAGTTTGTCCGAAAGCTTAATACATTCATTCCGCTTCAAACCTCTCAATCACCATCCCAACCCGCTCTTTGATTTCTTGTTGAGTTTGGGGGGAAATCTGGCTAAATCTGTACATTCCTCTTTGTTTCAAATAGTCTTCTGCATCAGAACAACTGCCCGATTTAAAAATGATTTTGGGCGTTCTGTAATTTCAAAGTCCAAATTTTTAACTCTTTCGAGCATATTATTAAATGATTTTCGGGGAACATGAAACTTCGGCTCAACGATGAATATTTTCCCTTTGGGTTTTAAAATTGATTTCAATTCCTGAAACAGTTTATCCTGATTTTGGACTTCGTGTACCATATAGAAAGCCAGAATAAAATCAACTTTTTCGGTTACACCAACCGATTGATCTTGACATTTATGCAGTTCTATCCTTTGCTCCAATTCTGTTTTACGAATTTTCTGCCTGATAATTTCAAGCATACCTTCCTGTAAATCGGCAGCAATCACCTTACCTTGCCCATTGAGTATTTTAGCAATTTCGATGGTGAAGAAACCGGGGCCACATCCTAAATCAAGTACAACCATTCCTGGCTTTATGTATTGTTTTACTATCTTTTCAGGATTTTGAATGAATCTTCTAATCCAGTTATCCAATCCACCAGCTATTTCAACTGGACAAACCCTTGTATTATCTGCCATGACTTATTTTCTATTGTTAATTGTTTCTGATATTCATTCCGCTTCAAACCTTTCAATCACCATCCCAACGCGCTCTTTGATTTCCCGCCAGGTAGGGTTCAATTCTTTAGATGTGAAAGTTCCATGTTCGATGTCGATGCGCTCAAAAACCATCAGGTAAAGCGCGAAAATGATTTCGAGGCTCAACTGGCTGCGGGGCTCAACAAATGGGCGGATTTCCTGAATCATTTCGTAGGTTTTCAGGCGGTAAAAGTCGGCAACTTCGTACAGTTCACGAATCAGGCTGCGGAAACCATCTGAAACCGGTTTGCCTTGTGCCATTTGGAGCAGTTGCTGGCGATCCATGCTGTATTTGGCAATCAAATCGTCCGGAAAATAATTCAGGTTGTTGAGGTGGTCTTTCTGGAAATCGCGGATAATGTGCACCAGGTAACTAAATATTGCGCAGGGAGTTGCTACCCTTTTTACATCAAAAACCGGTGGAAGATATTGACCATTCTTTTGGGTCAGTCCGCACAAATGTACAAAGATGGAAGCCGGAGCCACTGAAGCGCCGCCCGCATAGTCGATAAAACCTTGCAGCGTAGGAAATCCATCGTGGTAAATATCGACTTTGCAAAAGCTTCGAGCGGCCAAAATGGAATACAGAACCGCTCCACTGTTTCGATAAGTTCGGCCTGAGCTGGATTATTCTGTGTTGAATTAATTATCGTATTGATCCATTTATAAACCTGGTATTCAAACTGTGCCTGATTTTCAGGAGCAATGGTGACATGTTCGGTTTTGTAATCGTCGATAAGGTCGTCGATGGCACGCATAAATTTGTAGCAGTTTTTAGCTGCCTGATAACGTTCCTTGTCCCAGAAATGGGCGGCAATCAGGATATTCGGGTGATCGATAATTTTTTCGAAATCGATGGAATCGAAAATGTCGAGGTACAAATCGGTTTGGGTGAGAACTGTTGTTTCCATGTTGTTATTGACAATTGGACGATTTATTATTTACGATTTTGCTGAGACCGTCATTTTAGCATCATTTAAAATGCGTTCCGTGGTTAATTTAGCTCCCAAAAGAACCAGCGGTACACCGTTTCCGGGATGTGTACTTCCACCTGCGAAATACAAATTTCGGTATTTTTTGTGCTGGTTGTGCGGACGGAAATAACCCATTTGAAAAATGGTATGTTCAAGGCTTCCGAAAACCGAACCGCGGGTCACATTGCAGGTTTTCTTCCAGGTTTTTGGCAGGTAGCTCACTTCGAATTTTATGTGATCTTCAATGTCGTCCATTCCAGCTTTTTTTAACCGGCTGATCACTCCGGCACGTGCAGTTTGCTTCAGTTTTTTCCAGTCCTGATCGTATTTTGTGTCTATATGAGCCACGGGAACAATCACCGACAGCGTATCGTGATTTTCAGGAGCAGCTGACTTGTCGCTTCGAACAGGTGCGTGAATGTAAAAACTCGGCTCTCGGGAGAGCGATTTTTCCTTGAAAATCTTGTTCAGTCCGTCTTTGTAAGGATCATTCAGAAATACGCTGTGGTGGTCGAGTTGCGGATAAACTTTGTCGACTCCCCAATGAAAAACGATGGCCGAACAGGAATATTTTCGCTTTTTCAACCGGTCAGCGGCTTCCTTGTCGGGCAGCAACTCCTTGTAAACGTAAGGTAAATCGGCGCTGGCAATCACTAAATCAGCATGAATAATTGTCCCATCTTCCAGCAGAATTCCCTCGGTTTTATTGCAGTTCAGAATGATTTTTTCTATCGGTTTCTTGTAATGAATGGTCACTCCCAAACTGGTGGCTTTTTCGAGCAATTTTTCAACAATGCGGTGCATTCCGCCTTTCGGGAACAAAGCGCCTTCGGCAATTTCGGCACCCGGAAGCATCGAAAAAAATGCGGGCGCCTGATACGGATTCTGGCCCACATAAATGTTCTGGAACGTGAAAGCCATTCGCAGGTGCCGGTTCTTGAAAAACCGTTTGATATAGTCAGTGTGAAATATCCAAACTTTCAGTTTCAGTAGCAATCTCATGCTTTTCAGATTGACAAACTGGAACAAATGATCGAAATTTTTGCCCAGCAAATCGTTTATCGACAGGTTGAAAAACTCATACCCTTCTTTTACGTATTCCTGAAATTTTAGAAAACTTCCCGGTTCGATGGCTTCAAGTTGAGCTTTCATTTTTTCTGGATTCCGGGTAAAAGCGAAATCGCTTCCATCGCTGAAAAACAATTTGTAAACAGGTTCGAGCGAAGTGGTTTCCAAATCCTTTTCCAGATCGATTCCCAATTCTGATAAGACCTTCCGGTAAAGCGATGGCATCAGCAAAATGGTGGCGCCCAAATCAAATCGGTGTCCTTCCTGAATCAATTGTCCGCAGCGACCGCCCGGTCTGGCATTTTTTTCAAATACTTCAACCGCGTATCCGTTTTGGGCTAGAAATGCGGCGGTGGCAATTCCACCTACACCTGCACCGATAATTACCGCTTTTGGTTTGTTGTTCATCTTTCGTGTTTCTGTTGTCTGATTTTTTTATGCAATTGTGTCGGAAACATGATTCTCACCTTGATTACGATTTTGCGCCGACACTAAAATTTTCCGATCTTCTATTCCCCGGCTTGAAAGCCGGGGCTACAAATTATGCCATCCCGATGGGATTTGCTTTTATACACCAAATTCAGGCGGAAAAACCACCATTCCTGATACGCCGGACAATGCGCCTTCGGTGAGTTCAACTGCCATAAATACATCGTCGGACGGCAATGGTAACTGTGTTTTTATTCCCCAGGTTGAGGCTGGTTTATATCCAAATCGCGGATAATATTCCTGATGTCCGATCAGGATAACCGATTGAAATCCCAATTCTCTGGCTTTTTGATGCCCTGCAATAATTAACTGCCCGCCAATTCCCTGTTTCTGAAATTCAGGAAGAACAGAAACAGGCCCAAGCACCAGCGATTCGAAAGTTTCCTGATCGCTTTTTATTCGCATGGGAGTGAACAGAATGTGCCCAACCAATTGTCCGTCGAGTTCGGCAACCAGTGAAAGTTCAGGAATAAAAGTGTTGGATTTGTGCAGATTTACAACCAGTTTGTCTTCGTCGCCTTCACTGAATGGCATGTGTTCGAAGGCTTTGGCTGTCAATGCAATTACCCGGTCGTAATTTGTAATCGTTTCCTGGCGGATGATGATGTTTTGGTTCATGATTCTTGATTTTCAGCGTGAAGGTATAATCATACCACTATACTGAAAAAATAAATGGCATGAATGGCTTGTTTTTGTCGATGAATGAACTGATGATAGGGTTAAAACATTCATTAGAATTCAAAAACTTTTTGCTTCAAAAATTACCTCCATCTACAACATTTATTTTGTATCGGCAAGTTTATTCATGCCCTTTAATACGTCCTCCAATAAAATCTGCCGCATTTTTTCAGACTCTTCAAAAAGCGGACTGTGAGCCGATTTCTCAAAGGTGTAAAATCCTTTCATGGGTGCCTGAAGTTTATCCAAATAGTCTTTTGCCAACTTGTACGAAACGGTATAATCGTATATTCCATGGAAAAAATAAACCGGAATATTCAGCTCCTGAACTTTCGTCGCAAGATCTGTAGCTACCAGTTTATTCCATAGTCCGATAGTTTTTGTTGTAAACGATTTTCCGCGCCAGATATTGATTTTTTCGGCGAGGGTGTATTCCCTGTTCAGCATTACTGGCCAAAACACACCACTGATCACCGATTTCATCGCGCGCATGGTGCCAATGCCAAGCAGGTGCATCGGCGCGTCGCGCATCACGTAGTAGTCGGGTGTGTTAATTTTGTCAAGCGGATATTTCCTGAATTTTCGCAGCATCTTTTGGTCGCCAAGTTGTGTAAACTGCTCAACCATATAATCATAGGCAAGCTTTTCCGATTCAAGCTGATTGGTAATCTGAGCCATTGCAAAGTAAGCATGGAAAAGTTCAGGAGCTTTTGCAGCAGCCTGAATGCCGATAAAAGTCCCTCCTGAATGCGCCATCAGGTAAATTTTTTCCTGATTAAAACGCTTGCGAAGGTAGTGGCTCACTTCAATCACATCGGCAATCAACTGGTCAAAAGTTAGGATTTCCGGCGAAATTTCTGAACTGTATGAAAGGCCTGCTCCACGCTGCTCCCACCAGCAAACGGTAAAATGCTTTTCAAGTACGAGCGGATATTCACGGCTGATCGCATATTCGGGCATTCCCGGACCGCCATGCAGGAAAAGCAACACCGGTTTCGATTGATCCTTGCATTAGCATAATTCTGGTTCCTTTCATAAAGGTTGTTGTAGTTGAATTTTGTTTCATTTTGCTTGATTTACTGCTCTGTTCATTTCAGGTAAAAACAAACTTCTCAAACTTAACCCACCGCGAAAAGCAAATACAAGGTAAAGGATAACAAGCAGTCCGTCAATAATTCCTGTAAACCAAAACGTGGTGGGAAAGTCAGGGACAAAGATCATAGCCGCATACAACTGAACGACATAAAACAATCGGCCAAATAGGAGGCAGCCTACATTAAAAACATATCGCCGCATATTGAAGGCAGATAAAAATTGCAAATACGCGAAACACAAAAAGAACGAACCCAGAAAAATAGCGAAAAAAGGGTCGATCAGCGGTTGGTCGATTTTACGGCCAATACCAATCACAAACATGTACTGATATGCGGCAATGGTATCCCAAATACCACCCATAAAGAAGCTTATCGCCAAAGGTTTTAAGTTATCATTTCTCATTGCTATGTGGTCGTGTAAATTGTTTTAATCATCTGAATTTGTTTTTGTTAGCGAATTCTTAAATTCGGCAATTAAATTCTCCAGCGAAAATCCCTTTTCCTGAAAAGCAGCTTTAATGTTTTCCTGCGCATAAATGTTCTTAAAGGCATCAATGCCAATTTTGCCGATGATAAACTTTGTGAAAGTTCCCGAAATGGCATAAAGCGGGGGCAATGAATAAAAGCGATGGTTCTCGCCAATAATCGTCTCTTTTTTAAGCAAATCAAGATGAACCCGAGCTGAATCCAAATCATTGATGTAGCCTCTGTTATCAAAAGAATATCCGGTATAAACAGCAAATCCTTCACAGAAAAAACTGTTTGATTGAACTCCGATTTTACGACCAATAATGGTGTGTGCCGTTTCGTGTTTAAAAACCGTCATATCGAACGATGAAAGATGGTTAATTGGTTCGATTGACTTCCCGTAAATGGACATTAAGGGCGACATGGATAAGAATTGCCGTAAATCGTCCATGTTTTTATAAACGTAGGTGGTCATCCGTTCCAGACCGCTTGTGTCGGTATGAAGCGTTGCACACAATGTCTCCAGAAATAGATCGGCTTCAGCTGAAATCACTTGGCTTATTGAATCTGAAAAGAGATTTTTTGCCAGTTCGAAATTGAAATACCTTGTATTTACTGATTTAAAATAGGCTTTCCGCATTTCTGTAATGTGGTTGAGCTCTGCCTGGCCTGTTTTACTTGAGCATTTGCCACTTAAATAAAGATCGTCTCCGTTAAAGATGTATAATTGGAAATACCCTGCGGCATAGTTGGTATTTTGGGAAAAAACTTGCCTCGAATTTTTACAGGTGTAAAGTCTGTTCGCCTCATCGTTAATGTAAAAGAAGGCATTTCTGGCATTGGTAAATGCTTCGTCGTTAAACCAAAATCCACCGGGAATCTGTTTAATGGGAATGTTTTGAATTTCGGCAATTTTAAAATCGCAGAAAGGGCCGTAAAACTGAAGATGTTTTAAATCATCTCCGGAAGCCAATTCTGTCTCTTTTTTATAGACATATATTGGCTTCTTCTGATATTGATCCCAGAAAACGTAATTCTCTATGGTTCTTTTTTCCTGTTCAGAAATTTTGTAATTGTGGGGAACCACAACCAACATGGTATCCACCTTGTGAAAGGCGAGAGTGAGTGTGTAATTTTCATCTCCTTTCACGAATCCGGAGTTTTGCGCTGATACCGAGCAAAAAATTAGCATTAATAAGGCAGAATTCAGGATTTTCTGAATTCCGCCCGATTTAAATATTTTTTTCATTTTTATAGATGATTTATCAGAATGTTTTCAGGATTCCAACCCTGAACTGGAGGTAGTTCAAATCAAGTGGTACATTAAAGCTGTTGTGGTCAACATCGCGCGACAGAGAGTTGAATTTTACACCGGGAGTAAGACTCCAGTTTTTACCCAAAGGAATGTCAATTCCTCCGGCCGCCTGCCAGCCCCAGCCATGACCGCTGTCTTTTAAAATGTCGCCCTCATTTTCGATTTCGATGTGGTTGTACAAGGCGCCACCTCTTAAATAATAGTTTACAGAAGAGTTTGAAATTGGATGTTTAAATTGCAGACCGATGATATAACCGGTTTCTTCAAAATCAACATTGTCGCCAATAAAAGATTTATCACTGGCAAATCTGTTCCAGCCCCATCCGGCGTAAACTCCGGTATGTGGCATAAACCTGTAATGAAAAATGCCTTCGTAACCAAAGTCTGGTTTTAATTTGGCGCCGTTTAACTCATTAAGAGCTATCGACAAACCGCTACTAAGTTCAAATCCAAATCGTTTTTCTTTTTCCTGTGCCGAAATGGTTTGAGCGAAAATCGCCAGAACCATCAGTGTAAAAAATACTTTTGTTTTCATGTTTTTTGTTTTAATTGTTTTTAAAATTTTATGATGAAACAAAAGTATGTTACACGATTTCCTTTAAGAAAAGTAAGGTGATGAGCTTGCTTTTTTAAGTGATGAATCAATGCTTATCGGGATTGAATCCGAAATTTTCTTGGAATTTTTTCAACGCTTTGTACCTCCGACCCCAAAACTTGTATTTGGTGAGCGAGGTATAAACAACAATCCGCTCCACAATTTTAAATCGCAGGAAGTAATGTAATAGGCGGTAAGAGATGGCCAGAATGCCAACAAAAATGGCTGATTCGAGCGTGAATCCAAGCAAAGTATTCTCAATATCGAAAAACAAAAGTTTAAAGTAGTGATAGAATAATCCTGAAAATGCGAGGGATGAAAGCAAGACGATTACAAAAACATATCCGTGCCCGGTTTCGATGGCTCGTTTGGGGCAATTGCTCATGCAGTGCATGCAACTCTCACAGCTGAATGTCCAGTAGGGGCGGTTGTCAACCTTTTTGATGGCTTTTACCGGACAGGCTTTGATACACAAATCGCAGTTATTGCAATCAGCGGAAGCATAATAGGTTTTTGCAAAAAAGAAACGCCCAACGAAATAGTAGCCTAACGAAATGGGCGAAATCAGTACATCCTGGATAATTTCGTACAATCCACGAAAGTCGCTGCCGCCTGAAAGTACCTTTTCTGCAAAGCGGTACACTTTTTCCTGATTCCGCTCGTGCAGGTATTTTACGGTTCGCTCGTTCAGCCCCGGGTGCACCGAAATCCAGTTCGAAGGCATATCAACCGGAAACATCGATCGGATAGAATAGCCTTTCAGCTTCAGGATTAAAGCTGAAAAATAAAATGCAATGCCGGTCAATCCGGGTGTAATCCAATTGCCGATGAGCATTCCGGCGCGGGTGTTCAGTAGTAAAACTTTGTTCTGTCCTTTTGGAAAGTGAAACAAAAAATTCAGCATTACCGGCGGATAGTTAAACCCGTGAATGGGCGAAACAAAAGCCATCAACGCATCGGGTTCGGGAGGTTCAATCTCCCGCCGTACTGTTTTACCAATGTTGATCAGGCTGACTTCCATGCCTTTTACTTTGGCGATATCAGCCATCCAGCGTGCCACATTTTCAGAATTTCCGGTTCCTGAAAAGTAGTAAACTACAATTTTTTGCCAGGCTTCCATTGTTATTTCAAATTATACTGAAGTTGTGTCATTTCAAACTTCCCGTAGCAAAAATCACCTTCAGGATATTCGTAAATCAAATCGGCTTCTTTTGAAATCATCCTGTTATTGATCTCCCGATAATTCCGGAGAGGAGTTTGCCAGCGAAACTGTTCCATCCGGTTTTTGCCTTTGAAGGCATACCGGTCATCCGATATAAAATTAGTCAATTCACCATTTTCACCAAAATGCAGCCAGGCAGAAATCGTAATTCTCTTAGATAGTGTCGTTTCATTTTCGTATAGCATAAATATATTCGTCCAAATACTCGCCGTTTTTATACACTGCCTGCTTCAGAACAGCTTCAAGCATAAATCCCGACTTTTCCAATACCCGGTGCGAGGCAAAATTTGTATGAAACGGCTTGGCAAAAATGCGGCTAATCTCAAATGTTTCAAAAGCCTCCGCAACAATCAGGGGGATTGCTTTAGAGATGATTCCCCTTCCCCAGAAAGGTTCGGCTAGCCAGTAACCCAATTCGGCATTTTTTCGATAAATATCAGCCTGAACCGAAATGCCAATTCCGCCAACAACTTCGCCATTCATTTCAATAGCCCGGTATATCTTCTCGAAACCTGAATTGGCAAATTTGATGAAGTTTGCAGCTCCTTCGGGCGTGGAAATTTGGGAAAACCCGTCGGACATAAACCGGGTGATTTTTGGGTTCCCGGCGTATTTTACAAGAGATTCCGCATCAGATGCTTTCCAAGGTACTAGTCTGATTTCCATTACAAGCTATTATTCTTCATATCCTTTTTGTAGTTCTTCATCATTTTACCAAACTGCTTGTCGCGGTTTCGTTTTTCAGCTACTGTTGCCTCAAAATGCGCTTTCTCTCTTTCCAATTTCAGGTAATTCTCATACGAGTTCTTATCTATTTCGCCATTTTCAACGGCTTCAAGAACCGAACAACCAAATTCACTTGTGTGAGTGCAATCTTTGAATTTGCAGTTTTTAGAAAGACTTACAATCCTATCGAATGTAATTTTCAAACCACCAGATGAATCGGCGATGCCCACCTCTCTCATTCCCGGATTATCAATCAGTATTCCGCCATTTTCAAGCACAATCATTTCCCTGTGACTTGTTACGTGCCTGCCTTTGCTGGTGCTGTCGCTGATTGCATCTGTTCGCATAATATTTCTGCCCGAAAGATTATTCACCAGTGTTGACTTTCCAACGCCCGAAGAGCCAAGCATACAATAGGTTTTTCCCTTTTCTATTATTTTTTTTAGCGCTTCGTAACCATCCTGCGTTTCATTACTGATGGCAACAACCGGCACATTTTTAATCCGTTCCTGAATTGTGTCAGTTATTTCTGCAAGCTTTTTGTCGTTTATCAAATCAGTTTTTGTCAGCACAATTACCGGGCTTACTTTCGATGCGTAACAAATGGTCAGGTATCTTTCAAACCTGTTGATGTTAAAATCCCTGTCAACCGCCTGAACCAAAAACGCAACATCAATATTTGCAGCTATTATTTGTACCTCACCCGTTTGTCCGACTGCTTGTCTGGTAATGACTGAAAATCTCGGGAGTATTTTATGAATGATTGAAAAATCCGGGTCGTAATTTATCAATGCAACCCAGTCGCCAACTGCCGGAAAATCTTCGCGACTCCTTGCCGAAAAACGTAAATTTCCCGTTATTTCCGCTTCCGATTCTACCTTTTCGGTTTTGACAATGTATCTTTCCTTATGTTCTGAAATAACCCGGCCAATCTCAAAGCTATCGAGGTTATTGTCTATCCTGAATTTCTCCAGGATGTTATTATATCCAAGGTCTTCTATTCTCATTTCCATTTCTTTTGTGTATTGTCTATTCTCATTTCGCGAATTGTCAAACTCTCTCCAGTTGGAGCTTCAGCGTTTTGCGGATGATCCTTCTGGCTCAGTTTAGGGCTTTCGCGTTTCGCGGATGGTCCTTCTGACTCAATTTGAAGCTTTCGCGTTTTGCGGAAGGTTCAGCTGACTCTATTTATAGCTTTCGCATTTTGCGGAAGGTTCCGGCGGCTGATTTTATCATGAGAAAATTTTATTCTCCCAACCATTTTTTAAAAGCGGTAACTTTATCAATACTCACAAAAGTATCATCGGGCGGTTTTGGCGAAAGTTCCAGTTTCAGGTGACTTTTCGGAAAAACGTGCACTTGTTTGATGCAGGCGTGTTTAATAAGGTACTGCCGGTTTATCCTGAAAAAATCGGTTGGATTCAGTTCGCTCAGCAAATTATCGAGCGAATAATCAACCGGATAATGTTTGGTGTCGTTTAAAACGGCGTAAGTCATTCCTTCTTTCGAATAGAAATAGGCAATTTCTGAAACGCCGAACGATCTGATTTTTTGTCCGTACGAAACCGAAAACCGTTCGCGGTAGCTGACTTCCTTCTTATTGATGAGGTCGAACAGAGCCGACATATCGATGCCGTTTTTCTGTCCATTCCATGCTTTATACTTGGCAATTGCGTTGTTCAGTTCTTCCTGAACGATAGGTTTTAACAGGTAGTCAATGCTTTTCAGTTTGAAGGCACGGATGGCATATTCGTCGAATGCCGTGGTGAAAATGATGGGCGAATCGACCTTTACCTTATCGAAAATAACGAAGCTAAGGTCGTCTTCAAGGTGAATATCGAGAAAGATCAAATCGGGATGAGTGTTGTTTTTAAACCACTTTACCGAATCTTCAACCGATTCGAGTTTAGCCATTACTTTAATTTCCGGGTCATAGGCCAGCACCATACTTTCGAGGCGGCGTGCAGCCAGTTGTTCATCTTCAATAATCAGTACGTTCATATGCAATTAGTTTAAAGTTTCAAGTTCCAGGTTTCAAGTTGACACTTTGTCCATGTGGATCGCCTTATCGCCAAGTCGCCGAATCGTTATTGTGGTTTCCTCACAATATCTGCAAAAAGTGCAACATCCAAAATAGGGCACTCGTCGCATGGAAAATCTCTGTATTTTTCGACCACTTTTGCTAATTCATTTTGCACAATCGGTTTCAGCAGGAAATCAATTTTCTTCAGTTTAAAAGCACGTGTCGATAATTCGTCGGTTGCTGTGGTAAATACAATCGGGCAACTAATTGAAATGCTGTCGAATATAGCAAAACTTAGGTTGTCTTCCAGGTGAATGTCCATAAAAATAAGATCGGGTGACACATTGTTCTGAAACCATTCAACCGAACCAACCACTGATTCCAATTTAGCGACAATCTGAATTTTAGCATCAATTTCACCGATCATTCGCTCCAGTCTGCGTGCTGCAAACTCTTCATCTTCAATAATAACTACGTTCATATCAAGTGTTTTCAAATAATCAATTCATAAAATATCATTGTCTCTGTTCCGTCCGAAATCAGGGCTTCCCTTTGTTCAGTATTTTCCCGCGGTCTATTTGTTAATTTCATTTTTGTTCCCCGGATTAAAATCCGCGGTTACAATATCATTTTTCCCTTCAGAACTTTTTTATTTTTATCCGTTGGCTAAAGCCGAACGGCCTGTCCCGATTTTTTTATCGGGAGCAAAGGATAAATGCTCCTTTCGGCAGTTTTTATGCCAACTGCGACTGAACACTGAAAACTAATTTCCCGGCTTCGCTTTTTTATTCCGCAACCAGCGGAATCCTCGCAATAAAATGTGTTTCCGATTTTTCGAAAACCGGTACTGTATTGTTTAGCAAGCGGTAGCGGTTCTGTATGTTTTTCAGGCCAACACCGGTTGAGGTCATGTGGGCTTCGCGCTCCTGAAGGTTGTT
>JAUYMU010000062.1 GCA_030698405.1 Bacteroidota bacterium
AAATCAACTATACTTGTAACGCCAATTTATTAAACTAAAATCTAAATCATTTTACGATGCTTTTAAAATCGAAGTCAATTAAGAAGCAGCTTGTTCTGGTTTTATCCGGAATGATTTTATGCTTTGTTTCGTTTGCACAGAATAACGAAAAGTTTTTTCCGGCCAATGAATTAACTACAGTTGGAGTGTATTATTATCCTGAACACTGGGACTCAACCCAATGGGAGCGCGACTTTCAGAACATGGCAAAAATGGGTTTCGAATTTACCCATTTTGCCGAATTTGCATGGGCTCAGCTTGAACCGGCAGAGGGAAAATACGATTTCAAATGGCTCGATCGTTCGTTACAACTGGCCGCCAAATACAATTTGAAAGTGATTTTGTGTACATCAACTGCAACTCCGCCAGTTTGGCTGGTGCGCAAATATCCAGAAGTGCTGGCAACCGGTGAAGATGGCAACCAGATGGATCATGGCGGGCGGCAACATGCCACTTTTTCAAGCAATTATTACCGCTCGTATTCAATGAAAATGATTGAGGAACTGGCAAAACGCTATGGAAAAGACAAGCGTGTGATTGGCTGGCAACTGGACAATGAGCCACGTAAGTTTCTGGATTATGGCAAAGATGCCCCGCAACGTTTCCGCGACTGGGTAAAACAGAAATACAAAACCATTGATGCTGTAAACGAAGCTTGGGGAACCAACTTCTGGAGCGGAACTTACACCGATTTTCAGGAGATAAACATTCCGCTGCACAGTCAGTGGGGAATGAACCTGCACCAGCGACTCGACCATTTGCGTTTTGCAGATGAGGAAACTGCTACATTCCTTGACGAACAAGCCCGCGTGCTTCGTAAATACACTTCGCCTGACCAATACATTACTTCCAACTACATTCCGATGTACGACGTGGGTTACATTGGCATGAGCAAGGAGCTTGATTTTGAAACTTATACCCGCTACATGGTTTATGGCGGCGATCGCGGCATCGGCCCAAAAGGATACCGTGTCGGCGAATATTCGCGCATTGCCATGGCCAACGATTTTTTCCGTCCGCTGAAAGGCATTTATGGAATAATGGAACTTCAGCCCGGACAGGTAAACTGGGGAAGCATCAACCCTCAACCGCTTCCGGGAGCCATGCGCCTGTGGTTGTGGCATGTATTTGCCGGTGGAAGCAAACTCACCTGCACCTACCGTTACCGCGCGCCACTTTATGGTTACGAAGCTTATCACTACGGAATTGTGGGTACCGATGGCGTAACTCCAACTCCGGGTGGATTGGAATTCAGTCAGTTTATTAAAGACATCAGCACACTTCGGAAAAATTACGATGCGAAGGCGCAACTGCCGAAACCATACCTTCAGCGCAAAACCGGAATCCTGTTCAATGCCGACAATGTAATGGGCATCAACCTGAACAAACAAACCACCGAATGGAATACTGAAAATCATTTCCTGAAATATTACAAAGCAGTGAAATCGTTTGGCGCTCCGGTTGATTTTGTGCGCGACACCACTAACTTTTCAGATTATCCGGTTTTGTTGGTTCCTGCTTACCAGATGATCGATCAGCAAATGATTGACAAGCTGACCCGTTATGCCGAAAATGGGGGAAATTTGGTAATGACCACCCGCACCGGACTTCAGGATAAAAACGGGCATTTGTGGGAAGCCAAATTTGCGCAGCCCATCTGGAAACTGATTGGTGCCGAAATTGAATCGTATGATTTGCTGATGCCGCATTCTCCTGATAAAATCAGGTTCAACAGTCAGGAATATGCATGGACAAGCTGGGGCGATTTGCTGAAACCGAACACGGGAACTGAAACATGGGCGACTTTCGAAGGCGATTTTTACGCCGGAACTTCTGCCATTGTTTCGCGCAAACTGGGCAAAGGAACGGTAACTTACATCGGGGTCGATTCAAAATCCGGAGATCTGGAAAAACAGGTTTTGACCAAATTGTACAAGCAGCAAGGCATTCCGGTTGAAAATTATCCGGAAGGCGTGATGGTTGAATACCGCGATGGATTTGGAATTGCAGTGAATTATTCCGACAAGGTTTACGAAATGAATCTTCCGGCCAACGCCGAAATCCTAATCGGAACCAAAGCGATGAAAACCGCTGATGTGCTGGTCTGGAAAGCGAAATAGATGATTTTTTTAGTCAGGATTTCACTAGTCAGAGTTTCACTTTGAGTGAAGCCCTGACTAATTTCAATATGTTATTTGGGTAATATTCTTTTGAAACTTTTAGGATCTTGCCTTTGATCCCAAATGGTCAGGATTTCTACAGAAGATTCTGTTTTCCGGTATGTAAATAAATAATTCTTTAGCACCTTGATCCGGATGTCAGCATATATCGTTTTCTTACCTATTTCCGGATACTTACTGATCAACTCCGCAGTATTTTCAAAAATCTGATTAAGGCGTTTGCTATAGGTTACGGATTGGTTTCGGTCAATCCAATATTGAAGGATCAACTTTCTGTCTTCGAAAGCTCGTTTTGACCAAATTATCTGTTTAGCCATTCTCCAATCTCCAGATTAGCCTGTTCATTGGTCATTGATTCTCCCTGATCGATTTGTTTCTTTGCTTCTTCAATGGCCATTACATGATTTTCAGTCAATTGAAAAATATCATCATCTTCAATTGAATCTTCCAAAAGACGGTAAATCTCGTTCAGAATTTCTTCATCATCAACCTGATTGATCTTCCGGATTACTTTATTTCTTAATTCTTTTGTAGTCATGATAAATTGAATTAGAATGTAAAAGTAGGAAATCGAAGCAAAAAAATTGTTTCTGTCAATTAAATGTTTTTTTTTAGTCAGGGTTTCACTCAAAGTGAAGCCCTGACTAAATTCATCGCCAAAATAGTCTAACTGCTTTTTTCGGCACAGTTAAACATCCATTGTACACCGTATTTGTCTTTGCAACTTCCGTAGTAATCGCCCCAAAACATATCCTGAAGTTCCATTTCCACTGTTCCTCCTGCCGAAAGGGAATCGAACAGCCGTTTTGTTTCTTCCCGGGTGTCGGGTTGAAGATTGATATATACATTGTTGCCCATATTTACCTTGAAACCCATCGATTCGGGCGCATCGGTTCCCATTAAAATGTGGCCGCCAAGAATGGGCAAAGAAACGTGCATGACCATATTTTCTTCATCAGATCCCGGTTGGCACGGATTGTCGTCTGAAGGTGGAATATCCTTGAAACGCATGATGCCACCGCCTTCAAACTCAGTTCCGAAAACCGACTTGTAAAAATTAAACGCTTCTTCGGTGTTGTTGGTAAAATTCAGATAAGTACTTACAGTTGCCATTGTTGTGTGTTTTAAGTGTTTGTAAATTATTCTTCACAAATTGCTTTTAATTTATTAAGTGCTTTGGGCCATGTTTCGTTAAAGTAGGACATAAATTCCTGATTCGAATCCAAATCAACACCCACCAAAGTACTTCCGTTCTTTTCGGTAAACGTATAGTTTTCAGTACATCCGAGCCAACCTTCAACGTCAGCGCCACTGGTGATTTCTTGGCCATTTTGTATAATGCCGAGATATTCGATGCTCAGAAACTGATTCGGAATGTTCTCTTTAATCCTGCCGATCATCCCTCCCTCGTTTCCGTCCTCATCAGTTCCGAGAAACACAATTTTGGCTCCTTTTTCCCAAGAACCTACAAAATGGGATGTCGGATTGAATTCCGCTGTCCATTCCCGGTAATGTTCTTCATCAATCATGGTACTAAAAACGTTTTCTACATTGGCATCGATGCTTATTTCAAAGTGCAGCGTTTCCATTTTTCCTGGAGTTTCCACATACCGTTTGAAATTGTTTACAATCGATTGCCAGCCCATTTGTTGTAATTCCATGGAGTTTTCCTGTTCCGCTTCAAAGGTTTCTGTGATCCTTGTTTTGTCGCCTTCCGAAGTAAAAGAAATCTGTACCCTTCTATCATCTTCCATGGTGTATTCAATTTGCCGGAGATGCTCTACTTTACTGTACATTCCTATAAAATCGAAACCCATGCTGCCATCTTTGGCTTCCATTCGCGACAGGAATTTTCCTCCAATGCGCAAATCGTTTTCCGCTTTTGGCGTGTGCCAGTCGTCAGATGCATTGTTCCAATGGACAATGTGTTTGGGATCTGTCCAAAATTCCCATACTTTTTCAACCGGAGCATTTATTTCAGCTCCAACGGTAATTGCTGTTTTTTCAAGAGTTGCCATAATAAAAGTGTTTAATGGTTATTTCTGATATAAATTCTCAGGGAAGAACCTTTGATTGACGTTGAACTTACTGTCCCAAAAATACAATAAATTCAACCAAGGCAAGGATTCAGTTTGCCCCGGTGAAATGTAAAAAAGGTAAGAAGAAAGTTTTGGTTTTTTTGCTGCCTGGTTTGACGATCTGTCAAAAGCATCAGAATTCAGTAACAAATTTATTCCGGAAATTGTTGATTACAGACAATTCATCAATTGATTTTTTTTGAAACCTTATTTTGAGAATTTAACCTCAGTAGAAATTGTAACCATAAAAACACAACCTTATTACCTAATTTAAATAATAAATTGAAACGAGCCATCCAGATTTGTTTGGACACAGGAGAATCCGCCAGTTGGCAATAAAAAACAGATTATAAAAAGTTGAAATTAATACCCATATTTTCGAATGAAAAATAACCACATAGGCACATAGAAAACATAGTTATTATTTTTCTATGTGAACTATGTGCCTATGTGGTTTAAAATAAAATAATATCCACTTCATCACCTTTTTGCTCCAACCTAAATGATCCTTTCGAAAGCATACTGCATTTTTCTTTGGAGCACGCGGTTGCAAGGCTGTCCAGTATTTTGTTTCGTTCTTCGGTTTTACATTCCTCCTGAAAATAGCAAAAATAGTTCTTTGCATTTTCGTCGTCAAACTGAACAATGAATGCCGTGTGATCCGGGAAAACCAGATCGTCATAAGCATACGAAACATCCAATCCGATCGCATCTTTTATAATTGAGCGCACTTTTTCTAAATTCCTGACTTCCATAGTTATGTTTTTAGTTACAAGTAGTTTTACATGATTTGCAGGAGCCGCTGCACTCCGACATCACAAGCGTTGTTTGTGCTGTAATTGCTTCAAGCTGATTTTTTTGAAACAATTCGATGTTGTATTGCAAATTGGTACCAGAGGATTTCAGCACTTTCAAACCGTAATCGGTAAATACGCCCAAAGCCATTAACGGCATGGAATGGCTAATTACAGTGGTAATGTTTTGGTTGATAAGTTCCTGTCCAAAAATTCCTGAATTGTTGCTGATGTCCTTTGTTCGAACCCATTCGCAGGTTGTGTTTACGCAATCGTAAATGTAAACATATTCCGCATTGTGAAATCCGGAAGCAATATTGTTTCTCCCGCTTTGGTTGTCAATTACAGGTATAATTACTTTCATGGTTTCATTTTTTGCTTCGGTTTCAAAGCAAATGCCACAAAAGCGGGAGAGTTGAAATCCAGTGGTTTGTTCTTTTTCAGGCTTGAAAAATGTTACATTTTGGTAGTTCTTTTCAGGAGAATCTACAAAAAGGTATCTAATCGTTTGCTTTGGTTTCGGATTTAGCTTTAAACCAGCTCTTCGGGTTCATGTATGCTTTGTATTTGGTGAAGAGTTCCTTTCCCAAAAGAATACCTCCGACCCAAAATGCAACTTCGCCGACTACAAAAAGTACGGTTGACAGGGTGATTTTGGTACTGCTTTCAAGATCCGTAAATGGCACAACAGGAATGGACAGAAATGCGATAACGCATACAATGAGGAGAA
>JAUYMU010000063.1 GCA_030698405.1 Bacteroidota bacterium
GCAGTTCTTCGCTGTAAATGCACATAAATTTTTTGGCAGGTAAATCACCTTTGCGGATCTTTTTGCGAACGATGTGTCCGAGTGGGCAACCTTTTACTTTCCAGAATTCAGCCACGCGAATTTTGGTCGGGTCAAGTTTCAGCGAAGCGCCCATCGAAGAAAAAAATGTTGCATGTGTTCGGGTCGCTTGCCGGATCAAATGAATTTTGTTGCTCAAACTGTCGATGGCATCGATGATAAAATCGTACGAATCAAGTTCGAATGAATCGGAGGTTTCAGGATTGTATATTTTCTGAATGGTTTGAATTTCGGACGAAGGATTGATTTCAAGCAAACGATTTTTCAGCGCGTCGGTTTTTACTTCGCCAACAGTTTGGGTGGTAGCATGTAATTGCCGGTTGATGTTGGTGATGCAAATAAGGTCAGAATCTACAATGGTCAACCTTCGGATTCCGCTTCGCACAAGGCTTTCGGCGCACCAGCTTCCAACTCCCCCAATTCCGAAGATGATCACGTTTTTCGATGCAATCTTTTCCATCACCTCTTTTCCCAGCAGTAACTCGGTACGCTGAAATATTCCCTTCTCTAAATTTGCCATCAACTGAAACGTTTTGAATTACTGATTATTAGCTAAAATAAATCAATTATTTTGTCCGCCGAAAGTACAAAAAATCTGATTTGGAACAAGTTGCTTGTGGCTACTTTCATGATGTTTGCTTACTTTGCAATGCTAAGCGCTTGAACAATTGGAACAAATCAGTAAAATGAAGGTTAGTCATACTAGGTTTGTTTTTGGAGTTAATACACAAAAAGGATGAGTACAAACAATTCTTCGAAGAAAATAGTAATTGCGGATAGCCAGTTTTTGGTTGTAGAAACGCTGAAAACAATTCTGGACGCCGACGGGCGGTTTATTGTTGCAGGTATTGTTAATTCTCAAATGGAGCTAATAAAGGTCTTGGAGAATGGACTTTACGATCTGCTTATTACTGATTTTTCGCTAATTGATTACGACAGCATTGAGGATCTTCTGAAAATAAAGCAAAAATTTCAGCATATAACCATACTGATTCTGACCAATTCGATCAGCAGAACCGAATTTGCCGAACTTTCTAAAATCGGGATCAAAAACATCATTTACAAAACGGCTGACCGTGACGAAATTATGTCGGCTGTTGATGCAGCATTGAGAGGTAAAAAATACTATTCCGAAGAAATACTTGATTTGATTCTTGAATTGGGCGAAAGTAAGTCGTCACCCGACGAACCAACCCATCTGACCAGCTCTGAGATTGAGATTGTACGCCTGATCGCCGGAGGTTTGACCACCAAAGAGATTGCAAGCCAGAAAAACATCAGCTTTCACACCGTAAACACTCACCGCAAAAATATCTTCCGGAAAATGGGCGTTTCCAATGCTTCGGAATTGATTATGCACGCCATTAAAGCTGGTTGGATTGACAATATTGAGTATTTTATTTAAAATATGACTTAACTGTGGCAGCTTCACTTTGGCCATTTGAAACAGAACGGGCAATCAATTAATTTAATTTTCCATATCTTGCGACCAATCAACCAGTAAAACCAATCATTTCAATTCAGATCAATGGAATTAATCAATGTCGAAGCCCAAATAAAGAACAGCAATTCGGCTTTATTAAAGAAGCTTCCTCGTTTCGTTGTCAGATGGTTAGCCAAGATTACTTATCAGGATGAAATCAATGGTATCTTAACGAAATTTGAAGATTCTGTTGGCGTTGAGTTCCTTCCCAAAGTTTTGAAAGAGTTAAATATTCAGGTCGAAATTGAAGGTCTGGAAAACCTTCCGGAGAATGGGAAGTGCTTTTTTGTGGCCAACCATCCGTTTGGAATTGCCGATGGGTTAATACTTACCCATACAGTTGCATCAAAATATGGCGATTTCAGGGCCATTGGCAACGAAGTCTTTGTACTCATTCCACAATTAAGGCCAGTGATAGCAGCGGTGAATGTTTTCGGAACCAATCCAAAGGAATATCTTCAGGCACTCGACAATGTTTTCAATTCAGAAATTCCAATCACCCATTTCCCTGCAGGATTGGTTTCGCGAATACGAGACTGGAAAGTTCGGGATTCGAAGTGGCATAAAAGTTTTGTTTCCAAATCAGTTTCGTGTGAAAGAGATATTGTACCATTCTATTTCTACGGAAGAAATTCCAACCTTTTTTATGCTGTATATTTGTTTCGGAAACTCTTCAGAATAAAAGCAACCCTTGAATTGGCGCTGCTTCCCCACGAACTATTCAATAAAAAAAACAAAACAATCAGGCTTAAAATTGGCAACCCAATTTCGCACCTGACATTCGATAAATCAAAGTCGCATCAGCAATGGACGGATTATGTGCAGGGTTTGGTGTATGGGATGAAACAAGAATAATGTTACCCTTCCACTATCTTAATTTCTTCCTCCGTCAATCCATAAAGCGCGTAAACCATTTGGTCTATTTCTTTGTCGGTGGTTTCTATCCTGATTTTTATGTCGGTTGCTTTTTTTGATTCCTGTAAAAAGTAATCCTCCCATTCTGCTTCTTCTGAAAGCGTGAGTTTCACTTTCTTTTTACCCAACTCAGCGATCAGTTCTTTATACGATAGCAAATACCAGTTTTGCAGCTTGCCGGGTAATTCTTCCAAGGCAAATTTACGTTGAAGGGTGCGTTGGAATTTCGAAGAAAGGGTTTGCAAATCGGATGTTAATTGGGTGCGTTCTGTTGCATATTGTGCAAGCCTTGCGGTCTGTTCTTCGTTTGCTTGCGGAACAGGAAAATGCTCGAAATAAACTTTGCGGATTTCGCGTGTCCCACCTTGAAGCTCTGGACAATTGTACCAAATCCAAAGCTTTGCCAATGAAGAGTTGAATACTGAAGTTAGATAGAGTAACGAAAACGAATCGTCATTAGCAGTTAGAATAAAGCTTTTATCGTTACTGAAAAATCCACTTTCGTCGTACATAAATGGGAAAACCGAAGTCATATTTGGATAAATGATTTTTGGTTTAGAAAACTCTTCCAAATATGCACAATTACGCAAATTGTAAGGTGTGTTGCCTTTGTCTCCACGCTTTTCTAACATTGGGTAAAAGGCATCCAAATGTTTCTTTACTGCTGGGTAATCATTTATTATTATTGAAGATAGTGAATTCTTGCCTTTTACACCGTTATGTACATTAATCAAAAACTCGCTGCCTAAATTGCTATACGCGGAAATATTTCTGCCACGAACCATTGGTTTAATCAGTTCTGAACTCTTATTATCAATAGCAATCAGCTTTTGTCGCGTTTCTTCGTTTATAAAAAAAGCATCGTTAAAACCCGTTTTTATCCCATAGTTAATACTTATCGGCAAATCTTTTAATTTGATGCCATTCAATTTCATCTGCTCCAACTTTTGTGCATCCTTATAAGGTTTTATACTCCATTCATCATCACCAAAATTAGAGGAAGAATATTCATAAATATTACTTTCTGTCTCGGTAAGAAAATCGCCATGATAGGTTTTCTGGTTGAGCGACAAGACTTTTACCTTATCTAACAGTTCGCTTTTTTGCGTAACAAAAATACAGACATAGGTAGTGGCTTCCTGGAAGAATTGTATATCGCCGAAGTTCAGCACTTGGCGCAAACCTGTTTTAGAAAGGAATTTACGAAGTGGTTTGCCGTATGCCACCAACATCCATTTGTTGGGCATAATGAAGGATTGCATGCCACCATTCTTTAATAATTGATAACCACGTTCGGTAAAAATACAGTATAGGTCAGCTCCCTTATCGAATGTTTCGTAGCCGCAATTTTTGAGTATCTCACTCATTTCTCCCATGCTTTGTAGCTGCACATACGGCGGATTTCCGATCACTACATCAAAACCTCCTTTGTATTCCTCCCGGTAGGCATGGGCGATAGAACAAGGGTGCATGCTCGCGTGTTCGAGTGGAGGGAGTCCGTGCTTTATTCGGTTGTTTTTGATATAGGCTATCGTATTCTCTAGCTGTTGCCCGGAGGTTATGAGATTACGACCAAATTTCTGCGTCCACAAATGTGCCTGGGTCGTGCCTCTTTGATATTCAGCTCCATCATCGTTCACCCATTCGAAATCGGATGCTACTGACGAGGGAGCATGCTCCCTCGTCAGAGCATGCTCCCTCGTCGGAGCATGCTCCCTCGTTTCGTCGGCAGTCGCGGTAGAATCCGGGATCGTCCGCCCCATCGCGATATTACAGGCACGGGCGCTCATACTCTTTATCTTCTGCACAATCTTTGGCAGTTCTTCGTCTTCGCACACAAGAATCAGGTGCATATGGTCGCCACAGATATTATAAGCCAGTATATTGAGATCGTCTTTTTGTGCAATATCGGCAATCGTTTCGGTTACTATTATTTCTTCTTTGGCCGACAACCACACTGGGACACCTAGTTTCACGTGATGATCGTACATCCGCTGCGAGTATCTCGAATTATGCGTTGCACAGGTAATGTGCCAGGTTTTTTTGAGCTTTATCTTGAATACCTGAGGGAATTCCTTTTGCCAGTTAAAGGCTTTGTCTCCGGCAATGGCGGGATCGTCGATCAATGAGTTTCCGCATTTGATATTGTTGTTCAGATCGTTTAGTTTACGGTTGGGTTGTGCGGTTCGCAACCACAAAGAGAGTTTTGCAATTTCAACACTTTCGTCATTTAAATCGACTCCAAACAAATTGTTTTCAAGGATGCTTTTTTCAATGTCGCTGAAAATGATGGGAACTCCAAAAAGCTTGGCTTTTAATTCATCAATGTACCGGTGTTCGGTAATCAGGAAGTCCAATGCCTGGTTTAAGAAAGCGCCTGATCCACAAGCGGGATCACAGATGGTCAATTGTATCAGCCAATTTTGATAGGTTTTCAACTTGTCGAGCAACGCCTGTTTGGTTTTCTTATGCAAGGGGGCATGCCTCAAGGGTGCATGCACACTTGTTGTTGTATATTCTTCTTCCTCAATCAGGAGTTCAGCCTTTTTATCTATACAGAGTTTGCCAATGGTGTTTTCAACAATGTATTTGGTAATGTATTTGGGCGTATAGAAAACCCCGTCCTTTTTACGTCTGGTTTGTGATTTGTCAACTGCCTGCCCCTCGAGTTGAGCTTTGATTTCATCCAGTTCATTGAGCGAATTCTCGAAGATGTGACCAAGGATATTGACGTCCACTTCGCTTATAAAATCATATCCCGAAAGGGCCAGCGTATTCCGGTAGAGTAAATCATCGTCAATGGTAACCGTATCCAGCACTTCATCGGGTTTAAACAATCCCCCGTTGTAGGCAAATACATCGTAACGCTTTCCTTTGAACCCGGTATTCAGGTATTCAAAGTATTTTTTAAACCGATTGTAGAGGGGAATTTCAACCTCACGGTCTTTTAAATCTTTCCAATCATTCAATATTAACCTCACCGAGTTGGGAGGCAATAACTGACGGTCTTCGGCAAAGAAGAGGAACAAGAACCTATCGAGTAACTTTTGCGACTTTTTGAATATGGTCAGCACATCGAATTGTGGGTTCTGAGCCACCAGGTTGTGGTGTAGTTCCCGTTTAAACTGCGAATAATCCTTGTACAGCTTTTTGGTAATAATATCCTCGTGGCTAACGGATTCGGTTTTTACCGTTTTGGGAATCCCTTTTGCAATGTTCTCGTACGACAAACACAAATAGAGCAGTTCAAAATTGCGTTTGCTAAGGGTAAACAAATTGAATTCGATGAACTCAATGGCATTGTCGATATAAAAACGAAGCTTTTCGAAGTTCGAAGTAATTACATACACACAATCTGCCTGATTGTTTTTGTATCCAAATGCCTGCGTTTCTATCTTGCTTAAATCTGTTGTATTGGTTCCTTTTAATTCTATAACCCCGACGACGCGGGAGTACGCGGCGGAGACTAGGGAGCCTGCTCTGACAAGGGAGCAGGCTCCCTTGTCAAGAATTGCTCCATCCGCTTTTTTGCTATCCTTCACGTTTTTGTATTCTGTGGTCAGGTTAAAGTTCGACGATGGATTAAGTGTATATCCCAGTATTTTAACAAATAACTCACGCAGAAAGCCTTCCTGAAACTGTTCTTCCTTGCTGTTTCGTATATTTTCCTGAATTTCCGGATTGCCAAAGTATGATTTAAACTCTGTGTATTTAGCATCGATAAGCTTCGCATCAAGCTGGTTGATATACTTCTGTTGTACTGAATTCTGGAAAAGGCTCATAGTTGGTCAAGGTTGAAAAAAAGTGTGGGCAAGGTAGGATTTTTTTGTTTAACAGATGAATTAAAGAAGGGAAAAAGCCGAATGGTAAAACGTATTTAATGAAGAGAAAGCAAAGGACGCTGAAAGATCGGGAACCAGTGGAAATCTGGCAGCGCCCGAAGGTTTCCGACATGCCGGAACAAGCTCTGTTAGCGTTAAGTTGCTTAATGCAAACTGGAGTTCTTATTTCCCAAAATATTCCAGAATCCGCTGTCTGTCTTCGTTTTCCTTGTCGCTTTTGTGGTAAAGTTCGATCAAGGTTATTCTTTGTTCTTCGCCGAAGTAAGCATAAACCAACCGCAAACCCGAATTTACACCACGGCCTTTTAAAGCTTTGCAAGCTATTTTCCTGACTTTAATAATGCAACTTTCCTGACCCAAATTATCAATACGGAAGCTGGATGGAGGCCTTTATGTTTTATTATTGAACAATCGCATGATCTAAAATCACTCAAAATTATTTCTTAAAAAATCTGTTTTTACCCCGTTGGCGGTTTTCAATATACCTAAATCGTGGTATATAAAATACACCAAAGAAGGTATTTCAGAAGCTGAAAATCGCCTCAATCTTTGTACAAAACAAAAAAAGAGACAACATGACCAAAATTGCAGAAAAATTAACTGACTTAATTGGAAACACTCCATTGCTCGAACTTTCCAATTTTAATGAGCAGCATCAGCTCGAATCAAGGTTGATCGCCAAACTGGAATATTTTAATCCAAGCGGAAGTGTTAAATGCCGTATTGGCAATGCCATGATTGTGGATGCTGAAAAACGGGGCATCCTAAATCCTGATTCAGTAATAATTGAGCCGACCAGCGGAAATACCGGAATTGCCCTCGCATTTGTTGCTGCGGCCAAAGGTTACAGGTTAATACTTACAATGCCCGAAACGATGAGTGTTGAGCGCCGGAATCTGTTAAAAGCATTTGGCGCTGAATTGGTTCTGACACCCGGAGCTGAGGGAATGAAAGGCGCAATCGCCAAAGCGGTTGAACTGGCAGCAACCACACCCAATTCGTTTATTCCGCAGCAGTTTAAAAACCCTGCCAATCCTGAAATTCACCGTAAAACAACAGCGATTGAAATATGGAACGATACCGATGGCGAGGTCGATATTTTTGTTTCAGGAATTGGGACCGGCGGAACGATCACCGGGGTGGGAGAAGTGTTGAAAGCACGAAAACCATCTGTTCAGATAATTGCCGTTGAGCCAGCCGACTCTCCGGTTATTTCCGGCGGAAAGCCCGGGCCACACAAGATTCAGGGCATTGGTGCAGGTTTTATTCCTGACGTTTTGAACCAATCGGTTATTGACGAAATTATTACGGTCAGCAATGAAAATTCTTTTGCGACCAGCCGCGAACTGGCACGTTCAGAAGGATTGTTGGTTGGAATATCTTCAGGAGCCGCTGTTTATGCCGCGCTTCAGGTAGCCAAACGTCCGGAGAACAAAGGAAAAACAATTGTAGTGATACTACCCGATACTGGCGAAAGATATCTTTCAACCATTCTTTATCAGTTTGAAGAACCGGCAGTAATACATGCCAATTAAAAAGTAAACACATGAAAACACCAACCTTTTTTATAGGCGAAGAATTGTCGGTAATAACCCGTCAGTGGCTTCACAGGCAACAGATTCAGTACATCGAACATCCTTTGCAGAAGATTGAAAAGTTGGTAAGCGGCGCTTTCGATGGTTATTTGTTTTTTAGTCCGGCAAGCATTGATGATTTTAAAACTTCAGGTAATTTTCCTTATCCGAATTCGCTGGTATTTGCCAACGAAAACTCAACCGCAAGGGCTGCCTGGAGGTTTTTTACCAATACAGTTCATACTTCTCCGATTTCAGAAGAACTTTCCTTTGTTCAATATTCGATTTTTCGCTGGATGCAGGAACACAACATCAACCTGATGGAAGAAAACGATGGGTAGGTTGTAAGAAAGGCAAGCATTTTTAGGTGCAGAGCACCGTTGATATTTTTGGATGAATATTTACCCATTGCTATCCGTTATAGAACCATAAAAAAAGCAGTGAACCTGAAAAGGTTCACTGCTTTTTTTATGACCTGGCTGCTATAAAATAGAAAAGGCTGTCCTCTGACAGCCTTTTCACCCGTTTGAGACGGGAAACTAACCTAAACCAACTAAACCTAATAAACCATGAGCTACCAAAGTAACCAGCTTTGAGTAGCTTTTTTAATAAACATTTCAGCGTCACTTTGGTTCGCCATATAAAATATATTTTTTCAGATATAATCACATGGTAACTTTCAGCTAACTGATGGCGGCAAAGATATTAAAATAAGTAATATGCAATTGCCGGTTCAAAAATAATTGGATAAATTTTGAAGTATTATTCTGACAAGGTTTTCAACAATTGAACCTTGATAAAAACTTATACTTACCTGCACCAAATTCGTTTGAATACCTGTATTTTGCCCTGATTTTAAATTTGATTGTATGTACAGGTTTATTTTTGCATTTTTTCTTCTTATTTGTGTAAACGCGCAGGCTCAATTAGCTCCAAAGCGCGAGTTTCGGGCTGTTTGGGTGGCAACGGTCAATAACATCGACTGGCCTTCGAAGCCCGGTATTTCTTCTGAACAGCAGAAAAAAGAAGCGGTCGAAATTTTAAATATGCACCAGAAAAGCGGGATGAATGCCATCATCATGCAAATTCGTCCGGCTTCTGATGCTTTTTATCCGTCGGAACTTGAGCCGTGGTCGCGTTATCTTACCGGCACTCCCGGCAAGGCGCCCGAACCGTTTTACGATCCGCTCCAATTCTGGATTGAGGAATGCCACAGCCGGAACATGGAGTTTCATGCCTGGCTGAATCCTTTCCGCGTAGCGCAATACGCTACCGAACCTTTGGCTTCGAACCACATTGCATTCAAACATCCTGAATGGATTGTGAACTATGGCGGCAAACTGTATTTTGATCCGGGTCTGCCACAAACCCGCGAATTTGTTGTTCAGGTGGTAAATGATATTGTGGCACGCTACGATGTGGACGCCATTCACTTCGACGATTATTTTTATCCGTATCCGCTGAAAGAAGATTTTCCCGATGAAAACTCTTTTACTCAGTACAACCGCGGATTTTTACTGATGCAAAAGGCAGCCTGGCGGCGCGACAATGTGGATATGACAATACAAATGCTTTCAGAAAATATTAAAAAGATAAAACCCTGGGTGAAATTTGGAATCAGCCCGTTTGGCGTTTGGCGCAACAAAGCCGACGATCTGCAGGGATCTGCAACCACTGCGGGAACCACCAATTACGATCATTTGTATGCCGATATCCTGAAATGGCAAAAAAATGGCTGGATTGATTATTCATTGCCGCAGCTTTACTGGCAGATTGGCCATCCGTCGGTCGATTTTCTAACACTTAGCAATTGGTGGGCCGATCACGCTTACAACCGGGGAATGTACATTGGTCATGCGGTGTATAAACTGGAAGCCAATTCATCCGTTCCTGAATGGCAGGATCCGAATCAGTTACTGAAACAAATTCAGATTACCCGTCAGATACCGCAATTGGGTGGCAGCGCTTTTTACAGCAGCAAACATTTTAAACGCGATTTGTTTGGATTCAGCGAAGCCCTTCAGAACAAAATATACAACCATACTGCACTCGTTCCTGCAATGCCGTGGATCGACAACATAGCTCCGGATAAACCCGAACGTTTCCGCAAGCGGGGACATAAACTGAAATGGAAACAGGATAAAACAGTAGCTGAAATGGACAAGGCGGTTGGTTACCTTGTTTATTTGAATCCTGAATGGCAAAAGTTTGATGAAACGAATTCTGAAAATATTTTCACAATTACCCGTGATAATAGCATCGTTTTTAAACCAAATTCCCGTAAATTACGAAGGAAATACGAAATACGAATTTCTGCCCTTGATCGCCTTCACAACGAAAGCGAAATTAGCAAGGTGAAAGTGATTAAACTCTAAACAAACAGGATCATGAATCAAAAAGTGGATTGTTTCATTGCATTCAGCAACGAAATTGCCAGTCAGAAACTGGTTGATCAGCTTCGGGAATCTTCCCTGGTGAATCAGGTTTATGTTCTGTCGAAAACACCTGTCCAGTTAAATAATTGTGAGTTGGTGCATGTTGAAGAGTTTGGTTCATGTTCTACTATCAGGCACATTGCCAAGTTGGTACAGTCTGATTTTGCACTTCTTGCGCTTGGCGATGCTGTAATTGAACTGGGACAGGGCGCCATCGAACGGTTGGTTCAGGTGTCGGATTTTACTGAAGCGCCTATGGTTTATTCCGATTACATGGAAATGAAAGACGGCCAACTTTCTGCACATCCGCTCATTCACTATCAGCCGGGCAGTTTGCGCGACGATTTTAATTTTGGCGCCGTAAGGTTATTCAGGGCTGAAGTTTTAAAAGCCTTCAGGTACGAGAATTACGACATGCTGAAATATGCAGGTTGTTATGCACTGCGTTTACGTGCAAGCCGAATGGGCGAACTGGTTCATATTCCTGAATTTTTGTTTACGAAAGTTGAAACAGATACCCGCACTTCAGGAGAAATACAATTTGATTACGTGAAATCTGCTGCGCGCGAACGTCAGCTTGAATTGGAACAGGTTTGCACTGCGCATTTACGCGACATAGGCGCTTTGCTTTTGGCCCCGTTTCCAGAAACTATATTTTCTGAAAGTTTTGAAACAGAAGCTTCTATAATTATTCCGGTGCGAAACCGCGTGAAAACCATCAGGGATGCGGTGGTGTCGGCGCTTATACAAAAAACATCCTTTCGTTTTAACCTGATTGTTGTCGATAATTATTCGACTGATGGGACCTCAGAAATCCTTAAATCATATGCTGAGCAGGGAAAATTAATACATATTATTCCTGAACGGAATGACCTTGGAATTGGCGGTTGCTGGAACGAGGCAATTTTTCATCCTGAATGTGGCAAATTTGCAGTGCAACTCGATAGCGATGATTTGTATGTGAATGAAAATACGCTTCAAACCATCGTTGATAAATTTTATGAAGACAATTGTGCAATGGTGATTGGAAGTTACCGCATGACCGATTTTAATCTGGAAGAAATTCCTCCCGGCGTAATCGATCACGGCGAATGGACCGATGACAATGGTCCAAACAATGCGCTTCGAATCAATGGTCTGGGAGCTCCAAGGGCATTTTATACGCCGGTGTTGCGCAAAATCCGTGTACCCAATGTAAGTTATGGCGAAGATTATGCTTTGGGGTTGGCCATTTCAGGAAAATACAAAATTGGGCGGGTTTACCAGGCCTTGTATTTGTGCCGCCGATGGGGTGATAATACCGATACTTCGCTTGATGTGGCTAAAATGAACGCGCACAATTTGTACAAGGATCGCATTCGCACTTTCGAACTTCAGGCACGGATTCAGAGAAACAAGAAAATGGATCCGGGGAAAGACTGGATGGACGAAGATTAATTCTTTCGGGTCAGGCTGTCTTTTTTCGTTACTTCGATAGCAACTTGTTCCAGTAACCGATCGAAATCGTTTTGAGTAATATTTCTATCTTTTCGATCAGGAAACATTTTACGGAAAGGAAATTTATGGTTCAGCTTGAATTCCAGATCATAAAACTTATTGAGCGCTTGCCCATCGAGTGTATATTGCGGGATATTAAGTTCCAGAGGTATCTGATTTGTTTCGATCCAACCCGGAACCAGCCAGGGGCGCAAACAATCGTAAACCTGAAGTTGGCGTTGCAGCAATACCCGGCTACTGGGCAATTTCTTTTCGCGGGTCCACCAAATGCCCCTTACTTCTTCCATCGCCAGAAAAGTTTCGGCTTCGGTCGAAACAGCATCAAGACTAATTAATGTTTCAGAAATAATCCGGGTAACAGCCTCCTCATAAGGCAATTCACTCTGTAAAGCCTTAATTCCAATGGTGACTCCAAGTAGATTTGAATAAGCATCTTCAACCGAAAAACTTGAATATCTTTCAGGAACAAACGGAATGGTTGACGCGCCAAACCAGGTTGCAATCTCGTGCCATACCGATAAATCGTAGGCAATTTTTCCGGCAAGGTTAACAAGGTCGTTATCGGTAATGTTGGATGGAATGCTGACGTTCAGGGTTTTTTCTCCGCCTTCACGTCCTAAAACCATAGCCAATGTTCCCGACGATTTGTTTTCGTGCAGTCGCGTATAAAGATATGCGGTCCAGTCGGCCTGATCGCGCAAATGACCCATGTCGATAAAACCTCCGCGCCGCGAATAGATGATCCCGTTTTGTTCGTTTTCATTGCCGAGATAGTGATGAGGCCCGATTCGCTCGATGCTGGTAGTTTCTGTCAGCTTAATTCCGGGAATGCCCATTAATTGCATTTCGGAGCCGAACGAGCAGCAGGTACGGATAATCCGGTGAGGCTTATTGTCGGGCTTATCTGTTGGAAAAACCGGTGCTTTTGCCTGAAGGGCAACAAAACTGATACAAAAAACAACGGTCAGGAATATTTTAATTGTTTTCATTATTGCAACAAAAAATTTGACAAAGCTAACCTATTTTTCAGATTATTGTAAATAGTTTTATATGATCCACACAGTTAATTATTTGTTAAAATGTCAGTGTTTAACTTGTTATTGTATTAAAATGGAATAATTAAAGTTGATATTTGTGCATAATGGTTGTATTACTTGGTATTCCTTGCCAAAAAGACAGTAGAAAATGGAATTCAAATGTAAAAAAGCGGGCAATGAATGTTACGGTCTTAAGGAACTCGAACTTCTTTTTGATGTCAGTCAGCGGCTTATTCAGAGCAAGGAACTGAAGAATGATTTGTCGGCTATACTCGAGATGCTTGTCAGATATCTGGATGCTGAGCGGAGTTTTCTGACCATTTTCAACCGTGAGTCAGAAAGTATTTTGATTGAGGCTGCTTATGGCTACAGTGTTGCCCAGCAAGCCCGTGGCCGTTATAAATTAGGCGAAGGTATTATTGGCCGGGTGGTCGAAATGTCGCGCCCGGTTGTGATTGATAAAATATCGAAATCGAGTTTGTTTTTGAACCGTACCGGCCAGGAACTGACCAAAGATGGACAGGAACTGACATTTATTTGCAATCCGATTATTGAAGCAGGAAAAGTCACAGGAACACTCAGCGTGGTACGTATTTATAATCCACACATTTCGTACGACGAAGACAACCGGCTTTTATCCATTATCGGATCGATGATTTCCACCAGTGTCAGGATGAAACAGGAACGATTGGAGGAAATGGAAATCCTGAAACAAAAAAATATTCAGCTGCGAAATCAACTTGAAAAAGATTTCAGGCCAGCTAATATCGTCGGAAATTCAAGCAAAATGCGCGATGTTTATTCACTTGTCAGCATGGTAGCTGAAACAAATTCGACAGTTCTGATACGTGGAGAAAGCGGAATTGGTAAGGAATTGATTGCCGATGCCATTCATTTTTCGAGTCCGCGCGGCAAAAAGAGTTTTATCAAGGTGAACTGTTCTGCTTTGCCCGACACGTTGATTGAAAGTGAATTGTTTGGCCACGAGAAAGGAGCTTTTACAGGCGCCGAAGCGCGACGAAAAGGCCGCTTCGAGCTGGCCGATGGTGGTACTATTTTTCTGGACGAAATTGGTGATATTCCGCTTTCGACACAGGTAAAATTGCTGCGACTCATACAACAGCGCGAGTTTGAACGGTTAGGCGGCACCGAAACCATCAAAATTGATGTCCGAATTATTTGTGCGACCAACCGGAATCTTGAGGATATGATTCAGAACAATGAATTTCGCGAAGATTTGTACTATCGAATCAACGTGTTCCCGATTTTTATGCCCCCGTTGCGTGATCGCCGAAACGATATTCCTTCGCTGGTCGATCATTTTATCGATAAATTCAATAAGCGCAACAATTCCAAAATTATCCGGATAACGACTTCGGCCTTGAATATGTTGATGATATACCGTTGGCCGGGCAATATCCGCGAACTCGAAAATTGCATCGAGCGGGCATGTATTTTAAGCAAAGACAATGTAATTCACAGTTACGACCTGCCGCCATCGCTGCAAACAGCCGATTCGACCAATACAAAAGCTTTGGCCGGAATGACCTACACCGTTGAACAGGTGGAAAAACAACTGATACGCGAAGCTTTGGTCAGCTCTAAAGGCAATATTGCCAAAGCCGCCGACGAATTAAAAGTCACCGAACGAATGTTGGGTATCCGCCTGAAAAAATACAACATCGACGCATGGAGGTTTAAGGTTTAAATATTTACGATTGGACAATTTGCAATTTACCGGTAAGAAGCATTGAATTACTAAATTTCAACCCGTTCTTGGTCTGAATGTGTTAAAATCCTGAAGGGATTAAATCTGAATAACCGTCCCGATGTATCGGGACGGAAAATGCATTGACGATGATTCCGGAACCCTAAAAGGGTTCAATTTTGCTTTTAAGTAGATTCGAAATCCTTACTTTTGCCGAAAATTATCTGCCCATGGAACTTTCATTCATACAAGTTGACCTTCACAACGATTTGCATTGCGCGCAAGTCATCAAACTCCTGAACGATTACATGAACGACCCGATGGGTAACAATGCTCCGATGGACGAAAGTCTGGTTCCCAAAATTATTGCAGGATTACAATCCTACGCTGGTTACCTTGGATTTTTTGTACTTTCAGGTGATCAATTTGCAGGCATAGCCAACTGCAACCAAAACTTCTCCACGTTCAAGGCAAAAGCGATCCTCAATATTCATGATTTTATTGTTGCTCCTGAATGTCGGAACATTGGCGCCGGTCATTATCTGATGAAGGGAATCCTGAATTATGCCTCGCAAAATGGATTCTGTCGGGTAAATCTCGAAGTTCGCGAAGATAACCACGCAGCCAAATCACTCTATCAAAAAATGGGCTTCTCGGAATGTGAGCCAAGGATGCACTTTTGGGAGAAGAATTTATAAGTATCATTTTTGGGTACCGCGATTTTCAATCGCGTTTTATTTATTTCGGAGATTAATCCGCCAACTGGCGGATCCGCACCCAAATGCCCTGCCAGTTTCTGTCGTTTTGGTTCCCAATCATGACAGGTTTTTAAAACCTGTGAGGATTAAAAACAATTTGCTGCGCAACGGATAAAAAAGCGATGCTTATCGTTTTGGAAAACGATGCGGCAAAGAATATAAGCGATGCGGCAAAGAATAAAAACAGACGGCATCGTTTTCAAGACCTCAAATTTGCTTGTAATAAAGCACCTGTTTGCGTTACTCGATTCGGGTGCCGCGATTTTCAATCGCGTTTTATTTATCTCGGAGATTAATCCGCCAACTGGCGGATCCGCACCCATTTGCCCGCAACTCCCCAACTACAGCAACCCAATAATTTTTCAGTATGCATTAAAAAAGTTTGTATTTTTGAGACATGAGCATTATTGACAAAAATATTGATAGAATCAGAGCTTTATGTAATAAGCATAAGGTAACAAAACTGTTTGTATTTGGTTCTGTCGTGACAGACCGATTTAAAAAATCAAGTGATATCGATTTTTTGGTGGATTTCGACGGAGTTGATTTATATGATTATGCAGATAATTACTTTGATTTAAAAAAATCATTAGAGACATTACTCAACAGAGAGGTTGATTTACTTGAAGATAAAGCCATCCAAAATCCATATTTGAGACAAAATATCGACTCTTCAAAACAACTGATTTATGGATAATGAAATTAAAACCTGGCTTTACGATATTTTGCAATCGATTAAAGAGATTGATAGTTATTACGAAAACAAGCCAAGAGTTTTTGATGAATACCTGACTGATATTAAGACTAAAAGGGCGATTGAACGTAATTTGGAGATAATTGGTGAAGCTGTTAATCGGATACGTAAAAAGGATAAAAATTTCAAACTTGAAAATGCTGAAAAGATTATTGGTACCCGTAACAGAATAATTCATGGTTACGACAGGATTTCAGACGACTTGATCTGGAGTATTGTGATTAATCATTTACCAAAACTGAAAGGCGAAGTAACAGGGCTATTGGATAAATAATGAGCCACTATCCGCTAAAAAGGGTCAATTCTCCACTCAAATAAAAGTTTTCAGAAAATAAATTCATCGCGCAATCAATCATCACACTTGCCGGTTACCGCCATTTCAGTGCCTTAAACCAGACAGGTTTTCAAAACCTGTCTGGTTTAAGGCACCCCACAATAAAATATTTTGTAAAATTTAAGAGAAGTGAACATAGAAAAGATGTAATTTTGAACACGCAAAACAGTGCATTTGTAAACCCCACAATTTATAATAGTTTATAAAAGAACTGTTTTTTAACTCATAGTCCCGATATTTTCATACTCCAAAGAATATTATCTCCCAATATGTAAAAGTTCTTACTACATTTTTTACCTTTGGAACTTATGGATAATAGCAAAAAAATAATTGCAATTGATTTATTTTGTGGAGTTGGAGGATTATCCTTCGGTCTAAAAGAGGCTGGCATTGAGGTAAAAGCAGGTGTAGATATAGATAAAACATGTGAATTTGCATATACTTATAATTGCAATGCAGAATTTATTCATGAAAGTGTAGATGAAGTTAAAAGTTCTACTCTAAATAAAATATATGGCAAAATTGACTATAGGCTTTTAGCGGGCTGTGCCCCTTGCCAACCATTCTCTACTTACACATATAAATCAGATAAAACGAAAGATAATAGATGGCAGTTGTTGTATGAATTTGCAAGGCTTATTGATGAAACAACACCTGATTTCGTTACAATGGAGAATGTTCCGACTTTAATTAATTTTAAGGCTGCGCCTGTATTTTATGATTTTGTAAAGAAGCTTAAGCAGAGTCAATATCACGTATGGTACGATATTGTATATGCTCCAGATTATGGGATTCCTCAAAAAAGGAAAAGGCTTGTTCTTTTAGCTTCAAAACATGGAAATATTGAATTAATTCCACCAACACATAAGCCTAGTGAATATAAAACGGTACGTGACGCAATTGGTAAACTTGATAAGATTTCTGACGGTGAATTTTCTTCAACTGACATCGTTCACAAATCGGCAAAATTATCAGAACTTAATTTAAAAAGGATTAAACAATCAAAACCGGGTGGAAGTTGGAAAACAGATTGGGATGAGGAATTGAAATTGGATTGTCATATTTCAGAAACCGGGAAGGGTTATGGGAGTGTATATGGTCGTATGAAATGGGATGAGCCATCACCAACAATGACAACTTTCTGTAATGGGATTGGTAATGGTAGATTTGGACACCCTGAGCAGGATAGAGCAATTTCATTAAGAGAGGCAGCAGTTTTACAGAGTTTCCCAGAAAACTATAAATTTGCCGACAACGCGGAAAGCCTTATTTCGAAATACATAGCAAAACATATAGGGAATGCTGTACCACCAAGATTAGGTGAGGTTATTGGAATAAGTATTAAAAAACATATTGAAAATCTGAACAATGGCAAAAGCATTAAAAAGTAAGTTTTCAGAAGAGAAACAAGCTTTAATCATAGAACAGTTTAATCAAAAGTCAAAATTGTATGAGTATCGTACAAAAGATTATGCATTTGAAGTTATTCTTTCGAAATACGGAGAGGAGGATGATGATAAAGCGACACTATATGTCCCAGATTATCAGCGTGAATTTGTATGGAAAAATGATAAAAGGTCAAAGTATATTGAATCAGTATTATTAGGAATGCCATTAACACCTTTTTTAGTTTCCGAAGATGGGCAACGAAGGTTGGAAATCATTGATGGTTCTCAAAGGATTAGGACTCTAATTTCATTTTACAATAATGAGTTTAGTTTAAGAAAATTGGACAAACTTAATGAACTGGATGGTGCGAGATATAGAGATTTACCTATAAATCTACAAAGATATCTAGACAATCAGGATTTTAGAATAATAGTAGTTGAAGATGCAAAAGAGGAAATTCGTCAAGATATATTTGAACGTATTAATACTACAAGTGAAGGATTGACCGATTCCGAAATACGAAAAGGTTCGTTTTCTGGCCCTTTCTATGATTTAGTTTTGGAACTAAAAAAAGATGCAAAGTTTAGAGATATTTGTCCTGTTTCAGAAGACAGAGAGAAACGAGGTGAGTATGAAGAATTGGTATTAAGATTTTTAGCCTATTCTGATAAATATCTTGAATTTAAACATGATGTTGCTAAATTCTTAAATATCTATCTAGAAGCGAAAAATTCAAGTGAATTTGACTCAGATTTATATAAAGACCGTTTTAATAAAATGATTTCTTTTATTAGCAGATACTTTCCTCTAGGCTTTCGTAAAGATGTTAATAATAATTCTACTCCCCGAGTGCGGTTTGAGGCTATCGCCGTTGGTACATATTTAGCACTAAAAGATAATCCTGATTTAGAAAATCCGAATATAGAATGGATTAATTCGGAGGGATTTAAGATTCAAACAACTTCCGATTCCTCAAATAATCCTAACAGATTAAAGGAGAGAGTAGAATTTGTTAAAGATGGCCTATTAGGTAAACTTAATGAAAATAGGCTTGCAAATGGATAATACAAAGTCAAATTTCGAGAAAAGGAAAATCGAAATAGATACCTATATAAAGTATCTTTTATTATTAGATAAGGATGACGTTGAATTAAGCTATTCTCAAAATAATGTAAAAAAAACGGAGCTAGTAGAAGGTGCGTTTTTAACAACTTTAACTGCAAATTCTTTTTTGCTACTATATAATGTAATCGAATCTACAATTAGAAATGCGATAATTGCAATCTATGATAGTATAAAAAATGAGGGTATTACATTTGATGAATTATCTGACAACCTCAAGAAACTTTGGGCGAGGTATGAAACTGAGCGTTTTAAAGAAGGTAACTTTAAAATGGACACTATCCGCGAATTTGTTTTAGATTTTGCAAATAAAATTACCGCTAAAGAAATTGTTGTGTTTTCTGAGGAGTGGATGGATTTCTCTGGAAACCTAGATGCGAATGAGATTAGAGGTTTAGCTGAAAAAATAGGCTTTTTGAAATCACCTGATGGTAGAAATTTAGTTAAAATTAAAGATAAGCGAAATAGATTAGCGCATGGAGAGCATACTTTTTATGATGTTGGTAAAGATTTTACTATTAAAGAGATTGATACGTTAAAAGTTGAAGTATTTGAATATTTGGACGATGTTGTAAGTAAGGTAGAGTTATTTATAGAAAATAGAAGTTATAAGAAACAATAAATTATCAAAAGGAATTAGATTCGTATGACGGTAACATACCAGATAATTTTTCACTAAAGCCAAATCTTTCAGGAAAACGTTTCCCTAATTTTTCATCTTCTCATCTTCTCATTTTTCACCTCTGCCCACCTTCCCCCCCCTTCCTACCAAAACGTAGGTTAAGCCAATATTAAGTCACCTGTAACCCTTGCTATCATTGCTTTTGTGCCGTGCAACACGTTTTGTACGCCTCGTTAGTGTTTCCTACCAAAAAGTAGGATTTTTTCGTGTGCCAAACTTCCTTCAGAAATAAATAAGCATCTGTAAGTTCCAGATAACCAACATTCAAAGCACAACTTCGGACTTCGGACTTCGGACTCCGGACTTCCTCTGGCATCATTGTCGTAATGCTTCGGCCAAACAAGAAAAAGTTTAACCCTTAAAAAATACGAAATGAGAAAAATCGCAATTTATGGTAAAGGTGGAATCGGTAAATCCACCACCACACAAAACACTGTTGCAGGATTGGCAGAGTCGGGATTTAATGTAATGGTAGTGGGTTGTGACCCGAAAGCTGACTCAACCCGTTTGTTGCTGGGTGGATTGGCACAGAAAACAGTTCTCGACACTTTGCGCGAAGAAGGTGAAGACATCGACTTGGACGATGTAGTGAAACCAGGATATGGTGGAACCCGTTGCGTTGAATCTGGTGGTCCTGAACCAGGTGTTGGTTGTGCCGGTCGTGGTATCATTACTTCCATCAACCTATTGGAACAGTTAGGCGGATGGGATGAGAAATACAAAATCGACTATACCTTCTACGATGTACTGGGCGATGTTGTTTGCGGAGGTTTTGCAATGCCAATGCGTGAAGGAAAAGCCGAAGAAATTTACATTGTTGTTTCAGGAGAAATGATGGCCATGTATGCAGCCAACAACATTTGTAAAGGGATTAAAAAATATGCCCAGGCAGGTGTCGTGAGATTGGGTGGACTGATCTGCAACTCCCGCAATGTGGACAACGAACGTGAAATGATTGAAGAACTTGCCCGTCAGCTGGGAACCAAAATGATACATTTTGTACCCCGCGAAAATGTGGTTCAACGTGCTGAAATCAACCGTAAAACGGTCATTGAATACGAACCGGAGCATGCACAGGCCAACGAATACCGGGCATTATCCAAAGCCATCAACGAAAACACCAATTTCGTTATTCCTACACCGCTGGAAATGGAAGACCTGGAGACTTTGTTAATTGATTTCGGAATCGCAAACTAAAAAATAGGAGAACCAAAGTATGTTAATGATTAGAGCAATAATTCGTCCTGATAAATCTAGTAAAGTTTTAAATGCCTTATTCGAAGCCGGATATGTGGCTGTTACAAAAATCCCGGTAGTGGGTCGCGGAAAACAGCGTGGTATTAAAATCGGTGATGTAACTTATGATGAGCTTCCAAAAGAAATGCTGCTCATAGTTATCAAAGACGAAGACAAGGATTTTGCCGTCACTACCATTATGGAAGCTGCCCGTACCGAACCAAAAGGAGCTTTCGGCGATGGAAAAATTTTCATCACACCGGTAGAAGAAGCCTACACCATCAGTCGCGGAACCAAGGAATTATAACCAAAAACTGTACGATTATGAAGTTAATTATGGCAATCATACGCATCAACAAGATGAACGAAACCAAAATGGCTTTGTCCGCTGCAGGTCTTCCCTCAATGACAGCAACCGGTAAAGTGTTTGGCCGCGGTAAAGGTCTTTGGGATGCGAAAGTGCTGGAAGGCGTAAAAAAAGATCTTCCTGAGGCATTGGTCCATCTGAATAAAGAACCCCGGTTACGTCCGCAACGCGTGGTAACTATTGTGGTTACCGATGAAAATCTCAACAAAGCTGTTGAAACCATCATCGAAGCAAACCAAACTCCTGAACCGGGTGACGGTAAAATTTTCGTCATTCCATTACACGAATCAGTCCGGGTCAGAACCGGCGAAAGAGGCGACATAACATTGGATTAAAATTTACAATTATGCCAAACAAAAAAGATTATACCAACGGATTACCAGATCCTTCTGCTCTTAGAGACGAAATTCTGAAGAAATATCCACCGAAAATAGCAAAGAAACGGGTCAAGGGGATGGTGATTAACGATCCTTCGGTCGAACAGGAAGTGATGGCCAATGTGCGCACAATCCCCGGAATTATTACTCAACGTGGTTGTACTTACGCCGGATGTAAAGGGGTAGTACTCGGGCCAACACGCGACATTATTAACCTGGTTCACGGACCAATCGGATGCAGCTTTTATGCCTGGTTAACCCGTCGTAACCAAACCCGCCCTGCTGAAGGGGAAGATAACTATATTACATATTGCTTTTCAACCGACATGCAGGATAGCAACATCGTATTCGGTGGCGAAGCAAAACTGAAAGAAGCTATTCGCGAAGCTTTTGAAATATTCAAACCTAAAGCCATTGGTGTTTTTTCTACCTGCCCGGTAGGTCTGATTGGCGATGATGTTCATTCTGTTTCACGCGATATGAAAGCCGAACTCGGAATAAATATTTTTGGTTTCAGTTGTGAAGGTTACCGCGGAGTTTCACAATCAGCCGGACACCACATTGCCAACAACGGTGTATTTAAAAACGTAGTCGGTCTCAACGACCGTGCACGAACCGGAAAATTCCAGGTGAATATGCTGGGAGAATACAACATCGGGGGCGATGCTTTCGAACTCGAAGCCTTATTCGAAGAAGCCGGAATTACGCTGTTGTCTTCTTTCTCCGGAAACTCAACCATCAAAAGCATGGAGTATTCGCACACCGCCGATTTGAATATGGTAATGTGTCACCGTTCCATCAACTACATTGCTGAAATGATGGAAGAAAAATACGGCATTCCATGGGTGAAAGTGAATTTCATTGGCGCCGAATCAACTGCAAAATCACTCCGGAAAGTGGCCGATTATTTTGGTGATGCTGGTCTGAAAGCCAAAGTGGAAGAAATTATCGAACGCGAATTGGCCAAAGTGAATGCTGTGAAAGTATCCATCAAACCGAAAGTAGAAGGCAAGCTGGCCATGATGTTCGTTGGAGGTTCACGCGCTCACCATTATCAGGATTTATTCAATGAGCTTGGAATCCGCACAGTGTCTGCCGGATATGAGTTTGCTCACCGCGACGATTACGAAGGTCGCAAGGTAATCCCAACCATCAAGATTGATGCTGACTCGCGGAACATTGAAGAATTGACAGTTACCAAAGACGAAAAACTTTTCCGTAACGATTTGGTTGCGAAAAAAGCTGACTTGGAAAGCAAAGGTTTCGAATTTAAAGATTACGCCGGAATGATGCCGGATATGGCAAAAAATTCACTGATTATCGATGATGTTAATCACTGGGAAACTGAAAAATTGATCGAATTCTATAAGCCCGATGTATTCTGTGCCGGAATCAAGGAAAAATACGTGGTCCAAAAAGCCGGTGTTCCTTTGAAACAATTGCACAGCTACGATTACGGCGGCCCTTACGCAGCCTTTGGTGGAGCCATTAATTTCTACATCGAAATGGAAAGAATGCTGGCTACCAACATCTGGAAAATGATTGATGCCCCATGGAAACACGAGTCCGAGTTGGTGGGCAGTATGACAATTGAAGCTTAAAAATCAGGAGGAAAAATTATGTTACTACGACATACAACAAAAGAAGTAAGAGAGCGGAACGCTTTAACAGTAAATCCGGCCAAAACCTGTCAGCCAGTTGGAGCAATGTACGCAGCGCTGGGTGTTCACGGATGCCTTCCTCACAGTCACGGTTCACAAGGTTGCTGCTCGTATCACCGGAGCGCCCTCACCCGTCACTACAAAGAACCGGTAATGGCTGCAACCAGCTCATTCACTGAAGGTTCTTCAGTATTTGGCGGACAAGCCAACCTTTTGCAAGCCATCGAAACCATTTTTGCGGTTTACGAACCCGAAATCATCGCAGTGCATTCAACCTGCTTGTCCGAAACCATTGGCGACGACTTAAACCAGATTGTAATCAAAGCACGCGATGAAGGCAAAGTTCCTTTCGGAAAATACGTGGTTCAGGCAGCAACTCCAAGTTATGTGGGTTCGCATGTTACCGGATACGCCAATATGCTGGAAGCTTTTGTGAAATATTTTGCTGAAAAAACCGACGAAAAACGCCGGCAGATTAACCTGCTCTCAGGATGGGTTGAACCGGCAGACATGCGCGAATTGAAACGGATCATGAAAGTGATGAAAATTAAATCGGTGTTGTTACCCGACACGTCTGATGTACTCGACACCCCAATGACCGGAAAATTCGAAATGTATCCCAAAGGCGGAACCACCATTGCTGAAATGGTGAGTATGGGCGACAGTATGCAATCGCTCGGGTTGGGTGAATGGGCCACCGAAAAAGCAGCCATTTCATTGGACAATACTTGCAGAGTTCCTTTTGAAATCACCGACATCCCGGTTGGAATTAAAGCTACCGACCGTTTTATTCAGGCACTTGCCAAAGCTGGCAGGGTTTCAATTCCTGAACAAATTTCTGAAGAGCGTGGAAGATTGATTGATGTGATAACCGACATGCACCAATACCTCTACGGAAAAAGAGTTGCTGTTTACGGCGATCCTGACAACATCATTCCGCTCATCGAATTTTTAGTCGATATGGACATGCAACCGGTTTACATCGTTTCTGGAACACCAGGTAAACATTTCGAAAGCCGCATGGCTGAAATTCTTTCCGAACGTGTTCCTGAAGCCAAATATAAAAATGGACCTCAGGCCGATATGTTCCTGATGCATCAGTGGATTAAGGAAAATCCGGTTGATCTGTTGATTGGAAATACCTACGGAAAATACGTAGCTCGCGACGAAAACATTCCTTTCGTTAGAATGGGGTTCCCGATCATCGATCGCATTGGACACAGCTATTTCTCAACACTCGGTTATATGGGCGGCCTTCGCATCGTTGAAAAAATCCTTAGCGTCCTGATGGACAAACAGGATGCAACCTGCCTCGAAGAAAAGTTCGAACTGGTGATGTAAGTCCTATCAGGACGACAATCTTGTAGCCCCGGATTTTAATCCGGGGTTGAAAAGAACCAGAGTTTTCCCTTACCCTGAAAGGGTAAAATATCAATAACCCCGGGTGAAGTGCAAAGGAACCCGGGGAAAACACGAAACGGGAGAACAAGGCGCATCCACAAATCAAAATTGAAACACAACCGTTGTATGCGCCGCATCGAAATCGATTATAAAAGCGGATTCTCTAATCGTTCTAAATATACTGATCATCTAGCTTTTGCCAATCCTGGCAGGACTATTTTCCTGTCAGGATTTTAAAACATTTCGCTGGCCATCTCAGCGGAAAAGAAAAATCCTCCTTTGGGTGAGGAGGATTCTGATGGCTATTTTCTTTTTAATGATGAACCGGGGGAGTTGCTTCCCGCACACTCCCCCTTTCATTTTTTGTTGCTGAATCCGTCACATAAATGCGACGGCAAAGGATATTCATCCATTGATTTGTTGCACTTTATCCTTTGCCGTTTGCCTTTAGGCAACGGACATTTAAGGTGAAATAGGGAAATGGGCTTTAGCCCTTATATTTATTTAAAACACACATTATGAATGAGATACTAAAAGAACGGAAAGGCCAGATTGTTACGAAAGGACAGGGCAATGCGGCTATTGCATGCGGAAAGGCAAGCCTGGCAGGTTCGGTTTCTCAGCGTGCATGTGTTTTTTGCGGATCGCGCGTGGTGCTTTATCCCATTGCCGATGCACTGCACCTTATCCACGGGCCAGTTGGTTGTGCTGCTTATACCTGGGACATCCGCGGATCGTTATCCTCAGGGCCGCAACTTCACCGTCTCAGCTTTACCACCGACCTGAAAGAACGCGAAGTTGTTTTTGGCGGCGAACCCAAATTATACAGTGCATTAATCAGCTTGATCGATCAGTACAAACCGAAAGCAGCATTTGTTTATGGAACCTGCATTGTTGGTGTAATTGGCGACGACATGGAAGCCGTTTGCCGTCGGGTCTCAAAAGAAAAAGGAATTGATGTGATTCCGATTATGTCGGAAGGTTTCAACGGAACCAAAAAAGATGGCTACAAACTGGCTTGCGATGCGCTCTCCAAACTGATTGGAACCGATACTGTTACTGAAGTTCCTGAACACAGCATCAATATACTCGGCGATTTTAACCTGGCCGGAGAACTATGGATGTTGGCCGAATATTACCGCCGGATGGGTGTCAATATGGTTGCCTGCATGACAGGCGATGGCCGCATCGACGATGTTCGCAAAGCCCACAACGCGAAACTCAATGTGGTTCAATGTTCAGGATCAATGATTTACCTGGCCAAAGACATGAAGGAAAAGTACGGTATTCCGTTCATGAAAGTTTCCTATTTCGGAATCGAAGACATGTCGGATGCACTCTACGAAGTTGCCCGCTTTTTCAAATCCGAAGAAATGATGCAAAAGGCACGCGAGCTGGTAAAAGAAGAAATCAGCAAATTGCTGCCTGCACTGCAACCTTACCGCCAAAAGCTGGAAGGAAAGAAAGCAGCCATTTATGTGGGAGGCGCGTTTAAAGCCATCTCACTGGTAAAAGCTTTACGGTTACTCGGCATGAAAACCGTAGTAGTTGGTTCGCAAACCGGAAATCAGGACGATTACAATCTGCTGAAAGACTTGTGCGACGAGGGAACCATTATCGTTGATGATTCCAATCCAAACGAACTTTCTGAATTTGTGAAACAAACCGGAGCCAACCTATTTATAGGTGGCGTGAAAGAACGTCCCATCGCATTCAAACTTGGACTCGGTTTCTGCGACCACAACCACGAACGAAAAGAAGCGCTGGCCGGATACGAAGGCATGTTGAATTTCGCCAAAGAAGTTCACGCCTCAGTTTGCAGCCCGGTTTGGAAGTTTATGAGGAAAAGTGCAAGCCCCTCCCCAGCCCTCCCCGAAGGGGAGGGAGAAAGAAAGCCCCATCCCTAACCCTTCCCGAAAGGGAAGGGAATTTGGTTGCTGAAGACTCTGAACATTAAACGCTTAATCATGGAAACACCAATTTCAAAAGATAAATCTACGCATCCCGGTTCTTTCTCCCCCCCTGCGGGGGGGCTGGGGGGGGCTATCAATTCCTGTAAACTTTGCGCTCCACTCGGGGCAAGCATCGCTTTCAAAGGCATTCGCGGATGTGTCCCGATTATTCACGGAGGTCAGGGTTGTGCCACCTACATCCGGCGCTACCTGATCAGCCACTACAAAGAACCCGTTGATATTGCATCCTCCAACTTCAGTGAAGAAGCTACCATTTTTGGTGGTGGCGCCAATTGCCATGCAGCAATCACCAATGTAATCAGCCAATATCAGCCTGAAGTGATTGGCATGGCGACCACCTGCCTGAGCGAAACCATTGGCGATGATGTAAAACAATACATTCATACTTACAAAGAATTAGCCGGCGATAAAAAGTTGCCGCATTTTATTGCCGCATCAACGCCCAGCTACCAGGGTTCGCACATCGACGGTTTTCACGAAGCCATTTCGGCAACCGTAAAATCAATTGCCGAAGGCGGCGAAAAAGGGAAGCACATCAATATTTTCCCCGGATTTGTTTCTACCGAAGATTTGCGTCAGCTTAAAACCATTCTCGCCGATTTTGGCATCGAATACATTATGCTTCCTGATTATTCTGAAACGCTGGATAACCCGATGTGGGAAACCTACAAGCGTATTCCTGAAGGTGGAACGCCCATCGAATTGGTTAAAAAATGTGGCTCTGCCTGCGCTTCCATCGAAATGGGAACCATCCTTAACACAGGCAGTTTATCAGGAAGAGTAAAAAATAACCATTTATCGACAACTGCCGCCGAATATCTGAAAGATCAGTTTGGTGTTGAAAACCACCGAATCCCTATGCCAACAGGTGTCGATATGAACGATTTGTTTTTTGAAACACTGACCAAACTTTCAGGAAAACCTGTTCCGGAGAAATACGTGAAAGAACGGGGTCGGCTGATCGACTCGTATGCCGACGGCCATAAATATGTATTTGGCAAGCGGGCCGTGGTTTTCGGCGAAGAAGATTTCGTGGTAGCCATGACTATTTTTCTGAACGAAATTGGTGTTGATGTTGTGCTGGCTGCAACCGGCGGCGAAAGTGGCAAACTCAACGAAGAAATCAGAAAATATTGTCCGGAAAAGGAAGGCATCATTCAGGCAAAAAACGGATACGATTTCGAAATGATCCGCGAATGGTGCATCGAAAACAAAGCCGATATTTTGATTGGAAACAGTAAGGGATATTACATCGCCCGGAAACTCAACATCCCGATTATTCGCTGTGGTTTCCCGATTCACGACCGCATTGGCGGACAACGCATCAAACACGTTGGCTACACCGGAACCCAGGAATTGTTCGACCAGGTAGTGAATACGCTGATCAGCTACAAACAGGATCATTCGGAAGTAGGATATAAATATATGTAGAAGGGAGCCCCTCCCCAACCCTCCCCAAGGGGAGGGAGTTAGGCAGTAAAGGTTCTGAACATTTAACCTTTTAATTATGGACACGAAAATATCAAATGATAAATCTACGCATACCGATTCTTTACCCCCTCTTTCGGAGGGGGCAGGGGGAGCCTTGTCTTCAAGCCCCCTCTCTGGGAGGGGGTTGGGGGAGGCCACCCATCCGTGCTTCAACATCGAAGCGAAAGGCAAATATGCAAGGGTACATTTACCAGTTGCCCCCAAATGCAACATTCAGTGCAATTATTGCAAACGCGACTACGACTGCGTGAACGAGAGCCGTCCCGGCGTAACCAGCGAAGTCCTTTCTCCTGAACAGGCTTTGGCTTATCTGATCAGGTTGAAAGAAAAAATGCCAAACCTGTCGGTGGTTGGTATTGCCGGACCCGGCGATCCATTTGCCAATCCGACCGAAACGATGACTACCCTGCGTTTGGTTCGTGAGCATTTTCCTGAAATGATATTGTGCCTTTCGTCCAACGGATTGAACGTTGCGCCTTTTGCCGAGGAATTGGCCGAATTGGGAGTGAGCCACGTTACCATCACCATGAATGGACTCGATGCGGAAGAAACACAGCATATTTATAAATGGGCGCGATTTGGCAAACGCGGATTTGTTGGCAAAGCTGCAGCAGCGATTTTACTTGAAAATCAGTTGGTAGCCATCAAAATGTTGCGCCGGTTTGGAATCACGGTGAAGATCAACACCATAGTTATTCCGGGAGTCAACGATCATCTGGTTGAAAGTGTGGCCGAAAAAGCCAAAGAACTGGGAGCCGAACTGATGAATGCCATTCCATTGTTTCCGGTAAAAGATACAATTTACGAGAACCTGAAAGAACCGGATATGCTCACCATGCGCGAAATCCGACTGAAAATCGCGAAACACCTGAAACCAATGACACATTGTGCCCGCTGCCGTGCCGATGCTGTTGGTTTGTTGGGTGAAGATGATGTGGAAGCCAGGAAAATCATGTCAGAAGTGATTAACCTTACCGTCGCCGATGAAGAGAATCGTCCGTTTGTAGCCGTTGCCAGTAACGAAGGAATGCTCGTTAATCAGCATTTGGGCGAAGCCGATAGTGTATACATTTTCCGTGAAACACCGAATGGTTACCGCATGGTTGAACAACGCAAAACACCACCTTCAGGAATCGGTAATAAACGTTGGGAAGACCTCGCAGAACTTTTAAGCGATTGTCGTGCACTTTTGGTTGGTGGAATTGGGCCAAGTCCGTCTGCAACCATTGGTCGCACCGGTATCCGCATCGTAGAAATGACCGGATTGATCGACGAAGGATTGGACGCTATCTATAAAGGTAAAGAATTGCGCACCGTGAAAAAGGCCGATGTATTCAAATGCGGTGCCGTCTGCTCCGGAAAAGCTACCGGCTGCTAAAGTCTTGGATATTGAATATTGATCATTCATTATTGGATATTGAATTAAGTCTGAATTTTAAAATCTATTATCTAAAATATCACATTATGAAAAAACCAGATTACCACATTTTGATTTGCAACTCGTACAGGGTTGCCGGCGATGCCAAAGGTTTTTGCAACAAAAACGGAGGCGCCGAATTTATCCAGTATGTCACCGAAGAGTGCGCCGATCGCGGAATTGATGCCGCAGTTTCATCAACTGCCTGTCTCAATGTTTGTTCGCAGGGGCCAGTTATGGTTATCCAGCCCAATAACTTTTGGTATGGCGCTATCACAACCGATCGTATCGACGAAATCCTCGATGCCCTCGCCGACGGCAACGCTGTTGAGGAATATTTGATCAGCGAATAAAAGAAGCGTTCAGTTTTCAGTCTCAGTAGGCAGGAATACATTGCAATGACAACCTGACAACAATTACAACAATTACAACTTTTTCAACATGGTACTTTCTCCACATATCATCGATTCTACCCTCCGCGACGGTGAACAAGCTCCCGGAGTGGTATTTACGCTGGACGAAAAACTTCGGATTGCCGCTCTGCTCGAAGGTGCCGGGGTTAAAGAAGTAGAAGTTGGAACACCGGCAATGGGAGAGGAGGAGCAACGAATGATTCATGAGATTGTCCGTTCCGGATTTCACTTCGATTCCTTGTGTTGGGCGCGTGCCAAGGAATGCGACATAGCGGCTTCAGCCCGCACAGGCGCCGGTCGAATCAATATTTCCTTCCCGGTTTCCGATATTCAATTGTCAGCAATCGGGCGAAGCCGGGCTTGGGTGCTCAAACAAATGCCGCTAATGGTGGCGCTTTCGCGAAGGTTTTTCGGGTTTGTAGCTATTGGTGCTCAGGATGCAAGCCGTGCCGATCGCGAATTTCTGTTCGAATTTATCGCAGCTTGTTTGGCCGAAGGAGTCGATCGCATTCGTTTGGCCGACACGGTTGGCATCTTGAACCCGTTTTCGGTGGCCGATTTGTTTTTGTCTGTCACGAAACGTTTCCCGTTTGTCGATTTCGAATTTCATGGTCATAACGATCTGGGCATGGCAACAGCCAATTCGGTGAGCGCTTTTTTATCAGGAGCTCAATCGGTGAGCGCCACCATCAATGGTTTGGGCGAACGTGCCGGAAATGCCTGCCTGGAAGAGTTGGCCGTTGCAATGAAAGTAAGCGCCAATGTCAGCACTGGTATTAATTTATTGACCATTCAGGAAATTTGCCGGTATGTGGCCGAGGTTTCGTTTCGGAAAATCCATGTGTCGAAACCAATTATAGGTGAAATGATTTGCAGACACGAATCAGGAATTCACTGCCGAAGCTTGATAGAGAATGAGTTGAGTTATCAGCCATTCCATCCTGAAGAAATTGGCCGGTCAACTGAAATGATTATTGGCCGACATTCAGGAACCGCAATTATCCGGCATATTCTGGAAAAACAGAACGTGTACATGAATGAGAAAAAAGCGGTTCACTTAACAGAGCAGGTTAAAGCAATGACATTGAGTACAAAGCAAAGTCTTCGCATGGACGAATTAATCAACCTGGCAAACAATCTGAACAATCACGAATCTTAAAATCTTTATTATGGAATGGAAAAGTTATTATTTGGAAGCAACGGATTATTATAAGGCAGCGCTGGGGGCATCCGGGAAAAATACACTTGGAAATCTGGTTATTTACAATGTTGTTGCCATGTCTATCGAGAATTTCATGACCAGCGCACTAATGAAATCAGGGTTTATTCCTGAACATTCCAGTATTTCATCAATGTATCGTGAATTAAAAAAAAATCACAACGCACCCGAAGAATTCCATGCTGAGGTAAGGTTCATGAACCGATTTATGAATTTTTGTTCGCTTGAATTTACTCCTGTAATTGTGCCTACAGATGAAGAGATCAAACGGATGGTCGGCTTTGCAACTTCCCTGAAGGAGTGGACGAGCGATTATCTGGCCATTGAAAGTAAAATGATTTGAAATATATCTTTTTGGTAATGATTACATGTTTATTGTGACAATATGAAACAATTATAAACAAATCGAATCAAAATGAGATTATTTGATTTGATTTTTGTAAATAATGGTATTATTGCTGAAAATTAATTCACTTTAAGATTCAATATTATGAAACGAGCATGTTCGTTAAACACAAACAAGGATGAAAACTTCTCATGCGAGTTCCATCTGACAATTTAAAAACAAATTATTTACAGATGAAACTTAGCGCACGGAACCAATTGAAAGGGAAAATCCTGAAAGTTGACGAAGGATTGATTACATCGAAAGTAGTGCTCGATCTGGGCAATGGAAATATTATTTCGGCTATTATCTCAAAAGATGCGATTGCTGATTTAGACCTGAAACCTGGCGATACCGCTTTTGCCATCATCAAATCGACCGAAGTAATTATCGGAACTCCCTGCAATTGCCACAACGAAAACTGTAAATGCCATTAGTCATGATTGAAGTGGATTGTCATATTTCGATCAAAAAGGACGGAGTGGTTTTTATCAATCCGTTGAAAACTCAGCTTCTTCATGAAATCAGGAAGAATGGAAGTTTAAGTGGCGCTGCAAAGAACATGGAAGTCTCGTATCAGCATGTATGGACGATGATTGATGAAATGAACCGGATGGCACCATATCCACTGGTTTTAAAACAGCGTGGAGGCGCAAACGGTGGAGGCACTTCAATATCTGATTACGGAGAGCGAATGCTTAGGGAATATCAGATCATTCAGGCTGAAATAAACAAAGTGGTGACCCAAATCAACGTCGAAATCAACCTTTGATTTTTTTTGAATATCGTTATCTAATTTAGTTTATAACGGAGTGAAATGAGAAAGGGTTACACATTAGTGATCTTCGGATTGCTTCTTTTGCTCAGTTTTTCAGAAAGCTATGGGCAAACTACCATTGATGCCGAGTTTCGGCCGCGTTCAGAGTTCCGTCAGGGATTTAACCAGCCATTGGCTGATACCTTAAACCCGGCATTTGTGACTATGCAACGTACCCGTCTGAATTTCAATTACAAAAGTGGAATTGTCAGTGCGCGTTTGGTTTTGCAGGATTCACGAATTTTCGGAGAAACTGATACCAAACAACCGGCAACCGCAACTTCCGGAAGCCTGGGCATTTATGAAGCCTGGGCCGAACTTTTATTGTATTCTGGCACCACTTTTAAAATTGGCCGCCAAGGTGTTCAATTTGAAGATGGCCGCTTGTTCAGCCTTTCGCCCTGGAGCAACACGGGAAACGCCCATGATTTGGCGCAGTTAAGGTATTTTGCACCGGGTTTTGATGTTCAGCTTGGTTACGCGTACAACAACCAGAAAGCTTACAATGCCGATACATCTTATTATAGTATAAGCAAAATGTATAAGCAGTTGGCATTTCTGCATCTGACCAAAACAATTGCGAGCGGGCTTGATCTCAGTTTGCTGGGCGTGGATGAGGGTTATATGAAAAGCAATACCGATCTGAGTTTATATTATCGTTATACCACCGGGGGTAATTTACAACTGAAGAATGAAAAATTGCCGATTGGGTTTTTGCTGACTAGCTATTTTCAGTTTGGGAAAAGCACGCCAACGGTTGATTTGGATGCTTATTTGTTGGCAATAAAAACCAATTACATTTTTACTGATAAAATTGGAGGATTGGCTGGTGTCGATTATTATTCAGGGTCGGAAAGCACTTTGGCAACAACTAAAACCAACACATTCAACAAATTACCTTATGGCGTAAACCATACTTTTAATGGTTATATGGAATACTGGGCAACGTTACCAAATGGCGGTTTGGTAAACTATTTTGGCGGTGTTAACCTGAAATTGAGTAAAAAACTAAGTTCAGATATTACTTACTACGGATTCAGCCTGGCAGAAAGCATGAAGGTTGGAACAACGCAGGTTCAGAAAAACCTAGGATCGGAGTTGGATATTGCCCTGAACTACAAATTTTCGGGTGAAACGGCTATTCAGTTTGCGTGGTGCGGCTATTTTGTAACCGATGGAACAAAGATGCTGAAATACAAATCGACTGCGGTTGATACAAAATTTCCACAATACGCTTATTTGATGCTCACTATCAGGCCTCAGTTTTATAAAATGCCGGAAGTTGCAGAAAGCAAATAATCTATTAATTTTAAAAATCAGAATATGAAACAAATACTTACAATTATAGCCTTTTGGATTGCGATGTCGGCCCAGGCACAAACAGTAAAAATTGCTGCAGCAGCCGATTTGCGTTACGCAATGGATGGAATTGTTAAAGACTTCAAAAAGACCAATTCAGGAGCAACAATCGAAGTCATTTATGGTTCGTCGGGCAATGCCTTTACTCAGATTTCAAACGGTGCTCCTTTCGATCTGTATTTTTCTGCTGACATTATGTATCCTCAAAAATTAAAAGAAGCCGGATTGACGCTAACCTATCCTAAATTATATGCTATCGGGCGAATTGTTCTTTGGAGTGCAAGTTTGGATGTAAGCAAGGGCTTGTCTGCTATAGTGGATAAACCTAATATCAAAATAGCAACAGCCAATCCGGAACATGCACCTTATGGGCAGCGGTCGGTAGAAGCATTGAAGTTTTACAGGCTTTATGGAAAAGTTGAAAAACAGTTGATTTATGGCGAAAACATTTCTCAGGCTGCTCAATTTTGCCTATCTGGAAATGCGGAGGCAGGTTTGATCGCTTTATCGCTGGTTTTATCGCCATCCATGAGCAATCAGGGAAAATATTTTCTGATAGACGAAAATTCCCATCGACCTCTTGAACAGGCCTATGTAATTCTAAATCATGCAAAGGAAAATAAGTTGGCATTTGCTTTTGCTGAATTTATATCAAGTCCTCCGGCAAGGCTTTTATTTGAAAAATATGGATTTACTTTGCCCAAATGAATAAACTAGCAGGTAAAATATCGAAAATGCAACAATCAGGAGCCATTCTTCTGGTGGATGTCGATGTCGATGGACATGGCTTTTCGGCTATGCTCATCGAATCTGCAACTCAACTCGCTTGGCTTCGGGAAGGCAATACTATTGATCTGATATTTAAGGAAACCGAAGTATCGCTGGCCAAAAACCTTTCTGGAATGATCAGCATGCGAAACCGAATGAATTGCACTGTGAAGCATGTTGAACGTGGTGAGCTGTTAAGCAAAATCAGCCTGCAATTTCTGAAATACACGATTACTTCGGCCATCACCTCTCGCTCAGTCGATTCGCTTGACCTGAAAGTTGGCGATGAAGTGGAAGCGCTGGTAAAAGCAAACGAGGTTTCGCTGATGAAAAAACAATAATTTGAAAATGTGGCGATTTGAAAATTAGAAACTGAATCCCGCACATTCTCAAATCTTCAAATTGAAACAATATGGACAATGAATTTTTACAAACGATACTCCTCACCCTGAAACTGGTTGTTTCGACTACCGTTATTTTGGTTGTCATTGGGTTGCCATTCGCTTATTGGCTGGCATATACCAAAGTCAGGATAAAACCATTGATTGAGGCGCTGGTAAGTATGCCGATGGTTTTACCTCCTTCGGTAATCGGGTATTACATGTTGGTGATTTACAGTCCGCGTAACTGGTTTGGCGAGTGGTTGGGTCGTGTGTTCGATGTTCGTCTGGCCTTTTCCTTTGAAGGAGTACTGATTGCTTCGGTCATTTTCAGTCTGCCATTTATGATTCAGCCGCTGCACAACGGGCTCCGCGCTTTGCCCGACAGTTTGCGCGAAGCATCCTACACGCTGGGAAAATCTAAGAGTATTACTTTTTTCAGTGTTCTGCTTCCTAATATAAAACCATCCATTATTACTGCTGTGGCGCTCACATTTGCGCACAGCATCGGCGAATTCGGAATTGTGCTGATGGTGGGCGGCAACATGCCCGGTGAGACCCGCGTAGCTTCCATTGCCATTTACGACGAAGTACAAGCCCTCAATTTTGAGGCGGCCAACCAATATGCCCTGATTTTATTCCTGACTTCGCTAATTCTGCTTACTATTATATATAGCATCAATAAAAAATACGACTCATGGAAAATGATGTAATCTTTATTGATGTTGAAAAGCGAATGCTTACTGCAAATGGTCCGATGAATCTGGTCATTCAGGCAACTATTCCGGCTGGCGAATTGGTTGCCTTGTTTGGTGAGTCGGGCGCAGGAAAAACAACACTGCTGCGAATTCTGGCCGGATTAATAGATCCTGATAAAGGAATAGTGAAATTTGGGAACTCTGTTTGGTTCGATTCGGCAAAACATATCAACATTGTGCCTCAGCAACGCAATATCAGCATAATGTTTCAGGATTATGCCTTGTTTCCGAACATGACGGTGGAACAAAACATTCAGTTTGCCCAGCCCGAAAAAAAACAGTCAGCGCTTAACGAATTGCTGGAAATGTTTGGTTTGTCTGAATTCCGAAAACGAAAAACCAATGGCTTATCCGGAGGACAAAAACAGCGGGTTGCATTGGCGCGCGCGCTCGCCCGAAAACCGCAACTCTTATTGCTTGATGAACCACTTTCGGCGCTTGATGCTGAAATGCGCGCCACACTTCAGGATGAAATTGCACAAGCGCATAAATTGCTGGGAGTAACCACCATCATGGTCAGTCACGATTTAAATGAGGTATTTCGACTGGCCTCTCAGGTCCTTTGCATCGAAAACGGCACAATTACCCGGACCGGTAAACCT
>JAUYMU010000079.1 GCA_030698405.1 Bacteroidota bacterium
ACCGTCCGTGTTAAGCCTGATTCCCTCCACTGTGCCACCAACGCAAACATCTTACTTTTCTTATCCATAACTCACATCTTTTGATTGCAAAGATGAACCAATCATTGGGCTGTAAATAGTCGCATTTGCTGGGGTGGATACTATTGGTCGCACAATTGGCAAACACGCGAGCAAAACCAAACAAAAAGCTCACCCAGCCAAACGCACGGCAGTCAGAAACAGAGGAGCAATTGAAAGAAAACTAATTGAGGAAATAAACACCAACCTGAACAACAGCAAAACACCCGGTAAGACTTCGGTACGAGCCTTCCCCAAAAATGAGTGGTTCAACTTCAACTGTTATCTGTATTAAAAGGCATAACAAACCAATTGAGTTAAAATAACCCAATTCAAAAGCAAGAATAGTATTCTTCACACTTTTCCTGCTTTTTCATTCTTCCCTTCCAGGTGAAAATGTTCTGTTTGAGTTGAAAAACAATCGATTTGGAGTTATATCGTTTTCGGAAGTGATGGTTCGGCTAATCAGAATGGATCAGAAATTTCCAACTGAAAACCTGTTACACTCCAAAACATTGACCGGATAGTATCATATTTTATTCGAAAAGTATTAAGCAATCGGATAGTTTTGGTTTTAATTTGTAGGTTAGTTGCCTGAATTGAAAGGCAGCCCATTCATTGAAATCAAAATCCTAAAATACTTATTTCATGAAATCAAATTTCAAAAAGAAAGTTCGTAAGCTGCTCGACAAGCACGAAGAATTGTTGTCGGCTAAAAACAAAAAGGTAAAAAACGGCAACGGGGTTTTCGACCGGTATAAAAATCCTGTTCTAACTGCCGCCTACACTCCCGTTATCTGGCGGTACGATCTGGACGAAAAAACCAATCCGTACCTGATGGAGCGCATCGGCATGAATGCCACCATGAATTCAGGAGCAATGAAATGGAAGGGGAAATACATTCTGGTTGTGCGCGTGGAAGGTGTTGACCGCAAATCGTTTTTCGCCATTGCCGAAAGTCCCAACGGAGTCGATAATTTCCGCTTCCGGGATTTTCCGGTAGCCCTTCCTGAAACCGATATTCCGGATACGAATGTTTATGACATGCGTCTGACCGCTCACGAAGATGGGTGGATTTACGGCGTTTTCTGCTCCGAGCGAAAAGATCCGAATGCAGCTCCGGGCGATTTATCATCGGCAGTGGCTGCGGCAGGAATTGTGCGTACCAAAGATTTGGAAACATGGGAGCGCCTTCCGGATTTGAAAACCAAAAGTCAGCAACGAAATGTGGTGCTTCACAATGAATTTGTGGATGGCCAATATGCACTTTACACCCGTCCCCAGGATGGATTTATTGATGCAGGAAGTGGTGGCGGCATCGGCTGGGCGCTGATTGACGACATGACCAATGCCGAAGTAAAAGAAGAAAAAATCATCAACTTCCGCTACTACCATACGATTAAAGAGGTAAAGAACGGAGAAGGCCCGCATCCGATAAAAACCGACAAAGGCTGGTTGCATTTGGCGCACGGCGTGCGTGGCTGCGCTGCCGGACTCCGCTATGTGATTTATTTGTACATGACCGACTTGCAGGATCCTTCGAAACTGATTGCTGAACCTGCAGGTCATTTGATGGGCCCGGTTGGTGAGGAACGAATTGGCGATGTGTCGAATGTACTTTTCACCAATGGCTGGATTGCCGATGAAAACGGAAAAATATTTATTTACTATGCTTCGTCGGATACCCGAATGCATGTGGCTACTTCAACCATCGACAAACTGGTTGACTATAGCCTGAATTCTCCGGCTGATGGATACCGTTCTGCGGCTTCAGTAGAAACCCTGAAAAAGCAAATCGCAAAAAACATGAAGATACTCGGGAAAAAATAGTTCCAAGCAAACTAACTTTCCCAAAGTTTTATAAATAATATAAAACTTTGGGAAAGTTGAAAAAACCAACTAAAAAAACACACATAAAATGCTAACTACCATCGACTTTGCCATTATCGCAGTTTACCTGAGCTTATTGATTTTTATCGGCTTCTACCTGAAACGCCAGGCATCGAAAAATCTTGAATCGTATTTACTCGGAGGTAAAACCATTCCGTGGTATATGCTTGGGTTATCAAATGCTTCCGGCATGTTCGATATTTCAGGAACAGTTTGGCTGGTGGCAATAACGGTAATCTATGGCCTGAAAAGTATTTACATTCCATGGCTCTGGCCGGTTTTCAACCAGATTTTCCTGATGGTTTACCTGTCGGCATGGCTGCGTCGTTCAGGGGTAACAACGGGCGCCGAATGGATCGGTTTCCGCTTCGGGAAAGACAAAGGAGCGGTAACTTCGCACTGGATCATTGTTATTTTTGCCATTCTGGTCTGCCTCAGTATGCTGGCTTACGGCTTTATCGGCATGGGTAAATTCATTGAAATATTCCTTCCGCTCAAATCCATTTTCCCGTCGCTGAGTTTTATTCCCAACATTTATGTACCTCATGTTTGGGGAATTACATTTACGCTGTTTGCTGTTTTTTATGCACTGATGGGCGGAATGATGAGCATCGTTTGGGCAGATGTGGCCCAATATGTAATCATGACTTTGGCAGCCATTGCCATCGCCGTTATCGCAATGATGCATCTTGACATTCTGGAATTCTCAAAGTTAGTACCCGAAGGCTGGTTTTCGCCCGCATTTGGAACTCATCTCAACATGAACTGGACCGGAAAATTTTCAGAATTCAACACAAAAATCCAGGGCGATGGTTACGAGTTGTTCACCCTTTTCTTTGGCGTAGTGCTGATGAAAGGAATTTTGAGCAGTATCGCCGGCCCTGCGCCAACTTACGATATGCAGAAAATTCTTTCCACAAAATCGCCGCGCGAAGCTTCCCTGATGAGCGGATTTGTTTCGGTAGTTTTAATGCCTGTCCGTTATTTGATGATTGCAGGTATTGCAGTCATCGGACTAATCCTTTTTGATCAGATCAAAGATCAGATAACCATCAACGGAGCGGTCGATTTTGAACTTGTTCTGCCGGCTGTTATCGCACATCCCTGGATTCCTGCGGGATTGGTCGGGTTGATTCTTGCCGGTCTGCTGGCTGCTTTCATGTCCACTTTTGCCGGAACGCTGAATGCGGCTCAGGCTTATATTGTGAACGACATTTATATCAAATACATCAAGCCTGAAGCTTCGGCCAAACAATCGAACAATGCAAACATCATTGTTGGTTTGGTGGTGGTAATTATCAGCGTAGGTTTTGGCGTACTTGCCGAAAACGTAAACAGCATCCTTCAATGGGTAACAGGCGCATTGTACGGCAGTTATATAGCAGCCAATATCCTGAAATGGCATTGGTGGCGGTTCAACAGCAAAGGTTTTGCATGGGGAATGACAGGCGGTCTGATTCCGGCACTGATTTTACCTTACGTTCCGGTGATCAATACCGTTTTACCAATCTACTATTTTCCGATTATTCTTGTGTTCTCCGTAATCGGGTGTATTTGGGGAACTTATACTGCGCCGGCAACCGATACCGAAGTGCTGAAGATATTCTATGCAAAAACACGTCCGTGGGGATTTTGGAAACCGATTCACGAAATGGTGGTTGCTGAAAATCCCGGGTTCAAAGAGAACACGGCTTTTGGTCGCGATATGGTGAATGTTTTTACAGGAATCGTATGGCAAACAGCCTTGGTGGCAGCGCCTATCTATTTGGTGGTAAAACAATTCAACTCATTCGCCATCGCTTTGATGATCGTTGGTGTTGGATCGGTAATACTGAAAAAGAACTGGTACGATAAACTTGAAGATTAAAAAAAGGAGAGAACTTTGCCAAAGTTGACTTAATGATTTAAATAAGGTAATGGTCGTGGAGATTCCTGTCCGTCACATGAATGTGACGGCAAAGGATAATGCTCTAATCAGCGAAACAGATTATTCGTGGCGATATCCTTTGCCGTTTGCCTTTAGGCAACGGACATAAAGGCGATAAAGAAAACCGTCCGCGCGAAAGCCTTTTTCAGGGCAAAACCCTATTTTCGGACGAAACAGAATCCGGCTTCAAAAAAGTAGTTACATGGTAGAACATTTATCACCCCACCAATTTAACCTTATTAGTCATCAGTTAATTTGAAAAATAATTACCCACACCAAGCGTTACAGAACCATTTTAGAACTTTGGAAAAGTTAGAACAATAATAAATCAAAACAATGAATTTCAATCTATTGGAACTAAAGCAACAAGTTAAAAAAGAGCTAACGCAAAATATTCTTCCATTCTGGTCGCAACAAATGTTGGATGTAGAGAACGGCGGTTTTTACGGTTGCATTAACGGGGACGGTAAATTAATTTATGAAGCTGACAAGGGTGGAATCCTGAATGCGCGTATTCTGTGGTCGTTTTCCGCTGCCTATCTTCAGGAAAAAAATCCGCTTTACCTTGAAATGGCCAACCGTGCAAAAGATTTTATCCTGAAGCATTTTTTTGATCCTGAATTTGGCGGAACGTATTGGACCATCTCCTTCGATGGAAAACCTGTTGATACCAAGAAGCAAATTTATTCTCAGGCATTTTTCATTTACGCTTTTACTGAGCATTACCGTGCTTCAGGAGATGAATCGAGCCTTAGGACTGCCGTTGGATTATTCAGGTTAATAGAAAATCATAGTTTCGACTGTGAAAAGAATGGCTATTTTGAAGCTTACAGCCGGGATTGGCAACTTCTGGAAGATCTGCGACTGAGCGAAAAAGATGAGAATGAGAAAAAAACCATGAATACGCATTTGCACATTCTGGAAGCATACACCAATTTGTACCGCGTTTGGAAAGATCAAACGCTTGGCCAGCAATTGGGAAACCTGATCCTTATTTTTACTGAAAAGATCGTCAATCAAAAGACTTTCCATTTGGATTTATTTTTTGACGAAAACTGGAATACAAAATCAACCATCGTTTCCTATGGCCACGACATTGAAGCTTCGTGGCTGATTGATGAAGCTGCACGTGTTCTGGGCGATCAGGAATTGTTGACTGAAGTTCAGAAAGTCTGTATCAAAATAGCAGAAGCTGCCTGCGAAGGATTGCAGCCCGACGGAAGTCTGGTTTATGAATTGGACAAAGGTCATTTGGAAACCGACCGGCACTGGTGGGTTAATGCTGAGGGCGTGGTAGGTTTCCTGAATGCTTTCGAATTAACCGGCGATCATGAATGGTTGGAGAAATCGCTCAATTGTTGGAAATACATTCAGGAAAACCTTATTGATACTGAAAATGGCGAGTGGTTTTGGAGTATTTCTGATGATGGAACCGTAAATCGCGATGGAGACAAAGCCGGTTTCTGGAAATGCCCGTACCACAACAGCAGAATGTGCCTGGAAATAATGATGAAAGGAGAATAAGTTCTACGTTACAGGTTGCGCACAACTTGGAACCTGAAACCTGAAACTTGCGTCCGCTCCGAAAAGTCAGAAAGTCAAAAAATAGTCCTGAAAGGACTGAATTTTAATAACCGTCCCGATCTATCTGGACGGAAGAAATGAAAGATGCAAACGCAACCATTAAAGGGTTGAATATTAATATAATAAATGTTCAACCCTTTCAGGGTTGTAATTTTCACTTTATTTCTTTTCCACCGGTTTCACCGGTGGTTATTCAAATTTTATCCCTTCGGGATAATTAATCGACTTTTCAGAGTATACTCAAACTTGGAACCTGAAACTTGAAACTTTTACAATCCCAGTTCGTCGCTGATTTCCTGCATCGCAACCAGTGAAAGTTCAGAAAAATCCTGAATTGGTATGCCAATCAGTTCGCACTCCAGAATGGTTTCGCGGTTGACAGAGGCTGCAAAAGCTTTTTCCTTCATTCGTTTGGTAATTGATTTTGTTTTTACCGAAGCAAGTTTTTTATCAGGATAAACCAAAGCAGTGGCCATTATTAAGCCGGTTATGGTTTCACCGGCAGCAAGCGCATGTTGAAAAATGGTGGTACGTTCTTTTCCTGAAGCCATTTCGTTGTGCATTACAATGGCATCAATTGCTTCTGAAGAAAGCATTCCATCAAGCATTCTCGCTGCAAACGGACCATGCCGCATGGGATCGCCATTGGTAATTTCCACGTCAATATCGTGCAGCAAACCTGCCATTCCCCACTCTTCCGTATCCTTGTTTAATTTTAGTGCAATTGCCCGTAAAACGGCCTCGCTGGCCAGACAATGTTTGAGCATATTTGCATTCTGAATGTGCTGATTTAAAAATTCAATGGCATTTTCACGTGAAATCATGTCAGTAGTTCTATTTTTGTTGCTGCAAATTAGCAAAAAACAACACAAAAACGATGGCTTTCGAAATTGAACGTAAATTTCTGGTTGACACCAGTAAATGGGTTCCGGCTGATAACGGAACCAAACTCATTCAGGCATATCTGGGGCTCGATCCGTTGCCCGTCGTGCGCATACGGATATCCGGAGAAAAGGCTTTTTTAACCATTAAAGGTCCTTCAAGAACCATCTCGCGGCCCGAATTTGAATATGAAGTTCCGATTGAGGATGCCTACGAATTACTGAAACTAGCCATTTCAAAACCTGTGGAAAAGACAAGGCACAAAGTTCTGTTCGAAGGTTTTCTTTGGGAAGTGGATGTTTTTTCAGGAAAAAATAAAGGATTGGTGATGGCGGAAATTGAGTTAAAATCAGAAAATCAGAATTTTAAACGACCGGATTGGCTTTTAGAAGAAGTTTCGGGCGACGAACGGTTTTATAATTCGTACCTTTCCGAACACCCGTTTCAGGAATGGAACGAAGGCATGGCCTGATTTTTGAAAGGCCGGCACAACAAGAATTCAGAAAAAACGTTCATAGAGTAGCCAATAAACCGATTATTTATGCACTTGAAAAATTTTATCCCAGGATTATTTATCCTGCTCAGCCTTTCCACTTTTGCTGGAACCAATTTTCTCCCACAAAAAAAAGAAAAAACCAATCTTTCGGTCGATTCCGTTCAACTGGGAATCGATTACCTGAAAAAGTACATTCAGCCATCAGGAATGTGGTTTTCCGAAGACCCTGAAATTATGCGCCTGGTAAAAGGCTTGGTTCAATTTGCCGAAAACGAACGCATCGACAGTATTTTGGTCAGGCTTGAACGTTTTCAGGAAAAAAAAGATGCCAGATACATTAGCCGCCTGCCCAAGTATGTGAACGACTCTTTGATAGTACCCGGATACCTGCCGTACCCAAACATTCTGGAAAAGATGAAACGACTCGACCGCGAAATCTGGAACGGCGTGGACATGAATTCCATTCCTTTACCAGTAAATCTGACCCGAAACGCGGTAAAAGGCGAGGCAATTGCCCCCGGTGATGAAAAAGCCATTCTGGAACGTACCGGAATAGTTTTGCCCGACAGTTTAATGAATGTACATGCAATCCCCGATTCGCTAATCCACTCGGCAAATGATTTTAACCGGATTAGAAACCGCGACCAGTTAAGAAGCAGCTTGCTTGAACAGGCAAGGGTGAATTACAACAATAACATACAAAAAGCCAATCTTGATTCAGCCATTACCAGGTACAGAAAATATGCGGTTCGTGTATTTTCCGATTCACTGCAGAACAACCTGCGCGATTCGCTAAAATTTCGGAACCACCAAATCCTTGCAAAATATAACGATTCAATCGTGCGGTCGGTAAACGATTCAATCAATCGGTTTGTGCAGACTTTACAGCAATACGCACACAACGATTCTGTCAGTATCTGGGTACAAAGCTTATCGGGGAAACCGTCACAAGTATGGCTCCGAAACAACAAGCGATCTGCCAACCGTATTTACATTAAAAATCAACAAAACGACTCGCTCGCAGTAAGGATTATGAATCTTGACAAACATTCGCTTGGGATTGCTATTGATGATGATGTAACATTCACCCGACTCGGACAAAGACAACACCGCGATTTTGTGTTCGAAAAATTTGCACCTGAACAGAAGTTAACCAAGATCAACAAAAAATATCAGATTGTGACTCCCTGGGATATGGGAGGACACGGCACCTTTGGGTTTACGCAAACCTATCTGAACAACTGGAAAGCCGGGGGTAGAAGTGCCTTTTCTTTTTTAAGTGTGCTGAAGGGATATGCCAATTATTCAAACCCTAAACTGAAATGGGAAAATACCGCAGAGTTGAGGAACGGCTGGGTCAGGCAGGGCGGAGACCTTAACCAGACACAAAAAAATGATGATAAGCTGGAGCTGATTACTAGGCTGGGAGTCAGCGCATTTAAGAAATGGTATTACAGCAGTGAGATCGACTTTATCACACAATTCTTTAACGGTTACAATTACCCAAATAAAGACAAGCCCATTTCAAGTTACATGTCGCCTGCCAAGACTTTATTCAAATTAGGTCTTGACTATAAACCGAACAAAAATTTCTCACTGTTCCTTTCGCCGATAACTGCTAAATATGTTTTTGTACGCGATACAGCCCTCATCGACCAAACGAAATTCGGTGTTCCTGAGGACAAACGAAGCTTTTGGGAACCTGGTTTTAACGCCGATCTACGGTACAAATTGGATATTACACCACGTATCAGTTATGAAACCAAATACAAAATGTTCTTCAATTATCAGCAACCATTTAAAAGGGTGGACATCAACTGGGAAAACACGGTCGTTGCACCACTCACAGACCGTATTAATATGTCATTTATGCTCTATATGCTTTACGATGACAATGTAACTTTCCCAACCGGGAAACTCGATAGCGAAGGAGTGGAAATATTTAAACCCAAATGGCAAACAAGGGAATTGATGACAATTGGATTCTCCTATAAAATCAATAAGCGTATTTATAAACAAAGGAGGTTGAATTAAAGCAGTCATTGTTCAGTCACAGTTTTCAATGGTCAATGGCAGTAATTCGTGACGGAAATAACCTATATTTGGCCAACTTTCAGATTGAAAAGGAGAATAAAAAAAACGTAAAAACGGGATACGATGAAGACATACAAAAAATATTTCAAGATAACAGCCTTGCCTGCTGATGTTTACAATGCACTGACAAATAAAAATATGCTCGAAATATGGACTGGCGAAGATGCAGTAATGGAAGACGTTGCCGGTTCCGAATTTTCATTGTGGGAGGAAAGTATTTGTGGCATTAACCTCGAATTCGAAAAAGACCACAAAATTGTTCAGGAATGGTTTTTTGGCGAGGAAGATGAGGACAAAAAATCAATCGTAACCATTAAACTTCATCCTGATAAAAAAGGAACCATCATGGAAGTCAACCAAACCAACATTCCGGATGAAGCATACAGAAACATTGCTGAAGGTTGGGAAGAAGATTATTTCAATGGACTAAACCAGCTTTTTGAGCCATAATAAACAACAGATGCAAAATAACCACATAGGCACATAGTTCACATAGAAAATAATAGCTATGTTTTCTATGTGCCTATGTGGTTTAAAATAAACAGAAAACATCCAATTAAAATGGGAGTTCCTGCCCAACGCCAGCAAACCTGGAATTTGAAATTTGAAATCTGGAACTCAGTGACTTCCCAGCGAAATTAGCAAAATACCGATTAATATTCCGGCCAGGTACAATCCTTTTTTCCGGAGGTGCTTTTCATGAAATACGACCGCACCGACCACAAATGAGATGACTACCCCACCCCGCCGCAGCGACGAAATGATTGATATCAGCGAATCTTCGTAAGTGAGCGCGTTGAAATACAGAAAATCGGCCAGAACCAAAAATACACCAATCATCGGAATCGACCACCGCCAGTGAAAAGGAGTGCGTTCTGCTTTTGGCAACCGCCAACGGTTTACCGCCAAAATTGGTAGCAAAATCGCCACCTGATAAAACGAAAACCATGCCTGAACTGCCAGCCGATCAACCCGCCGCATGATAAATTTATCGTACAATCCGCTGGCAGCTCCTATAAAAGTGGCAGCCACAATAAATAATACCCATTTATTGGTCTTGAAATGAATACCTTCCAGCTTTCCTGTAGTCGATAACAGGTAAAAGAAAAACAAGGTAACCGATACGCCCAGCCATTGATATAAATTCAGGTGTTCGCCAAAAATAAGAATTGCACCCAGCAAAGTCCAAAGCGGACCGGTAGCGCGAATGGGACCAACAATGGTGATCGGCAGGTTTTTAACTGCGTAAAAGGCAAGTATCCAGCTCGAAACAACAATCACCGATTTGATCAGGATTAATCCATGTTGTTCCAGATTGATTTCAGGAATAAAAAGATGAATGCGGGTGAAAAATTCAGGAGCAAAATACGACCCGATTACAAAGGGCAAAAAAATGAGCGAACTGGTTAAAGTTGATAAAAACAAAACCGGAATAACCGCATTTCGTTGTACTGAAAGCTTTTTGAAAACCTCATAAATTCCGAGAAGTACAGCCGACATCAACGCTAAAATCACCCACATAGATCGGTTTCAAGTTTCAAGTCTGCTTTATGCAACAATTTTACTATCGTAATATCTATTAGCTATTGAGTCATCGTATTCCTCCGGAGATAAATTTAAAACATCCATTGAAACTTTGAATTTCCTTAAAGTTTCAATTTCAGGTTTCATTGTCATTTGCGATCGCTCGAATATATCCTTATTTATAAAATCTGATGAGATAATTATTAAATCAATATCACTATCCTCATGCATCTCTCCACTCAATGCGGAACCAAATAAAGCGATCGAATCAACTCTTAATCCATTCTTAATCAAAAGTTCCTTAAGAAACTGAACAATCTCGTTTATTGTTGTTTTATCCATGACTGAATTTCTTTGGTTCGATTTAAAATATTTTCAGTACGTTCTTTTGAATATTCAGCAACAAGTTTTCGTAGGTTTTCCGGGTATCTGGTCGGTACGGAAATCTTATTGAGTGTATACAAAAACTCATAATATGAATCATCCATCTTTAATTCAATTTTTTCGACAAAATAAATTAAGCTGTGTGATTTTGACGGAAACTCTCCTTTTGACTTGACTAATAATCCCTTTAATACCTTTTCCAAACTCAAATGGCACATAAAAATACAATAGACATATCTTCCGGATTTAAACATATCAAATGCCGTTTCCAAATCATAATCTGATTGAAAATACCATTCTTCATGTCTGTTTTCCTTTTCCATGAAACAAAACTACAAATAATTATGGCTTACCTGCAATTAGAAGATTTTTTGTTTTAAGTCCCGCAGTTAATTGACTTCAATCGATTTCAGTGTTTGTCGATTTCAAAAATTTTGAATCTATCAAAAATATTTAGATCGATTATGAATTCTTCTTTTTCCTGACGACCAAAATAGCTCCGGCAAGTGCAACCAAAGCGCCCACGAGAGAAAGCACCGAAAAATGTTCGCCGTCGATCCACGTGACCTGCATCCAGGTTAAAACTCCCATCAGGATAAAGGTGATAATTGGGTTTAAAACGATGATGACGCTGACTTTTCCAGCCTCGAGGTATTTGAGGGCAAGCGATAAACAGCCATAGGAAATCAGCGTGTTGGCGCCAAGAAATACCAGCAAAGCCCAATAGCCAAAACTGAGATGGGCAAGACTGGCAAAGTTTACAAACGGAAGATAAATCAAAACCGGCAATCCGAAAATAAACACATTGAGCGTACCCACCGAATAACTGAGAACCAGTTTCTTCTGCAATACTGCATAAATAGCCCACGCAACTGCGCCGGTAAGTGTAATCAGCATTCCTTTGGTGTATTGTCCTTCCTGCCCTGCCGGAACCGCGCCAACATGTTGCTGATAAAAGATCCAAAACCCAACAATCGTTAATAAAAATCCTGCAATCTGAATACGCGAAATCTTTTCCTTAAAGAAAAATATTCCTAAAACTGCCAGCAAGACCGGACCTGCCTGAATAGCAACCTGCGCATTACTCGGACTGGTGTATTGAATTCCAAGCATAAAACCGATGTAATTCCAGGCAAGCGCGAGTGATGAAATTACAATCAGCCAACTGGGTTTATAGAGTATTTTCAACTCTTTCGGGTTACTGACAGCCATCCATACAAACATTCCGGAAAACGCCAGCGAGAAGCGAAACCACACAATTGTTGGAGAATCGATTTCATTGGAGGCAATTTTCAGCGCAATGGCCAAAACGCCCCACATCAGCACGGTAATTAATGTATAAAGTATTCCTTTTGCCTGATTGCTCATTTGATTACCTCAACTGCGCACCCAATTCGCGTTCGTATGTTGCAACCAGCTTTTGCATGATCTTTTCAATCTGTTTGTCGTTCAGCGTTTTTTCATCGTCGCGCAGAATAAAGCTGATAGCATACGATTTTTTGCCTTCAGGAACGCCTTTTCCTTCGTAAACATCAAACAAATCAACAGATTGCAGCAGTTTTCGTTCCGAACGTAAAGCCAAATCGCGCAACTGATTGAACTGAACATCTTTATCGAGCAGCAAAGCCAAATCGCGGCGAACTTCAGGATATTTAGGCAATTCAGCAAAAACCACCTTGTTGTTTTTCAGTTCAACAAACAAGGTATCCATACTGAAATCGGCAAAATAAACCGGGTTTTCAATGCCAAATGGCTTCAGTACTTTTCCTGAAATTGTACCAAACTCAACCAGCTTTTTACCGTTTACCGAATAGCTGATTCCTTCGCTGATCATCTCATTCGAAACCCCATCAATTTTCAGATTCGCAACCTGGAAACCCATACGTTTCAATACGTTTTCGGCATAACTTTTAAGCTGAAAGAAACTTGAATTTGCAGCCGGAATCGCCCAATTTGCAGCTTCCTTCTCGCCCGAAACGAACAAAGCCAAATGTTCCTCTTCGCGGTAATTCCTGATCGGATTTTCCTTCAGGCTACTTCCCTTGAAAAAGTAACAGTTCCCGAATTCGTACAAGCGTAAATCAGGATTTTTGCGGTTTGCATTGTGGGCAATCGACTCCAAACCACCGTAAAGCAGGGTTTGGCGCATACTTCCCAAATCGTTGCTCAGCGGATTGAATATTTTTACGGTATTTTCAATCGGGAACACCGCGTTATTTTCGTAATAGGAAGTTTTGTTGAGCGAATTCGACCAGATTTCGTTGAATCCTTGCGCAGTCAACATTTCGGCAATCAGGTTGCGGACTTTGGTCGGATTTGGTTTTACCGAATATTGCAGCGAAGAATTTACCTGACTGGGCAGTTCGATGTTGTTGTAACCATAAATGCGCAGAATTTCTTCAATCACATCGCATTCACGTTTAACATCAACACGGTATGGCGGAACCAGCAACGAAAGTCCGGTTTCGGTTTCAGTTTCTATCCTGATTTCGAGTGCGCCCAGAATGCTTTTGATACGCTCTTTTCCAAGGTCAACGCCAATCAAGCGTTTAATTCCTGAATAAGTAACGTCCACTTTAAAATCAGCCACCGGATTTGGATAAATGTCCACAATTTCCGAAGAAATTTCGCCACCGGCTACTTCTTTAATCAGCAAAGCTGCACGTTTCAGCGCGTAAATGGTTCCGTTCGGATCGGTTCCACGCTCAAAACGGAATGAAGCATCGGTACTCAACGTATGGCGGCGCGCGGTTTTGCGAATGTAAACCGAATCGAAATAAGCGCTTTCAATAAAAACGTTCGTAGTTGTTTCTTTTACTCCTGAATTCAAGCCGCCAAAAACGCCAGCGATGCACATGGCAGAATTTGCATTGCAAATCATCAGGTCATCGGTATGCATTTCGCGTTCGATGCCATCGAGGGTCACAAATTTGGCGCCTGCATCAAGCGTGCGAACCACCACTTTGTTACTTTCAATTTCGGCAGCATCAAACGCATGCAATGGCTGCCCCGTTTCGAAAAGCACAAAATTGGTAACGTCAACAATATTGTTGATGGGTTTTAGCCCGATTAATTTCAGCTTATTTTTCAGCCATTCAGGAGATTCTTTTACCACCACATTTGAAATGGTAAGTCCAGAATAACGGTGACAGGCATCGGCATTTTGAACCTCGACCGGAATTTCAAGCGAATGATTGTCAACTTTAAAAGCCTCAACCGAAGGGCGGTGATAGGATATTTCGTGTTTTTGTGAGATGTAAGCTGCCAAATCGCGGGCAATGCCGATGTGCGAAGCGCTGTCGATGCGATTGGGTGTCAAATCAACTTCAAGCACAAAATCAGATTCAATGTTGAAATATTTGCTGGCCGGAGTTCCGGGAACTGCTGCCGGATCGAGAACCATAATGCCATCGTGACTGCTTCCCAAACCAATTTCGTCTTCGGCACAAATCATTCCTTCCGAAGCTTCACCACGTATTTTCGACTTCTTTATTTTAAACTCGTTATCGCCGTCGTACAAAGTAGTTCCGACAGTTGCCACTACCACTTTTTGCCCGGCAGCCACATTCGAAGCACCGCAAACTATTGGTAAAATATCACCGGAACCAACATTCACAGTCGTTTTGCTCAAATGATCAGAATCCGGATGTTGCTCACAAGTAAGAACTTCACCAATTACCAGTCCTTTCAGGCCACCTTTAACGGTTTCAACTTCTTCCATGCTTCCAACTTCCAGTCCAATCTGGGTTAGGAATGCTGCAACTTCATTTGGCGTATAGTCAAGATTAATGTATTCTTTTAACCAGCGATAAGATATGTTCATAATTTTTGTCTTTTACTTCTGAAATTCAACGATCGGCAAAAGTAAACAAAAATTCAGGCGGGGGAAGAAAATGAAGTGTAAAATAACGAAAAGTTGATCCATTGAAAAGCATTATATTATGGCGCGCTGCACCTTACCGGCCTCTGTCAATATCATTGGTTAATCGGGTAGGAAGCGGCTCGCACCGCTGTCCCCCCACACCACCGGGCATACTTACGTACCACGGCGGTTTCTATTAACTTATCCGGTCATTCTTACATGTAAGGATTGTAGCCCCAACCGGGCGAACCATTGCAAATTCATCGCTTCGCCTACTGCTTTCTTTTGGGACATATTCCACCAGCCGCCGGAATACATCACAACGTTCCAGCTTGTGTTTATAGGAATGTCGAAACTGCGCAGAAACTTGAAAATGGTATGTTTTCTCCCGCATTGTTTCAGACGGTAGCATCTGAGCTTGCGCCTGAGCCAACCATCGAGTTCCCTGAACGTACTAAGCCAACTGTTTGCCAAATGAAAATAATTTGTCCAACCCATTATTACCGCATTTAATTCTTTAACGATTTGTGCCAAAGTAACGCCTCTACTCCTGATTGTAAGCTCTTTGATCTTATCATTGAGCCGTACAATGGATTTGTCAGCTACTCGTATCTTCCCTTCCGGCATGACTGTATAGCCCAAAAACTTGACCTCTGAACAGTGCCTTACACCACTTTTGGCGCGGTTCACTTTCAGTTTCAATTTCTTTTCTATAAAGTCGGTCAGCGATGCCAGTACTCGCTCCCCTGCTTTCTTGCTTCTGACGAAAATATTACAGTCGTCGGCATATCGGCAGAAGTGCAATCCCCTTTTTTCCAGCTCTCTATCCAGTTCGTCAAGTACGATGTTGGATAACAGTGGAGATAGTGGGCTACCCTGTGGCGTTCCTGCTGTGCGTTGTTCGATTAATCCATCGGTCATCATGCCTGTTTTCAAGTAAGCATTGATTAAACGGAGTAACCTTTTGTCACCGATCCCTTTGCTTAGCCGTTGCATTAACCGATCGTGGTTGATTTTATCGAAGAACTTTTCTAAATCAATATCCACTACCCATTCCCTGCCTTCGGCTATGTAAGCTGATGCTTGCAGGATCGCCTGACCTGCGTTTCGTCCGGGACGGAATCCGTAACTGTGATCGCTAAAGTACGGTTCGTAATAGCGGTTCAACTCCTGATGGATCGCTTGTTGTATCAACCGGTCTTTTACCGTGGGGATGCCTAACATCCTTGTCCCTCCGGTTTGCTTGGGAATCTCTACCTTTCGAACTGCACTTACTTGATATTGTTCTTGCAATATGGATTCTTGCAGTTCTTTAATGTGTCCTCCCAGCCATTGACGCAACTCTTCGATTTCCATCCCGTCAACTCCGCTACTCCCATCGTTGGATTTTACTTGTCGGTACGCTTTGTCTAGGTTCCCATAATCTACAATCCTCTCTAAGATGTGTTCGGTTAAAGTCCGCTGTTGGTTCAATCGCGAGGACAATTCAGCTCCTGTTTCGGTGGCGTCGCTGGTTCCGCCAGCTTCGCCATCGGCAGGTTCGCCCTTTCGTGTAAACAATTTCAGTTGTTCACAGGACACCTTTTTCTGTTGCTCTTTGTCTTTACGCATATTTGCCGCGTCTTTAATTGTTAATAAATTCAGGCCTTCGGTATTTGGTGAGACCTCCAACTCTCTATGTTGGCTCGTACCCATACCTACTACGCCCTCTGCTGACTTCTTTACGCTTTCTTCTCACGGTTGCCCGTTCGTTTATCCCTTCGCAGGGAACCCGTAAAGATCTCCCGGGGTAAGCTGTTTCTCTTTCAGTTTGACCAGCCGGATTTACTCCCCTTCCTTCTGCATGACTATTGGGCTTCTTGATTCATGGCTCAATTACCCAGGAAGGCAAGCCTTATATCCGGTTTCTGTTCGTCTTGTCAAACTTTTGCCTACGGCTGCCTTCAGATTCCCAGTCACCCGGGACACCCTTGCTTTCGGCTATAAGATTCCGGTCATTCGGCTCCTTCGGGACTTGCACCCTTTAGATTAACAGCATGCCCGGCACACCAAATATGCAGCTCCGCTGGAGCTAAAACCCACTGCCTTCCGACTCCGGTCTTCCGACTTCCGACTTCTTAAATCACTTTGCCAATCAGCACCATAAATGCGTACATGAATGTCGCCATTATAACGCCGCGGGCAGCCATATCGTATTTTTGCCGGTAAAACAGCAGAAAGAAGGCAAGATTTGGGAACACGCACAGGCTCAGCAATTTCAGGAATATTTTCATGTTCCACATATTCTTTAGAAAAACCATGAACTCAAATTCGCTGTATTTCACCTGATAAGTAACAAAAAAGATGATCAGTGGCACAATAGTTCCGAGTAACCAACCTGTAAGTATTCGGTCGAAGCGGTTTCGTTTGCGAATGGCCATGTTAAAATCTCCAGCTTTTCATGCTTTCAAAAGTCTGATAGCAAGTCATATCAGCGCTTACCGGTACAATTGAAACAAATCCGTTTTCGAGTGCGGTAATGTCAGTTTCGGCCACATCCACCTCGAAATTTTTAAAATATCCGGTCATCCAGAAATACTCCCGTTTATGCGGATCAGTACGCCGGTCGTACTCTTCCACCCATTTTCCTGAAGTTTGCCGACATACCTGAATACCTTTGATTTCACCTTTCGGAATGTTCACATTCAAGCAAACAAATGGTGGAAGGCCATTTTCTGCAACCTGCTGAAATACACGGGCTACATATATTTTTGCGCGCGAAAAATCTGCTTCGTGATCGTAGTCATTCAATGAAAAACCAATCGACGGAATTCCATGGATACAGCCTTCCAAAGCTCCGCCCATCGTTCCTGAATAAACTACACTGATGGAGGAATTTGAGCCGTGATTAATTCCGGAAACTACAAAATCAGGATTCCTGTCGAGCAACTGATTAAAAGCAAGTTTGACACAATCGACCGGCGTGCCCGTGCATTTATAAACCTGAAATCCTTCTTCATCAACCGTTTTGGTCACACGAATCGGATGATCAACCGTGATGGCATTCGACATTCCCGACCGGTGACTATCCGGTGCAACCACCACCACATCGCCAAAAAGGCGCATTACTTCTGTAAGTTCTGTAATACCTTTTGCAGTTACCCCATCGTCGTTGGTAATTAAAATTAAAGGACGTTCGCTCATAGCTTACTTTTTTTTTGAATGCCCACAAAGATAAATGAATGTACCTGAAAAAATCGTCCAAATGATTAATTTATATAAAATACCATGAGTTTAACCTGAACCAAACCCAGTCAACTTCGTAATTGTTATCAGGTTCACACTTAAAAAATAATGACCATGGAAAAGATGACAAATTCAATCAATTGGTTTGAAATTCCGGTGCAGAATTTCGAACGCGCAAAGGAATTTTATTCCCGTATTTATGATTATGAAATGCACGAAATGATGATGGGTCCGCTAAGAATGGGACTTTTACCAATGGATCCTGATTCTCAGGGTGTCGGCGGGGCTATTGTTCAAGGCGATGGATTTGTACCAACTGCACTCGGTACAAAAGTTTATCTGAATGGTGGTAAAGATTTGCTGACCGTTTTAAACAGGGTTATTGTAGCGGGTGGCGAAATAATTACCCCGAAAACCCTGATCACCGAAGAAATTGGCTATTACTCCGTTTTTGAGGACACCGAAGGAAACCACATTTCGCTGCATTCGATGGAATAAAAAAAGCTGCTGGCTGCTAGCTGCTGGCTGAAATAATTTTTGCCAGCCGCCAGTAGCCAGCCGCCAATTGCTATTCTATCACTTAATTCTTCAAAGAAACCCTGAACTCATCCTCGTCCTTCCATTTTCTCGAAATCTGAGTATATTCTCCTGGTCGTGCAACATATTTTACATTGCCATGGGTAACCGTTGGATTTACCGCCCACGAAGGAATCCTGATATAAACATCCATGAAACGTTTGTCACTGCATTTGGTTTTTAAAGTCATTACATCGCTTTCAGGATAATTTGTTTCCTGAATTAGCCTGACATTTCCACCAGTGGTGTGCTGATATTCCATCGACGAGGAGCCAATGATGTTGATGAATATTTTATCATCAACATGGGTATAAATTACTGATTTTAAAAGCCTATCAGAAATAAAAATACCTTCCGGCCCATGCAACATTTTTTCTATTGCATCGCCAAACCTTACTTCTCCTGAAAGTTTTATAAGGGCGACATTCAATTCAGCCCATTTGGCAATCGTTTCAGGAAAAAATTTGTTAGTTGCAGAATTAGCCTGCCCATTTCCGGTAATTTCAGCATTGAATTCATTCCACCTATTTGAAAGTACTGCCCAAATACTGTCGGAACCCGATTTGCGGATATTTTCAGTCATCGAACGCATTTCTTCAATTTGATTGAGTGTATTATATTGTTCCTTCGTATAAATTTGCCGGATAGAATCTTCTGCCAAAAAATCCGAAACAATGGTTGTTTGATCTGGTTGAAAATGAAGTAGAATCTGGCTTTCATGAAAAGATTCAGAATTAATTACAGAAAGCTTGTTCGTGTCATTTTTGCAGAAAGAAAAAATTACGGTCATTGCGACGGCAAAAAAAAGTAGTTTGAGCTTCATTATATATTTTTTAATCTGAAACATTTTAGTTGTTATCAGGTTCAATGTTTAAAATAATATTATTTCATGCCCAGTAAAAAAGCGTTGTCCATTCGGTTTAAGTCATTGTGGACAGACATCAAAGAATCTATCGCCGGAAGCGACCGCGATTTTACCAGCGACAGTATCGGAAAAGCGCTGCTCATTCTTTCCATTCCGATGGTTTTGGAAATGATTATGGAATCGATATTTGCAGTGGTCGATATCTTTTTTGTTTCTAAACTAGGTGCAGATGCCGTTGCAACTGTCGGAATTACTGAATCGTCGATGACCATTGTTTATGCCATCGGCATGGGTTTGAGTACGGCAACGACCGCACTGGTTGCCCGTCGAATTGGCGAGAAAAAATCAGAGAAAGCCGGAATGGCTGCTTTTCAGGCGATTGTTGCCGGTTTTTCAGTTTCCCTGCTCATCACGATTCCGGGTATCATTTACGCAAAAGAATTTTTGTTGCTGATGGGCGCTTCCGAAGAAATGGCCGAAGCCGGATATTTGTATCCTGCCATCATGTTCGGCGGAAATTCAGTCATCATGCTGCTGTTCATCATCAATGCAGTTTTCCGCAGTTCGGGCGACACAGCTGTGTCGATGCGTGTTTTGCTGATGGCCAACCTATTCAACATCGTTCTCGATCCGCTGCTTATTTTTGGCATCGGGCCTTTTCCTGAACTTGGCCTGATGGGAGCTGCAATTGCCACCACCATTGGCCGTGGACTGGCGGTCTGCTATCAATTCTATTTACTTTTTAAAGGGCACAAACGAATCAGGCTTGAACTGCACCATGTCAGAATAAAACTAAAAGTGATGTTTAAGTTGTTCAGGTTGTCAGCCGGAGGAATTTTGCAATACATCATCGCAACCTCAAGCTGGATTGCCCTTTTCCGCATTATTTCTGAATTGGGCGCTGATGTACTGGCAGGTTATACCATCGCCATCCGCGTGGTGGTTTTTGCCTTGCTGCCTTCGTGGGGATTGAGCAACGCTGCATCGACGCTGGTTGGACAAAACCTTGGCGCCAAACAACCCGACAGGGCTGAACGAACCGTATGGATTACTGCCTTTACAAATATGGTATTGCTCGGATCAATCGGGTTGATCTTTGCCATTTTTCCTGAACCGTTTATCCGGATTTTCATTGACGATCCGGCAGTGGTTGAAAGCGGGGCAAAGAGCCTGCGGATTATGAGTTATGGCTTTGTATTCTATGCTTTTGGCATGGTGCTGGTTCAGGGATTTAATGGCAGTGGCGATACCGTCACCCCAACCAAAATCAATCTTTTCTGCTTTTGGTTGTTCGAAATACCATTGGCCTACCTGCTTGCAATTGTACTGGATATGAATATCGAAGGAATCTGCATCGCCATTGTGGCCGCCGAATCGGCACTCACCCTGACGGCCTGGTATTTTTTCAGGAAAGGAAAATGGAAACTGACGAAGGTTTAGTGAAATAATCTAATAAAGAATTAACTTCGGAATTGGCATTAATCCCACTTTTGCGGCCATTCTATATTGAGGTGAATTTTTGGGAATCTGAAAGTTTTTTGATTGCACCCAATAATATGGAGTTCTATTCTTGACTTTCATCTTTTTGATCTCGGGCGCTTTCTCATTTAGCCATTGCATTAGCCATTTCAACTTCAATATTACAGTACGAACCTCGCCGGAATTTGCAGAATGAACTTCAATAAAGTACACTTCTGAATTATATGCAAAAACATAATCCCACCTATTATCATTGGGGTACAGATGTTTTGTACACTCATCAATTTCTACACTTCCCTGAATAAGAGTTGTGTCACGAACTTCAATTTTATTGCTATATTTTCCGAATGCAGTTAGCCCAGATCGAAAGCCTGTTGCTATTTCCTCCGTTGCTTCCACTGCTTGTTTAAATGTCAACCCTGGCATCTGATCTTTTTTTTAATCTTCTGAATAATATTTAGAAACAATATCAGCTGCCCTACCTGAGAATTCTGACAATCCTCCCCAATTTGATATTGATTCATTTTCACTGCCAGCATCAAGTGAAGATATATCCTTCACATTTACTTTATCATTTTCCCGATCGAAAAAATAAGTATTGATAGTTTTATTTTCAATAACATTTTCGAACAAACGTTTTGTTGGTGTTGTTCTTTTTATATCAAACAACTCGAACAAGGAATCACTGCTAACTTTAGATTGTTTTAATAAGTTAAATGCCCAAGTAAATTCAAGAAATACGGGAGAATGAGTTGAGACAATTACTTTATAATCTCTTGAAAGCAAATCTATAATTTGAAGAATAACTGATTTAATTGCTTGTGGATGCAAACCCATTTCAGGCTCTTCAATAACAACATATTTGATTTCATCTCTTCGGCTTATTTTGGCGGAAGTACAAAGCCAGTAAAAACTAAGTAACAAAGGCATAAATTCTTTTTGACCTGCGCTCCAGGTCATAAATGGAATGTCTAAGCCATTTATTTGCATTCTAAGTTTTCTTTGACCGGAAATATTTTTAAGAACAATCTTCCCGTTGTGAAAAATGCTTTCATTAAAAGAATTCTGAAGAGAAGCCTTTATTCGTAATCGACTTAATGGGAAAATTGAACCTTCTGTTCCAATTTCGGTCTGCATAAGTTGACGAAGGGTTTCACTAAAATACCTTAATACGTAAGGAACGGATTCATCAAATTCAGTAAAATATTTTGGTCGTCCATCAGCAATACTCAATATACGTTGGGCGGGGATGTAAAACATTAACTCCTCAAAGCTTCTGTATTTTTCACCTTGTTTAGGTATCCAATAATCTTTATCTATTATTTCTGTATCATAAAGAATTTCAGTCTGTTCTTTCCAAATCCCATGCATTCCATCCCCAAAAAACAGGTCAAGTAATTTATCGGAATCTTTACTCCAAACAAAATTATACTGCTCTAATGTTTTCCTTATGTGTTTCTTGTCAACAATAAGTTTAAGCATTTGAATAAATATACTTTTACCACTTGCTTGCGGACCAACTAATAAAGTTAAATCTCCAAAATTTACATCTGCATTTTCTATTGGCCCGAGTGATTTTATTTTAATATTTTTCATTGTATGAAGTTTATTTTACAAATGTATTGTAAATTACGCTACTAATTTCAACAATATGGGCACACTTGGAAATTTAATCTGGTTCGTTTTCGGAGGTTTTCTGGTTTTTCTGGAATACATGGTTGCCGGCTTTTTGCTTTGCATTACCATAATTGGGATTCCTTTTGGAATTCAGTCGTTTAAACTTGCTCTTCTGGCTTTGTGGCCCTTCGGAAAAACCATCGGATTAAGTCCGGGTTCGCCGGGATGTCTTTCCACCATCATGAATATTATCTGGCTTCTAATTGGCGGAATCTGGATCGCCCTGACGCATTTGATCTTCGGATTATTGCTCGGTATTACAATTATCGGAATTCCATGGGCCAAACAACATTTCAAATTGGTATCGCTGGCGCTGACTCCGTTTGGACGGGAGATTCGGGATAAATGAATCCAGCAGAAGTTTATCTTTTACTTGCATTAAGTATTGTAAGACCAATAATTTCATCATTTTCATACCTGATAATAATATCATCATCGGTCATTTCAGTATGATCAGCATTATTGGGTCTTTTAAAATGAAAGTATAAACAATCGGCCTCTTCATCATAATTTGACCATACATTTCTATGCTTCATGAAATATGGTAATATTTCCATTGTATTATTCACAATTGATGATTTCATAAGCTATTTCTTAATACAATTTCCTTTTTTGAAGGCCAATTTTGTTCCGTCCGAAGGTTGAAGAATGCTTTGTTCATCCTTTTTCCCCGGACGGTTTTAACTCATCCCCATTCCTTTCTACAAATATTTCGCTCCTAAAGGAGCTTTTTGATACCTGAAAACAGTATGTACGACAATAATTTCCGGAACTATCCGAAAACCATTTCCACAACTGGAAACTGCGACACTTCGACAAGCTCACTGCGACCACTGCGACCACTGCGACTGAGACTGCGACTGACCACTTTCTACTCCTCATGTGTATGCAGTCCGCATTCTTTCTTCGAGTTGTCTTCCCACCACCAGCGGCCGGCCCGGAAATCTTCGCCCGGCTGAATGGCGCGTGTGCAGGGAGCGCAGCCGATACTTACAAAACCGCGGTCGTGCAAAACATTGTAGGGCACATTGTTTTCCTTCACATATTTTTGACAATCTTCGAGCGACCAATTAAGCAGCGGATTGCATTTTATCAGTTTAAAACCTGCATCCCAAACAAAAAAGTCGAGATCGTGACGGTTTTCCGATTGTGCTGCACGCAGACCGGTAATCCAGCATTCCATTCCGGCCAAAGCGCGACCAAGTGGTTCAACTTTGCGGATGTTGCAGCATTCTTTCCGGTTTTCAACCGATAAATAAAAGCTCAGGGGACCCTTTTCTGTCACCATTTTTTCAATCGAGTCATTTTTTGGGAAATACACATGAATGGTTTTTCCATATTTTTCAATTGTGCGGTTAAACACTTTGTATGTTTCTTCGAACAGGCGACCGGTATCAAGGGTAACCACTTTAATATCCAGATTATTACTGAAAATCATGTCAGTGATTACCTGATCTTCAATTCCCAGGCTGGTGGTAAATACTGATTTCCCCGGAAATTGCTTTGCCACATTTTCCAACATTTCTACCAAGTTTGCTGCATCGGCCTGTTTGTTCAGGTCCGAAACTAAATTCTGATCAACCATAGCGTTCTATTTATATTGAATATCCGTTTACTTTCCTGAATTGGGATTTTTATCCGCCAGCCATTGTCATTAATAGTCATTTGATAGTCATTCTTTGCTTTTTCACTACTTAATGACCATTAATGACAAATTAATGACAAATTCTATTTTGGTGTGTAAAATATCGGATACTCGTTTTGTTTATTTATAGCATTCACTTTATCTTGCCGGCAAATATCAAAAGAAAACTCAAAATACCATCGAAAAGACATCCGAAATATTACCAGCCGCATTTTTAGACCGAATAAAAATTCAGTTTCCAACTGATTTTGAACGTTTTGTACAATCGCTCGATCAGGTTCCGTCCATTAGTTTGCGAACCAATCCACGAAAATTCAGGTCGCCAATCGCTGCGGAAAAAATTCCATGGTGCGAAACCGGTATTTTCCTGAAGGAAAGGCCTTCCTATACACTCGATCCCATTTTTCATTCCGGAGCCTATTACGTTCAGGAAGCAAGTTCGATGTTTATTGAGCAGGCTTTCTGTCAAATTGAACACGCCGAAAACCGAATTGTTTTGGACTTGTGTGCGGCACCGGGCGGAAAATCCACTCATTTACTCAGTCTTTTAGATAGCAGTGATTTGTTGGTTGCCAATGAAGTAATCCGGTCGCGCGTGTCGGTTCTGAACGAAAATATCCGCAAATGGGGCCATCAGAATGTCGTGGTTTGCAGTAACGATCCGGCTGATTTTAGCAATCTTGAAGGATTGTTCGATGTCATTCTGGTTGATGCACCCTGCTCCGGCGAAGGACTTTTCAGGCGCGACGCTTCGGCCATTCAGCAATGGTCAGTTGATACTACCAATTTATGTGCTACCCGTCAACGCCGAATTTTGGCAGATATTTGGCCATCCCTGAAAGCTGGTGGCTACCTGATTTACAGCACCTGTACCTTCAATCCGGCGGAAAATGAGGAAAACCTGAAATGGCTGGCCGAAAACAACGATTTTGAAAGTATCCGGATTCCGCTTCAGGAAAATTGGGGCGTTCAGGAAATGGAAATCAACGGTTTATTTGGCTATCGTTTCCTTCCACACAAAGTAAAAGGCGAAGGGTTTTTCCTGACTTTAATCCGGAAAAAAGACGGAAATAATTCGTTTTCAATTCCGAAGAAAACCAAGACCAGGCTCGAAAAAATGCCCAAACAATTTGCCGAAATCCGGAATTGGCTCAATACGCCAGATTCGGAGTTCTTTGCCAAAAGCGAATTCCTGATTGCTTTTCCTGAAGATAAAATTCCGGTTCTGAATGCACTTTCTGAACAACTGCGGGTGATTAGTTTTGGCTTGCCGGTGGCTCAGTTCAAGAAAAACGATTTGTTGCCTGAACATACTTTTGCACTGTCGGTCGATCGCAATCATGCCATCTTCGAAACCATAGAACTGAACTTGCGTGATGCGCTGCTTTTTCAGAAAAAGGAAGAAATTAGGATTGATTCAATGGTGAAAGGCTGGATGCTGGTTCAATATCAGGGAGTACCACTTGGATTCATCAAAAATCTCGGAAACCGCGCCAACAACTATTTCCCGAAGGAATGGCGGATCAGGATGGCTTTGCCGGAAATACCGGAACCGTGGTACAAATGAGTTCCAAGTTTCAGGTTTCAAGTTCCAAGTCTGCCTTGAATTTGGTTTTTGAAGAGGGATTTCAATTTTGTCAATCAATAACCAAAGAAACCATCAAAAAATAATCAGGAATTTGACATTGTAGATTCCCAAGAACTTTTAAAACGCAAATTAACACATCAAAAACATCATGACTGAAATCCATTTTGCAATTACAAATGCAATTTTAACTGGAGTAGTAATACTTTTTCAGTTTTGTCTTTCCATCGGATTACCCTGGGGAGCAGCCTCAATGGGTGGTAAATATCCCGGTGTATATCCAAAAAAGATGCGTATAGTTGCATTGGTAAATATGATTATTTTAACTATTCTGATGATGATTGTATTGGTTAATGCTGGTCTGATACTTCCTCAGTTCATGTCCTTTTCAGAAATTGCAATTTGGTTTGTTGTTGTTTTTTACGCCATTGGAACCGTACTAAACACAATTACGCCAAGTAAGATTGAACGAATCTGGGCTCCTGTCGCTGCAATTCAACTGATTACAACTATCATGGTCGCCATTAAATAAATTTACGAACAGCGTGATTCTGTCAGTTCAAAGTTTCACCCCTCGACAAGCGTTCTACCGCGCTCACGCCGAAGTCTCAGGGCAAGAGTTTCAAGTTCAAAATTGATATTCTTATCAAAGGTTTTACGATGGACGATTAACGCCTGAGAAAATCACAACAACATTTTTGGCAGAGATTATTTTGAAGAACGACTGTCCCGAATTCGTAATATCCGTTCGAGTGAAAGTCGGTTCTATCAGAAAATATCATTCTCCACAATAACCTCCGGTTTTTTATTGTTTAATAATTTTGATTGACTGATTATAATTAGCAGCGATTAAGCGACAGATATAGGCTCCACTTTTTAAGTTGGAGGCATTATAGCTAATCGTATTGTCACCAGCTTCGTATTGGTCATTTGTAACTACAGTAATTAGTCGACCTTGCAGATCGTAAATACTTAAGTTAATTTGACCACGTTTTTTCATTGAGACTTTAATACTAGTATTATCGCTAACCGGATTAGGATAAATACTCATGGTATAGTCTGACTCAATGATGTCTTCAACACCAACATTGAAGTCAACTTGGACTGTTACGTCTAAATTAGTTGAAGCTTTACCATCGCTAACTACTATGGTGAAATAGTAAGTTTTGGCATGAGCCGAATTGAAAGTTAATTTACCATCACTAGTCAAGCTTGCCTCTGGTAAAGAGTTCAGGATTGAGAAAGTAAGAGGATCACCTTCGTTATCGCTTGCTTCAAACTGGTAGTTAAGCGTTGTGTTAATATAGGCCTGGATAATTCCAGGTGTAGCAACAAACGTTGGAGCGGTGTTGATTTCTGGTGGCTTAACAATAATTGTCACCATAGTCGAAATAGAGCTAACACCATCACTGACAGTTACTTTAAATCCAAATGTTCCCACATGAGGCCCTAGATATGGAGCAAAAAATGTAAAAATACCAGAAGTTTTATCTAAAGAAACTGTACAGAAAGACGGATCATAGGTATTAGTTAAAGAAAAAGTTAATGGTTTGTTAGGACCATCAGCCTTAAACTGAAAACTAAATAAGGTGGCCTGCTCAGCTATAGTTTGCCCAGGAAGAGTTGCGGTAAATTCTAATGGTTTAATAATAACTATTTCAGATACTTTAACCTTAAAGTCTTGAGTAATTGTATAAAATCCATCAGTGGCCTTGATTGTGAAATCAAAACTACCAACTTGGCTAGATAGGAAAGTAAATCGACCAGTAGTAGAATTAATAGTTCCGTTTGAATCACCAGTTATTGAATAAACAATAGGGGTGTTTTCTGGATCAGTTACTTTAAAATCAAAACTCACACTAGAACCTTGAACAACCTGTAAATCATCACTTGGTACTTGGACAAAAGCTGGAGTGGTATTTACTACTTCTGAATAAGAAGAAAAATCTTCTTCTAAAAAGAAATAGTCGTAAGTATAACTAGTATAAAAATAAAACCAGTTATAGTCGAAATAGAAATGACCGCCAGCTGGCTCTGCATAAGAGTTAATAGCCTGAAAGGCTCCTCTACCTTGTGCTGTTTTAATGGTGTCATTGTAACCAACGATGGTAATAGAATGTGCATAATAAGCACTATCAAAACTAATTCCTTGATAGCAACTATAAACATTATTTTCTGTTGTCATCTTGTCAAAGTAGTGGAATATTTCTACATTAAGCGTGAAACATTTACCCTTTGATAAAGAATCTTTTAACGCTTCTATGCGCTGACCAATTAAATCCACATCAGTGCCATGATTACGAAAATTATCCATAAACATCCGTTTAGTTTTATAGGGTAAAGCTTTTTCTTTAACCTCTGAACTAGGTTGGATGTTTTGATTCTGCTCATTAATCGGAAACTCTGAAACTGTAGCACAACCATATTTTTTCATTATACTAGCAGCACCATATTCCCACCCAGGATAAATGCTGGAATTTACAGTCTGATTCCACGTAAAGTTGTGGTTAAACTGATTAGCTTCCAGTTTTGGATCTCTTCCAAATTGTTTATTCCAAATAGCCGACTTCAAATAGTACACTAAAGAAAAATGGGTGCAATTACGAATAGCTTCCTGACTTCTTACTGGAGGAAACCACTGGCTATTATCAACTACTTGGGGCAAGGTTTGCCCAAAAGATAGAGTTGATAATAAAAGCAAAAACATTAACAGATTTATCCTTTTTTGAATATTCATTTTATCGGATTTGAAGAACACCCTCCCTACCTGATCGATATGCTTCATACAGTTGGAATAATAAACGGAACAATTTACAGACATTTTCTCAACAAACAATATTATAGAAAAATAAAACAATGAAAATATTTGACATTCAGCAACTTTGTGCCTAATCGCTGATCTGTTTGGCGTTGAAAAAATTGTAGTCTCGAATCAATTCGCATTCTGAATACTGAGACTGCCAACTGTGACTATTTCCCTATCCGGAATAAAAACTTGTCCGACCTCAGAATAATGTTATCCCGAACAATGGCCGGAGTCGCCTTTACCTGTCCTTCCAGTTGATTTTCAGCAACTAATTGAAAAGTCAATCCGGGTTTTATCACATAGGTTTTCCCTTTCAGCCCGAACAAATAAATATTTCCGGAGGCATACAGAACGGAAGCATTGAATTGATCTTTCAGCTTGGTTTTCCAGATTACCGCCCCGGTTTTTGCGCTCAGGCAAGTCAGGTCGCCGCGTTCGTGAACCATGTATATCAGGCTATCCACAATAACAGGCGTTGAAATTTGCGGAACATCTTCGGCAACTTCCCACGGAACATGTGTTTTCGTAATGTCCCCGGTTCCGGTCGGGTCAACAGCCAGCATGCGGACATAAAAAGTTCCTCCTTCGGGAAACATCCATCCCGAATTGACATATACCATTCCGTTGTAACTCAAATTCATCGCAACTGTCGAATCATCGCCATAAAAAACCTGCCAGATCTCTTTCCCGGTTTCAGGCTCGTAAGCAATACAAAGTTGTGCGCCATTGCTGACCAGCTGATCTTTGCCATTCACTTCAATTAAAATCGGTGTGCAATAGGCTTTCCGGTAAACGGGTTCCACATTTTTGTAAAATTCCTGCGGGCGTTCGGTTTTCCAAACGGTTTTCCCAGTAAGTTTGTCCAAAGCTATCAGGTACTGAACATCAGTTCCTTCGATGTGAAGAATCAACAGGTTTTTATACAGAATGGGTGATGATGCGGCTCCCTGCATGTGTTCACAATTCAGATCGGTTCGTGTCCAAACTATTTCAAAATTTCGGGTATCCACACACGCGGTTCCATAAGTTCCAAAATGCAAGTACACAAAATTTTCTTCGATGCACGGAGTAGAAGTTGCATAACTGTTGGTCGGATGAATGTGCTGAACCAAATCGGGTTTGAAAAGCATCAATTCTTTCAGGATTTTTCCTGAATTAAAATCGGTGCAAACGGCAAACAGTTCTTCACCGTTCTGTGTGGCCGAACTGGTCCAAATCTGATCGCCAAAAACTACCGGCGACGACCAGGCAACACCACGAATGGCCGTTTTCCAGAGTACATTACTGGTTTCGTTCCAGGCGACCGGAGCGTTTGCGCTCAACGAATGCCCGTCGAGTTTACTTCCGCGAAGATGCGTCCAGTTTTCCTGAGCCTCAGCGGAAATGTTGATTGTGATTAAAACGATACCGATCAGTTTGGTTAGTAAGGTTGGGTTCATGGTTAAGTTGATTTTATTGAATCCGTCATCGGATCAAGGTGTAAAAAAAGATTTGCCAGATTGGATTGGAAACGCTTTGACCAGATATTTGATCCGATGACTTTCTTCGCTACCTAATATTTTCAAGTACATCCACCAGCAATTTCCAGAATTTATCGACCGTTTCAATGTTAATGCGTTCATCGGGCGAATGTGCTCCACGAATGGTTGGACCAAATGAAACCATGTCGAGCTCCGGATATTTTTCCAGAAACAGGCCACATTCCAATCCTGCATGAATTGATTTTACAAGCGGATCGTTTCCAAACAGTTTTTTGTATGAATCAGCGGCTATTTTGGCAACAGCCGAATCCGGATTGGGTGTCCAACCGGGATATCCGTCAGAATGAACCACCGAAGCGCCTGCCAATTGCATAACCGATTCAGCCATTTCGGCTGCCATGTATTTTCGGCTGTCAATTTCGCTGCGTTGGCTGGTTGTCAGCACAATTTCATTTTTGTTGTTAAATTTCACCGATGCAAGATTGGTCGAAGTTTCCACCATGCCAATCATCCGGCTGCTCATTTCCAGAACGCCATGCGGACAGGCCGTAATCAATTTCAGCAAACGGGCTTTTGTATCCGAATCTATTACAAATTCAGGCAAATCAACCGATTTGTGGTGTAAGGAGAGTTTGGGTTCCGAACGTTCAAATTCAAATTCCATTTCCGAAGCAAATACATTCCATTCTACAATCAGGTTTTCTTTTTGCGAATGAGGAACTACCACCACAGCAAAAGCCTCGCGGGCAATGGCATTCCGAAGGTTTCCACCATTAAAATCAGCAATGCGTAAATCGAATAATTTATCTGCCGCAATCAAAAAACGGTTCAGTATTTTATTGGCGTTTCCACGATTATTGTTGATGTCGTCGCCCGAATGTCCACCCTGTAAACCTTTAATTTCAAGTTTTGCAGCAAACGAACCGGCAGGCAACGCTTCAGGAGTGAAATTTAAAGTCCCGATTGTATCAATTCCTCCGGCACAACCAATGAACAACTCGCCTTCGTCTTCCGAATCGAGGTTGAGCAAAATTTGTCCGCTTAAAAATCCCTCCTGCAGGGCAAATGCTCCGGAAAGACCTGTCTCTTCGTCAACAGTGAACAAACATTCAATAGAGCCGTGCGACAGATCAGTAGCTGTAAGAATGGCCATTTGAGCTGCTATTCCGATTCCGTCGTCTGACCCGAGTGTGGTTCCCTCTGCCCTCACCCATCCATCGTCGATAAAAGGTTTGATGGCATCGGTTTCGAAATTGTGTTGCGTTTCGCTGTTCTTTTCGCACACCATGTCAACATGCGACTGTAAAATTACGACCGGATCATTTTCCCGCCCTGAAGTTGCAGCTTTTTTGATCAGGATATTCCCAATTTCATCCTGACTGGCTTTTAAACCATTCTTTTCGGCAAAGCCGAGCAAAAACCGGATGATCTTTTCCTCTTTTTTCGATGGCCGCGGAACCTGACAAATGTCTTCGAAGTAATTCCACAAAGGTTGTGGTGATAAGCAGTGTAATCGTTTCATGTTATCTGTTTTTTTTGAATGCTTAAAACTATTGATTATTTGAAATATTAAACGAAAAAATCAGGGATAGTTTATCTTTTAACCGATTTTATTCCTGAATTATTCAGAAACAGCGAAATTGACAAGCAGGAAGAAATGAAAACCTGACAAATGCTACCTTTAGCCTGAAATATCAGGACTTAATTTGCATCAAAATTTTATTCATGGAATCTATTCGCGAAATATATAAAATTGGTCACGGGCCATCGAGCAGTCATACAATGGGACCGGCCAAAGCAGCCAAAATATTTTTGGATAAGCATCCGGATGTTGAATCTTTCCGGGTTTATCTCTACGGAAGTCTGGCTGCAACCGGAAAAGGGCACTTAACTGATGTGGCTATTCTGGAAGTTTTCAGCGGAAAAACAATCGAGATTGTTTGGGAACCCGAAACGTTCTTGCCCAAGCATCCGAATGCACTGAAATTTGAAGCGTTCGACGGTCAGCAGCAAATCATTGAAGCATGGACGGTTTACAGCATTGGAGGCGGAGCTATTATTGACGACCGTTCCGAACTGGAAACCAAAAATATGTATCCGATCAGCAAACTGGACGATATTTTAAACTGGTGTCACGAAAATGGCAAACAATTCTGGGAATTTGTTGAAGATCACGAAGGTCCTGAAATCTGGGATTATCTGGCCGAAGTCTGGAAAGTGATGGACGCTGCCATTGCCCGCGGACTGAAAAAAGAAGGCACTCTGCCCGGCGGATTGATGCTTCCGCGAAAATCGAGTTCGTTTAACCTGAAAGCACAGAATTTCAGCGGACCATTCAAAAAGCGCTCGAAGCTGTTTGCCTATGCCTTGGCAGTTTCCGAAGAAAATGCTTCAGGAGGACTGATGGTTACCGCGCCAACTTGTGGCGCCTGTGGCGTGCTTCCGGCTGTGCTGAAACACTACCAGAAAGTATATGATGCAGATTTACAGCAGATATACAAGGCGCTTGCAACGGCGGGATTAATTGGTTCACTCGTCAAACACAACGCATCCATTTCAGGAGCAGAGGTGGGTTGCCAGGGAGAAATTGGAACTGCCTGTGCGATGGCTTCGGGGGCTGCCAATCAGTTAATGGGCGGTACAATTAATCAAATTGAATACGCGGCAGAAATGGGCATCGAACATCATCTTGGATTGACCTGCGATCCGGTGGCCGGACTGGTTCAAATTCCGTGCATCGAACGAAATGCCTTTGCAGCCGAACGTGCGCTTGCTCACAACACGTATGCCCTGATGTCGGATGGCCGCCACCGAATTAGTTTCGACGAGGTGGTTGAAACCATGTACAAAACCGGAAAAAATCTTTCGAACGATTACAAGGAAACCAGCAAAGCAGGATTGGCGTTGTTTACCGCTTTGCCGAAATGCTAGCGAAGTAAAAATCCAATTCTTCAGCAACCTTTTCAAAATTGTTCAGGAATAACTGATCAAAGAAATTTTGGATATCCGGATCGCGGTTTGATCTGTTTAAGCTATTTACTTTTAGTCTAAAATTAGCATCTTTATGATATTCGCAGGAAATACCACGCTTAAAAACGATCCTATTATCTGCAACAGATATTATTTTGAGGAATAAGTTTCCGGATGCAATCAGTTCATGTGAAACGAAACTATTTTCTGTAAGTTGCGATGAATGAGTCCCCTCAATCGGAATCCAGGTATATTTACCGTCAATTAGAACCAATTGTTTGGTCGGTTTTGGCATCTGAACGTTCCGATATCTGATCGTAGGTCTTTCGTTAATCCTGAAATTCTGAACGATAAGCTTAATGATTAAATCGGGACTGGCATTCTGAGTCGTCAACTCTTCCCGGGAATAAAAGTGTACAAAATTCCGTTTCGAGACATTTTGTTGAGTCCAATAAAAAAGCTCTTTGTCCAGCTTTTCAGTAACTACATCCACCGTCTTAAAGTCCAACTCCAGGGGTTCAATCAGCACCTTTAACATGCCATAACTTAGTGCTTCTTTTATTTTATCTGCAACATCTTTGTATTCCGGATTTAATTGCGCTGCCTTTTTAAAATAGGAGTATGCTTCTTTTGCTTTCTCTTTAGAATGCTGCTGCAGGCAATCTTCCCCCGCCTGATAAAGTTCGGCCACTGACTTCGATTTTGCATGATCAATCTCAGAAGTATATATTTTTGGGTTCACAAATCAGTTGCGAAGCAACAGAATTAAACCTGATTTCATCTCCCAGTCCATTTACGGTTTCAAGAATATCCAGTGTTTTAGTCCATTTTAACGGTTCATTGTCCATTAAAATCCGGTCAATTTCCTGCTGATAAAATTTAATGGCCTGATAATAAGTTTCGGTAACCTTTCTTTTCGCTTTTTGGCTTTTCGGATGGCTGTTCAGCCGGTAAATAGACTGGTTCAAAACCCTGGCATAATCAGTTTTTTTCGTAGAACCGATTCCGTTGGAGTAGCTCACGAAAACTATTGAAATACAAATGGTAAGAAAGTAGAATTTACGCATTGGATTTTGCCTGAAATGAAATTTTATTAAACGTAAAGACGCGATTTATCGCGTCTCTGTCGCGTCTTTATCGCGTCTAAACAGTTTGTAATATTCTTTAAATCGTGATTCTGAATTTGTTTCTTCGATGCGATAAATCGCGTTTTAAAAATTTTCAATTTGTCTTTCAGACGCGATAAATCGCGTCTCTACGGGGTTTCTGGTTGATTGTATTTATCCTCATCCCAACGTTTAGGATTATTCAGGATATATTCCCTGATTTTCCAATATTCGTTTTCATCACGGATAATATGATCGTGAAAACGCGTTTGCCATGTAAAATCGGCATGGACTGAATGACATTGAAACGTCGTTTTTCCTTTGTACCATCGAATGGCACGCGATAAATTATCGGATAACATCGGATTATTTTCTCCGGTAATTCCACCAATGCGATTCTCCGTAGAGACGCGATTCATCGCGTCTGATTGATTCACATCATCTATCTGATTCACATCATCTGATTGTTTTATCACGTTTATCTGATTCAAATCATCTGAATGTTTTATCACATCTGATTGATTCACATCATCTATCTGATTCCCATCATCTAAATGTTTTATCATATTTATCTGATTTAAATCATCTGATTGTTTTATCACGTCTGATTGATTTGATTGATCTATCGTCTCAGTTTGAACTGTTTCACAATTGGGATTTGGATCAGAGACGCGATTTATCGCAGAGACGCGATTTATCGTAGAGACGCGATTTATCGTAGAGACGCGATAAATCGCGTCTCTACCGGGTTTATCAATCACCAAAATTCCATGCACATGGTTCGGCATTGCTACAAAAACATCCAATTTTACAAATGAAAATTGGTCGGGAATTTCCAACCAATTTTGATGGGCAATTTTGCCCATTTCCGATAAATAAATGATTCCATCCCGAATTTCGCCAAAATAATGTTCGCGACCACCGGTGCAAATGGTAACAAAATAGGCTGCATTATTTCCGTAATCCCACCATTCAGCACGTGCTGAAGGAATGCGGTAAATATCCTGAAATTTGTCGGACATGGGTTTTTCTGTTAATTGTACTGTTTAAAATAATTGGTCAGTTTTTCTGCCATTTGATTGAAAATGGGTTTGGTAAACAGCACAAACATATCCTGCGAGGCGGGTGGCATGACCATTTTGTTGTTCAAAATGGCAATTTGTTCTTTATCGAGCACCTCATTATCGCCAACAAAAATTCCGTATCTGTTCTGCCAGGTAAATTGTCCGGGAATTTTATCGGTGAAAAGTATTTTTCGGGATTGATATTCAACCGCTTTCAATTCCAATAATCCGCCCGAGGCAACCTGATCAGTCAGTATTTTAATTTTTCCCTTTTTGGTTACTGTTCTGGTTCGGGTAGCTGTTGAATCTTTCGAAATTTTAACCTGGTATTTTTCTTCCACCTGACGCGAAAGTTCTTTCTCTTCCTCATGATGTTGTGGTCGGTCGATAAAAAAATCGTAGAAACCCATTTGTAAAACCATGTCCGGATATTTCAGCCTTGCCTTGTCAGCCTCTTCAGGAGAATAGAAGTGAACAAAATCATTTTCCTGAAACCGTTGGTTAAGCATCTGGAAAACATTGTCGTAAAAAAACTGGGCTGAATATTCGTATTTGCCATTTACCGGAATTTGTTCGACCACTACCTTCAGTGTGGCCAAATCCTTTGCCTGAGATATTTTTTGCTTGGTATCCTTGAAACCGCGAACCAGTCCATCGGCATCCAGAAAATGATAATAGGCCTGCTTTGCGGCTTCGCGTGTTTGTCGGCTGAGAGCGTCCATTCCGGCATCATAAAATTCCTGAGCAGCACGATTTTGCACATCAGCCATTTCCGAAGTATATGTTTTAATGGAAGTAACAAGACTTCGGGCTGCCGGAATCCGCCTGATTTCATCTGACATACGATTGACAGTCTGCATTATTTCAAGGGTTCGTTTCCACCTGAATTGATCGTTTCCCGTCAAAATCTGGTCGATTTCTTCCTGATAAAAAGCCACTGCCATCGGGTAGCCTTCACGGACTACCTGCATGGCTTTTCGGTTATCCGGGTCGCTGCTTAAACGGTTGGCTGCTTTCATTACCGCATCGTAATAGTCTCCGCGCTGTAATGACTTTTTTCCTGTTGAACAAGCATTCAGGAGTATAACAGCAGTTAAAATGAAAAGAAAATATTTTCGCATAAAATTGTTTTAACAGTTTGAAATAATTTGATCACCAAATATAAGACAATTTCACGCCCTGATAATTACTATTTCCAAAAGGAATCACGGATAGTTTAGAATCGGAAGAGCGGTGACTGACAAAATTACCAACTACAGTTCCAATAACTGCGCCTGCAACCACATCGCTTAACCAGTGTTTATTGTCGTAAATTCTTGATATTCCAGCCAATGAAGCCACCGAATAGGCCGCAACTGGAATCCATTTGATGTCTCGGTATTGGGTTGCAATTACCGAAGCGACCGCAAACGAAGCGGTGGTGTGGCCTGAGGGAAAACTCGTTCCATTAAACGGTCCTTTAAATGTATAAGGTCCATCACCCTGCCAATTATCCGGGCGTTGTCGTCCAGCCAGTGTTTTAGGAATTCGGGTAACCAGACTGGCCAAAGCAAAACTCTCCAAAGCCAATAATGCGGTACTAACACTTCGTTTGTTTTTTGCCAGAATGCCGTAAGTAAATATTCCTGACATTAAGAGAATACTGTGCTCAGCACCAAAGTGTTCAAGAAAATTTGCAGAAATATAAGTCTCAGTTTTATTTTGGTGCGATTGAAAAAAATCTGCAACAGACTGATCGGCAAGTGTTAAACTGGCAGTTCCTGTAATAAGAATGCCCAGCTTTACCCAGTCGCGTTGCTGCCATCTGGCTGGTGATGTTACAATTCCCTTTGTGTCGATCCAATATTTTTTGAAATAGGCTTTATTAAAACGAATAGTGTCTATTTGGCCAAATACAACATTAGAAAGCATAATCAGGAGCAGAAACAAAATTCCTTTGTTCCGAAGTTTATTTATCATCAACATTACTGATTTACTGAAATTTTCCATTCATGAACACTGTGACTGAACACTGAAAACTGTGACTGTGAACTGCGACTGACCACTGCGACTGACCACTTTTTCACAGTCTTTCCAACCTTTTCGCCTCGTCCCAAATCTCGTTCATTTCGTCCAGACTCATTTTTTTCAGGTCTTTCCCTTTCTGAAGTGTCTGGCTTTCGAGGTAATGGAAACGGCTGATGAATTTCAGGTTGGTACGTTCCAATGCAGTTTCCGGGTCAATTCCATACAAACGGGCTGCATTTACCATGGCAAAAAACAGGTCGCCAAATTCACCTTCAATCTTATCCTGGTCAACCTGATCAATCTCCACGCTCAGCTCATTAATTTCTTCCTTCACTTTGTCCCAAACCTGTTCTTTATATTCCCAGTCGAACCCTACCCCACTGGCTTTCTCTTGAATACGGTTTGCTTTTATCAAAGCAGGCATCGCGGCCGGAACGCCTTCCAGAACGCGTGTGTTTCCACCTTTTTCTTTCAGTTTGAGCGTTTCCCAGTTCTGTTCCACTTCGCGGGCATTGGCCACATCCACTTCGCCAAACACATGCGGATGGCGGTAAACCAGCTTTTCGTTGATGGAGTTCAGCACATCGGTGATGTCGAAAGCTCCTTTTTCTGATCCGATTTTGGCATAAAAAACAATGTGGAGCATCAGGTCGCCCAACTCTTTTTTGATCCCGTTCAGATCGTTGTTCAGGATGGCATCGGCCAGTTCGTATGTTTCTTCGATGGTAAGTTTCCGGAGCGATTCGAGGGTTTGCTCTTTGTCCCACGGACATTTTTCGCGCAACTCGTCCATGATCTCCAACAGGCGGGCAAAGGCATCTAATTTATCGTTCATTTTAAAATTTTAGCAATGAAGCCCAAAATTAAAACCTTTATTCAGAAATGAAAGTTTTATCTGATAACTGTTTGTTAAATCTGCTTTTATTGAAATGCGGTTTAAATCTCTTGTTAAATTTCAGTTTCTTGCCAACAATAAATTGGGCGACAATTTTCAACCCTAAAAAAATACAATAAACAGCACTTAAAAGTAGCAGGCTTCCCGCAATGAGAGCCAGCACTTCTTTGGCCGATTCGGGATGAAACCCTGAAAATCGTTGATAATTAGAATTCCCAATTGATTCGGAAGCACCTTCGGGAGTTTTTACTTCAAAAAAAATCAGAATACCGGCTACAGCAAATGCAATTGCAAAACCCCAGGCGTATAAAAAACCTTCGGCATCAAACTTTTTAAAAATGGTTTTTTTCTTGAATTTTTGCTTGTTCTTTTTTGTCTTGCTTTTATGAATTGAGTTCGGATCACTTAATGTTTCTACATTCATTGAAGACCTCCTTTCGGTTTTGTTACAAGTCTGAAATAGACATTTCAGGAAAAACATTCAAAGTTGCTAAAAATAATATTATCAATGAAGTCCAATACAGAACTTTTACCCAAAAATTTCCCTTAACTCTTTGTTGCTTTTTTCAATAAAAGAACAAAATTGTTACAAATTGCTTCCTGTTTTGTATTAATCTTCTTACTTTTGAAGCATCAAACCTGATTTCAACCGACTATGAAGATTAAAAATGGACTTCACGAACTTGGTCGGCAATTAAGTTCAGCCCAACTCTAGTCAATTTGCTCAATTCTTTCTTTTACAGCACATTTACCTATACTTCAGAACATATAAAAAGCTGCTCCTTCGGGGAACAGCTTTCTCTTATATTTTCGGTTAAAATCTACTATTTGATCATTTCAAAACTGCGTTTTACGAATTTGTCGAGATCTTCACCTTTCAGCATTCCGTTTGCAAGTAATGCCAAATCAACCAATTGTTTGGCCAGTTTGTTTTCTTTTCCGAACGCGGTTAGTTTCTCTTTCCGTTCGTTCTGAAGGGCAGTAATTGATTTCTCAATTTCTTCCGCTTTTTCTTTTACTTCAGAAGGAATTTCTTCGTCTTTTTTATCTTTTTTCGCCTTCTCAACTTCAGCTTTCTCCGATTCTTTCACCTGTAATTCATTCTTTACACGCTCCAGTTCAGAACCCAAAGTGGCATCGCGATCTACAAAAATTTGTTTTACCAGCGGATGAGACGTATTTACAACAAGGTTCATGTTTTCAGGCAGATCGCCGTAAAAACTCATTCCACCCTGCATCTGGCTCATGTCTTTCATGCGGCGCATAAATTCGTTGCGGGTAATCACCATCGGATTGCCGGTTTCGCCCAAATCTTTGAAATCGACGATAAAACCGAAATCTTTTGTTTCAGGACAAACTGCTTTGAAAATCGGACTCAGCTCGTTTTTTTCTTCCCAACTCAGTTCATGTTTTGGCTCTTCTTTGGCAATCAAATGCTCAACAACGTCGGAATCAACACGGACAAATCTTTTGTTGGTGTATTTTTGTTCCAGTTTGTTGATCAGCGGAGTTGCCAACACATTGTTCATCAAAAGTACATCGTAGCCTTTGTTTTTTGCAGCCTGAACAAAGGAGAACTGATGTTCCATGTCATTGGTGTACAGATAAATCAGGCTATTGTCTTTGTCGGTTTGTTCCGGTTTGATGAGCGTTTCATATTCTTCCATGGTGAAATACTTGCCATCGGTATTTTTGAAAAGGAAGAATTTCTCTGCTTTGTCGTAAAATTTATCTTCGGTCAGCATTCCGTATTCGATGAACAAACGCAGGTCGTCCCATTTGGCTTCAAAATCTTCGCGTTTATCTACAAACAGTTGCGACAAACGATCGGCTACTTTTTTTGTAATATGACTGCTGATTTTTTTGACATTCGAATCGCTCTGCAAATACGAACGCGAAACGTTCAGCGGAATATCCGGTGAATCAATCACACCATGCAGAAGTGTCAAAAATTCAGGAACAATACCTTCTACTGAATCAGTTACAAAAACCTGATTGCTATACAATTGAATCTTGTTTTTCTGAACTTCGATGGTGTTTTTCAGTTTCGGGAAATACAAAATTCCTGTGAGGTTGAACGGGTAATCCACATTCAGGTGAATGTTGAAAAGTGGATCTTCGGCCATTGGATACAACTGGTGGTAGAATTTGTTGTAAGCTTCCTCATCCAGATCCACCGGTTTTTTGGTCCATGCAGGAGCAACATCATTGATTTGGTTATCCTCGTCGGTATCCGCTTCTTTGCCGTCTTTCCAGCTTGTTTTTTTACCGAAAACCACCGGCACCGGCAAAAATTTACAGTATTTGTTCAGGATGTCTTCAACCCGTGCTTTTTCCAAAAATTCTTCTGAATCAGCATTGATGTGCATCACGATATCGGTTCCAACAGTCGTTTTATCCGATTCTTCCAGCATGTATTCAGGGCTTCCGTCGCATTCCCAGCGAATGGCAGTTGCACCTTCGCGGTATGATTTGGAGAAGATTTCAACCTGGCTCGAAACCATGAACGAAGAATAAAATCCCAGTCCGAAGTGGCCAATGATCGCATTCGCATCATTCTTGTATTTTTCAAGAAATTCTTCGGCACCTGAAAAAGCAATCTGGTTGATGTATTTTTCAACTTCTTCGGCAGTCATCCCGATACCATTGTCAGAAACGGTAATGGTTTTGGCTTCCTTGTCAATTTTTATGCTCACTTTGGCGTTTGTAATATCGCCTGAATAATCGCCTTTTGAAGCCAAAGTGCGCAGTTTTTGTGTGGCGTCAACTGCGTTCGAAATTATTTCACGAAGGAAGATGTCGTGATCAGAATAAAGAAACTTTTTAATTATCGGGAATAAATTGTCACTGGTTACGCCTATTTTTCCTTTTTGCATTGTTTATAATTTTAGATTAACATTCTATTTAACGTGCAGCATTTTTTCAAAGACTATACCATGATTCAAAAATGACTTTTTGTCACCGAACTTGACAAACAAGGTGACAAAAACTGATTATTTCTGCCCTGATTCCTGGTAATACAGTTTTTTCTCTTTTGTTATTCCCCAGAATTGCATCATTTCAGCATTCAGTTCCGAGCGTTTTGGACTTTCGTAAATATCCTGCCACGCCATTACATTGCAGTCAGTGGGCAATATGATAATTGTATCGGGCGAATTTACAAGGTACTCAATTGCCTTTCGCTCACAGTGGTATTCTTCTGTTTCGAGCCGATCAGAATTTATTTGGACGGTAGGGCCGGTAACCACCCAAGGGCAGGAGCAGCAAATAAACAACTGAAAAAATTCCAATCCACTTTAGAGTACCGATGATCTTCCTGCCTTCCTCCGAATTGAAATGTTTTTTAATCAGAAATACATTAACGCCAATGATGATGAGTAATAAAGGCACACCCAATGACTGACTGATCTGATAATAAATTCCAAGTGGCAATTTCAAATATCGGTCGATAATTGGGATTGCTTCAGTGCTATAATTGAGATCGTACCTCCCCAAAAACAAGGAATACAGGCTAACCAGACAAGCCGGTACAAGCAAAAGGAATAAAGGAAAAGGGATTTTTCGAAGTGTTGAAACCAGATTGTCAAGCGTAAAGAAGTTTTCTTCATGATCTGGATTCTGTAAAAAGTAAATACCTGTTAACGCCGAAACAATCAATATCAATCCGGGAATTAATGGTCCGCTTAACGGCAGTATTATCGAAAAAACCACTGTTACCAGTAACCGTTTGCCTGAATCAACGGAGTGATAAGAGCTGCGCTAATCAGAAACTTTCTGTCAAAAATGTATTTGGTTCCTGAAATCAATGACGAAATGATAAAAATGACCAATAAATGGGTGATGATTTTCAACAGCGCACACGAAAAATACACTGAGCTAACCGGATCAGTTAGTTTTTGAAGAAAGATTGGAACTTTCTGCATGTATTCCTTAAAGAAAAAATGAGCAAAAAACCGGTTTGGATTTACGTGCTTTTCACCTGTACAGAGCATTTGAAATCCAAGGATCATCGAGTAGTTGCTGAACAAACGACGAAGGAACCACACCTGCCGAAATATCACCATCCAGCGGAATGTAATAGTATTAAAAACGAATAAGTTGAATCGCCCAGAAGGAACAGAATCAGGAATAATTTCAGCAGATTGGTTTTGTTCATCTGAAAATAAAGGTATTAATTGATTCTTAAGCGTCCTCATAGCTTGTCCCGATTAATCGGGAGAACTCCCAAATAATCATCCTCCTGTGCTAAAAAAATTTTCTCATGGTCGTTTCATATTATTTAAACAACCTGATTGTTTATTTCAGTTGATAACAATTATTTAAGACTATCGTTCTGTTCCAATTTTTCAGGAGGCGTAACAAAGTTTAACTAAAATGTTACCCGATAACTCAATCCCATTCTTCCCTGACCGAAATAGACCGGCATCAGCGAGGATGATTTCCCGTGGTCGTTTCCTGTCTTTGTGATGACTTTTCTTCCGCGCGACAGGGCAATTTCCCCACAGGTATAGCCAATGGCGATGGCCAATGGATAGTCACTGATCCAGTGTACGCCGTTGTTGATCATCGAATAACCCAGCAAACCCATAAGACTGTAGCCCACTGGTTTAATATACTTGTTGTCGGGGTAATTTCCCGCAAGTATCGTGATGGTTGCCATTGCAGTCGCCAAATGCCCGGAGGGAAATGCATCGTGTAAGGAAACATTCTGCTGGTAATGCAACGGAGCCGGAAACAAATGCCAGCTTCCCCCAGGTTTTCCTGATCCATCCGACATCGCCCGAAATGGACTTTCGCGGCCTGTAATACGTTTCAGAAACTGCGTGGTAATAGCCAATGTGAAAAACATTTCAGCCATTTGAGAAGTAGTTTGCAAAGCTCTGTAATCTTTGGCCGCAAGTCCGTAACCATAAAATCCTGTGGCAATCAGGATGCTTGTCCAACCTTCACCCAGAAAATAAATAACCGAATTTAAATTCTGCGGAAGATCAAGTACATCAATCTTAAAGCTTCCGAAATTGGCTTCGATAACAGTTTTTGATTTGCGTGTTGGATCCAGATTTATATACCGGCCAAACTGCTGCCCTGCATCCAGAATTGGTTGATCAAATGCCACCAAAATAGCTGTTCCACCCAAAATGGCGGCTAATTTTGGCAAATTCTTTTTCGAGAAGGATGTTTTTCCGAGCTGGTACAAATCAAGAGGAACATTTTTGGCAAATTCAAATGGCTTTGGCCTGAAGAATAACATCGATTTAATCGAGTCAATTTCAATTTTCTGAGCTTTCACAACACGAAAAGTATCGCGCCAGGCCTTATCGACCAGTGTATCCTTTTTAGTTTCCGCCAGCAAACTGTTTACCGAAAAAAAAAGAGCCAGAAGAAGTGTAGCGTATTTTACAGACCAACCAATAAATTGCATTATTCTCATTTTCCATCCCATTTATCAAGTTTCTCTTTGTAAACGTAGTTGGCCGATTGGTAATAAATGATGGCTTCATTTTGAATTTTTTCATCAATTGGCGAAACATTCATTTCTCCTGAAAGTGGATCGATTTTGTAATGTGTTATCTTTTGCTGAGGACTCAAAATGGTCAACCGGTCGTTTTTAATAAAGCCAAGTTTCTGATAATTAGAAATAAATGCCCGTTCTTCTTCCGGAGTCATTTTCAGGATATCCTTTCCAAAGAATTTTGTTTTGTAACTCCAGTTCATAACGCCGAGCAGGGTAGGAGCCACATCAATCTGACTGGATAATTTGTCAATTTGCTGTGGATTAATCAGCCAGGGATTGTATATGATAAAAGGAATCTGGTATTCCATAAACGCTAGTTCGGCCTGACCGGCACTTCCGGCGCAATGATCGGCCATAATAACGAACAGTGTATTTTTAAACCAGGGTTTCATTCTGGCCTTTTCGATAAACTCGCCAATAGCAAAGTCACCATACTTTACCCCGCCTGCCCGGCTGGTTTTAGTTGGAATGTCAATCACACCTTCAGGATAAGTAAACGGCCGGTGATTTGAAGTCGTCATTACATGGTTCAGAAAAGGTTTTCCGGTAGCGAATGATTTGTCACATTCTGTCAGTGCACGGTTGAATAAATCCTGATCGCAAACACCCCAGGTATTGGCAAAAGTAATTTCATCCTTTTTAAGGTCGTTCCGGTCAACAATTTCGTACCCATTATTCGAGAAGTAATTGTTCATATTGTCAAAATAGCCATATCCACCATAAATGTATTTTAAATGGTAGCCACGTTCCTTAAAGATTTGTCCAACTGAAAACATGTTCTCGTTGTTGGGCCTTTTAATAACACTTTGCCCTGGTTTTGGCGGGGCGCCAAGTGTTGCAGCTTCGAGCCCGTAGATGGTGCGGGTTCCGATGGCATAAAGGTTTGTAAAAAGGAGTGAGCTGTCTGCAATGGCATCTAAAAAGGGAGTTGAACCACTCTTTTTACTTTCTTTAAATCTCATGAATTCAGCGCTTAAGCTTTCAACGGTAATAAAAACCACGTTGTGCCGTTTTTCTTCTCCTGAATTTGTGATTTGCCTTGAAATGTCAAAAGTTTCGCTGCTTAGAAACTCGCTGTTTTCACTTTTAAGAATGGTACGCAATTCCTTGAAATTTTCCTCGTTGCTTTGCGTGGCATAAAAGGTTTCGTAATCGAGTTCGTTGTTCAGGAAAGCGGAAAAAAGTGAGTGAATGCCATTTTTAGACAGTTCGTTGTTGTAACGGTTTTGAGTTATTTCAACGGTTGTATTTTTGATCAGAATAAATGACAGAATTGGGAGAACCAGCAAAGCCAAACCGGTTTTAATCCGCTGCCTTTTTACACTTTTGCTTTGTAGCGAAACTGCCAGCAGGTTTTTTCTGATAACCAAATAGCTCAGGGCTATATCTGCGGCTAAAATGGCAGAAATCAATAAAGGCAGCGGATACGATTCTTTGATATTGCCCAATACTTCGGTAGTATAAATAAGATAATCAACTGCTATAAAGTTGTAGCGAACCCCGAATTCTTCCCAGAAAAAATATTCGGATACGCCATTGAAAAGTAAGACATAAAAAGTGATGAAATAAACGGAATAAGCAACCCATTTATGAATGGCTGAGTTGAAAATCCGATCGGAAATAAAAGTTAAAAACAGCACGAAAGGGATCATGAAATAGGAAAAAGCCACAGTATCCATAAACAATCCTGCACCATACGACCATAAAATGTTGAACAGATTTATGCTGACATCAGTGAAAGACATTGAAAGCAAAACTGTTCTGCTTATAAATGAAACACTTATAAATACCATGTAAAGTAGCAGAATGCCTCCAAATCGGCCATTCAGGATTTTTTTGCAATTATTACGATTCATATTATGAGATTTTCTGTGTAGGGGGTGAAGGTCGATAATTACTTTTTATACCTGTCAGGCAAATATATAATATTTCTGATTAACTTTTCATCCGAAAATATGGGTATTAATTTGTTGATTATTAAGTATTCTCATAGCTTGTCCCGATCTTTCGGGAGAACTCACATGCGATAGATTTCCACTTCGAACTATGGGTTCATTTTTTTTTGTGCTGCCACCTTGCAAATTATTTCTGCGGCATGTTCGTTTTATAGGTCTAGGATAAGGCTGGCAAAATACGAAACTGTTGTGAGAAAGTTCCTGATCCACCAATTAAATCTGGACTTAAAAACTGATTTTATTCTTGTATTAGCTGACGGAAAGGGATTATTTTTGCGACGCATTTTTTTCACAACTAATACAAATGACAAAACTTGAATCTTATTTCGACCAATTCAGAAACAATATTGTAGGAATCGACCAGCATTTTAAATCGCCGTATGGTGAAAAAGAGATCGTTTACGCCGATTGGATTGCAAGTGGAAGACTTTACAAACCCATTGAAAAGCAAATTTCCGAAGTTTTTGGGCCCTTCGCCGGAAATACGCATTCAGAAACCAGCGAAACCGGCGCGCTGATGACCCATGCATACCATCAGGCGCAACAAATTATTAAAGCTCACGTGAATGCAGATCCAAATGACATAATTATCACCGCAGGTTCAGGAATGACAGCCGTTATAAACAAATTTCAGCGGATGCTTGGCTTGAAATACTGCGGAAAGGTAAACCATACCGGATGCCTTGCCAAACGCGACCGGCCTGTGGTTTTTATTACGCACATGGAACACCATTCAAACCACACAAGCTGGTACGAAACCAATGCCGATGTGGTGATTATTGATCCTGACGAAAACTTACAGGTTTCGCCTGAAAATCTCCGAAAAAAACTGGAAGAATACAAAGACCGGCCTTTCAAAATCGGCTCGTTTACTGCCTGTTCAAATGTTACCGGAATCCGCACTCCTTATTACGAACTGGCGCAAATAATGCACGAATTTGGCGGCGTAGTTTTTATCGACTTTGCAGCATCTGCACCTTATGATGAAATGAATATGCACCCGGAGGACCCGATGCAAAAGCTGGATGCCATCATGTTCTCGCCGCACAAATTCTTGGGAGGTCCCGGATCTTCGGGCGTGTTGGTTTTCGACCAGTCGATGTACCACAATACAGTGCCCGATCAGCCAGGTGGCGGAACGGTCGATTGGACGAATCCGTGGGGCGAATACAAATATGTTGACAACATTGAAATAAGGGAAGACGGCGGAACTCCCGGTTTTTTGCAAACGATCCGCACGGCACTTTGCATCCGGCTTAAAGAGAAAATGGGTATCGAAAATATCCACCAACGCGAAAATGAATTGCTGAAACTGGCTTTTAAGGGACTTGACGGTATTCCTGAAGTAAAAATCATGGATGACCGGCACCGCGAAAGACTGGGTATCATTTCATTTTTCGTCGCCAAAATTCATTACAACCTGTTGGTTAAATTGCTGAACGATTTGTATGGAATTCAGGTTCGGGGCGGTTGTGCTTGCGCCGGAACTTACGGCCACATTTTGCTTGAAGTGACCCATGAACTATCTGATGAAATTACAAGCAGGATAAATCAGGGCGATTTGTCTTTAAAACCGGGCTGGGTGCGATGGTCGCTGCATCCGACTACAACCAAACATGAAGTTGAGTTGTTCATTAAAGCGCTTAGGGACATTGTAGCTAATTACGAAAAATATGCCGCCGATTACACTTATTATCCTAAGGAAAACATTTTCAGGCACATAAACGAAAACAACTATGAAACAATTGTAAAAAGCTGGTTTAATCTTTAAAATTTGTACAGCTTTGCAAGGTACAAGAAACAGCAATGAAGGTTGAAGACAAAATATTGGTGGGTGAAATCAGGAACCGGAACCGAAAGGTTTTCGAGGCCCTGTTCTATGAGTATTACCCGCACCTGACACGTTATGCCGAAGGTTTCCTCTTCGACAAACATGCCTGCGAAGACATTGTACAAAACCTTTTTATTCACTTTTGGGAAAAAACGAATCAAATCGACATTCAGCTTTCGCTTAAATCGTATTTCTATCAATCGGTAAAAAACCGCTGCCTCAACCACCTTCGCGATATTAATGTTCAGGACAAGCATAAAATTCTTTACCTGGAAGCCTTGTTAAACGAGGACGATTCATCTGGCTGGGTTGATCTGGAAATTATAAAAAAAGTGCAGGATGCCATTGCCCAGCTTCCGCCGCAAATGGGCGAGTTGTTCAAACAGAAATACATGTTCGGAAGAAAGATACAGGATATCGCCGTGATCAACCAGATTTCGGAAAATACCGTAAAAACCCAAATCAGGCGGGCAAAGGAAAAGATGCGCAAAATATTAATTGACAGCAGCTCTCTGAAGTTCTTCTTTTAAATTCTAAAAAATAATCCAATTCCTGTCACCCTTTTTCCAAGGTCAGGTGTCATTAAATTAACTTGACTAAAAAGAACATGACGGAACTGAATCAAAACATCGATTTTGAGATCATCTGGAAAAAAATCCACAACCAGACCTCCGAAGAAGAAGAAACTCTTTTGAAACAATGGTTGTCTGAAAACAACGCTCATCGTAAATACTTCGATAGCGCCCTTCATTATTATACCAATGGCTCTCAATTTGCCAATTCACCTGCCGAATTAAAAAAAGCGCTCCGTAACATTCATCGTAAAGCCGGCATTTTTTCTCCTGCCCGGAATACCCGAATAATTGCAATCACCAGTATCGCAGCCAGCATTTTGTTCCTTATTTATTTTCAGTTTTTAAACCTTGAAATTAATCCCGAAAACCTTGGAGTTGAGCAACAGGTGCAATCGATTGTGCCAGGCAGTAACAAGGCAGTGCTGATTCTTGCTGACGGAACTGAACACGATCTGACCTCAGATGGAAATACTTTTACTGATGCCGATGGAACGGAGATTAAAAATACCGGCAACTCGCTGGAATACTCAAGCAAAAACGCACTTTCAACAGAAATAAAATACAATACCCTGAAAATTCCGCGTGGCGGCGAATATTTCCTTATTTTATCCGACAGCACAAAAGTGTGGCTGAATTCAGAAACCACCCTTCGTTTTCCGGTTCAGTTTGCCGCCGATGTTCGCAGCGTTGAACTCACCGGGGAGGCTTATTTTGAAGTAAAGAAAAACACAAAAGTCCCGTTTATAGTAACTTCCGGTAATCAGAATATCAAAATACTTGGCACACAATTCAACGTATCATCTTATCCTGAAAACCAAAACATATATACAACTCTTGTAGAAGGCAATGTAGAAGTTTCGATGAGTAATAACCCGCAAATAAATCTGACCCTGAAACCAAATGAGCAGAGCATCTTAAATAGCAGCAACAATCAGATTCAAAAAAGGATTGTAGATATCAATCAGTATGTTGCGTGGAAAGATGGACGTTTTGTTTTTAGGGAGCAGCCGTTGGAAGAAATCATGGGTACACTTTCAAAATGGTACGATGTACAAGTCGTTTTCTCAAATGAGAGAGACAAGAAATTAATGTTTACCGGAAATCTGGAGCGTTATGCCAATTTTGGTGATATCCTGGCAAAAATTGAGAAGACCAATGAAGTGAGTTTTGTTATTGAAAACAATACGATAACCATTAACTGAAAAGAAAAAGGCGGGAAATGTTCGCACCATTCCCCACCCTGATTGTAGTAAATAATAATGTGTATTAACTTACAGTACAAATCTATGAAAAAAAAGCGATGTAACTCTATCCGTTGGCACGGGTGGAAAAAACTGTTCCTTATGATGAGGATAACTGTATTCTTTTTGTTGCTGAGCCTGGTGCAGGTGTCGGCAAGTGTGTACTCTCAACAGACCAATCTGGTACTAAGGCTGGAAAACAGCAGTATCGAGCAGGTTCTGAAGAAAATTGAAGAACAGAGTAAGTTCTACTTCCTTTACAGGTCTGACCTTTTGAAGGACATACCTTCGGTGTCCATTCAGGTGAAAGACGCCAAACTGGAAGATATTCTGAACAAAATTCTGATTCCAAACGGCTTTTCGTATGAAATTGATGACCGGGTGGTAGTAATTAAAAAAGCGACGGAAAAGGTCGCACCCATTCCTGTTCAACAGCAGAAAGGCGTTTCGGGAACCGTTAAGGATAAAAACGGAATTTCCATTCCCGGTACTTCGGTTGTGGTGAAAGGAACCACCACCGGAACTATTACCGACAACGATGGTAATTTCCGGTTGAGTGTTCCTGAAAATGCACAAACCCTGGTCTTTTCCTTCGTTGGGATGCTCTCTCAGGAAGTGGCAATTTCAGGAAAAACAACATTCGAAATTGTGCTGCAGGACGAAACTGTTGGCGTTGACGAAGTGGTTGTGATTGGTTACGGTACCCAGAAAAAAGTAAATCTGACCGGTGCCGTTTCGGCAGTTAAAATTGACGAAAAAATCACCAGCCGTACACTGTCCAATGTTTCATCGGGTTTGAACGGTCTTATTCCAGGTTTGGCAGTAAACCAGAACTCGGGTATGGCGGGTAAAAACGATGTTTCGCTGCTCATCCGCGGTTTGGGAACTGTTAACAATGCCAACCCTTTGGTGGTAGTTGACGGGATGCCCGATGTGGACATCAACCGGCTGAACATGAACGACATCGAAAGTATATCGGTTTTGAAGGATGCGACTTCATCGGCCGTTTACGGTTCACGAGCGGCCAACGGTGTTATCCTGATAACAACCAAATCAGGAAAAGGAATGGATAAAACAAGGATCAACTATTCAAGCACCTTTGCCCTTGAACATCCGACCAAAGCTTATGAGTTTATGGCCGATTACCCGCGTGCACTGACCATTCACCAGAGACAGGCCGCAGCAAATACATTGCGCTCAAATTATGTATTTAAAGATGGCACCATCGACCAGTGGATGGCTCTTGGAATGATCGACCCATTGCGTTACCCGAATACCGACTGGTGGGATGTGCTGATGCGCGATGGTCAGGTTCAGAACCACAATCTTTCGGCCTCAGGAGGCAACGAAAAATCGAACTTCTTTATTTCCGTTGGGATGATGGACGAAAAAGGCCTTCAGATAAACAACGATTATTCGCGCTACAATGCCCGGTTTAATTACGATTACAAAGTACGCGACAACATGAATGTTGGTGCCAAATTCGCCGGCGACTGGTCGAAATATACCTACGCTCTTGCTGATGGTTTTACGGATGATGATGCTACCAATACGGCAGGATTCGACCTTCAGTATGCCATTTCAGGAATGACACCTTACGATCCAGTATCAGGAAATTACGGTGGTGTAATGGCATACAACGAAGACCCTCAGGCTTACAATCCTTATACGGTTTATGTAAACAACCTGAATTACCAGAATCGTCAGGAAGCATCCACCAGCATGTATTGGGACTGGACGCCGATTAAAGGATTAACTGCCCGTATCGACTATGCGTTGAATTATTACAACCAGTTCCGCTATACAGCAGCTATTCCAAACCGTTCGTTCAACTTCCAAACCAATACATTTGGCTCACGAGTTTATGTTGGAACGAATGCCGGAGTTGCCAATTATACCAATACCGGTTACAAAACACAATTAAACGGGAGATTAAACTACCAAACAACCATTGCCGGAAACCATGATATCGGCGCTTTGTTTGTTTATGGCGAAGAATACTGGTACGGCAGGTCTCAAACAAGTTCACGTACCGACCGTTTGCATCCTTCCCTTCATGAAATTGATGCAGCCCTTTCAGGAACGACACAGGGAGCTGGCGGTAATTCAAGTACCGAAGGACTTCAATCATACATTGGTCGTTTGAATTATGCGGCATTCGACAAATACCTGCTCGAAGTGAATTTCCGTTACGACGGATCGTCCAAATTCCTCCCCGGAAGACAGTTTGGTTTCTTCCCGTCAGCAGCAGTAGGCTGGCGTTTTACTGAAGAAAACTTTCTACGCTCTTCTCTTGAAGGATGGCTTTCGAGCGGAAAACTTCGTGCTTCATACGGAGGATTGGGTAACAACAGCGGTGTTGGACGTTACGAACAGCAGGAAACACTTGCTGCCAACCATTACATGATTGGTGGAAATATTGCTTTAGGGCTGGTAAACCAAAAAATGGTAAACCCTGAACTTTCATGGGAAACAACCAGTGTATTAAATATTGGTTTGGATCTTGGATTCATGAAAAACCGGTTGACTGCTGAAATAGATTATTACGACCGCTTAACTTCTGGGATGAACCGTCCATCGGAAATGTCAATTCTATTAACCGGAGCATACACAGCGCCGCGTAAAAATATCGGAGATATGCGTAACCGTGGTATTGAAGGAAATTTCACCTGGAAAGACAAAATCCGCGATTTTAATTACAGTTTTAACCTGAATGGTTCATACAACACAACTGTACTCGAAGAATGGAATGAATTTCTTGGAAGAGGCTGGGTATTTCTGGATATGCCTTACCATTTTCTTTATACATACGAAGATATGGGTATTGCACAAACCTGGGCCGATGTTTACAATGCAACCCCTCAGGGAGCTTCACCGGGAGACATCCTGCGCAAAGACCTGAATGGTGACGGACGTATTGACGGGAATGACAGAAAAGCATATCCACATGTTCAACGTGACCGGCCAACCACCAACTTTGCATTCAACACAAGTGTTGCATGGAAAGGATTTGACATGAATGTACTTTTTCAGGGAGCTGCCGGGCGTAAAGACTACTGGCTCAACATTTTCAACAACGTAAACTTCAGTGCACAGCGTTACGCTTCAACATGGAGCCATTGGGAACAACCCTGGAGTGTTGAAAACCGTCAGGGTGAATGGCCTCGTTTGGGTGGAAACGCCAACCGCGAAGAAACAACTTTCTGGCTCGACGACCTTAGTTACCTGCGTTTAAAAAACGTTCAACTGGGATACACTCTTCCAAAGAATCTGCTGATCAGAATCGGTATCGAAACAGTTCGTATCTACGGATCGGCTGAGAACCTGACAACCTTTACCAAATACCGCGGGTTAGATCCTGAAAAGAGAGCACATGCCAGTGATGCATATCCGCTGAATAAATCGTTCTCACTTGGTATTAACATTGGAATCTAAAATAGAATGACATGGAAAAAATAACTTCAAAAATACTGGTCTTCTCGCTAATTGCCGGGCTGACCCTTTTTAACAGCTCGTGTACCAAAGATTTGCTCGATCAGGTACCTACCACTGATCTGGGTACAGCTCAATTTTGGCAAACCGAAGCAGACGCGACCATAGCCCTGATGGGTGCCTATGCAGCCGTTAGACCGCTTTTCGACCGTGATTATTACTTCGACGGACATGGCGATTATACCCGGGTACGTGGAATAAGCTCTACCAATGAAAACCTTCGGCTGGGCGATGCCTACCACGGTGGCAACTATAATCCAACCGGTTATGGAGCAAGTTTCGATAAAATGTACCGCTACCTTTATGGTGGAGTTAACCGTACCAATTATGTAATCGAAAACGTCCGAAAAATGCTCCCGACAGCCAGTGCAGCTTCAAAACCTGGCCTCGAAGCAGTAATCGGAGAAGCCCGTTTGCTTCGCGGAATGGTCTATTTTCGTTTGATCTCCATGTGGGGAGATGTTCCGTACATTGGCAATATTATCTACTCAAATTCCGAAGTTGAAAATCTGAAGCGTACACCAATTGCCCAGGTTAAAGACTCCATTATGGCAGACTTTACTTATGCATTCGATAAATTACCAACAAAAGGAGCAGCTTTGGGACGTGCAGGCAAGCCTGCCGCATTGGCTTTCCGCGGTAAAATGCATCTGTATTGGGCATCATGGAACAAATTCGGATGGCCTGAACTCGAAACTTTTACTCCCAGCACTGCAGCTGCAACAGCTTCATATACTGCTGCTGCTGCTGATTTTAAATCAGTCATACAGGATTTCGGCTTAACACTGTTCCGTAACGGCGAACCGGGAGACTGGGGAACCATGGGCAATGCCGATGTGCTTCCGAATTATTTCTACCTGTTTTTACCAATTGCCAACGGCGATCCTGAAATGATCATGTCCTTCACCCATGGTGGAACAGGGACTGGTCAGGGAGAAGAACTGATGCGCGATGTGGCAGGACGTACCCATGAAGGTTCACAATGCTGGGTATTCCCGACTTATGAAATTGCCGACCGTTATCAATTGACAACAACAGGAGATTTTGCCCCAAAATTGGTTCCGATGAATCCTACAACGGCAGGTGCAAGAACAGCGCTTAATTCGGCTGTTAATCCTGCAAGTTATGCTGGTCGCGATTATCGTATGAAATCGTCCATCATGTGGGATTATGAAATGAGTATTGGATTGACTTCTCTGAAATCGACCGGTTATACTCCGTTTATTTATAAAACATGGAATGCAGCGGTTACCATTGGTGGAGTGAAATATACTTCCTACAATACTGATGCAGCCGTTTACGGGTACGTATTCCGCAAATTTCTGCGCAACTATGGTGGCTTAGGCCGCAGCGAAGGTGACTATGCTTATCCGGTAATGCGTTTGGCCGATGTTTTCCTGATGTATGCTGAAGCAACCAACGAAGTGAACGGACCTCAGGCAGATGCGATTGATCTGGTAAATAAAATCCGTCGCAGAGGTAATCTTCCTGCATTGGCACCTGAAAAAACTGCATCGAAAGAAGCCTTTTTCTCAGCCATTGAGCAGGAAAGGATCATTGAACTATTGGGTGAAGGACAGCGCGGTTTCGACTTACGCAGATGGAGAGCAATCGAACGTGTTTGGAATCCACCTTATGGACTGGGCGTTTGGAGAATCGACACACATGGTGCAAACCGCGACCGTTATTACCAGAACCTGTCGGAGCTTAACTATCAGCAAAATTACATTTTCCGGATTCCTCCAGGCGAACGTGACCGTAATCCAAATTTAACCCAGAACAAACCCTGGTTATAATCGTCTGAAAACAAATTGTGAAACTTAAATACATACACAATGAAAAAATATTTTTTAACATTCATAGCTATCACTTTAGTAACCTTTGCCTGGGTTAGCTGTACCGATTTTCCTGTCGACGAAGATGGGTTGCTGATTACTACCAGGGGTCAATGCTATGTCGGCAACTTTGAGTTGCTTGGCGTTGATTTTCAGACCGTAAGAACAAAAGCTGCGGTTATTGATACAACTGCTCAAACCATTAACGTAGAGGTATTTTTTGGTACCGATCTCAAGAACGTCTATCCTCAGTTTAGTCTGGTAACCGATGCCAAACTTGATCCGAAGATTGTAGGGAAAGTTGATTTTTCTGACCTTGCCAATCCGAAAGTTTACACGGTCATCTCGGGCAACCGGCTGGTTAAAAAACCATATACCGTTTACGTAACAGTACAAGCCAAACCTTAAAAGAATAGATTATGCAACTTAAACATTATAGTTTAACACTCCTGACCATACTGGTTGTCTTTTTCACGGCCTGTCAGGATGAAGAATACGCTCTGCCAACTTTAGAAGGAGGGCTTCACAACGATTGTATCAAACGCACCCTGGGACCAAACGTTGTTGGCTTGAACCTGGAATTTGCTTATGCAATGGCGCTTCCTCAGGCTGAAGGGAAAATCATTTCAGCACAGGTTGAAGCTTCGATTGCAGGAGCGCCTGCCACTTATATGGAAAACCGCTCTTTCAGTACAAGCGCAAGTGGAGCAGATGTGCCCGTAACGGTTGGTTCGGCTTCGGTGAATACCGGAACCAAAACTGAAGTAGTTTTCAGCAAAGACACCTGTGCCGCTACCTTGCGTTACTATTACATTATTCCTGAAGAAGCCCGCGGAAAAACTGTAAAGTTTACTTTTTCAGCCAAAGCAAGCAACGGACAAACCGTATCTTATGAAATGGGGCCATACTCCATTGCAAAAATGGACATGAAACTTGATCTGGTATTGAGCGATAACAACAACAGCTACATTTCTATTGCCGATATGGCTGTTTACAATGCTGCATCTGCTGCAACCAATGCTGCCAATATTGATCTGGTTTACCTTTACAGGGTAATCCCCGGAATCACTTTCACACATGCGTTGGTTTCTCCGGCTTCCAGTCCTGATTATTTACCCGGCATAACATTGCCATCAGGAGTAAATAAGAGCACCAAAATATGGAAAGTATGGGCTTTGCGCGATCAACATCTTGCCCGTTTACAGTTTGGGGTTTTTATTGACGATATCGATTTCGAAAAGCTTAATTTCACCGGAGCGCCCGATTATGCCATCAATTTAAGGGCAGAAGCTGGAACCTGGGTAGAAACCGCTGACGGAAAATACAGGGCTTATATTTACTGTAATTCGATTAATAACACAGCAAAAACTATGACTGTCAGTATCAAACGTTATCCGATGCAATAGTCGCTATTTATTACAAAGAGTTATTGTGCTTCTGAAAGAGCGCAATAACTCTTTTTTTATTCAACCTAAACCAACTAAATTTAACCAACCCTTACGAGATGCAATCCAAAGGAACATTTGGTTTTCTTTTAATCCTGCTGTTTTTCTTATGCACGCAACAAAACATTGCCGCAGAGAATTCCCTTCCGAAACAAAAAGTTATCCTCGATGCCGACCTTGATTCGGATGTTGACGATGTTGGGGCAATGGCCATGCTGCTTAACCTGCACAAAGCCGGAACAATTGAGTTGATTGGCGTCGTAATTACCAGCGATGATCCTTTCGCACCCGTCTGTGCCAGCGCAATAAATACCTTTTATAGATGCCCCGATATTCCGGTTGGATTATTGAAAGGCCAGCCAAAACTGACCAACCATTCACGCTACACCAAAACCATCGCCAGCGAATTCCCTTCAACGCTGAAATCCTGGGAAGATGCCGATGATGCTGTCAGACTATACCGGAAATTACTGACACAAAATCCCGACGAATCGGTAACAATTGTTTCAATAGGCCACCTTAGCAGTCTTCAGGGGCTGCTGCAATCCGGAGCCGACGAACTATCACTCCTGAACGGGAAAGACCTTGTGAAGAAAAAAGTAGATAAATGGATTTGTATGGGAGGCCAGTTCCCTCAGGGCAAAGAGGCCAACTTTTATCGCCCCGATCCGCAATCGACGGTTTATTGTCTGGCCAATTGGGAAAAAGAGGTCGTTTTATGTGGCTGGGAAGTTGGCAACAAAATAATCACAGGAGGCAACAGGTTGAACAGCGAAGTTCCGACCGACCATATTTTGTATCGCTCGTACGAACTGTACAACAATTTTGCCGGAAGGCAAAGCTGGGATCAAGTTGCCGTTTTACTGCTCACCGATCAGGCCGAGCGTTTCTTTTCTTTTGTTAACGGGCGTTGCATCGTTGCACCCGATGGCAGCAACACCTGGGAAAGTAACCCCGCAGGCAAACATCAGTACGTGATCTTAAATCCTGAAATCAGCACAGATCGTATCGCCATTTTCACTGACGATTTGATGATTGGAAAAATTTCTTCCGCTCAAAAACCAGAAATTAAACCTTAAAATCCATCGTTATGAAAGGACATTATTCACTTTTTTTGCTGGTTTTGTTTTTCATTTCGTTTTCTCCTGAAAATAGTTCTGCCCAAAAATTTATCCATCCCGGGATTGGCCAAACTTCTGCCGATCTGGAGTACATGAAAAAACAGGTACTTGCCGGGGAACAGCCCTGGAAAGATGCCTTCGACCGCCTGAAAGCCGCAACCAACCTTCAGTTTGAAGTAAAACCTCATACCCATGTTCTCCGTGGCTCCTACGGAAAACCAAATATTGGCGGTGACGACCTTTCCAAAGGTTCAGACCTGGCGTACAATTGTGCCATTATGTGGTACATCACCAATGAAAAAGCCTATGCCGAAAAGGCAATCGAAATAATCAATGCGTGGTCGCCGGTAATCTGGGATTTCGACTACAACGACGCCAAACTTTTGGCTGGCTGGACCGGCCATCAATTGTGCAATGCAGCCGAAATACTCCGCTATGCCGATTCGGGCTGGCAGCAAAAAGACATCGACCGTTTCACCGAAATGATGATGACGGTTTATTACCCGCTCATGCGTTTCTATTATCCGCAAGCCAATGGCAACTGGGACGGCGCCATTATTAATTCCATCCTGGCTATCGCCATTTTTACCGATAACCGCGAGATGTTCGATAATGCGATCAATCATTTTTTACATGCGCCGGTCAACGGAAGTATTTTCAAATACATTTATCCCAGTGGTCAATGCCAGGAGTCGATGCGCGACCAGGCACACGTACAACTCGGACTGGGTGAATTTGCCGGAGCTGCCAAAACTGCTTACACGCAGGGTGTCGATTTATTTTCGATTGCCAACAACCGGATTGCGCTTGGTTACGAATATACAGCCGGTTTTTTACTCGGGCACAAACCACATTGCTACGGAACGATTTCCGACAGGGCTACCAAAATCCGCGATGATTACGAATACGTCTATCGCCATTATGCCTCCCAGGGAATAGAACTGCCTTTCACCAAACAGGCAGCTGACTCCATACGCACAAAAGCCCACCGAAGCCTACTCACAGCTTACCGCGCTCCTTCAGGAAAAACGATAAACAAACAGGCAAAACCGGTAGCCTCGCCGATAGCATATCCCGCCGGGGCAATGGAAAAAGCTGTTACCAAAGCAGCCAGCAATGCGGTTCTGGTAAATCCCGGCCAATCCATTCAGGAGGCATTGGACAAAGTTGCAGCCAAAAATGGTTGGGTTATCGCAACCGCCGGACTGCACACATTACCAACGACCTTAAAAATACCTTCCGGAGTTACACTTTCAGGCGAAGGATTGGCAACCGTGCTTTTCCTTGATCCGAAATCCGGAGTACGGGATGCTATTGTTAATGCAGCCAACGACTTGCACGATTTTACAATTTGTGATTTGGTGGTGGAAGGCGCTGCTGATTCGGATCCGGGAAGCGATCCGAACAGCCGCCGTTCCTACCGAAGCACGGCCAATCGAGGTGAAATCATGTTTTTGGGACAATATGATGGGCCGATGAAAAATATTACGCTACGAAATATAACCGTTAGAAATTGCACCTACAATGGTGTTTTCATTAGTGGCGCAACAAATCTGAATGTAATTTGCTGCGATTTTAACGAGAACGGCGCAAGTGTGGTTCCGGGGCCAAAACTTCAGCACAATTTGCTGCTTTCGCATTGCACCAATGTAAGCATAAAAGACAGCCGGATGGACACTTCGCCCCATGGCAGCGGAATTGCCTTGACGAGTTGTACCGATGTCACTGTTACCAACTGCGAACTGGCGCGCAATGCCTGGTTCGGATTGCTGGTGACCGAAAGTAAAAAAATTTCCATCTCCGGAAGTTTGATCGAAGCCAACGACCACAGCGGAATCATGGTTCAGTATTTATACCGAGTAAACTTCAGACCTGACAGGTTTTAAAAACCTGTCAGGTCTAAAATCAAATAACTAACTAAATATGAAAACCTTATATCTTACAATTGCATTTCAGATCATACTTTTCACAGCCTGCGCACAGGAAAAGACTCCGGTACTAAACTCTGGTACTTTAATCTTTCAATCGGGTTTTGAACCAGGTTCGAAAGTACTTGCCAAAGGTTCTGATTCCGACATCGTTGGAACTGACAAAACTTTTCCCAGTCACTGCGATTGGGTAAATGATCTGGACAATCATCCCGACATCGGTAATTTCAGCCTTCAATACCAGGGAGGCGACTCCACCATGCGATTTGCTAAAATCATTCCTGAACCGGGCAATCCAGCGAATCATTTACTGCATTTTTGGCTCGACAAACCCAACGTGGAAGGCTCAAAAGGACGTATTCAGGGCAACCTTTATGGCAACAAAGGCATGAAAGAGTTTTACCAGTCGGTGCGAATATTTCTGCCTGCCGATTTCAACGCTGTCCGCACTTTTCCTGATAAAATAAGCTGGCTCACCATCGCCGAATTTTGGAACAACATTACCTGGAGCCAGTCGGTTCCCTACGGTTTCCGCATCGCACTTGGAATCGGAAAGCCCATCGCCACAGAAAGCGACCTGTATTTCATTCTCGATGGTCAGGATTGCGAGTTATTTGCTGATGGAAGCCAGAAATATACCACGCTCTGGAAAGAAACCAACCAGAAGGTGAAAGTTCCGATAGGGCAATGGTTTACGCTGGAATATTACTACAAGGAAGGCGATGCCAGCAACGGGAAATTCTACATGACCATACAGCCTGATGGAGGAAAAAAGGAAATCACTTACGATCTGACCAAAATTACCCACAACACAAAAGATCCCAATCCGGATGGCGTAACCGATTTCAACCCGATTAAACTCTATACTTCCAAGAAGCTAATCGACTATATGGGTAGCCAAAACAAAACCCTTCAAATTTACTGGGACGACTTTAAACTTTGGAAAGACAAACGGCCTTAAACCTTAATTATCAAATAACTTAACCAACTATGAATATGAACAACAAAATCAAAACTGTACTGACTGCATTCATTTTAATACTTTCCTTTTTGAAGGTAGATGCAGCGCCTTCTGAAATTGAAATCCTCAGGCAAAAAGTGATTGCCGAACTCATGGCGCCATCGGTCGATGAAACAAGTGTCAGACAACTGATGGCAACCATCCGCCCAGATGGAACCTGGCCGGGCATCGACTATGTGGATGTTTCGAATACAGGATTTCAACATGCCCAACACCTAAGCAATATGGTTGAAATGAGCCGCGCATTTAAAAAGAAAGGCACAAAACTCCAAGGCGATAAAAAATTAAAAGCTGTTATTTTTTTGGCGCTCGATTACTGGCTGGCCAACGATTTTATTTGCGATAACTGGTGGAACAACCAAATTGGTACGCCCATCGCCCTAAATTCGGTATTACTAATTTTGGATACAGACCTGACCAAAGACCGGATAGAAAAAACCCTGCCGATGATTGGCCGCGCGCATCTTAATGCATCCGGCGCACGCCCCAGCGGCGACCGCATTAAAATTGCTGGTATTCTGGCAAAAAACCTGCTTTACAGGCGCGATGAGGTTCAGTTTGCCGAAGTGATCAAGGTTATTGAAGGGGAAATCAAATTTAACACCGGACAGCGCGGAATGCAGCATGATTACAGCTTTCATCACCGTGAAGACCGCGTAAACAACACGCTTTCATACGGAACCGGTTATGCTGATGCGTTTGCCGAATGGGCTGCTTTCGTTGCCGGAACAAAGTACCAGTTCTCCGAAAAACCGCTTCAGCAGCTAACTGACTACTATCTCGATGGCATCAGCAAACAAATGATATATGGGAAATACCAGGATCCGGGAATAAAGAACCGCGATATTACTCGATTCGACGGCTACCATGCGATGGGAACCACGACTCCCGAACGTTTGCTAAAAACCACCAGCTACCGGAAAAGCGAACTGGAAGAACTCATCAAAATCCGCAAAGGTGAAGCCGCCCCTACCCTGTCGTTCGCGAAATTTTTCTGGCAAACCGAGCATTTCGCATTTCAGCGCCCCACGTTTTACACTTCCGTCAGGATGCACTCCACGCGCAACGACAACATGGAAGTACCCTACAACGGCGAAGGTTTGATGAACCACCACCGTGGCGATGGCACCAACTACATTTCTCTGACAGGCGCCGAATACACCAACATCTCTCCGGTTTACGACTGGCAGAAAATTCCGGGGACAACCATTTTGCAGAAACCTGAACTCCCTTCTGAAAAAGAAATTCAAAAAACCGGGCTGACCGATTTTGTTGGCGCGGTTACCGATGGCAAATACGGAGCTGTTGCCTACGATTTCAAAAGTGCGCACGATCCACTTGCCGCGAAAAAAGCATGGTTTTTCTTCGACAAGGAATATGTTTGCCTGGGAACTGCCATCAATTCAAGGGCACGGCTTCAGGTAGCCACAACGCTTAACCAATGCCTGCTGCAAAGCGATGTGTTGGTAATGAACGGCAACCAAAAATCGGCGATGCCAAAAGGCGAACGCCAGCTCGATCAGGTAAAATGGATTTTACACGATGGTATCGGGTATGTTTTTCCTGAAGCACAAAAAGTAAACCTCTCGAATCAGGCGCAAACCGGAAGCTGGTTCAAAATTAACCGCCAGTCCGATTCGCCAAAAGATGAAGTCAGCAAAGACGTGTTCAAACTTTGGATCGATCACGGCCAGCAACCGCGAAACGCCAGCTACCAGTACATCATTGTCCCCGGAACTACCGAAGCTGAAATGGACAAAGCTGGACAGCAAATCACGATCCTTTCCAATACTCCTGAAATTCAGGCGGTAAAACATACCGGATTAAATATTTGTCAGGCAGTTTTCTATACTTCAGGCGAAATAAAAGTTACAGAAAATCTGACGATCGGGATGGACAGTCCGGGAACAGTGATGGTGAAAACTGATGGTGCGGCGGTAAAACAAATCTCTGTGGCCGACCCATCACGCAAACTGGGAAAAATACATGTCAGCGTTACCGGGAAAATTGAAAAAAGCGGAGAAAATTTTCGATCATTCTGGAACGAAAAGAAAGGAATTTCGGAAATATCCATTGATTTGCCACAAACCGTTTATGCCGGGAAAAGCATAACGATTGAATTGTAAAAACCTAAACCATAAACACATGAACTACTTTAAAAATGCACTGATCATTTTATTACTGACCTGTTTCACCGGAGTCAGCTACGCACAACAATCCATTTCGACTCAAACCATCCTTGATAAACAACATCCCCGCATTCTTCTGTTAAGCGGCGAAGAACGCCTGATAGAGCAATCAATTGCCGGCAACCCAATCTGGAAGAAAATGCACGAAGCGATCCTGAAAGAAAGCGACAACATTATCGCCTTACCTCCGGTTGAGCGCATCCAGATTGGTCGCCGTCTTTTGGACAAATCGCGCGAGGCATTGCGCCGCATTTTCCATTTGTCGTATGCCTGGCGAATGACGGGCGAACAGAAATATTTCGACCGCTGCGAAAAAGAAATGCTGGCCATCTCGAAATTTAGTGACTGGAATCCTTCACATTTTCTGGATGTGGGCGAGATGACCATGGCAATGGCCATTGGTTACGACTGGCTTTTCCCGAAATTATCTGACGAGTCGAAAAAAGCGATTCGCGAAGCCATTGTTTACAAGGGAATCTACCCGTCATTTGATCCAAAATACAATAGCTGGCTGCGGGTAAGCAATAACTGGAATCAGGTTTGCAACGCCGGAATGACTTTTGGAGCATTGGCGGTTGCCGAAGACCATCCCGGACTGGCGCAAAATATTATTGAGCGGGCAATCGTGTCAATCCCGCTTTCGATGAACGACTACAAACCCGAAGGCGCTTATCCTGAAGGTTATGGCTACTGGGGCTACGGAACTTCGTTCAACGTGATGTTTTTAAGCGCTGTTGAAACTGCATTTAAATCCGATTTTGGACTGAATAAAACACCGGGGTTTCTGCAAACGGCAGGATTTCTGCAAAACATGACCGGAGTTACCGGTCCGAGTTTCAATTGGGGCGATTCCGGTTCGGGTGGAGATTTGAGCCCCGCCATGTTTTGGTTCGCCAAAAAAAACAACGATCCTTCGCAATTATGGGTCGAAAAAACATACTTGCAACGTGATCCCGAGTACTCGGGACGTTTTACCCGCGATCGTCTGTTGCCAGCCATTATGATTTGGGGGAAAGACCTCCCATTGGAAAAAGTCTCTGAACCCAAAGTGAAAGCATGGAAAGGACAGGGCGCAAATCCACTTGCCATGATGCGCACTTCATGGACCGATCCGAATGCCATCTACCTTGGCTTCAAAGCCGGTTCTCCTTCTGTGAATCACGGGCACATGGATATTGGCTCATTTATCATGGAAGCCGACAGCATTCGTTGGGCTTCAGACTTTGGGATGCAGAGTTACGAGTCGCTCGAATCGAAAGGAATGAACATTTTTGGAAGGACACAGGATGCACAGCGCTGGACTATTTTCCGCCTGAACAATTATCCGCACAACACTTTAACCATCGACAATCAGTTACAAGTGGTAAAAGGTTATGCCAAAATCGACCAATTCTCCGACAATCCTGATTTTATGTATGCCGTTTCGGATATTTCTTCGGTGTACGAGGCCCAGCTTGCGTCGGCCAAACGTGGTGTGGCCATTGTTGATCAGAAATTTGTGGTGGTGAGCGACGAACTGACTGCTGAAAACAAAGTAACTACTGTTCGTTGGACAATGATGACAACTGCCACCCCAAAACTCGGAAAAAACAGCATCACTTTAACCAAAGATGGCAAGACCATTCACCTGAAAGTGAATACAAGCGCGAAAGTGACGATGAAAACATGGTCAACCGCACCGACCACCACTTACGATGCAGAAAATCCGGGCACCACATTGGTGGGATTTGAAATGCAACTGAAACCAAATCAAAAACAGGCAATTCAGGTTTTGCTGGTACCCGGTTCAGTTGATGCGAAAAAAATAAAGTTTGAAAAAGCGTTGGGAAATTGGTAGATTCTAATACAACTCACCCCCGTCGCATCTGCGATGCTCTTCCCCCTCTTTTGAAAAGAGTCCCTATGTTTGTAATTGAGCTTAGATGAAAGTATAAGCCATAATAGTATTATTTTTGATTTTAGGATTAACCAATAAAACTCAAAGACTTATGCAAACACAAAAGACGGGATTAGATTTCAAAGGACAAAATA
>JAUYMU010000081.1 GCA_030698405.1 Bacteroidota bacterium
ACAGAACCAGACTATTTTTTGATATCAATGTATCATAGATATAACGGTTTACACTGCATGGGGCAACGCTTAAATTTAGTGCATTTTCATCAAGTTATTCTTTTTGGGGCCATATTTCCCCGTATAATGAGGGACTATTTAACAACAACATCATACCATTTCTTTCCTTTAGAAATTTCCCATCCCAGGGGAGCAAATATATTTTCTTTGCTGAAGATTGCCGCTTCAGCCGCGCTCAATCCGTGCGACCACGAAACCCGTTTGGAGCGGTTTGCTCCTGCCCCGGAATTACTGTATTCAGCAAAAACCGCCGTTTTCTCGTTCTCGGATTTCGACCAGTTGTCCCATCCTTCAGGAATGATGAACGCCCCCATCGTGCAATTCAGGAAAGCAACTTTGGCAAAACTTCGCCACGGACGACCGAGATAGACTTTATTTACTACTGAATCGGCAGTTATTTTGCAATTCAGGAAAACAAAGCCGAACGGCTTACCTTCGGGAGTGCTGGCTGCGGTGAGGAATGAATTGGCTTTGGCATGTAACTCGCAGGATTCAAAAAGAGCAGTCGCCTCACCGAAAATAAAATCCGTGGTTCCTTCCACATAACAATTCAAGAAAAACTGACGGCTAAACCTTCCGGCAGCATAAACGGTATCCTGATTGCCCAAAAACCGGCAATTGATGAACACACAGCGATCGCCCTCAACATGCAGCGCAACGGCTTGCCCAACCGGCCCGGCTGTATTTTCAACGGTAATATTTTCAAGGTGGAAATCATTTGCTTCCACTTTCAGGGTGTAGGTATAAAACGTGCTGTTTCGTCCGCGGTTGATTTTATCGAAATAATCGTCGAACGAAATGATTGTTTTATCGGCACTCTCGCCAATAATCGACAAATGGCTGTTGCATGAAGGAACCACCAGCTTTTCCTTGTAGGTTCCGTTTTTTACGAAAATGCGGACTCTTGAATCGGGAAATGCTTTGCATGCATCAATGGCTTTTTGAATGGAAGTGAAATTTCCGGAGCCATCCGGAGCCACTATAAAATCATAGTTTGCGGTCTTCGAATGAAGGCTAAATACTTTATCCAAAAAGTTTACCATATACCCAACAGTCGGTTCAAACCACGGATGAAACAACCAAAACGGATGCGGTGTATTTTCGATGGTGTGAACTTCTGAATAAATCCCATGCTTATCCAGAACCGCAATCACACTGTCGCGCCCATAATGAAACCGGGGCAAAGCGCTGTTGATGAAAAGCATAGGCGGTGTATTTTCTCCCACGTAATGAATGGGTGACGCTTCCTTCCACTTTTCAGGAGCTTCGCTGAATGTGGCCCCGAACCACAATGCACCCGCCGAACGTTTGGCCGACTCTTCGTCTTTGCCTTTTTCATCGGGCGTGTCAAAATCCAGAACGCCATCCATATCAATAATGGCCTGAACTGCCGACGAAACTCCGGGATTCCCGCCACTGCCCTCCAGCTTTTTAACTCCGGAAGTTGCTCCAACCAAAGCGGCCAGTTGCCCGCCAGCCGAACTTCCGGTAATGGCAATTTTATCCGGATCGATGTTGTATTTTGCTGCATTGGCCCGTAAAAACCGAATGGCGGCTTTAATATCGTAAACCGCTGCCGGATAAAGCGCTTCTGGCGAAAGACGGTATTCAACCGATGCTGTAATATATCCTTTGGCCGCAATTTGCTGTGCCATCGGTACCTGCATCGACTTGTTCCCTGACCGCCAACCGCCACCAAAAATATGGATCAGGGCTGGGTATTTCCCGGGTTTCTCCGGACGAAACAAATCGAGGTGCAAATCGCGCTTTTCATAAGCAGTTTCGGGCAAACTGGCGTAAACAATGTCCTTTTCTGCCAATACTCCTTCAGGCAAAATTGGCTTTACTATTTGAGCCTGCGGAAACTCTTTTTTGATTTTTATCCAGGCCATATACGGAGTAAACGAAGTATCGCGCTGAATGCCATCGATGGTAACAAGCTGTGCACTCGACATCAGTCCAATCAGGCAAAATGCCAAAATAAATAGGCTAATCCGTTTCATTTAATTTTCTTTTTTCAATTTCTTCAATCCGTCAAAAACCAGTTGTGCAACCGCTTGCGCACCTTCAGGCTGAAAGTGGGTATTGTCCTTTTGCCCGTCGGGATAAGCCTGATAAGTGTTTGCCGGAAGGTTCATGAAATAATTTGGCGTAACATATTCCTGTCCTTTCTTCGTGAAAAAGTCGCACGACAATTCGGTCAAATCAATGAGCAAAACATTCATTTCGGCAGCAATGTCTTTTACCGCCTGCGGATATTCACCATGACAATTTTTCAACACGCCATCTTCCCACGAATAATTGCGGTTCACAGGAGTCATCAGCACCGGGATTCCATCTTTTTGCCGGGTTTGCGAAACATAGAGACGCAAAAATTCTTTGTAACCGTCAATGTCAACGTACCGCTCGGTTTTATCTTTTGCCGCATCGTTGTGCCCGAACGAAATGATCACCAAATCGCCGGCTTGCATTTCAGAATAAATAGCCCGCCAACGTCCTTCCTGAAAAAAAGTACGGGTACTGCGACCACCTTTGGCGCGATCGTAAACAATCACACTGTCAGCTTTAATTAATCCGGCAACCATCTTTAAACTGTCTTTCCTGAAAAATTGCTGAAACACCTGTCCCCAGCCAGTAATCGGAAACCGTTTTGTTTGGTAATCGTCTTCCAGCGCATAATTTGCACATGTTGAATCACCTGCCAGAAATACCTTGACCGGTCTCTTTTTCTCTGCGACCATTCCGGTCAATAAACCGGCAACAATCAGGAACAAAGCGATTGATTTAAATCGTTTCATTATTGGATATTTTAGTAGAAATACACTTTATTGATTCAGAACATTTTTTTCAGGTACCCATTTCTTTTGCCACTCCGGATATTTGTCAAGTACCTTTTGTGGCGCATAAGTGTACCAGGCATAACCGACACGGCGCTCGCGGCTTACTTCTGCCATCGAATACAGGAACTTGCTGTTACGGTCGCAAAATAGCGGTTTATGAGTTCCCAATTCGTAATATCTCGTCCAGATGGGCTGAGCGGTTGAATCAATCACGACCACCCGATCGGAAGTGAAAGTCCGGTACTGCGACTTTTCAGCCGGAGCTTTCACTGTTTCAACACGGGTATTAAAAATCTTCGAATCCTGAAACCATTGTACTGCAGCCTGTATCGAATTAATGATCTTTTGATCGGGCTTTTCAATTCTCATTAGAAATTGTAAAATCCCTGCACTTTCGCCATTGCAGATACTGGGTGGTTCGAAGGCTCTTGCCCATGCCGGAAGCAGGGTAACTTCATCATGTTGCTGGCACCAAACAGTAAGCTGTCCATTGTCGATAATCTGCATTTTCAGGAGGCAATCCAGCCCCTTTTGGTAAGCGACCTTTACATTTTTACGAACATTATTGCCGATAAATGAAAAGTTTGGATCGCCATCAACGATTTTTTTCAGTACTTCCATAATTCCGATGTATGCTCCGTCATTGAAGGTAATCCGGCGACTGTAATTTCCTTCTTCGATAGGAAAATACTGAGGCCAGCCGCCATTTTCATATTGCGCTTCAAGTACGAAACCGATTCCTTTCAGGCAGGCATCCTTGTATTTTTCGATATTGGTCAGCGAACAAACCTTTGCCAGGTATTCGATGTGCGTGTAGGTTGTGGAGTTATCAAAAGTTGTGTGATGCTGATCCTTGGTTTTCAGCAAACTATCCACCTGTTCAGGAAGAAGTATGGCCTGCATGTCGTAGTTTTTGGGCCAGCCGCCATTGTCTCGCTGATACAGCAAAATGTTATCGGCAATTTTCGTGATTTCAGTTTCCTTGTATCTGGCTTGATTTTGTTTGGGCTGTATGATATTTCCATCATCGCGAATGCCGTACCAATGGCGCATACTGTCGCCAAATGGCTCCATACTTATATTTACAGATTTATCTTCGTCAACCTTTGTCTGCGCCTGCAAATAAAAGGCCGGAATTGCCACCAAAACAGCCAGTACAACCACTACCCTAAAAATCATGAAATTGCTCTTCATTCGGAAATACCTTTATTAATTAACTGATTATTAAGTATTCTCATGGAACTCACATACCAGAAAGCATCCACTTCGAACTATATTTTCATTCCATTTTGCACCGCCACCTTTAAAATATTTTCTGCGGCATGTTCGTTTCATCGTTAATCGCTTTCAAAAATTTGTTTTAATCAAGAAATATGACCCTGCCTTTCCCAGATTTTTCAGCCAGATCTTTTAAATCATAATGGTTTAGCACTCCCGGAATGACATTGGTGTATACTTCCCGCTGCATCGGATTCTGCAAAAACTCACGATACGATTTTACTGAGCGGGTAATTTCAGTCCGGGCAATCCGGTTGTCCAGATAAGCTGCATGAACGGCTACCGGACCATAAGTACCATTGGCTTCCAGTTTAATTGCGTGCCCTGCAAATCGTGGATCGGAAGCAATAAAATCAACCAGCGAAATAATATCGGCAACTCTTTGCCCGACAATCGATTTTCCGATGTGCAGGCTGATCATTGTATTGCGGTATTCGCTGTTCCAGTATTTGGTGTCGTTCAGGCTCGCAGCATCGGCGGTTTCGCCATATCCCCGCAAATCGGCAACCACCAGAATATCTCCCTGAGTGGCCAGATTATTCATCATTGTTTCATCATTCAAGAATTCGTCTTTTCCTGATTCATTCAGGCAAAGCACCACTTTCGCTGTTGGGGCCACTTTTTCAGGCATAACTACCACACACGGAACAGGCATTTCTCCTTTTCTTACAATCTGATACTTGTAAATACCGAAGGTTCTTCCCTGGATGAATCCGGTTTGTTCAGCAGTAATTTCCTGCTTCGGTATTTGCATTCCCAAAAGTTGAAGCACTTTTTGCCGAATAACAGCATTGTCCTGTTGAATGAATTTAGTTCGTTCGCCTGACAATTTTGCTGCAAGATCCTGATTGTATTTCATGAGAGAAACGGCATCTGTAAAGGCTGTGTTGACCTGACCGGTTGAGGTGCAAAGCAAATCAGCATCAGGAACGCTGATGGTCTCAGTTTCGCGAATGGGTGTCGGATCGTTGCACAACCAGGTGCAAAACCAGGTAGCGAGCGCTTCGCGTTTCACTTTTGGCATTCCGTGCCCGCTTTCAGCCGTAAATAGTCTGAAAGCATCCGTCGCATCCATCTTTCCATACACTTTTTGCAATTCGCGCGATCCCTCAACGGCTCCGTGATAGTCCACAAAATCATATAATCCTGACATGATTAAAACTGGTTTCGGTGCAAACATCACCACCCAGTCGGCTATCTCAATGCGGGCGCTTCCTTCGCCCGGGACATGCTGGCATCCGTCGGACGGGCCACTCAATTCGAGCACACGTTCGCGCTGCGAAAAATAACTGCAAATGGAAGCTACTTTCAGGCGTTCTTCAAGGCCAATCAGGTAAGCGACTTGTGTGCCGCCGCCTGAACTTCCGTAAGCTGCCAAACGGGTTTTATCAATGTCGGGGCGGGTTTCGAGGTAATCAATAGCGCGGTGATTGTCCCACCATTCCCAGGCGGCCAGACTGCTTCCCAATAAATTACAGCCTGCATTCAGCAAGGTGTGTTCGGTGGTGGCACCGCGGGTTGCAGGCTTGCCTTTTTCGTCGAGGAACTGAACGCGTTCGCCCTGACCAATGGGATCGACAACCAATACGGCGATACCGTTTAATGCCATCAAAACAGCTTCAGCCGAACCCAATTTCCCGCCCATTCCGTGGCCACACAATTCAAGCGATGCCGGAAACGGACCTTTGCCATCGGGTAAATAAAGATTGGCGGTAACGTATCTCTTTGGCAGACTTTCAAATATGATTGTTTCAACCCTGAATCCTTTTTGCTGCGAAGATTTCAGAACACGGGCATTCAAATTTTGATTTTCAGGAAAATCGCCCAAAATGGTTTTATATCGTTCCCTCAGTTCATTGCGATATTTGAAAATCGCTTCTTTCGACTGTAAAGCCTTGCCCAGTTCTTCCTGACGTTCGGCATACTGTTGGTGTACATCGCGCATCAGATAGGAGTTGTAAGCCAGATTTTGCTTCCAGGTTAGGGCATTAAAATTTGACTGTCCTGATACAAAACCAGAAAAAAGAGCGATCATTATAATTGTAGAAAAAATTTTCATGGTTTATAATTTAAAGTCATTTCCACTTGAAGGCAAAATAGGTGCATGGTTTATCGCTTGCATTGCGAACTCCATGAAACAATTCAGAATTTATAAAATAAAAATCACCTTCCCCTGCTTTGAATTCCTTTCCATCAATTGTCATTTCGGTTTCACCCGATATAACCAGAATTATTTCGGTTTCTATATGGGAATGTGGATTATGACTTGGCCCTTTTTTATTTAATTGGGTAACATGCATTTCCAGTCTTTCGCACATCGCAGTAGCCCTGTCGAAATAAGCACGGCCTCCGCCACGTTCGCTCGGTTTAAATGTAAGGGAGTCAGCATTTAGCATTAGCGATCCCCCTCCGGCAATTCCCCGTTCGATATTCACTGGTTTTTTCGATCTGTACTTCATGGCATAGTAGGTAAGTTTGCTGTCACCAATATTTTCAAGAGACTGCATTTGCTGAGGCATTATCAAAACGACACCTCCCGCACCCAGAATTGAACTCTTCCCGTCGATAGTCACTTTCATTGTACCTTCTTTCACAATAATCAATTCTTCAGTATCCTTATTTGCATGTGCCGAACCTGGTTTGGCGCCTGGATTTTGAGTGGTAGCATGAATTTTAAGATATTCGAAATGAGGAGATGTTCCTTCAAGAAAAACACCAGACTCCCTACCCTCACTGATCTTTACTGGACGGTCGGCCCAACGATATACCCCAGGATTCACTGGAGGCAATTGTGCAATAGTTGTCAATGCTAAAACACATAAAATGCTGATTAATAGTATTTTCATCTTTTATTCAATTAATTTGCCGTTAACAATCACATTCGAAAGTGTCAATCCTTTTATCAATCCTTTGTCGTAGGCATCATTTTTTGCCGTGATTTTCAGATTGTCGAAAGTTGTTTTCAACTGTAATGTATTCATATTTCTGAGGTGTATCGGGTCTCATTTTCAACCACAAAAGTCTTTTGGCTTCATTCACGTGGCAATTGCGCATCACAATGTTTTTGTTGTGAATGGCTTCGCTGCCACAGGTTAAAGCTGCATGACAGAATCCAAATTCGCAATCTTCGATAATGATGTTGGTATTCTCGCCATTTGTAGAATCTTTGTCTGCCCATGGACCTTTTCCGCCTTTTAAGGCAATGGCATCGTCATTTACTGCCATACAAATGGGTTCTTGGGTTTGAAAAACAAAGCCCCACTAAGGAAGGTTCCTTTGGGTATAACAACAACTCCTCCACCTTGACTGTGAGCGTCATCGATTGCCTTTTGGATAATCGTAGTTTGAATTACCGTGCTATCGTCAATTGCCCCTAATTCTGAAATATTAAACTGTTTGCCGAGGTCTTCCAATTTAATCTTTGCCACCTCCGAAAACCACGCGGGTATCGTTGTTCCATCAGGGAAAAAATCTGTTTTCTTTTCCGGAGAACAATTTTGCAGGGTAAATCCCAAAATACAAATTCCAACCAAATAGATGCTTTTCATTTTTATCCTTTTAAATTATTGTCAAAGTTTACGATACACAAAGTTATCAAACTTCATTTTGCCCTGACCAAACACATACCCGCCAATGGCAAACAAAAGCAATATGTATTTCTTCATAATTATCTTTTTATTTGATCTGACTTTTAATGCCAGACAACTGACTTTTTAACTTCGAAAGGAACTTTCGTTGCACGCACAAAATTGATCAGCATTTTCATGTTCCGGATGTAATCGCCCGTCGAAATATAATCCTGATCAGACATATCGCGGTATGGCGAAGTGTCGGTTTGGTCGCCCACGTTGGTTGATGCGAATTCGTCGTTCTGTTCTTGCTTCTGTCCGTCGCCACTATACGGGTTACTGATCATGGCATGTTTGGCAAGCCAACGGTTTTCTGCATCCAGTGAGCCGATAATTTCTTCAACCATCTTTTCATCAACTTTCATCGGAAAGTTGTACCGGTTTAAGTCGTAAAAAGTTTGCGGACTTCCCTGTCCTTCAAATTTCCCAATTTTTAGGGGCGAGTCTTTGGTTGCCTCTTCAGGAGAAAGTGCTGAAATGCGTTTGTATTCCGATTTCAGCTCGTCGAGCGAAATACCACATTTTCCGTAGTAATGGGCTAACAATTGTTTGTCGTTGTAGTCAACGAAATATGATCCGTATTTTACATTCGAACCTTTCCGGTGTACATAAATGGCTTTGTTTGAGCCAACTTCAACAAAAGTTGGGTGAGTTCTTCTGCCTTCCTGCTGGCTGGCAGGCAAAGCAGTTGCTTCGAGCCATTGAATGGCATTCGGAATGGAAGCCAGATATTTGGTGTCGCCGGTGTATTGATAAAATTTCAGTAAAAGCAGAGCATTTTCGCAGGTGGTTGATGGTAAAAAAGCTGTGGGTTCGTAGGTTCGGGCGCCGGCAGCTTCCATATTTATATTTAGTTGCTGCGCCCAGGCACCGGATTTATCCTGAGAGAGCAAGTAAAAATTCATTCCCCGCAGGATTGGTTCCTGAAAACGTTCTTCGCCCAAAGTCAGGTAACACTGAACGAGAAAATGTACATTTTCCCAGATCACATCGTCATTAAAAGTATAAAACGATGAATAATCGGGATTGCCGTTTTTGCTATAATCGTATTTTAACGGATAACGCTGTGGCCAGCCACCGTTTGGATATTGGCTTTTCAGGATAAAACCGATGGCTTTATCAAGCGAAGTTTTGTAAGCTGGATCGAGTTTCTCGAGGTACATCCGAAGCAGAAATCGTGCAGCATCGGAAGTTATATCGTCGTCGAAAGTGGAATTTCCGTAGTAATGCTGAAATTCTTCGAGCCGCCAGCCGTTTTTCCCGATGGTGTTGTACCATTCTTTCAACGAACGATCCCCCGCAAAATCGATCATGTAATTCCAGCCACCCTCGTGGCTTTGCCCCCAGATGATGGCATTGGCGGCTTTTTGTGCAGCCTGATAATAAAATTCGTTTCCTGCTGCCCTGTACCCGTCAAGAAAAAGATGCCCCATGCTGATTGTTCCCGGATGCTGAAGCCAGATCATGGTTTTGTAGGCTTCCATCTCGCCCCACTGGCGCGAGAAATCGGGCAAATAGCACCAAACATATCCGCCGTTGGTGCTCACTTTTTCTACCATGTAATGGGTGGCTTTCAGCATGGTTTGCTCAGCTTCGGAAACCAGTTTGTTGTTTTGCGCGGTTAACTGCAAAAAACCGGTTAGGAAGAGCAAGGCAAATAATATTTTTTGAAGGATTCCCATGGTTGGTTTGGTAGCTTGGTATGTGTTGAGTAAGTTTTATCGCAAGTTATTCAATTTCATAATTTAGAAAATCATTGGGATTCAATGCTTCAGGAGAAACCCTGATTTGGGAAATGGCTCCTTTGAACCATGATTGTTCGTTGAGCCGGACTCCTATTGACGTTTTTCCGGTTTGAATGGGAGAAAAAGTGAGGTTCCCAATAGCTCCTAATTGAGATGGAAAATTCAGCAAAATAGCGAAACAAATGATTATGACCTGATTCTTGATTTTCATTTTCAGTAAAAAAGAACTATTAAAAATAACCACCTGCCGAAAATTTGCAGGTGGTTATTTTTAATAAGTGAAATAGGATTTAATTATTTGGCAACCCGTAACCATTCGTTACATTACCTTTCGATTGGTCGATTACCGTAAGAGGTATCGGGTGGAAGTAGCGAGGTGCGCTATTTTCACGACCTACTACGCCGTCCAAAATGGCAGCATTTAACATCGCTTTGACAGTAGCATTACTCCAAACCTGAATTCCCCAATTCACTCTGGTATATCCATCGGCCACCAACGCTGCAGCTTCCGTCCCAGCAGGATCAATGTAGTTGTACAAGCCTTTAATAGCGAGGTTTTTGGCTGTGGCTGTATGTTGGATTGCGCCCCAGTTGAAGATACCGCGCCAACCGGGGTAGAGTGCCGGATCGTTTTCGTTGGTACTTTCTTGTGTTACAACAGCAGTACTGCTACCTCCTACCTGAACAAATTTAGTCCAGACGTAATTGGAAATGGTTCTGCCGCTTGGGAATGTGTAATATCCTTTAGTTTCAATCCCAGTTGCCATATCTGCCATTTCCTTGCGAACCGCAATTGCTCTTTCGTTGAACTTGCCCGAACGAATCATATCCCAACGAACATCTCCTTCACCCAATAACTCTAATTTGCGCTCATTGTAGATGGCATTCAACAAAGCATCGCCCGAAAGTCCTGCTATGTTTTTGCTGGCATTACCAAAAGCTCTTTCACGAATTTGGTTGACCAATGAAATTGCTCCGGCATTGTCGGTTCCTAAAACTGCTTTTGCTTCAGCAAGCATAAGCATCGCATCAGCCATTCTCATTACGGTATAGTTCATTCCAGAACCGCGGAATGTTGCATTGGGGTATGCAGGAACATCACCCCGGTTTTTGTCCCACTTGTTGATACTTGGACCCCCACCGCCGATACGAGTCCCTACACCAAGAGGAATTAGGTTTTCCTGTCCGGTTGCGGCGTTGCTCCCGGTTACAACCATACTCACGTCACGACGTTTGTCTCCGGATTCGTATCCATTGTAGAAGAACGAAGGAACAATACGGATAGCGGAAAAGTTATTCAGGTATGCAAAAATAGAACTGTTGGAACCGGGACGACCCATACTGTATGGATGTTCACTGTTTCCAATACCGGGAACAGTAGCTATTTCAAAGAGCGACTCGGGACTTACACGTCTGGAGTTAATCTCTTGCCAATGCCTTTGGAATGGGTTGTTTGCTGCTCTGTTGTCTGTTGTAATCAGGCCGGCTGTCCCTTTCTGGGTATTGATAGCCACACCCAGGTATTGTTCAGCCATTTTAATGTACTCAGCGTAATCTTTACGACGTGCATACACGCACGTTCCGTCATCAGCGCCCTTGGTATCAAACTGCACATTGCCATACAATCCCGGTATATCGGTACGAATGGTTTGCCAGCTTCCGGCGTGGAGCGCGATTTCGCCAATCAGTGCATTGGCGTATGTGCGGCTAAGACGTTCAGCGGTAATTCCACCTTGCCCTAATACGTACATTTTGCTTTCAACGGCTTTGAGATCGGCTATAATCTTGTCCATAATCTCAAAGCGCGAAGTCAAAGTGTACTCATTGATAATTTTGTTTTCATAGCCAAAGGGCACATCGCCAAAATGACGAACCAATTCCCAGGCGCTAAACGCTCTGAGGGTCTTGGCTTCTCCATAAATGGAAGTCCAGGCGGTAGCGACGCTACCAGCAGCCTCTGACTGATATTCTGCCTTTTTTGCTATTAAATCGGCAATACGGGCAGAGCGTGCAAGAACAACGTTCAAACTATTGTACAGACCCGCGCTTCCATTTACGGTGGCTGCAGTGGGTTGCAATCGTGCAATCACATTGTTTGCAGTAGGGAATTCGCTCATGTATTCAGCATCAGAACCCAGGGGGTCTTGCCAGTTGTAGTTTCCACCGTGTGCCGCATTGGTGCGATATTCAGCATAAACCCACGACAACGTTTTAAAGGCTTCATTGGGACTTGACATTACAAAGTTATCGTCAGATTGGCCTGCATTCGATACATCCAAATAGTCACTGCATCCGAAATACATGAACGGCAGCAGTAATAAGCTTATATATATTATTATTTTTTTCATCATTGCTTTTCTTTATATATTATTATTCACTTACACGAATTAAAAGGAAGCATTTATGCCAATCACAAACTGCCGGGCACGAGGATAAGTTCCCCAATCAAGCCCCGGAGTTGGATAACGGGCGCTGTTCAAGTTTTGATTCGCATTGACTTCAGGGTCAAGACCTGAATAACCTGTAAGGGTAAATACATTGTAAACGGCTCCATATACGCGAAGGTTGCTTGTTTTAATCTTATTGAGCAACTGTTTTGGCAAGGTATAACCCAATGTCAGCGTATTGAGACGTAAGTATGAACCATCTTCAATACCGATATCTGAAACATAACCTTGTTGCAGATACTGGGAGGGTAAGGTAGCGTTGGCGTTGAAAGCATTCAACTGTTCGGGAGTGGTCAGGCGTACCAGATTTCCATTCTGAATATCGAATAACGAATAAGAGTTTTTCACCATAGCCAATTTATTACCGTATAAACCACCACCTTTGTTACCGTTGAAAAGCGTTGCTAATTTATTGGCGTTGTAAATGTCATTGCCGTAACTCCAGTTAAAATGCGTGGAGAGATCGAAATTCTTATAACTCACGTTGATGTTGAAACCTCCCGTATGCAAAGGGTTCATGTTGCCGATTTCGACATAGTCTTTGTCATCAATCACACCGTCTTCGAACGCATCTTTAAATTTCGGTAAACCCGGATAAGCCTGTTGTTCGCCAGGAACCAGACCTCCACGATAGGAAACAAATGCTTTTGAAAGGTCGGCAACTCCCTCTTTCAAGGTGTACCTACCTGTTGCAGCATCGAAATTGAAATCCTCAGGTGTATAATATCCTTTACCATCTGTTTCGTAGCCCATTACAATACCAACGGGTCGGCCTACCAGTAACTTGTAGTCGGCACTGGGAATACCTGATTGCAGGAATTGAGTACCGTAAGCACTCTGAAGTCCTTCTGCAAGTTCGTCGATATTACCCTTGTTAAAGTTGATGTTAACGCCTGCTGTAATATTCCAATCCTGATTCTTGAATACCATTCCCGAGAGGGAGAGTTCCAAACCCTTGTTGCTGGTTTGCCCAATGTTGGCATAGGTGGTTGTAAACCCGGTGATTGAGGGGATGTCGGTCAACATCAGCAAATCTTGAGTAGTATTTTTGTACACGTCGATAGCACCCCACAAGCGATTGTCAAATAGCGTAAAGTCGAGACCTATATTGCGTGTAATGGTAGTTTCCCATTTCAAATCACGGTTGGCCATTTGACTGGAAGCCAGGTCATAAGAAGGCAGAAGCACATTATTTAATCCATACTGCCAGCGATTATCACTTTCGGCTGTCCACAATTGTGACCATTGGTCGGCGCTAATAGCATCATTACCTACCTCACCATACGATACGCGAAGTTTTAAATCGTCGAGCCAGGTTAGGTCTTCCAGAAAAGATTCTTCTGAAACGCGCCATGCCAAAGCAGCAGCCGGGAAATATCCCCAACGATGTTCGGGAGAAAAGTTTGAAGAACCGTCGGCACGGAAGGTAGCGGTAAGCATGTATTTGTCGAGGAGCGAGTAGTTAGCTCTGCCGAAATAAGAGTTGATACGGCTTGGCGTACTAACACCCGAAGAAATCAGGAGGTCTGATCCGTATTGCGAAATCATCGCAAAAGCATTATCCTGTGTAAAATTGGCAGGAAATTTTCTGCCGCTGATACGCATGTTTGATCCGCCAGAGTTGGTCAATTCCTGACCAGCCAAAAGGTTGATCCGGTGTATATCATTCAATTTCATTTCGTAACTCAGGGTGTTAGACCAACGCAAATTCCAACCGTCTTGTTTCCTATAATCTGCATCGCCGGTAAATTTAATCGTTCCATCACCATTCAAATAGTTTTCCTCGTTAAAGCTGGCAGGTGTAGGCCCCCTCCAGATTTTATTTTGCGAATAATCGCGGGCTAGTGTCAATTCAGTGCGATAATCCAACCCTTTTATCACGTTCCATTTCAGACCGGATGTACCACGAATTGATTGCCTTGTTGTCAAGTTCTCACGGTCTTTGATCACTGCCACCGGGTTAAACATATCGTCCATAACAAACGACTCCTCGCCCAAAGTAGAATGGCCTAAGAAAGACTGATCGCCTTTGATATCGCCGAGGGCGATAGGACGGAAACGGTAAGACCCCGATAACGTGGAACCGTAACCACTGGTTGTTCCTTCATTACCCATGCTTTCCCTGTCCGTATAACGGACGTCCAGATTAAAGTCAAGGTTTTTGCTTATTTTTTGATCTAACTTGAACGATGACGATGCTCTCCTTGTAAAGGAGTTCAGTTTCATACCATCCTCGTCCATGTAGCTAAAGGTGAAAATGATCTTTGTCTTGTCAGTTCCCCCTGTAACGGTAAGATCATGGTTGTAGGAGAATGAACTGTTATACACATCCTTTTGCGTGTTGTATGTCGATACATTGTTATAAGCATCAATACCGGCAGTGTTACTACCCGTGAAGGCTCCAATTCCAAACAACTTTTGAAATGGTTCGGTGTAAGTTGTTCCGAAATATACATCGAGAAGCCCCCACTTGTTAGTCAGGTAATCGTAGGGATTTAAAGTTTCAAGATATGTGGTAGGCTTATTGAATTTTGCATACCCGCTATAGCTAACGTTAGTCTTTCCTTCCTTGCCTCTTTTGGTAGTAACGAGGATAACCCCATTGGCACCGCGCGCACCGAAAATAGCTGTTGATGATGCATCCTTAAGAACGTCAATGCTTTCGACCAGTTCAGATGGAATATCGCTGATGTTTCCAGGTATTCCATCAATTAAAATAAGGGGATCGTTGCTTTGGGAAATAGAACCTCCGCCCCTTACCCGAATGGAGATAGCAGCATCGGGTCGTCCGTCCTGAGAAGTTACATTCACACCGGGAAGACGCCCCTGAAGCGCTTGTGCCACATTGGCAACAGGAACGGCAGTGAGCTGTTGTCCACTAATTGAAGCTACCGACCCGGTCACATCCCGTTTTCTCACGGTTCCGTAACCAATGGCTACCACCTCATCAATTTCGAGCGAACTGGACATTAATTGTACATTGATCACTGTTTGTCTGTTAATTTTCACCTCTTTGGTTTCAAGACCAATAAAAGAGAACGATAGTATATCATTTGCCGGATCGCCCGGAACGATAGAATAACCGCCATCACCATTTGTGATCACACCATTTGTTGTCCCTTTCACAACAACATTTACGCCTGGAATTGGCGAATTAGTCTCGTCAACCACCACACCGGTCACTTTCTGGGCATACAGCTGAGTAGCCGAAAAAATCACCATCAGTGAGAGCAAACAAAACGTCTTTAGAAAACCTTGCTTCATTTTCATCATAGATAATTATTAAGTTTATTAGAAAATTAAATTATTTATTGCATGTTCATTTCAAGAGAAGCCATGATGAATGGCCCAACTCCTTTGGGGTCGTTGTCGCGAATGGGTTCGCTGATATAATATTCGTAAGAGCCATCTCGGTATGGATCTCCGCCCAAACCTGCCACCGAGCAGCATTGGGTAAGGCTGATGGTTCCATCACCATTGTCTTTAATGAGGTTTTCAACAATACCATTGTATGCTTTGGTAGCAACGTTTTTGTAATCGCTGCTGATATAACCATTCCTGACAGCCTTAAGTAGTGTATAGGTAAACATGGAGGAAGCGGTTGATTCGAGGTAATTCCCTTCGCGTGATCCCTGATCAAGCACCTGATACCACAGTCCGGTTTCTTTGTCCTGATATTTTTTGATCCCTTCTGCAACCTGGTTTAATATCGTCAGGATGTCGGCCCTGCCGGGATGTTCCTGCGGAATAAAATCCAACACGTCCACCAGCGCCATGGCATACCAACCCATTGCACGACCCCAGTAATGAGGTGAACGACCGGTTACCGGATCGGCCCATCGTTGCTCTTTACTTTCGTCCCAGGCATGATAATTCAAGCCAGTTTCAGTATTATAAGTGTATTTATGAACCAGTTGAAATTGTTTGACCACATCGTCGAAAAGCTCCGGCTGATTGAAATATTGGGCATACTGCGCGTAAAAAGGAGCGCCCATGTACAAACCATCGAGCCACATTTGGTGCGGATAACGTTGTTTGTGCCAGAAACCACCTTCCGAAGTGCGGGGTTGTTCTTTTAACTGGTCGCGCATTTGGTGAATGACCTTCAGATATCTTTCATCCCTGGTATTTTCATACAAGTCAAACAGGAACTTTCCTGAATTTACTGCATCGATGTTGTAATCTTCAACTTTATATGCCGGGATAAAACCGGTTGAGTCGATCATTTTGTCGGCGTACCATTTGGCGTAATTATAATAGGCTTCGTTGCCATTTTCTTTCCATACTTTCATCATGGATTGGGCAATTAAGCCTTGTGTATAATTCCATGCAGGTTTGGGATTAAAGTCAACCGTCCAGGGTTCAGGGAAATGGATCATTTCCGAATCGGCCATTTTTACGGCCATTTCAAGTCCGTCTGTTGTTTCCGGTTTAGTCTTCGAAGCACATGACTGTATTATAACCAGAAGCCCAAGTAATAGAATCCAATTGAATTTCATTTCGTCAAATTAAAGTTGTTAGCTAATCGGGTTTAAATTATTCACTTCAGGCAAACATTATAAAATTGTAATAATCAGGAAAGAAAAAAGAGCTGCCAGAATAATAGTGGTTATAACTATACTCCATGAAACCTTTCTTAGTTTTCTGATTATTTCTTCCATTATTATGGTCTGATTTAGTGACATCGTAAAATTACTGTATGGAGAATTAACAGGTTACCTAAATCATATCAGGAAAGAAGGACAGACGTACCAGCAACGGGCAATACGTACCAAAATGCGGGTGTTAATTGTGCTGTATTTTTGCTGTTAAATTTCAAAACACTGACATACAGAATAATATGAAAAAAATATTGATTGCATTGGATTATAATAAGAGCGCACAGGAAGTAGCAGAAATTGGCTATTCATTGGCAAAGACAATGAATGCGGAAGCAATTTTGTTTCATGTGATTACAGAAGTAGCAGATTATTCAGCCTTTCAATACGGTCCGGTCATGGGATTTCCAAGTTATATTGATCCTGATTTTCGCGGAACAAATGACCCGACTGAACTTAAAAACAAATCGCTCAGTTATCTTGATCAAATAAAAAAACACCTGGGCGACAAAAAAATAAAAATGGAAGTAGCTGAAGGAAAGGCCGCTGAAACTATTTTATACGCTGCAAATGAGATGAAAGCGGATATCATTGTTATTGGATCACATAGCAAAATATGGATTGAGAAAATTTTGGTAGGAAGTGTCACCGAAGAAGTTTTACGCGATTCAACCATACCTTTGTTCATCATACCTGTAAGGGAGAAATAGTTTTATTTGTGGGCTACTTAATTTGTGCGGGGAAATAGTAAACAAAAACCGACATCATGTAGCGGCATGCTTGTCAACATATTCCGACGCGCTCATGCCAAATTCCTGTTTGAAGCATTTTCGGAAATGCGACAAGTCTTTAAAACCTACGGCATAGGCGATTTCCGAAACATTAAGCTTTTTCTGCACCAGCATTTGCGCGGCTCTTTTCAGTCGGATGTTCCGAACAAATTCTTTTACAGTCATTTCGGTAAGCGCATTGAGTTTGCGGTACAACTGCATTCTGCTGACACCAATTTCGGAAGCAAACCTTTCGATGTCCAAATCAGGATCGTCGATGTAATTTTCAACCACCTCAATGGCCTTTTGCAGGAATCGTTCGTCGGGTGAGCTTAGAATAATGTTTCGGGGCTGAAGCAGCATTTCACCGGTGTATTTTTGTTTCAGCGACTGGCGGACAGAAAGGATATTCTCAATTTTTGTTTGCAGAATCACCAAATCAAAAGGTTTGGTAATGTAATCGTCGGCTCCGTGACTCAATCCTTCAATTTCGTGCTCGCGCGATCCGAGAGCGGTAACCAAAATGATTGGAATATGCGAGGTCCGCTCGTCTTTCCGTATCTTCCGGCAGAATTCGAAGCCGTCCATATCGGGCATCATTACATCGCTGATAATAATATCAGGAATGGTTTTCAAAGCAATATCCCAACCTTCCAACCCGTTCCCGGCTTCCAGAACATGGTAACTGGCCGAAAAATGCGATTTGATGAAGTACCGGACATCGGCATTGTCATCAACCAAAAGCATAATTTTTTGACCTGCAATGGTTTGTTCCCCGTAACGCTCATCATTAATGGGTGTGATATTTTCGTTTTCTCCCTTTTCGTCATCAACAACGTTTTCTGCTGATTCTGTTTTTTGTGTTTCCTGATAGGGAAGTTGAACAGTGAACTTTGCCCCTTTCTCAGGCTTGCTAAATACAAATATTTTTCCATTGTGTAATTTCACAAGTTCCTTTGTCAGGGCAAGGCCAATTCCGGTTCCCGACTGTTTTCCCTGCTCATCGACCTGGAAAAACCGGGTAAATATTTTATCCAGATTCGATTCGGAAATCCCGATACCGCTATCTTTCACCGTAATTTCAATGATTCTTTTATCCGGTGAATTACCCAATTGTTCATTCTCATCTGAATCAAATACCAGCGAAAGGTTAACAGCTATTTTTCCACCCTTTCCGCTAAATTTAAATGCATTTGAAAGCAGGTTGTTCATGATTTTGGCGACCTTATCGGCGTCGAAACTGGTTACGATCTCTTTTTTAAGTGAATTGAATTTTAACTCTATTTCCTTTTCTTCGGCATATTTTCCAAATGAATCAACAATTTCTGAAATATACGAAACCAAATCACCACGCGACAAATTCAATTTCAGATTGCCTGTTTCCATTTTCCTGAAATCGAGTAACTGATTGATCAACTGATGTAACTGGCTTGCATTTCGGTGCATCACTTCAAGATGTCCCTTTATTTCAGGTTCAGGAATGGTATTGTTCCTTAATTTTTCGAGCGGCCCGAGAATAAGTGTAAGCGGAGTGCGGATTTCGTGCGAAATATTGGTATAAAAGCGCAATTTCATCATGTCCAGTTCATGAATTTTTTTTGTATTCATGCGTTCAAGTACCAGGTCGTTCTTTAGTTTTTCCTTGTTCAGAAGGAAAATGATCAACATGTACAATAGTCCGAAAACGGTAACGAAAATCAACAACCTGAACCACCAGGTTTCCCAGTATGGTGGCAACACGTTAATTATCAGCGCAGGACCGGAATTGCTTTCCTGACGGTCGATCGAAACGGTTTTCACACGAAAGGTATATTCACCGGGGTCGAGGTTGGTGTAAGTTGCCGACCGGCTCGAAGAAGGTTCGTTCCAATCTTTATCGAAACCTTCAAGGAAATACGAATATTGTATGCCAAGGCTGTTGGCATAATCGAATGATGCAAAATCGAGCGTAATCGAATTCTGATCGTATTTCAGGTTAATTCTTTCGGTTTCAGAAATGCTTTTGGTTAAAATGTCTTTTTTATGGTCGCCAATTTTTACCGATTTATTGAATATTTTCAGGTCGGTAAGTACAATCGGTGCAAAATAATCGCCCGATTTAATTTTCGTCGGATTAAAAATATTAAAGCCGGAAATACCGCCAAAAAGCAATTCTCCATCAGGAGTTTTATAAGCGGCTCCATAGGTAAACTGATTGTTCTGGAAGCCGTTTTTAAGTGAATAATTGTGAAAGCGCTCCGTTTCAGGATCAAACTTAGAAAGCCCGTTGGTGGTGCTGATCCACAAAAAATGTTCATTATCTTCAAGTATTGCAAGTGTCTGGTTATTGGCCAATCCGTTTTTTTCGGTGTAATACCTGATGATTCCCTTTTCTTTTGAATATAGGGCAATCCCGTTGTTAAGCGTTGCCAGCCAAAAGCGTTTTTTCGAATCCTGAAGCATGTAACGAGTCGTTTCATTTACCCTGACAACCTCCTCGTTTTTTGGATTATAAATAATGAGATTTTCTGAGCCAATCCACAGACACCCTTCATCGTCTTCGGAAAGCCAGTTCACCTGTTCGCCGTCAATCAGATTTCCGTGATGAATAAACGAATTGGTTGCAGGATCAAATTTATCCAATCCACTGCCGGTTCCTGCCCAAATCTGTTTTTTACTATCGCGAAGCAAAGCCCAAACCCGGTTATCTGAAAGACTTGCCGGATCATTCGGATTATTGATGTAGTGCCTGAAAGTTCCGGTTTGAAGATTCATCACATTAATTCCACCCAAAAAAGTACCGATCCAAAGATTGTTTTTACCGTCATCGAGCAATGCCTTGATGCAATTGCTCGACAATGAATTTGGATTTCCGGGTTGCGGCATAAGGTATTTGAACCGGCCTGTTTTTCGGTCCAGAATATTGATGCCGCCGCTTTCAGTCCCAGCCCAGATATCGCCTTTACGATCCATCCAGAAAGCAAAAATTTCGCTGCTGTTCAAATATCGGTTGTCACCCTTCATCGATTTATAACCCAGAATATTTTGTCTTTCTTCGATCAGAAAATTGATTCCGTTGCGCGTACCAATCCAAACATCACCTTTCACATCGTGCAAAATATACTGTATCGAGTTATTCACCAGGCTTTTAGGTTCTCTTTCATCGTGATAATAAAAGGCAGTAGTACCTTTATCCTTTTCAAAAATATACAATCCGCCCCTCGTCCCAATCCAGTATTTACCGTTGCGATCCTTTGCAACTGCCCTGACGGTCAGACTTCTGTCGTTTTTACGATCTAATACAACCGTCTTTATATCAAGGGTATTCGGATTAATCGCAAAAAGTCCGTTGGCATAAGTTCCAACCCAAATTGTGCCGTCATCATCTTTGTATAATGCCCATATTTCCTGGTTTGACGAGAAGTTCTGCGGAAGATTAATTTTCTGAACCTGATTCTCTTTTTGATTATAAATATACAATCCGTCATTCGTTCCTATCCAGATTTTTCCTGACTGATCGGTTTGTATCACCCTGAAATAGGTTGTAAAATTCGCTCTGTTGGAAGGTTTTATTTCTATAAGGCTGGCTTCATTTTCCATCCTGAAAAGTTGGGTTTCCGTGCCAACATATAAATTTCCAGCTAAATCTTCATGCACTGAAGTAACTGAAACATCGCGCAGAACTGCATTATTTCCGGAATAAAAAAGAAGTTGAAAATTTTCCTTTTCACGGTTGAATTTGTTGAGCCCGCCATTTTCGGTACCAACCCAAATCTGGCCTTTGCTATCTTCAAAAATA
>JAUYMU010000087.1 GCA_030698405.1 Bacteroidota bacterium
CGGCTCGCTTGTGAAAGCTGCTGAAGAAGTTTATAGGAAAGCCGTATGCGGGAAAACCGCACGTACGGTTTGATGAGGGGGCAGGGAAGGTGTTTCTATCCTTCCCGCTCTACTCTACCGTTCCATTATTTTTTGTTTGGACTCGTCCAGGGATGATTCTTATTTTATACAAACTCTAACTTCTTCTAGTTCCCAAGCAGGAAGTCTTCTGCTTCCACCGACCACAATCCCTGATGGCGGTCGCATATTTCGGCAAGTTTTGCAAACAAGGGATCGGTTTTTCCTTTTTCCTGAAAATCAGAAATGGCTGTCAATGGCATTTCGAGGTGCGTATAAATCAGTTTCTTTCCACCGGGAATTTCAGGAAGGTGCAGGGTTGTTTCAATCACGGCGTTTAGTCCGCCAATGTGCGTAACCAGTCCGGCAGGATCAAGACCGGCAGTCATCACATTCAGCGCTTCTTTCATGTCGTCGGTATTTCCTCCTGAAGTGCCGACAATGTGCGTATAGGCATAATGAACATTGTAGAAATTCATTTTGGCGCTCAAATTCGGATCTGACGGACCTGCGAAGAAATTGAGACAGCCATCGAAAGCCAGAATTGCATCACCCTGCTCGATAACCGGGGCGACAGGGGCAAATACGAATACATCGTCGTATCCGGTTTCTCCTGAAAGTCGTTTCAACTCAGCAACAGGATCAGCAATTTTGGTATTCAGGTAAATCAGTTCGATGCCACGTTCTGCAGCTTCAGCAACTGTATAAATCGAAGCGGCGCGGTCGAGCCGGGTTTGATCAATATCGGTCACAACGCACAAACTTGGTTTGCGGTCGGCACGGCGAATCACATAATTGATGGCTGCAAGTCCCATCGGGCCAACGCCTGCAAGGATTGCCATTTTACCATCGGCCACAATTTCCATGTTGTGAACGTACGAGCCCGGCGTAGTGTGGTAGTTGGCATGCATGGCGCCAATCACGCACGAAAGCGGCTCTGCAAGTGATGCAGGATAATAGCCCGGTCCATCGTAAGCCAGCAAACAATCCTGAACCAGTACATCTTTCGGGATGATCACATAAGTAGCATCGCCGCCGATGAATTTGTACGAATATCCCGGAGCGCTCAACACGCCAACCGGTCCGTCGTTGTAATAGATGGCCGGCTGAATGGAGAATTTTTGTCCGGCTTTAAACTTGTGCTGCCAGTCGGCGCCAATTTCAACCAACTCGCCACTGAATTCATGACCGATGATGATCGGGTTTTCGGCCACATCCTGCGGAATACGCTTGTGGTCGGTGGCCTGTTTTGCGGCTTTGTAACTCGACATGCAAATACTGTCTGAAACCACTTTGGCCAGAATTTCATCACTTTTAATTGCCGGAAGTTCAAACTCTTCCAGTCTCAAATCTTCTTTTCCGTATAGTCTTACTGCTTTTGTTTTCATCTTTTCTTATCTTGATGTTATTGTTTCAATTATGTGCGACTGGCTGCTGGCTGCTGGCAAGACAGAATGCTGCTGGTTACTTGCTACTGGCCGCTGGCAAGACAGGAATGCTGCTGGCTATTGGCGGCTGGCGGCTGGCCAACCCCAAAATGCTACCGGACGAATATAAATGGTTAAACGAACGACAAATTTTCCCAGTGCCTAATTGCCAGATGATAAAAATCTATTTTAATCCCCATCCATTACCGCCCACTTAATCGATGCCTTGCCAGTAGCTAGAAGCCAGCAGCTATTAGCCAGCAGCCAGCAGCCAGTAGCATTTTTCATTTTCTTTCAAATTTCTTCAAAAAGTTGTTCAGTTTTTTACCAAGTATTTCACATTTAGAGTGAATCGAATCAAACAGTTCTTTATTTTTCAGAGAACCTGTATCCCACAAACTTTCTAAATGATCAACTGTTTCGTCATTTGAACCAATGGCATACGTCAAAAACTTAAAATATTCAGCCTGATATATTCTACGGCCATATCCTTCAACTATTGTGGATCGTACACTTTTTGAAGACCTGCGTATCTGCCCTCCGGTTTCATACATTTCGAACGACGGCAAATCTTTTAAAGTCATCATATGCACCTCAATTGCAATTTCTCTTGCCAGTTGCCAGATTTCAAGATTTTTGTAAGACATATATTTCAGCGTTAAAATGTTTTAAATCCGATACTTGCCGCTAGCGGCTGGCTACTGGCTACTGGCAATGTCAACAAAAGCGATGATCATTAACCATGTTTCTATCGTTAGTGTCGTTTGCTGATTACCGCCAGTTATTTCATGTAATCCAAACTGTTTTAAGTTAGATGCCAATAGTCAAAAGCCCTTTTTAATCGATTTCTTTTCTCAACCGAAAAATCTTGGTCAACCCGTGCCTTGCCAGCAGCTAGCAGCCAGTTGCCAGTTGCCAGCTTCTAGTTCAACATATTCTGTCCACCGGTTACAGGTACTGCCTGACCGGTTTCGTATTCCTGTTCGATGATGTAATACACGGCGCGCATCACATCAAGCGAAGTACAACCGCGCCCTGCCGGAACCTGCGCTTCATAAAAACGTTTCACATCGTCAAGAGTTTTGGCTCCGGGAACTTTTCCGGCACGTAAATATTGCACAAACAAACCGTTCTCAGCATCGGCCCAAAGTGGCCCGTCGAAGAAATTACCCGGACAAATTGAGTTTACTTTAATCTTATAAGGCATTAACTCCAGTGCAAACGACTGGGTAAGGCCAATTCCGCCAAACTTACCGCCTGCATAGGCAAAGTTGCGGTTGCTGCCTTTTAATCCCGATTTTGAATTGATTTGAATAATATCGGTAAAGTGGTCGGGTTTGATTTTATTCTGAAGTTTCAGTACTGCCGAAGCATATTTGGCACAAATGAAATAGGCCGAATAATTCACTTTGGTCATCAGTTCGAAAGTTTCCGGAGTCATTTCATCCAGTCCACCGGCACGTAAAATACCGGCATTGCTGATAAATACATCCAGTCCGCCAAATTCGCAAACGGTTTGAAATACAAGATTTTCAACCGAAGCTGCATTCGAGACGTCGGCTTTCACAAAATAAGCTTTGTTTTTGCCTTTGCCGCTGTTCAGCGAAGCCGCAAATTCAAGTCCCTTTTCTTCGTTGAGATCTGCAATTACCACGTTGGCGCCATTTTCCATCAGGTTTTCAACTATTCCGGCGCCAAAACCCTGAGCGCCTCCGGTAACTATCGCGATGCGTTTATCGGCACGACCGCCTGTTGCACCCATTGCCACCGCACTGCGGTATTGTTCCACTTCCCAGGTATCGATAAACTGAACCTGTTCGGCAGTCATCGGACTTTGTCCGCCAAATTTTTCGGAATACATGCTCACCATGCAGGTATCCATGATCACCTCTTCGAGCGTTGCAACACCCTGCGCATTGTCACTTGCCAGCAAACATCCGATTCCGTTTACGAAAATGATCTTCGGAGCTTTGGGTTGCGTTTGGTTGTAATCCTTTATTTTTCCTGAAAGGTCATTCAGCAAAGCATCTGCATCGCCTGTAAATTCTGCATAAATGAACGACGAATTGCAATACACAATTCCATCAGGAATAAACGGCAAAGCAATTTTCTGATATTCGGCTTCCGAAGAAATGAAACTTTGGATCAGCGAATTATTGATGACTTTCACGGTTTTCAACTCATTTGCTGAAAGCATCATCCGCACGGCAGGTACTATTTTCACAATCGCCGGGTCAACCGGCAAGGTTTCCACTTCAGTAACTTCGCCAATAAAAGCATCAAGTTTAGCGATTACCTTAATATATATGGAATGAATTTCAGCTACCGAATCGGCTGCAACGAAAATTCCGTGATTTTGCAGCAAAATGATTTGTGGTTCTTTTTCGTTTTTTTTCCTGAATGCAATGATTCGCGTCTCTACTTCTTTAAACAGAATGTATCCCGGATCGACGTAAGGAACGTAAACGACTTCGTCGCCAAACAATTCGGTGGTCAGCTTTTCGGAGTCTTTTCCGCACATCAGCCCGTTAACTTTGGTGCTGTGGGTGTGCACCACAAAACGGAATGCAATCAAGTCGTGCAGCGAAGCTTCCACCGACGGACGCAATCCTTTTTCAGGATTAAAACGGGCATTCAGCAAATCGTGTTTGATCTGGTTTTCGCGTTCCATCACGTTTTCCGAATATGTTTTTTCGGAGATGGCCTTCATTAATTTACGGTCGAGTACGGCAAAACCGTTTTCGTCGATGGTTGCCAGGCTTACACCGCTGGCTTTTACATATATTCGTTCGTCATCTTTATAGGAAGTGTTTCCGCCGCCGGCAATCACAAAATCTTTTTTGCTGCCGTAAAATTGCGACACTTCAATTAATTCCTGAATTTCTCGTTTCATGATATTTTGTTTTTCGTAGAGACGCGATTAATCGCGTCTAATATACGCGTATATTAATTTTTCAGACGCGATGAATCGCGTCTCTACACAACGTATTATTTTAATTTGGTGATAAAATATTTAATTACCGCATTTCCCAATTCGACAAATGCATCGTATTTTTTTGTTTTGGCAATGCCCTCAGCATCCAGAAAACCTTCTTCGCCTTTGGCAATGAGGTACTGATGTGCTGCAATGATGCAAGCGCCTTCGTATCCAATACGTTCGAGTTCTTCATCCAGATCGACTCCGCCACTGTACGAAACTTTTACGGGATCAAGCTGCGGGGTGTTGTGTTCGGTTCCGAAAGTGATCAGGAAATTTTTAGAGCGGAAAAAAGTCACAAAGTCTTTAAGAACCGCGAAAGTATTGCGTCCGGGAATTAGCTCAAGACTGTAAACGCCTTTGCTGACAAGAGTTTCGTATAGCTTAACGAAATTACCTTCGTAGTCGGTAAAAAACCCTTTGGCATCGTCGAGAAGCACCGGATAACATGGAATTCCACCCGCTTTCACAATGATGCCGATTACTTGTTCCAAACTCAGAAACGCTTTCGGATCTTCCGGTACAAAAGCCCGACCTCCGGTTTTCAGCAGGTTGCCGCGAATTTCATTCTCGATTCCGGTAAAGTCAGTCAATTTCGATTTAAGTTCTTTGCCTGAAAATAATAGTTTGTACAGATTTAATTTTTCCTCAGAAGAACTGATTTTTTCATCAATGGCGATGCGCAAAGCCTTTGCAATGTGCCGTTCGCGTAGCATGTTTTTTGCATATTTCTCTTTCAGCCCTTCAAAAGTAAAGCTGAATCCTGCATTTACTTCGGCCAGCAAGTCATTCAATTTTTCAACCATTTCGGCAGTCTGAACATTGCTTTCGTGCTGAACCTGTTCAAGTAATCTCAACGGTTCGCCAGCCAAAACCAGCGGACTGGCAAGCCCTTTTCCGGAGAAATAAGTACGGCCGGGATTTGCCGGATCGTTTACCCTAACGCCGGCATCCTGAAGATCTTTTTGCAACGACATGAATTCGATGTTGAACAGCGGGAAAATTTTATACTTACCGGCAAGTTCAGTAAATTCAGCATATCCGTCAGTAGTATAAAAATCGTTGATGCCAAGCACCTGAACACCTTCGGCTTCAGCCATCTTGAATACCTGGTCAATTTCGGTGAATGCGCTAAATGAGAATGGAGTGTGGAAATGCCCGTTTACCAGCAGTGTATTGTTTGGTTTGTTTTTCGCTTCAGCCAACAAAACCGGCTTTTCCGGAAATTCTGCAAAAATGGATTGTTTGTTCATTGTATTATCGTTTTTTTGAAGTTCCTAAATATTGATACAAAATAAACCATTGCTGACAGGTTTTGTATCCTTTGCTGTCCTGTAACCTGTTTTTATTTGAAATTTCAGAATAACCATTCAGGAAACAAAATAAAAGGAGCTGTAAGTATTTTATTTCTAAAATGTTTTCTAATTTTATGCGCCCAAATATCTATTTATTTGCATTTATAAATAGATTAGGTATCTTAAGGCGCTTTAAAAAACATTATTTTTTTATTTTTTACGAATGCGAATACACCATAAAATGGTCTGAGTATCGAATATATCGGAATTATGGAATCAAGAAAATTATTGGAAGTTTGCGATAAATGTAAAGAAAGTTGTTGTTCCCGTTGTTTTGACGATGGAGAAGACAGTATCTTCGACTGCCTGACAACCGACGAATTGGAACTTTTGGTCAAAGAGAAAAGACGTATTCACTTTAAGGCTGGCGAAACCATATTAAAGCAAAACACATCGGCAAGCCATGTAGTATGTGTAAATAAGGGATTGGCAAAAATTTTAGCTGAAGGCAACGGAGACAAAAAACTGATATTAAGACTGGTTGCAAGTCATTCGATTCTAACTGGTGGAGGACTATTTATTGATGAAGTCAGGCATTTCACTATTCAGGCCGTAACCGCAGTTGAATGTTGTTTTATTGATGCGGACAAAATATACGAACTGGTTTCGAGAAACAGCCAGTTTGCATTTGAGCTTTTAAAGCTGAACAACCGGCAAAACATGGAGATGCTGAACAATCTGGTCGGAATCACCCAAAAGTATATGCCAGGAAGAGTATCCGATTTGCTACTTTATCTGAAAAATGAAATCTTCAAGAGCAATCCTTTCGATACACATCTTTCGCGGCAGGAACTGGCCGACATGACCAGTATGACCATGGAAAGTTTTATCCGCATTCTGAAAGAATTTAAACTGGCCGGAATTATTTCTGTTGAAGGTACTAATATCCATATATTAGATGAAGAAGCTCTTAACTTAATAAGTAGAAAGGGTTGATTTTTTGACCCGCATACTGATATATATCAATCCATTCCCTGCCATTAATCATCGCTTTTCCTTGTAAACATCAATGACACAAAATTAAAATAATGGAGTAAGGTTTCTATTTTAGCAACGTGAAAAACCACAAAAGGAGCTTCACGAAGAGTTATCAACAATAGTAACCTTAACATACTTATTTTATGAAACTTAAAAATTTAATTCAGCTCTTGCTTCTTGCAACTGTTATCATGTTTACAGCTCCTTCATGTGTAAAAGAAGGGCCAATAGGACTTTCAGGTGCAGATGGTACTAACGGACTTAATGGTGCGGATGGAAAAGATGGCAGTGTTACTTGTCTGGCATGTCACTCAGGTAATAATATGGCTCAGAAAGCGGCTGAGTTTGCAACGTCGGCTCACAGTTCAGGAGCAATTGCCGTTGAATATGCCGGAGCCCGTGCTGGTTGTGCAAGATGTCATTCACATGAAGGTTTTGTACAATTTGTTACATTAGGGATTAACGATTTGCCGGTAACAAACCCAAGTGCATGGGAATGTTCTACCTGCCACGGAATTCACAAAACATTTGAAGGTAAAGATTATGCATTGAGAATTAATGCTCCGGTTGTTCCGGTTGCCGCAGCCAATGGCGCTATGGATTTAAAAGGAAGCAGCAACTTATGCGGTACGTGTCACCAATCAAGAAGCGCAGAACCAGGTACAGATAAACCGGGAGCAACTTATACCATGTCAGTGCGCACATACCCACATTACTCAGCGCAGTCAAATATGCTTTTCGGGAATGGATTTGCTGAAATTCCGGGTTCTGTAGCCTATCCAGCCAAAGGAACTGCTGACCACCTCACTAAAACAGGCGGATCATGTGTTGGTTGTCACATGGGAACATTTGCGTCTAAACAAGGCGGGCACTCATATATACCAAGTTTAAAAGCATGTAATGATTGTCATGGTAAAACCCCAAGCACTAATTACAATTATGGTGGTATTCAAACAGATACTCAAGAAAGACTCACACAACTTCGCGACAAATTATTGGCTTTGGGTGTTATTACCAAAACTACTGTTGACGGTGTAGATACCTACGCACCAAAAGCAGGTTCAGTTCCAATGGTTCAGGCTCAGGCAGTATTCAACTATTTTGGAATTAAATATGACCGTAGTTTGGGTGTGCACAATCCAAAATATGTAAAAGCTTTATTGGTGAACACCCTTGAAGCGCTTAACAAATAAGGTATAACGTGAAAAGATAAAAAAAGGCTTCTCTTTTTAAAAATTGAAGCCTTTTTTTATACTAACTTAAAAAATGAGTATTATGAAAAAACATACAATATTCCTTATTCTGATTTTGTTTTCACTGTTTCTGAACAGTTGTAAATACGATTTCATATTGCCGGAAGTAGTTCCACCTCCTGATAATAATGGAGAGCCCATTAGTTTTGCAACCCAGGTAGCTCCTATCTTCTCAACCGGTAACAAATGTACTGCATGCCATAAGCCTGGAGATAAAGCCCCTGATTTGACTGCGGCCAATGCTTATGCACAAATTGTACCCAACCATGTCAATATTGCCAGTCCTGCAAGTAGCAAAATTTATACGATATCGAAATCAGGCACTCATTATGCTACTGTCTCTGGTTCACAAGCTGCCATCATTCTGGCATGGATAACAGAAGGAGCAAAAAATAATTAGTGCAAACATTTAATATTCGCAGAAATGAAAAATAAAATGCTATTCATAATTCTTCTGTCACTAATTTCGGTCATTACATTTGCACAGGAAGATACAACGGCAGTTGAAAAAGTTAAAGATAAACCAGTAAGATCGCCTTTTGAAAGTGGATACCTAATTGATGCACAAACTACTGTTATCCCGAATGTAAATACGCTTGAAATGGTAATTCAGCATAAATTCGGCACCATTGAAAACGGACGTTCCGATTTATGGGGTGTATATGCACCGGCAAACATCAGAATTGCATTAAACTATGTAGCAAAAAGAAATTTTCAGATTGGTGCAGGTATCACAAAAGCAAAAATGGCAACTGATGTGAATGCCAAATGGACAATTCTGGAACAAACCCGTGAAAATACCATTCCTATTGCTGTTGCTTTGTATGGCGTAATGGCCATCGACGGAAGAAACATCAGCGCTTTTGCTGACAATGTAAGTGTCGCCTCTCCAGTTGGTGAAGTGAATGCATTTGCATTTTCTGATCGTTTAAGCTATTTCTCACAGTTAATTATTGGCCGGAAATTTACAGATTGGTTGTCACTTCAGACTGGACTTAGCTTTTCACATTACAACCTGACTCACTACAAAAGAGCCGGAATGCAATATGACCACGATAAAATTGGCGTTCATTTCAATGGCAGGATAAAAGTTTCTCCGCAGGGATCGATCATTTTCAATTATGATGTACCCCTGAAAATTAAAGAAATTTCGGAACAGGCAGAATGGAATGACGAGTTTCCCCATCCGAAATCAAATTTATCATTCGGATACGAGATTTCAACCAGTACACATGCATTTCAGATCTACGCCGGAAATGCCGGCAATTTTCTGCCTCAGGAAAATATAATGTGGAACCAAAGAAGCATCAGCAAGGATAATTTTGCAATTGGATTCACCATCACCCGCTTGTGGGGATTTTAGCAGAACAGGGTATTGCAAATTTGGCCGGATAATTGCTAGCTTTAGCAAAGTATTAATTTTTAAAAATTGAATCATGAAAAAGAGACTATTAAATTTATTCAATGTATTTGGAACGTTCGCGATAGCAATCGCACTTTTTGCCTTCGTTGTGCCACAGGATCAAAAGGCTGGCGCTGCATGGAACGTACCTGCAAATTATAAAAGCATGAAAAGTACAAAAGCTACCCCTGAAACAGAAAAAGTTGGTAAATTACTTTATGCAAAACATTGCAAATCGTGTCATGGTGGCGTTGGAGAAGGTGATGGCCCAAAAGCAGCCAGCATGAAAACAAAAATGACCTCATTCAAAGATGCCAAATTTCAGGCTCAATCTGATGGCGTAGTTTATTACCAGTCGTTTGTAGGCCGTGATGAAATGCCAAATTTCGAGAAAAAAATTCTTGATGAAGAAGATCGTTGGGCGATCGTACATTACATGCGGACTTTAAAATAAACAATCATTATTAAAAATGCTGGAGTCCGACATCCGAACTCCGGCATTTTTATTTAACAGCCGGGCTATGCGAAGCTATTTTCAATTAATTTTATTCATTTTTTCTATTTGTTCCATCTCCGGAATCAAGGCACAGGATAAGCCAATGGTACCCGAAAATGAATTGTGCCTGAAATGCCACACCAATCAAACCTTTACCTTTCAAAATACTTTGACTGATACTGAAGATAAACGGATGATGAATCCGCTTTATATCATGAACAAAGATCATTTTTCGTCGGGAGTACACGGAAAATTTAAATGCACTGACTGCCACTCATCTGAATACGACACTTATCCGCACAATGCAGAACTAAAGCTGGAACCTTTGAGTACTTGTCTGGACTGTCACGGAGGCGATGAACAATATGCAGCCTACCAATTTGAAAAAATTGACGAGGAATTCCAGAAAAGTGTTCATTTTCAGAAAAGCGGCGAAAGTTTCACCTGTTCAAAATGCCACGATCAGCACTATTATCAGGCAAAATCGAGAACAAGTTCCAAAGTAAGCGAAATAGTGGGTTTCAGCAACGAAATGTGCATGTCATGCCACAGAAACAATAATAAGTTTCATTTGATTTCGGATGAGAATAAACCGGAACTCAGTAAAATTCATGACTGGTTACCCAATCAGGAGCTTCATTTCAGAAATGTAAGATGTATTGAATGCCATACCCAAGTTGTAGATTCATTGTCGGTTTCACACAACATTCTTCCGAAAGAACAAGCTTTAAGGAATTGTGTGGAATGTCATTCAAAAAATTCAATGCTGATAGCTTCGCTGTATAAATACGAAAACCTGCAAAACCGCACATCAGAAGGTAAATTAAATACCATTATTGCCAATAAGTCGTATGTGATCGGAGCATACCAGAATCCATGGTTAAACAACATCAGTATCCTTATATTTTTGATGGCTCTGGCCGGAATTGGTATTCATTTGATTTTTAGAATCATAAAAAAGTAAATTCATGAGTTCAGAAAACAAAATCTATTTCTATCCTGTTTGGCTAAGAATCTGGCACGGAATCAATGCATTGGGCATTATAATTCTAATCTTCACGGGTATTAGTTTACAGTATTCAAATCCCGACTTTCATTTAATAAATTTTAAACTTGCAATCAATCTTCATAACATTGCCGGAATTCTGGTTTCGCTAAACTACCTGCTCTTCTTTTTCGGCAATTTAATAACTTCTAATAAAAAATATTACCGGCTTAAACTGAAAGGTTTGTTTCGAAATTTAACATTACAGGTCAGTTATTATACTTCCGGGATGTTCAAAAATCAGCAGCCTCCATTCCCATTGTCGGAAAAGCGTAAGTTTAATCCAATGCAAAAAGTGGCCTACCTTTCGGTAATGTATTTGTTTGTACCAGGTTTAATTTTCACAGGTCTGGCTTTGCTTTTTCCTGAAACCATCATCGAAGAAGTATATTTGTTCAGTGGAATCTTTCTGACTGCAGTTTTACATGCCAGTCTGGGTTTTCTGGTTTCAATATTTCTTGTTGTGCATTTGTATGTTGCGTCTATCGGAAAACATCCGGCGAAAAACTTCAAAAGTATTATCGACGGTTATCACGACATCAGCGGTCATTAACTGAAGTTTGGAAATAAAATATTTCGAAAATAGGATATCCTGATTTAACAAGTTTAAGTCAGGATATCTTTTTTAGATTGCTTTATATCAATCAATTGGTTTACTTATATCAATTGTAATAATCCTGTATAGTCTGATTTGATTCCTACTTTTAGAGAGCCATTGTCCTATTCATTTATCCCGATCAACCAGATAGTACAACGGTAGAATTTAACCTTTAAAAATTGGATCATGAAAAAGCAATTAGGTAAACTATTCTGGAGTGCAGCTATTATTTTTAGTTTCGTTGCACTTTCTGCTTTTGTAGTTCCGCAGGATCAAAAAACTGCTGCTGCCTGGGAAATTCCGGCAAAATACAAAGCAATGAAAAATACGTTCAAGGGTGACGCTGCCTCTGAAAAGCTGGGAAAACTTCTGTATGCGAAACATTGCAAATCATGCCATGGCAATGTGGGTGAAGGCGACGGACCAAAAGCATCGAGCATGAAAACCAAAATCGAATCATTAAAGAATGCAAAATTTCAGGCTCAATCTGATGGCGAGATTTATTATCAGGCAATTATCGGACGTGATGAAATGCCGGCCTTTGATAAAAAAATTCTTGATGAAGAAGACCGTTGGGCGATTGTAAATTACATTCGCACCCTCAAATAATTCGTTTTTAAACAAGAACTGAAAATATATTTGTATTTAAATAACTCATACTCACCCCGAAGTCCGCAGGCGGCCTTCGCCCCCTCTCTTTTTAAAAGAGTCCCTATGTTTGTAATTGAGCTTAGATGAAAGTATAAGCCATAATAGTATTATTTTTGATTTTAGGATTAACCAATAAAACTCAAAGACTTATGCAAACACAAAAGACGGGATTAGATTTCAAAGGACAAAATA
>JAUYMU010000090.1 GCA_030698405.1 Bacteroidota bacterium
TTTCAACACCCAGGGCAAATCAGGCAGTGATAGAATTATGTTCCTTTTTAAACCAAACAGAAACCCATTTCCCACTCACAAATTTAAAGCTCGTTTACGAAACAGTCGCGCTTTAATCTGCGATAGTATTGGATGTCTGAAATTAGAAAATTTAATAAATAGAATAGGCAAAAAAAATCAGCGGTCGAAATTAAATTCAACCGCTGATTCTTTTTATTGATAGATAATATTACAAATTGTTATTGGTTAGGCTGCACCAATTGATTTGTGTTTATTTCGGTTTGTGGAATTGGCCAAACATATGCTATTGATGTAATTGCTACCTCGCCAACACCTGGTTTTGCGGCATGTGGGAGAAGTCTGCGCATAGTATCCATGTTCCTTATCCCCTCGCCTAAAAACTCCAGATTACGCTCTAGCAAAACCCGGGTAACAAATGCTTCAACATTAGCGAAACTTGCTGCAGTCAGCGCTGTTCCGGTTGGGTTCGACCTAAGAAAAACAGCATTAAGTAAATCAACCGCCCTTGCATTTACACCATTTTTTCTTGCTTCTGCTTCTGCGAGGTTGAGTATAACTTCAGCATAGCGAATAACGGGAATCCAATCGGTATGAGGGAAAACCTGATATTTTTTCAGGAATAAACGCGCGACCCCTCCAACAGTAACTGTATTTGTCAATACTTTTCGTGCATCAGTTGCAGGAAAAGCCGTCGAGCTCCAAACAACACTTGCCTGATTAATCGGATACTCATTGTTTCCAACAGTTGCTGCCGAAAAATAATGGGCAAGGCCATTTTGGGTTCCAGGTAATTCAGAAGCGTTCATTGGCATCGAGAGTATAGATTCTTTTGAAATGTATGGAGATGCAAAAATGGTAGCAAAGGTAGGTTCGAGTGAATATGTAATTCCACTTGTTGCAACAAAAGGTGCACTAGCCGAAACAAGTTTGTTCCCTTCTTCAATCACTTTGTCCCAATTTTCCATGTGAAGGTAAACCCTTGATTTGATTGCAGCCACAGAACTTTTCTGAAATCTGGTTACAGTTAATGCTGTATTTGCACCGGATACTGCTGGCAACAAAGTTTCAGCGGTGTTAAGGTCAAGCAATATCTGAGTATATGTCTGAGCAACTGTTGCACGGGCTAAGCTATTGTCGGAACCTGATTTTTCGGGTTTTAAGCGAAGAATCATCCCATTACCAGCCTGATTTTGCTTATATGGGCGGGCATACAATTGAGAAAGGTGAAAATATGCCAGACCTCTAAGAGCAAAGGCCTCCCCTTTAAATCCGTCATATTCAGCTTGTGTTAAGAGATTTCCGCTAATAATTTTATCCTTATTAACTTCCATCCCGTCAATAAATAAATTAACGCGATTAATAGCTCTATATACTGCTTCCCAAAGATTTTGCACTTCGTTTGTGCTGGCTGTAAGATTGTGATTCCAGGTAAAGAGAGCCGTAACTCCGTTTTGACCCAGGTTTAGGTAATCATCGCTTCGGATGTCGTTATATACCAGATAACGCCCTCCTAAATACTGACCATCTTTAAAGGATGAATACATTCCGTTTACCTGACCAATAATACGATCGCGGGTTTCGAAAGCTGTTAAGTCGGAAATCGCTGTTTTTGGAATTGGATCAAGCAATTCTTTATTACATGAAGTAAAAATCAGAACTACAAGCAAAACCAAGATTGAAAATTTCATATATTTTTTCATTTTTATAATGTTTTTGGTTACTAAAATACGAGATTCATACCAAAGGAAATGGTTCTTGCCTGCGGTACAGTGTTTCTGTCAACACCAGGTGCTAAATTAGTGTCACCTGATGAGGAAATTTCCGGGTCGGCTCCAGTGTATTTGGTGAAAACATAGGCATTGTATATTTGAGTATAAACCCTTATGCTTGAAATGTTCGCTTTCTTAATAAAGTCGTTTTTTAAGCTATAACCCAAGCCAATACTTCTCACTTTTAAGAAATCACCTTTTTCAACATTTTGAGACAAAACCATTGAAGAACCATTCGAAATGTTATCACCCCAGATTGGTTTTGGAATATCTGTTATGTCACCAGGGTTTTTCCAATAGGTTTCTGCAACTTCGGCTGAATTGTTCCAGTTACGCTGATCCCTTAGACCTGCTTTTGAACCGTTATAAACGTAGAAATCAAGAGCGAAAGTTAAACCAAGGTTGAAATCAAAATTGCCATAACTTAGGTTGTTGTCAAATCCGCCAAAAAGTTTTGGGATTGGGCTTCCAAGTACAACTCCATCGTTTGAAATGTCGATTGGGCGGGAGAAAGTCCCATCTTCATTTACCCATCTCTGTGCGGCTGGCTTACTGAAATCGAAGAATACCCTTTTAGTAGTAACTTCGCCGGTAGTTACATTCTTATCCCTGCGGATAAATACCCGACGACCTGTTGCGGGGTCAACTCCATCAGTCTGAACACCCCAAATATTGCCCAAAGGTTGTCCTACCACAGTTCTGTTAGTTGTTTCAAGTTGAGTAACCCCAACAATAAATGGGACACCTTCTGCAAGCGAAGTAACTTCGTTCTTCAGAAAGTTGAAGTTCATCGATGAAGTCCAAAGTAGTTTTTTTGTCCTGATATTCGTGCTATTAACAATAAACTCATAACCTTTATTCGTCATTGAGCCTACGTTCATTGGCAATACATTATCAGGAATACCTTTTGACGGTGACTGAGGTACGTTCAGCATTAAGCCATCTATATCATTTTTGAAATAATTTAGCTCGAACTGGATACGGTCTTTTAATACAGCCCATGCCAATCCAATGTCAAATTTAGTACTGGTTTCCCATTCAAGGTCAGCGTTTCCTGCCTGATTAAAAAATAGAGTTGAATTTCCGTTATAAGTACCTGCACCATATAGGAATAACGAGGCGAAATTAGAAACTCCTGAAATATTACCAACTTTACCTGTACTTGCTTTTATTCTTAAATCAGAAATATTAGCAGCCAGGGAACTGTTTTTAAAGAAGTTTTCATTTGAAATATTCCACATCACAGAGGCGCCTCCAAAATTACCATATTTATTATTAGCGGATAAGCCTGAAAAACCGTCGCGACGTGCAGATGCTTCAACAAAAAACCTCTTGTCGTAATCGGCATTGAAACGTCCGAAGAATGAAGTGAAGAAATTTTCGCTAAGCAAGGCTGTAGGTGGCTGCTGTGGGGTTGTGAACGACCCCTGATAGTCAGTAAAAAATGTGTCAGACAAACCCGATTTACGTCCCGACCAACCATTAAATTTGGTATATTGCTCTTCGCTTCCAAGAAGGAATTTGAGGTTAAGTTTCGACATAAGAGTTGTCTGGTAATTCAAAGTATTTGTCCAGTTCCAACGGCTTCTTCTGTCGAAGTAATTAAATGCTTCACCACCATTGGTTCTTCCATCTCCATGTAGCGGATGCCAGAAAGTTTTTGATTCAATCAGGTTGTAATCAACACCATAAGAAGTTCTGAAAAACAGACCTTTCATAATATTAACATTACCATAAACCGTAGCGATTATCCTGTCGCTTTGTGAATTGTTGTAGTTTTTATCGAAAACAAACTGTGGATGGAAAAATCCGACTGGTTGTGTGTTGTTCATTAAACCAATACGGTTTCCAGGAATATCAATATTGTAATCGCCATTGGGCAGGAATATAGGCACATTTGGGGCAGTTACAAAAGCCAAACGACCAGCCCCGGCAGTCGCAAAATTACCACCCGCTATCGAGCCTGTTTGTGGCGCATTTGTGAAAACGTTTGTATAAGCGGCATTAGCACCAAGTGTAATTGCTTTGTTTAATTTGTGCTCGATGTTTAAACGAAAGTTTTTTCTTTCAAGTGAATTGGTTCTGATAATCCCTTCGTTGTTTGAATATCCTGCCGAGAACATATAGTTAGTGGTTGGGTTTGCTCCCGAGATGGCGAGCGAATGGCTGTGCTGAAAACCTGTACGGTAAACAACGTCATTCCAATCAGTGTCGATCAATTTGCCGTCAGCATCGTTATTAAGGAAATAAGCAGCAGCAAGACTTATGTTTTCGCGTGCTTTATTTTTGGTTGTGACATATTGTTCCGCATTCATCAGATCATATAATCTGTATGGAGAACTATATCCCATAGAAGCATCATAAGTGACACTAACCTTGCCAAGACTTCCTCTTTTGGTAGTAATAAGGATTACGCCATTTGCTGCCCGCGAACCATAAATAGCAGTGGCAGAAGCGTCTTTTAACACCTCAATTGATTCAATGTCGGAAGGATTGATGTCTCCAAGTGGGTTAACAGGGGCAGCAGTACGGCCAAGATCACCCGTAAAGACCGGTACTCCGTCAACAATGTATAACGGACTTGAGCTTGCCGAAATTGAGTTGTAGCCTCTGATCCTGACTACCGGAGGGTTGCCGAGTACTGCATTAGGAACGGTGACTGTTACACCGGCAGCTTTTCCCTGTAGTGCCATATCAAAAGTCTGAACCGGTAGCTTATTGATAGATTCTCCCTTAACGGTGGCAATCGAACCTGATATCTCACGTTTGGTTTGAATACCATAACCAACAATAACCACTTCGTCAACTGAAATGTCCTGCGATTTTAACTGGGCATTGTAAACCAGTTGGGTTCCGAGAGCAAGTTCCATTGTTTCCATTCCAACAAAAGAGAATACCAATGTTTTGGCATCTGTCGGAATCCTTAACCTGTACATTCCGTCCATGTCGGTGATGGTTCCTAAGGAGGTTCCTTTAACTGACACAGACACTCCTGGCATGACTCCTCCATCATCGGCGGAGGTTATCTTGCCAGTGATTTCTCTGGTTTGCGCCATCAGTGTGGTCAAACCAATTGCAAAAAATGCAAGCAATAAAATGATTTTTTTCATAGAGAGTTATTTTAAATTAAACAGCTTCACGGACCTAAGATAATTATTAAATCGATTTAGTGATAGGGCAAATAGAATTTTTGTATTTTAATGTAAATAAATGTTAAAATAGTTACCAAAAACATGATTTTAGTTATATAATTTTTCTCAATAGATGCTTCTGGGATTGAAATGTTTTGTCAGGTCAGACGTCCAATAACTGCTTCTATAAATCAATAATTTAGAAATATTCAATTACTGATCTGATTACGGAAATTAACAAAGAAAGAAGGCCGTCCCAAATTAAATTGAGACGGCCTTAATTTGATTAAATTGATCTATTATTTTATCGGAGTATAAACTTCTTCAATAATACGATTGCCAGTTCCTCCAACATAGAAATAATACAAATAGAATTTTCCTGTTGATGGTTCGAAGTAGGAACGTTTATCCGCGGTCGCGATAATCGGAACCGGCACGCCATTCGTATAAGTTACCGTATTGGTTACAGGGTCAATAACAATGTCAACAAAATATCCGGCACCACCAAGATCGCCTACTGGAATGTTGCACGAATAGGCTGTCAAAGGTTTCAGGAATTTCTTTTCGTTGATTGGACGTGGTCCGGCTGTTGGATGTGTAAATACTCCCACACATTGGTAGTCGCCTGCATACTGGTTGGCAACACCAACACTGGTAGTGGCAGCGTTGTTTACTTTTCGCTGATCATCGGCCATTACAGAGACAAATGTAATCGTCCATGCTTCACCAATGTTCAGGTTGCCTTCGTTTGCAGGCAAAGCTTTTCCGGCAACGGTAAGGTCTTTAATCAGTGCGGCATAGTTCAACGTTACTTTACCTGTAAAGTCGGCAGTAGCGTTCGATCCGTTGACATCAAGGGTTCCAAGAAGGGCTGTGTTTGAATTTTTACCATCAATATTGGTAAACGTTTTATACATCTCAACCTTTTGAATTGCAGGGCCAACAGGAACCAAAACAGAAACATCGAAACTGGGTGTTGCGTTAAGTTTATAGGGTATGTTTTTGGATACCGGGGTAACCAATCCACCCACGCTAACATTGCTGGTCATCACGTCATCAGTTTCAATACATGATGACAGAATGAATAATGATCCGGCCAATGCAACGGCTAAATATTTGAAGTAATTTCTCATAATTATCAAATTTTTCATTTTAATTTTTCAACTATTTGTTCCACCAAACTTTGGTGTTCAAATCATCTTTTCCCTGACGGGCAACTGCTGCCTCAACATTCGTTTTATTCCGAGAATATTCATCAGAAGGATAGAATGCCCTTACCGGGATTTTCCGTTGATTGTCAGCATCGGCAGGAGCAACCAATACCGGATATCCGATTCTTCTCCATTCGAAGTTTGCCTGTAAGCCCTGATCAAAAAGCGCCACCCATTTCTGGGTTCCGATCAGTTCCATGGCACGTGCAGCATTGTAAGCATATCCGCCGTATTCCATAAAATCGGCAAGTGCATAATCAAGAATAGACATTTCGGCTTCTTTCCATCCCCAGCTTACAAAGGTTGAGCCCCATTCTTCTTCCAGTATGTCAGTAAAGGAACTTGCATTCTGACGATAAGAAGCTTCAATACCTTTATTGTAATATTCTTCAGCCTTTACTTCACCACCGCTAATGTATTTTTTATGAGCAGCTTCAGCTAAAATAAACTGAAGTTCAGCAAAACTCATTAGCATACCAGGCGCTGAAGGTTGAGTATAGAAGGATCCGATTTTGGAGGTGTTTTTAAGTCCGTTGCCATCATAATTTGCGGCATCCGAAGATCTTAACCCGTTAGGAATACCGGCATAATCGTTGGTTCCTTCGGCCAGATTGGCATAAATTGATACCCTGTAATCAGGACTGTCAACTTCTTTGTAAAGCATGTCAATCAATGTTTTGCTTACCCGGTGGTCATCGCGGGATTTGCGGTTTTCGTTGATTGGATGGTTATTCGGTGCTGAACCCAGATATTTCAATGCGGCATTGTCTGCATTGGAAGCGAAGATTGGGTAAGTCGCGGGACTTGAAATAATCGCCTGCATATCGGCAGCTACACTTTTCTTTGACGACATACGCAGTAATAAACGCAGACGTAAGGAGTTTGCAAACTTTTTCCATTTTACAATGTCTCCGTTGAAAAGAATATCACCTGCAACAGATTCGTTGCTAACAGACAAGAGTTCATTTGCTTCTTTCAGTTTGGCAACCAAATCGGTATAAATTGACTCCTGGGTGTCATAAACCGGTGAAACAATCGGTTCTGCAGCCGACCCTTTCCAAGCTTCTGAATATGGAATATCGCCATAAAGATCAGTTAAAACCGACGTGATATAGGCTTTGAGTACGTAGGCAATACCTTTATAGTTTTTCAGGTCTTTGGCTTCTGCAACATCAATAATTGTAGCTACATCCATGCCTGAAGCAGCATAAAAGCTGGTCCATGTGTTGTTAATAACCGAAACACGCGGAATATAGCGGTCTTCATCGGTGTATTGAACTTTTGCCATGTGCTGAACCCAGCAGGATCCCATTTCATGTCCAAGAAAAATTTCATGAACGCGGTCGGTCATCGACTCAATAGAATTTGTAAGCAGCATATCAGGGGCTGCCTGTTCTATGGTCGGTCTGTTTACATTGGTGTTAACTTCCTCAAATTGATCGGTACATGCTGAGAAACCAACTACCAACGCAATTACAAATAGGTATTTTAATGTATTCTTCATAATTGAACGATTGATTAAAGTTTGAAACTAACGCTAAAACCTAAGCTACGCGCTGAAGGGATCTGTCCGAATTCGAGACCCTGTACGTTTGAATTGCTAAATGCACCTTCGGGATCAATATGCGGTACTTTTGTCCAAAGTATAGCCAAATTTCTGCCAACGAGAGAAATGTTAACGTCTTTAATAGCTGTATTTCCAATTTTCTTAAAAGTGTAACCCAATTTTAATTCCCTTAGTTTAATATAGCTGGCATCGTAAATGCTTGAGAATGCAACATCACTTACATAAGCTGCTTTGTTAAAGTTTTCAGCATTTGCAACAAAATCATTTTTTGCATAACCGGTAACATTTCCGTTGGCATCTTTAACTTCTTTTACACCATCTCCTACAATACCACCTTCACGTCCAATCAACGTTTCTTCAAGAACTCCGGCGTAACGTCCCCAGGTTGAGGTCATCGAATATAAATCGCCGCCCATTCTAGTGTCGATAAGGAAGTTGAGGTTTACTCCTTTAAAGTTGAATTCGTTGTTAATACCACCGATCCAGTCAGGAGTGTAGTTCCCTAGAACTTTTAGGTCGCCTTGTGCAGGAAGTCCGTTACGGTAGATGATCTGCCCATCAGGAGCTCTTTCAAAGTCGTATCCGAAGAGTGAACCATATTTTTCACCAGGAATTGCCATTACTTTTAAACTCCAGTATGATCCGAGTTCATATTGCTCAATACCTTCAGCGAGCTCAACAACTTCATTCTGATTTTTCGACCAGTTAATCGTAACATCCCAGTTCAATCCTGTTTTCGATTTCAGGATAGATCCGCCAAGCAATACTTCAATACCGCTATTATCGATTTGGCCAGCATTGGTCACTTTGGTTCCATATCCTGATGCAGGAGAAACAGGTACAGCGATAATTTGGTTGGTAGCGCTTGAATTATAGTAAGTTACATCTAATCTTACACGATCTCTGAAGAACCTGAAATCACCTCCAACTTCAAATGAAGTTACAAATTGCGGTTTTAAACCGGCATTCGGTAATTCGTTTGGAATGAACTGGTTCAAGAGTTTTGTACTGGCATTCCAGCCTTCTCCAAATGATACGGTTGGTAAAAGTTTGAAAGGATCTGTATCAGCGCCAACTTTTGCCCAACTGGCCCTTAATTTACCGAATGAAACGATTGCAGGATCAACTTCAAACATTTCTGTCAATACCCCACTGAATTGTACTGAAGGATAGAAGAAAGAGTTGTTTTCAGCAGGCAGTGCACTTGACCAGTCGTTACGTCCCGAAAAATCGACATAAAGCATTGATTTATATCCGAATTGACCAGAGAAATAGAGACTGTTCACTTGTTTTCTCCAGCGGAAATTATCGGCAACCTGAGGTACAAGCGAGTTTTTTACATTATATACACCGTCAACAGCCAGTTCAGGAGCTTCTACAAAGTCCCAGGTACGGCTGTAATTCATGGCGTTTCCTCCAACGCTAAGGCCTAATTCAAATTCGTCAAACTTTTTGTTTGCACTGATAAGGAAATCGCTGTTGTTTTCTTTATAAAGATCAACTTCTTCCATATAGTATCCGTTAGGAAACTCCTGCATGTGTTTAGCCCTGCGTCTTGTGTTAATATTTGAATAATAGTCAACACCAGTGCGGACAAATGCACTTAACCAATCAGTAAATTGATATTTTGCAGTTGCATTTCCAAAGAAACGGTCACGTTTGGTTGAATTCAGATTCTCATACAAAGTAGAATAGGGATTGTTATGGTAGTTGGTATTCCAATTGTACCATGAACCGTCAGCATTGCGGTAATTTTTCAGTGCTGATAAATCAACCTGACGACCAAACCAGTTAAATTGTTGCATAACGTTGTCTGGGTCATAGCCATAACCGGGTAAGTTAGGGCTGTCAGTACTCACGTATGAGCCAGATGAAGAAAAATTCAACTTGTCAGTTAATTGTGAGCTACCATTGAACGTGAAAGTATTCTTTTTCAACTTGGTATTCTCCAACATTCCTGATTGATCAAGGTTAGTGAGTGAAACCCTGAAGTTAGTTTTTTCAGTTGATCCTGTAAGTGCTACTGAAGTTGTTGCTGTTAAGCCGTTAACGAAGAAATCTTTCACATTGTTTGGATGTGAGATCCATGGGGTCGCTTCACGAACACCGTTTTTAACAGGGGAGTTAAATTGTGGAATCATTAGGCCAACATCTAATTTCGGCCCCCAGCTTTCGTCAACACCGTCATTTACACCGTGTCCTGCGCCATCATAATATTCAAATTTTCCTGCTGAACCTTGTCCGTATTGATTTTGATAATCCGGCAGGCGAAGCGGATTCTCGAAAGTGGTGGAATTGCTCAATTCAATTCCAATACCTGTGCTTCCTTTACCGGTTTTGGTGGTAATTACTATTACCCCGTTTGAAGCGCGCGACCCGTAAAGAGCTGCCGCATTTGGACCTTTCAGTACAGAAATTGATTCAATATTGTCAGGATTAATGTCCTGAACTCCACTACCACGGTTAACTCCTTCTGTTTCGGTATTCCCAAAATTTGAGTTAGCCATCGGAATTCCATCAACTACGAACAGAGGCTGGTTGTTTCCGTCAAGCGAGTTAACTCCACGAAGGATAATACGGGCCGAAGCTCCAACTGCTCCCGAACTGTTGGTGATCTGAGCGCCAGAAACACGTCCCTGGAGTGAATTGATTACGTTGGTTTCTTTTGCCTTGGTAATGTCTTCACCTTTAACATCCTGAACCGCATAACCAAGGGCTTTCTTCTCTCTGGATATACCCAAAGCAGTTACAATTACTTCATCAACTGCGATGTTGTCAGGAGCCATGCTGACACTAAAAGAAGTTTGATTGCCGATAGCAACTTCCTGAGAAGCCATACCAACAAAAGTGAATACCAAAGTTTTGGCATCTTGCGGGACTTTCAAACGGAACACACCATCCATGTCGGAGATAGTGCCCAATGTTGTTCCTTTTACCGAAACAGAAACCCCAGGAATAGAACCTCCATCATCTGCGGAGGTAATTTTGCCTGAGATCTCCTTGGTTTGGGCCACAAGGACCTGCAAACCAATTGCAAAGAATGCAAGCAATAACGCGATTTTTTTCATGTAAATAAATTTAAATTAAACAGCATTTATTTATAAATAAACTCAGGCAGGTTAAATACAGTTAAAATCTATCCTTTTAAGTTTTTCAACTTGTAAAATGTGATTCCCCCAAATCAAATTTCCCGGTGATTTTAATGTAATTTATCGAGTCCCCTTTTTGCACATAGGTATTAATCCAAATATGTATCAATACCTAATACCATCACAAATTTAGAAAAATGTGAATAGCATGAATAGTCTTAAAGAAAAAATATATACATATTTTAACACTGTTAACATATCTTAAAAGAATAGCAAGGTCTTAAATATAAGGGTATTTGGATATAAACGATTGTATTATAAACAATTGAAGTGTTGTTTTTCCAGAAATTACAGGCGCTATTTAGAATCGTTATAAATTACAGAATTGTTACCAAATCAGCGATGCCGTTTATAAACCATGTTTTTGTTTTGGGTTTAATCTCCAATTGCGATGTGTAAGGCGATATTCTAATTGGATTTATTGAATCGGGCACCTTATTTTGGCCATTATTTAAAAACATTACCTGATCCATGCCAAATGCAAGTGCCCCTTCAATATCTGTTTCCCATGAATCACCAATCATAATACTTTTCTTTTTGGGGGCATTGGTCGTTTTTAAAGCGTGTTCGAAAATTTCACGGTGAGGTTTAGTATTTTTTATTTCTTCCGAAATAAAAACTTTGCCGAAGAAACCGATCAAACCGCAATTCCTGAGTTTGGCATTTTGTACCTCCTTGAACCCATTGGTAATGATATGCATCTGATACCCTTTTGCTTTCAGGTAGCTCAGTGTTTCAATGGCGCCCGGCAACAAACGGGTTTGTAAAGCCATGTATTCAAGGTAAAGCCGGTTAATTCCTTCCCAATCCTGATTGGTAACATGAAAAGTTTCGAGCGACCTCGAAAATCGCTCAGTAATTAAAGCCTGTTTGGTGATTTTTTTTGCGCGGTAGTCACTCCAAAGCGATTCGTTGATTTGCTCATATAATAGAAAGTATTCATCAAACGAATCGAGTTGACCAATCAAATCCAGTTTTTCGAGTGTCTGTTTCAGCGCTTCACGCGAATTGACAGAAAAGTCCCAGAGGGTATTGTCAAGATCAAAAAAAAGGAAATCGTAGGGCCTCCCCCAACCCCTCCGAAGGGAAAAGCCTCCCCCTCCCCCCTCCGAAAGAGGGGGTAAAGAACTGGTATGCGTAGATTTGTGGGTTGCCAATTTGTTACTTATTATTTTAGCAAATTCAACTATTTCGGTGCGTTGCACCTCAATTTCTCATCCCGGATGATTTTCTACAAATATTCCGATGCGCTGCACCCAAAGCGGCGAAGCAGAGCTGCAAAATATTTGTAGGAATAGTGCAAAGTAATTCGATTTAGGTGCAAAGCACCGAAATATAAAACTTCTCCCTACTGATGTTCTTCAACGAATTAACGTTCAGAAGTTTCACGTCCAAAAGTCTCCCCTTCGGGGAGATTTAGAGGGGCTTCATCGGGGTCAGAAGGGGCTTTTTTCCCTTCAAGAACAATTACGATTTCGCCTTTAATTGTTTTTGAGCTGAAATGTTCGATTAATTCGGTGAGTGTTCCTCTTCGGTTTTCTTCAAAGAATTTCGATAATTCGCGCGATACGGAAGCACGTCTGTCGGGCCCCAAAAACTCTGCAAATTGCTCCAGAGTCTTTATTAACCGGTAGGGCGATTCGTAAAAAATCATTGTCCTGGTTTCTGTAAGCAGTTCCTTGATTTTTTTATGCCGCCCTTTTTTCTGCGGAAGAAATCCTTCGAAGGTGAAACGGTCAGTTGGAAAACCTGAATTTACCAAGGCCGGAATCAGTGCAGTTGCGCCCGGCAGGCATTCAACTTCAATTTCTTTATCGAGACAGGTTTTTACAAGCAAAAATCCGGGGTCGCTTATTCCCGGTGTTCCGGCATCCGAAATCAAGGCTACATTTTTGCCGTTTTCAATTTGTGCGGCAATCATTTCAACCGTTTTGTGCTCGTTGAACTTGTGGTGCGAAACCAATTTGTTCTTTATTTCATAGTGATTCAATAGTTTGGCTGAAGTACGTGTGTCTTCAGCCAAAATCAAATCAACTTCTTTAAGGATACGGATTCCGCGGAAAGTCATGTCTTCCAGATTACCGATTGGTGTCGGCACCAAAAATAATTTGCCCATAAAAATATTTACAATTTTACAATTTACAATTTACAATTGATTGAATCATAGGTAATGAATTAAGGCAAAATTAATGTCGCATTATTTTATTTGTAATCGGTAGATTAAAAAAAGTAAATGATATATTGTTGAATAGTAGGTACTTATCATTTACTGAACCGGCGTTTCAGCAAATCGACAAATTTCATGGTGGTTTCATTCTTTTCCATGGAGAGATTTGCTTTCAGGTATTCAACAGCCTCCTGAATTTGTTCCATTTTATCAAGATGTTCGATTACAGCATTGTATTTTTCTGAATTGTTATTGAAGATTTCACGGATAAACAGAAAGCGGTCATTTAATCCAATGGCGGCCCGCAAACTTGTGATCGGGCTGTTGCTCAGTTTCGATTCCTGTTTGGTTTCTCCCATCGAATCGTTGAGTGAACGTTCTTTCCGGATGTTCTGCCCAACAGCAGAATTGTCAGGTTTTGGAATTTCGCGCATTGGTGGTTTCACCGATGATGCCTGTACTGGCTCAAAATGAATGGGTTCAAGATCGTCGTCATCAAATTCGTCGATGTGAATTTCGCGTATCCCCGGCTGCGGGCTGTTGCTCAATTCGGTCACCTGAATGTTCTGTTTCTGCAATGGCTCTTCTTCTTCCTCTTCTTCAAGTTCATCATCTTCCTCTTCTTCAAGTTCTTCTTCCTCTTCCGTTTCGGTTAAATCCTCCTCTTCCAATTCTTCTTCAGCATCTTCCTGTTCTTCTTCTTCAAGTTCAGGTTCTTCTTTTTCGCTCAGCTCTTCGTTTTCTTCAATTTCCGGTTCTACCTCTTCCTGATCTTCTTCGTCAAAATCTTCATCATCAAAATCCTCGTCATCATCGACTTCCGATTCTTCTTCTGTAGCGGGAAATTCACCTTCTTCAAAATGCAGGATTTCAAGTTCAGGGTCTGGAAAACTTATATCCGAAACTTCATCTCCTTCGTCGTCAAAACCACTGTCGTCCTCATCTTCATCAGTTTCCTTCTGAAAAGAAACCGAATTTACAGCTATTTCGCGCAGCAATTCAATTTCCTGAATCAGCAACCGGGCTTTGTTTACAGCAAGATCGATGATCAGCGATGAATTAACCTGACTGTCTGCAACTTCTTCGGATAAAATTTTTAATTCTTCCAGATCTTTGACGATGATATTTACCAATTTGCGCTTGTCCATTTGTATTTTTGATTTTAATCTGTTTTTCAAGTTGAATTTCCCTTCGTAATGATTTAAATTTACCTTTGTTTGCATAACCGGAATGCCATTTTCAGAATTAAAACCTGACTTGGAACTGGTTGTTGAAACGGGGTAAAAGTACAAAAATCTTTAGCACATAACCTACATGTTTATTGAAAGGGGAATCGACAGACAAAAAAAAACCGGCAGTATTGAAGTTATTGCAGGCTCAATGTTCTCTGGAAAAACCGAAGAATTGATACGCCGTTTGAAACGGGCGAAAATTGCCAGATTAAAGGTTGAAATTTTCAAGCCGGCCATTGATACCCGTTATTCTGCGGCGGAAGTGGTGTCGCACGACGAAAATTCTATCATGAGTACTCCGGTTGAAACTTCAGGAAATATTATGCTGCTGGCTGGTGATGTGGATGTGATTGGAATCGATGAAGCCCAGTTTTTTGACAACGGATTGCTTGATGTGAGCGTAACACTTGCCAATATGGGAATTCGCGTTATCATTGCCGGGTTGGACATGGATTTCAAAGGAAAACCTTTTGGGCCGATTCCCGGATTGATGGCCGTGGCTGATCATATCACCAAAGTACATGCAATTTGCATGAGGTGTGGAGATGTTGCACAGTTTTCGCACCGTTTTTCGAAAGCCGACAAACTGGTTTTGCTGGGCGAAAAAGATGAATACGAACCTTTGTGCCGTTCATGTTATACAAAAGCTACCCGATAATGCCCATTCTTTCCGTTCAACAGGTTTCTTCAATTGTCGGGGGCGTGTATCGTTCTCCTGAATTAAATCCTGAAATTTATATTTCTTCAATCGCAATTGACAGCCGGATGATTTTCGATCCGGAATCGAGTTTGTTTTTTGCACTGAAAACCGAACGAAACGATGGGCACCGCTACATAGCCGATTTGGTCCATTCGGGTGTTCGGGCTTTTGTGGTTTCCAGCTATTCCGAAGAATTTCTGAAATATTCAAATTGCAGTTTCGTAATTGTTGCCGATACGCTGAATGCTTTGCAAAAACTGGCTGCATGGAACCGGTCTCAATTTGATATTCCGGTGGTGGGAATTACCGGAAGCAATGGCAAAACCATTGTAAAAGAATGGCTGTTCGAATTGCTTCACAAACATGCTGTAATCCGAAGTCCTAAAAGTTATAATTCACAGGTCGGAGTTCCGTTGTCGGTCTGGAACCTGAACGCCGATTATGAACTTGCCATTTTTGAAGCCGGTATTTCAAAACCTGGTGAAATGCAAAATTTGCAGGAAATTATCAGGCCAACCATAGGGATTCTGACAAATATCGGTGAAGCTCATCAGGAAAATTTCAGGACGAAACAGGAAAAGCTGGAAGAAAAGCTGAAACTTTTTGCATCGTGCCATACATTAATATATTGCAAAGACCAATCGCTGGTTGATTTTGTAATCCGAAGCGGGGGAGTGAACCCGAAAACGAAACTTATTGCATGGTCGTTCAATGATCCAACTGCTGATCTTTATTTCAGGATAGAAGAAGTGGAGAATGGGGTGGAGCTGCGGTACTCAGCAGGTGACTACTCAGCAGGTGACTCAAAGTCACCTGCTGAGTATGTTGCCAAGTCACCTGCTGAGTATGTTGCCAAGTCACCTGCTGAGTATGTTGCCAAGTCACCTGCTGAGTATGTTGCCAAGTCGCCTGCTGAGTATCGCGTTGCATTACCTTTTCAGGATACGGCCAATCTCGAAAATGCAGCACATTGCCTCGCTTTTATACTTTCGCAGCATTATGCGGACACTACTATTATGGAATCGTTCCGGGATCTTCAGCCTTTGGCCATGCGTCTCGAAATGAAGGAAGGCATCAATAATTGCTTGCTGATCAACGATTATTACAACTCGGATATTAATTCACTGCAAATTGCACTTGCATTTTTGAACAATCATGCCCGCGCTCCCTATTTGCGCAAAACGGTGATTTTGTCTGATATTCAGCAATCTGGAATTTCTGACGAACAATTGTATCAGGAAGTCGCCCGTTTGCTTCAGATGAATAAAACCAGTCAACTGATTGGGATCGGATCGGGAATCAGGAAACAGGCGGCTTTGTTTGAAATGCCGGCAGAATTTTTCGATTCGACCGGACAGTTTCTGGAATCTTTTCAGCCGGAAAACTTTCATCAGGATTGTATTCTCCTGAAAGGCGCGCGTGATTTCCATTTTGAGCGGATTTCATCTGTCCTTCAGAAAAAATACCACCAGACTGTTCTCGAAATCGACCTGAACGCACTGATTGACAATCTCAATTTATTTCGATCGCTTATTCTTCCTGAAACACGGATCATGGTGATGGTCAAAGCCTTTTCCTACGGAAGTGGAATGGCCGAAATTGCCCGAATCCTTCAGTTTCACAAAGTGGACTACCTGGCGGTTGCTGTGGCTGATGAAGGAGTTGAATTGCGTCAGGCCGGAATTGATCTGCCCATTTTGGTGATGAATCCGGAGGAACATAGTTTCGAAAACATGATCGAGTTCAGGCTCGAACCGAATATATATTCCGAAGAGATTTTCGAATCGTTCAGGAAAGTATTGCAGCAAAATGCGGTGGTTCGGTATCCGGTTCATTTGAAACTCGACACCGGAATGCATCGCCTTGGTTTTGACTCAGAAGAGAAAATTAATCGGTTAACGGAAAAGCTAATCGGGCAGGAACAAATGGTGGTTCGGTCGGTTTTCTCACATTTGGCGGGTGCCGACGAAGCTATACACGACGAATTTACCAATGGTCAGGTTCAAAAGTTCCTGAAATTCAGTTCGATGATTGCCGAAAAGCTTCCGTACAAAGTATTCAGGCATATTCTGAATTCCGCCGGAATTGAACGTTTTCCGGAATTCCAGTTTGAAATGGTACGGCTGGGAATTGGTTTGTACGGAGTGAGTGCCAACAACAATGGGCAAATCAGAAGTATCAGCCGCCTGAAAACTTCAGTATCTCAATTCAGCAAAGTTCCGGCAGGTCAAACTGTTGGTTACAGCAGGAAAGGGTTGATCGAACGCGATTCTGAAATTGCAGTGCTTCCGATTGGTTATGCCGATGGATACGACCGCCGTTTAAGCAATGGCGTGGGAAAAGTGTATGTGAAAGGGAGAATTGCACCGATTATCGGAAACATTTGCATGGACATGTGCATGATTGACATTACCGGTTTGCAGGTTTCGGTTGGCGACGAAGTGGAACTGATGGGCGAACACATTCTGGTGAGCAACATTGCCGAATCAATCGGAACCATTCCTTATGAAATACTCACCGGTATATCGCAACGGGTAAAACGGGTTTATTTGCAGGAATGAGAAAAGTCGCAGTGGACAGTGATCAGTCGCAGTGGTCTCAGTATTCAGTTGAAAGTAAACAACAGAGTTACCAGTAAATTTTAAAGATATGGATTTCAAAGAATTAATTGTTTACAAAAAAGCCTTCACGCTCGCGATGGAAGTTTATGAAGTTTCAAAAAGTTTTCCCAGAGAGGAAAAATATTCTTTGACCGATCAGATGAGGAGGGCATCCAGATCAGTTTGTGCGAACCTTGCAGAAGCGTACCGAAAACGACTTTATGAAAGACACTTTATCAGTAAACTGACTGATTCTGATGCAGAGAACAGCGAAACAATTGTATGGCTTGATTTTTCACTCGCATGTGACTACTTGTCAAAAGAGAAACATGAAAAGATGACTCAGGAGTCAATTGAAATAGGCAAACTATTGAATTACATGATGCTCCATCCCGGAAAATTTGGATGCAAAAGTGACTATGAATAGTTGGAACCTTTTGAACAATGCGGTACTTGAGACTGAACACTGCGACTGAACACTTGAAACAAACCTGAAACCTGGAACTTTTCGCTACCCCAGTTTGCTGATTTTTTCCAGTCGGTGAATGTCCAGAATCCGGATTTTACGGCCATCAATGGCAATTACTTTTTCACCTGCAAAAGTTGAAAGCGTGCGTATAGCATTGGAGGTGGTCATGTTCGACAGGTTGGCAATGTCTTCGCGCGAAAGATAGACTTTCAGGGTGGCGCCATCGTTTTCCCAGCCGTATTTTTCTTTCAGGAGAAGGAGCGATTCGGCCAAACGGCCACGGATATGTTTTTGAGTGAGTGTAACAGTTCTTCCATTCGAAAATCCAAGTTCACGGGCAAGTTTCTGCAACAATTTAAGCGAGAAATTTGGATTTTTCAGCAATTTGTTAAAAAGGTATCCGGGGCTTATCACGCAAATGGTAGAGTCTTCGAGCGTAATAGCAGAACCTATGTGCAGCTCATCAGCCAGCAAAGCACGGTATCCGATAATTCCAAGTGGTTTTGTCATCCTGATGATCTGCTCACGCCCACCAACTCCTTCTTTATAAATAATGACTTTCCCATCCATCAGGAATAAAAAACTGTTCGGTTTTTCGCCTTCCTTAAAAATGAATTCATTTTTCTTAAAATAAGTCAGTGTGATATTTTTCTGTAAATCCTCTTTTTCTTCAAGTGTCAGTGTACTGAAAATAGACTTTGGATTTTCAAAAACTTCTTTCATCCCCATTTCATGACTCGCCATAGAAATAAAATTTTCATGTTTTGCAGCATCAAAGTTAAGTAAATTTGTCAAATATGGAAAAATGGCGCATTTATTTTCCTGATGCCAAACTTCCCCAAAATTTAGTTTTTAGGAGTTACTTAGGCAGTAATTGTCATGAATATATTGCTACCAAAGGAATTCTCCGTCCGAATCCAAATGCCTTCGAACTAACCCTAATGATCGGCGGTGCCTGAAATCTCTTGTATTCGTTGTTGTTTACCATTCTGACAGTCCTTAAAACGGTCGCCTCATCAAACCCCCGGGCGATGATTTCCTCTGGCGAAAGATTCAGTTCGATATAATCGAACAGGATCTGATCCAGCATATCGTAATCGGGCAGCGAATCGGTGTCTTTCTGATCGGGCCGGAGTTCTGCCGAAGGTGGTTTCAGTATAGAGTTTTCAGGAATTATTTCCTGATCGCGATTGATCCAGCGGGCCATTTTGAATACATCGGTTTTGTAAACGTCTCCCAGAACAGAAAGCCCTCCGTTCATGTCGCCGTATAAAGTTCCGTACCCAACGGCGCATTCGCTTTTGTTGGTGGTGTTGAGGAGAATGTTGCCAAATTTGTTCGAAATGGCCATCAGCAAAATTCCACGGGTGCGGGCCTGAATATTCTCTTCGGCAACATCGCTGGACAAACCCGCAAATACTTCAGAAAGGCTTTGCTCAAAACTATCCACCATCGGTTGAATCGGGATGGTTTCATACTGAATGCCCAGATTTTCGGCCAGTTGCAAAGCGTCGTTTACGCTGTGATCCGAAGAAAACCGCGATGGCATCAGCAAAACGCGCACATTTTCTTTGCCCAGCGCTTCAACTGCCAAAACAAGCACCAAAGCAGAATCAATTCCTCCGGACAAACCCAAAGTGGCTTTTTTGAACCCCATTTTTGTGAAATAATCGCGGATGCCAAGAACCAGTGCATGATGAATTTTTTCGATGGTTTCGGTTTTGGGCTGAAGATTTCCTGAAGGGATTTCGGTATCAATTATCCGGAAGTCTTCTTCAAAATAATTCAGCTCTTCCTGAATAATGCCATTTTTATCCAGAAAGAAAGATCCGCCGTCAAAGACCAGTTCGGTTTGCGCGCCTACCTGATTGACATACAGAATGGGCAATTGATATTTGATGGCATTTTTAATCAGGATATTTTTGCGCGAATTTTCCTGATTATAAGAGAAGGGCGATGCAGAAAGATTGATCACCAATTCGGGATTTAAAACCGATAACTCTTTCAATGGCGAAAGTTGATACAGTTTTTCGCGTCCAAACTCGTTTTGCGTTTCCTGCTCGTCCCAAAGATCTTCACAAATGGTAATAGCCAGCTTTTTTCCGCAGAAATCGAAAACCGAAAACTGTTTGTTGGGTTCAAAATGCCGGTATTCATCAAAAATATCGTAAGTCGGAAGCAGCGATTTGTTTACTGTTTGCTGAATTTTTCCGTCGTACATGAAAAATGCCGAATTGAACAGCTTTTTGCCACGTGGCTCAGGATTGATACTCGGACCGCCAACAATGGCGGCAATTCCGGTGCAACAATCAGCGATCTGACCGATAGCTTTGTACGACTGCTCCACAAATTCTTTCCGTTCAAGCAAATCGTGCGGATAATAGCCTGTTACCGAAAGTTCTGAAAAGACAACCAAATCAGCGCCTGCAGCCTTTGACTTACTGATACAATCAATGATTTTATAAGTATTCAGTTCGAAATTACCGATGTGATAATTGAGCTGGGCAATTGCAATTTTCATGTTTCTGTTTATTAAAAGATCAGTCCGAGCCTGATTTTGAGTGAGTTGATGATGGTTTTATCGGTGAAGGTATTGTTGGTTGTTACATCTGTCAAACCGTTGTGAAAAATCAACCCTGCCGACAATGCGTTGCTTCCTCCCAAATCAAAATCGAAACCGAGGCCCACATTCATTGCTACATTAAACAGGTTAATTTCATCGTGGATATTGTCTTTTTTAAATGTCCCATCGCTGCTGTCGCCATTGGCCCCGATGTTAATCATGGTTGACATCCCGAATTGGCCCCAGTACCGGGTGCGGTGAAACTGGTCGGTTTTAAGTTTAATGGTCAGTGGAACTTCGACATAACGAAGGCGATACCGGATTTTGGTTGACGGTGGCAGGTTTGAACCTGAAAATTCGAACGGTGCATTGGTGCGATAGGAGATTGAGCCACCAGTGTTTAAAATCTGTAATCCCGTATTTAATGCGTAACGCTCGTTCTCTGTGAAGAAAATATCTCCGTTTAATCCAAAATCGTATCCCAGCACGATTTTTTCCTTGTCGGCAAACTGGTTGTCGGTTTTCATCCAGTTTACAGATGGACTTCCGGTAAACGACAGTTTTAGCCTTGTTTGGCTCCAACTTGTTATTCCAATTATTAATAAGGCTGAAAATAAAATAATTCGTTTCATTGTTATTTCTGTTTAAATGGCTGAAAACTGATTAAATAAAACTTTGCAAATGGTCTGTTAAAAAAACAGTTTCGTTGTCTGCGAATATAACGCAGGAATGGCTTAGTTTTGTTTGCTGCAAATCTCGAATTTTAAATTTAAAATGACAATAAAAAAGCTCATCCAGCGTAATTACCTGAAAACATACCAAATGAAACGATACTTATTGCCTTTGTGTTTGATGATTATACTTTTTTCATGCACGCGTAATCCACTGATAATTAATGTGTCAAATGTTTCAGTTGATTTGAGAATTAAACATCTTGACGTAGATTTACTGAAGCTGAAGCAAGAGGAGATTACGGCAGCAATTCCAGCTTTAAAAAGTTCTCATGGTGAATTTTTCGACTTGTTTACTTACCGGATGATCTCAATTGGTGGTTCGGAGCAGGAAAATTTTCCTGAAATGCTTTATTCATTTGTTTCTGATTCACTCATCAGGGAATTGGAAATAAATGTGGCAGAAAAGATAGATACCCTAAAACTTCGGAAAGATCTGGACTTAGCCTTCAGGCATTATAAATACTATTTTCCGGAAAAAGAGATTCCGGTAATTTACACCTGTATTTCAGGATTTAACCAATCGGTAGTAACTGCTGAAAACATTATTGGCATTAGTCTGGATAAATATTTGGGAGCCGACAGCCGTTTTTACCGTCAATTGGGTTTGCCTGTATTTAAACGCAGAAACATGCATCCTGAAAAGATTGTACCTGAAGTGATGTATGCCTGGGCGGTAACAGAATGGCCCAAAGTTGACAATGCAAATAACCTGCTCAGTCAAATGATACACGAAGGCAAGATGCTGTATTTTATGGATGCAATGTTGCCTGAAATGCCTGACACAACGAAGATTGGATATACAAAAAAACAACTTGATTATTGCCGGAAAAGTGAAGCTTCGATGTGGACTTTCATGGCCGAACAAAAGCTCCTGTTTTCGACCGACCGGATGAGTATCAAACGTTTTATCGACGATGGACCTTATACCACGCCATTTACCGACCAGTCGCCCGCCCGGACCGGAGCATGGCTTGGCTGGCAGATTGTACGCTCGTACATGAAACAGAACAAAGATATTGAACTGGCAGATTTGATGAACACTGCAGATTTTCAGGGTATATTGAACCAGTCGGGCTATCGGCCATAAAGAACCCGAATTTTATATCTTTGCTTTATGAATCTTGTAGAAAGACATATCGATAAAATTAGTGACTTGTGTTTGGTGCACAGGGTAGGAAAATTATTCGCTTTCGGTTCGGTACTGACAGATAGGTTTAAAAATGACAGTGATATAGATTTGTTGGTTGAATTTCAAGGAGTTGATTTGTATGATTATGCAGACAATTACTTTGACTTAAAGTTTTCATTGGAGAATCTATTCAAACGTAATGTTGATCTATTAGAGGATAAAGCGATAACTAATCCCTACCTACGAAAATCTATTGATTCATCAAAGAAACTCATATTTGGATAGTGAAATTCAGCATCTGATGACTTAATTTGGAGTATCGTGATAAATCATCTTCCAAAATTGAAAACTGAAATTTCTTTCATGTTAGAATAATACAAAAAAAGCCCCCTTTTCAGGAGGCTTTTTCATATCTGTGAATAATTGTATTATTCCATTTCTTTGATTTTTATGTTGCGGTACCAAACATTGTCGCCATGATCCTGAAGAGCAATGTATCCTTCTTTGGCAACATCAGCCCAATTCGGATTTAGTTCAGGGAATTTACTGTCTTTAACCAGTTTTTTCCAGTCGTCGGTCCACAAATGATATTCGAGAACAGTTTCGCCGTTTTGTTTGTGCACAACGATTCCTTTGTAGCATATAATTTCAACAGTGTTCCATTCACCGACAGGTTTTGCGTTTTGTGGTTTTGCCGGAATCAGGTCGTACAACGATCCTGCCTGACGGTTACCGTCTTTTCCCAACATTGCATCCGGGTGACCCACATTGTCGAGAACCTGCATTTCAGGAGCCGTTTTGTAGATTGGCCATTCAGGAATTTCCTGTCCCAAATAGAAAATACCTGAGTTTCCGCCTGCCTGAATTTTCCATTCAAGTTTCAGTTGAAAATTTCTGAATTTTTTGTCGAAAAGAATATCGCCACCATCTTGAGCGCCAGCCTCGCCGGTTCCCGTACCGATGCAATGCAAGGTGCCATCAACAACTTCCCATCCTTTAGGGAATTCAGTTTTGTTGTATCCTCTCCAGCCGGTAGAAGTTGTTCCGTCGAAAAGAAGCGTCCAGCCTGCATTGGCTTCTTCTGCACTTAACTTGTTCAATTCAGGTTCAGCTGCTACTGTTGCTGATTTTTCTCCTGTTTTTTTCTGACCGCCCTGACATGATGCAAGGGAAAATGCGATAGTGCCGATCACTAAAAATGAATAGATCTTTTTCATTTTAAATTAATTTTAGTTTATTGAAAATTTATTTTTGGTTTACAGTTGATGACGACAAAGTTAATAAAACTTCAGCAAAAAATAGCCTGCAGGATGGTTTGTACCGAAAAAATAGCCTGTTCGGAGCGGATGTAAATTCAATGGTTTTTGTAGCTTTGCAGAGGATTAAGAAACTTATTTTTAATCAATTATAAAAAATAATTTATGAGTCATAAAAAAGTAAAAAGGATAGGCATTTTGACTGCCGGCGGTGATTGTCCGGGATTGAATGCTGCAATAAGGGGAGTTGGAAAAACAGCAATTGTTGAATATGGCATGGAGGTGATAGGGTTTTCGTCTGGTTATACAGGCCTGATTCATAAGCAATACGTTGAGCTGAAGGAAAAAGATTTATCAGGTATTTTAACGCTTGGTGGAACAATAATAGGAACCTCGCGCGAAAAACCTTTTAAAATTGTTACTGAAGATGACAATGATAAACCGGAATTGATCAAACAGAACTACCATGATCTGGGACTGGACTGTTTGGTTTGCATCGGTGGAAACGGAACCATGAAAACTGCCCATTTATTGTCGAAGATTGGTTTAAATGTAATCGGAATTCCAAAAACTATTGACAATGATGTATGGGGAACTGATCTGACTTTCGGTTTTGATTCGGCTGTATTGATCGCCACTGAGGCTGTTGACCGCTTACACAGTACCGCTAACTCTCACGGCCGGGTAATGATTGTAGAAGTGATGGGTCACAATGCCGGATGGATTGCACTTTATGCCGGTATGGCCGGTGGGGGAGATATTATCCTGATACCGGAAATCAAATATTCAATGAAATCGGTTATTTCGAAAATAAAACAACGCTATAAACACAATAAACCATATACCATTGTGGTAGTTGCCGAAGGAATTGAACATCCAAAAAACATGTCTGCTGCCAGGTATTTAGCCGAATCAATTCAATCGAAACTTGATGTTGAAGCACGCGAAACTGTTTTAGGTTACACCCAGCGTGGCGGATCTCCTTCCCCAATGGACCGCATTCTGGCTACCCGATATGGTGCATATGCTGCTGAGTGTATCGCCGAAGGAAATTTCGGAACCATGGTTGCTTTAATAAAGAATGAGCTAACAACAGTTCCGCTCGAAGAAGTTGGAGGCAAAATGAGGCTTGTTGATCACAATCATGGATTGGTTTTAAAAGGCCGGAAAATGGGTGTTTCATTCGGTGACGATTAGCAAAAGACAAAAATAAAGCAGAAACGGGAGGTTCATTTGAGCTTCCCGTTTTTGCGTCAAGGAACAGAATGTAATTGTTCGGATTTTTTGCCGGATTATTTTGTCCGTTTAAACCGCAATTTATTTTCAGGCGTCATTTTTTCACAGGCATATTGAAATATCAGTCTTGGCGCAGTGTCTTTCCATTTTTCAAGGAAAAGTTCCACTTCAGCAGGACTGATTTTCCATGCTTCGCGCAGAAACCATCCGATTCCCTGATGAACTTCCCGTTCAGAATCGGTCATAAGCTTTTCCACAAAAAGAATGGATGGCATCACCTGTCTGGTTTTCTTGATGTGTTTGATCAGCGTTACCGGCACGCACCTGCGTTGAAATTTGTAGGTTGAATCAAGCCACGGACTGAAATCGTCCATTTCGAGTATCTTCTTATCCAGAAATTTAGGTAAAATAAACATTCCCAGTGTATCGGCATGTGCCCAGTTTTGTATGCTGAAAGTGAACCAGCTACCGATAGTTCGAAAAGTTTCGGGAGTGAATTGTTTCCATTGTCCGTCGAGCAAAAGCAGTGCAAATGCGATTTCTTCGAATTTCCTGCTTTCCATTAAAACGGGTGCAACTTCCAAAACTGTTGGAAGATCAAAGTCGTCGCTTTTCAGCAACTCTTTCACTTTGGCATAAATCTGCGGGGCATTCAGTCCGTAGCCAATAAACTCTTCCTTAAAATAACGTTGCGACTTCAGAACCCTTTCTGCATTGGCATTTTCCGTGCAATACGATTTGATTTCCTGAATTAATTCGGTAGGAGACATGGTCATTATTTCTGATCTGGTTTTTTCTTTTCAAGTAGTTTTTCTATGAACGAAACCATTCTTTTGGCGCGGGTTTCTTCCTTTTTAGCCGAAGTAATCCAGTTGATGTATTCCTTACGATGGGTGTAGGAATGCTTTTCAAAAAAGTCGAGCGCTTCCGGAAACTCATTCAATACTTTTTGAATGTCTTCAGGAATAATTACTTCCCTTTTTTCAAGGTCGTGTTCCAGTTCAACGTAAACCGAATCCCCGAAGGTTTTTCCCAATTTGCGCCTGACTTCCTGCGTCAGAATTAATAGGTGGCACCCGGTTCCCATATTGCTCATGATTCCGCGATATTCCGCTTTGCCATCGAACAATGCTTTTACTTTCACCATTCCGCGTGTGCCGAAAACTTCCTCCACACTAAATGGAAACTCAATGTATCCGGCGTTCATTCCTTCGTGTTGGATGATGATGGCTGTAAAACTGATTTTTTCTGAATTCATAAACTTTTATTTTTTCTAATTTCTTTGGTTCTATAACGAATGCTGTGGGTATTAAAGCTTTGTCCGGAGTAGCCTCTTTTGTCATTGGTAAAAGAATTATCATTTTTTAAAACCTTATTTGTCAAAGAAACCTTAGTAGTAATGGTTCGTGAATGTGAATTTGACCTTATTACCTTATTAATTTACAGATGAATAAATAAGGTTAAAAACAAGGGGAATTATGAGTACTACTAAGGTTGTTTAAATAGAAATAAGGTTTTTTTAGCAAAGAATTTCCTCGTTTGAAATTTACTTTGTAGCCAGTAAAGATTCTTACCCACACTAAACGTTATAGAACCTTTATTTTTTCAATACTGAGGGACTCCTACGGTGAAAATTTATACAGTTCCTGGATAGCTGCAAAACCTGCTGAACTTTTCGCTCAATTCCTAAGTGGGATAACAAAGGTAGTCAGGGATTGTGCGGGTGCTGAATAAATTATATCGTGTTCCAGTGGCTTATAAATATCAACATTTGTACAGTTTTCTGATTGGCTTGTTCTGTAAGTGATTACATTCTTTTTATAGCTAACAGACGCTTTCAACTGCAAATTGAGAGATTTGGCTTGTTCAGATTTGTTTATTACCGCCACAACCAACTCTGTTTTATCAGGATTGATGGCTGCCAGAACTTCATCATTATCTGTTTCAATTATTGAATAGCCTTGTTTAAAGAAACGGGTAATCTGCATCCGTACATAAAAATTCTTCACGATTTTATGTTCCTGAGAATTGAAATTGCAACGCATCAAACACCATACATCATTGGTTTCTTCCATTAACTGCCAATCGAGCCAGGCCTGAGGTTTCATGTAACGCATATCGTCAAATAACTTCTGAGCCAATCCCAGATTAGATCCGAAACTTGTTTTGCTTTTTCCGCCCGGGCCGGTTTCCGATTGCCAAAATGGTTTCCCGATTGATTTTGTCAGGCGATAAGCTTCTGTTCGCTCACTATTGTTTCCGGAGTAAGTATGTGTGTTTAATTGGCCAACTTTTTCAAGAATGTCGCCAGCCGATTGATAGGCTTTTAAAACCTTGATGCACGATGCAATATTGGTTTCATCGGAGGCTGAAATCACTGTTTTAAGTCCTGAAGCTTTCAGTTTTGGAGCTAAAATCCGGATGATTTTCATTTGAGTTTCAGGCGTAAAATGGCAGCCTTCCTGGCTTCCCAGATAGTTCCAATAGTTTGATGTTGCTTCATTGAAAGGCTCCAGCGTTTTGAATTCAATGCCGTATTGTTCCTTGTAATGTTTGCAAACATCGAGCAGATAATCGCAAAATGCTCCGTAAAATTCAGGTTTCAGGTTGTCCTGCAATGGGTCAATATTTCCGCCGGAGCAACCACTGAAGGTCATCCAGTAAGGAGGCGAGTTCGAAAAAGCTTCGAATATGGCATCCGGTCTTTTGGCTTTAATTTTCAGCACCAGGATTCGTTGACCTTTATCAGCATCCCAGTTATAAGGCGCATCAACCGAATTTTTAAACCCTTCCATTTCGGCGCGCTTCCCTTTTCCTTTAACCATGTGTCCGCCCAAATGGGAAGGATCGTCGCCACCGCCAATGTTGTAGCGGAAAATATTCATATTCAGTTTGTCAGGAGAAGTAATTAAATCGACAATGCTGTCAACTTTGGCATCCTTCCAGGTACCGACCTGAGCTGCCCACCAGCACAAAGAACTTCCCCAACCTTCAATTTTTTGATAGGTTTGACTTGTATCAATATTTATTTGTGTTGCAGTTTGGGCTTCAGCTTGTTCGTTTTGGCCCAAACATACTTTACCAATGGAAATCAATGAACAAAGACACAGAATTTGAATGATTCGTTTCATTTTGATGTCCTTTGAATTATTTTTCACCCTTCGGAACTTTCAGCCGGTCTCCGGTACCCTGAATCATGATTCGTTCCCATTCATTGCCGTAACCGGGTTGTGCCGGTGGTTTTGGAATATTTTTTCCGTTTCCGTTTTCCAGCAACTTGTGCCCATCGGTATGTTTCACATTTCCATCCATGTATTTCATAAACAGGTATTGGTAAAATACTTTCCAGTCGCTTACAAGTTTATTTCCTGAAAATACTGAATAACCAGTCAGGTAACCGGTAGCAGCTGAAGGATTTTGTTTGTAAAGTTCCGAAGCCTGTTTGTCAACTACCTGTATTTCGGATGCAAACTGGTTTTCGAGCTGTGCCTGATAGGTTTCAATTTCAGGATGAATTAAGTTATAGCGCGAATATGCCCAGTTGTTTACCTGATTAAATGTCCAGTGTGCCGATGTTTCCGACCAGCTGACCATTGAACCATTGCCGATGGCAAAGCTCTCAGGAATTTTGGTTATTCCGCAGTAAACAGGAGCATACACACATCCGTCGGCATCGTCAACGCCAAACCAGAAAATACCGCCGACCGGATCAGGCAGCCAACTGCGCGATTGAGCCACGAAGCTGTACCCTGTTTGCTGGGTGGCAACCGCGCGTTCGTTGAGGTACATCACGCTGTCAACCACAAATTCCATCGGGCGCCAGCGGTAGGGTGATTTGAACGGTCCGGCTCCCGGATCGTTGCGCATATCCATCTGTGTGTCTTCGTAATGGTCGCGCATGGCATCTTTCACCTGCTGAAGCGAAACCGTCGCATCTGGTTTTACCCACAATGGCAAACGGTTTGAAATATATCCGTTCGGGTTCGGACTTTGATCGGAAAGTTCCGTATTTCGGGTGAATTTGCCCATCGCATAATTGGTGTAATCCTGATTGTCGCGAATTTCCTTGTTAATTTTCCTGAAGAAAGACCAAACCCGCGCATCGCAGAAACGGGCGCCGCCAAAACTGAGCGGATTGTACACATCCGAAAAACTGAAAGCCGCATCGCTTCCTTTGTAAAATCCATGTTTTTTCGCAAAGCTGATCACGTCGGGCGAATGAAAAACGGTCTGTTTCGGGTCGTTCCAGTTGTTGGTTTTCTGAAGCGGGAAAGTCGTAATCCGCGCCTGATTGGCATGTCCGCTCACATAACCGTCAGGAATTAAGCGTGCTACCCATACCGCACCTTTTTCATATTTGCCTTTGCCGATTAATTCCATGATCCATGCTTCGCTGGCATCCGAAATGGAGAATGATTCGCCACTGGTTGCATAGCCATATTGAGTGACCAGTTCGGTTATTACTTTAATCATTTCCCGGGCAGTTTTCGAGCGTTGCAATCCAATGCGCATCAGCGAGCCGTAATCGAGAATAGCCCCGGGTTGTTTACTCAGCGAATCCAATCCGCCCCAGGTCGTTTCGCCTATGGCTACCTGGTTTTCGTTCATAAACTGAACGACCGAATAGGTGTGCGCCACTTCAGGAATAGTTCCCAGCAACCTGCCGTTTTCGTAGTGGAAGATCTCGCATAAATCGCCTGGTTGGTGATCTGCTGCCGGATAAAAGGCAATTGCACCATATCGGGTGTGCGAATCGGCAGCGTAGGTAATCATTACCGAACCATCGGCACTGGCGCCTTTGGTAACAATCAGGTTGGTACAGGCAAAAACGCTGGAAATACCTGTTGCAAGAACGAGCATCATGCTAAAAAGGAAAATACGGTTTACCATGGGAATACTTTTTTTGTAAAAGTAGGAAAAAAGGAAGGTTGGCAAAATGAGGAAGGTGTAATATTTGATTGCCGAAAAAATACTTACCGATCAAAAAAGTTGGTTTGCCTTGAAAACTACAACCCGCTTGCCATTGCTGGCAAAGGGGTCTCAATTATTAATTACGTTATTGTCAGTTACAACTTTACCAAGGCATGAAATACAAATGAGAATGAGTTATCCTACTTTACCAACGCATTAAACACAAATCAGAATGGGTTATCCAACAATACCAACGGATAAAACATAAATCAGAATGAGTTTTACAAACTTACCAAAGGGTAATACATATTTGCGAATGAGTTTCACAACTTTACCAACCTTTCAACTTGTTTGTGCGGAGGTCGTTTTATAAAACAGGAAGCCCTAAATACTTTATTACTCTTATCTGGTAAATTTCAGGGAACCTACCTGTTTGTATTGGGGGCTGGTTGCGCCGAATACCAACTTGATATACATTTTCGAGGCTGTGGCCACATCAATTAGGCCGGTGATTTCTTTGTCGTTGAACTTTGCATATACATGTTCTGACATTCCGATTAATAAATTATAAGTTAACTCTGATGGTTGATAACAAAATTATTCGAAACGGAAAATAAGATGGAACCGATTGTGCTGTGAAGAAATTTAAAACCCCCTTGTCATTGCTGACAAAGGGGCCAAACTTAACACCAATTCATATCTATGGGATGAAGTGGCCAAATGAAGCTTTATTAATTATTTTGGTACCTGATTTTCCTCAACAAACCCTTTTTCAACCAGCCACATTTCACAAAGTTCCTTCCATAACTTTGTGCTTCCCGGATTGTTCTGTAACCCGATGGCATGGCCTCCGAAAGGGAAAATATGAATGGACGCAGAAACATTCTTTTCGCGCAGGGCACTAAAGAATAAAAAGCTGTTTTTGGGATTAACCGTCTGATCATTTTCGGCATGAACAATAAATGCTGGTGGCGTTTTATCGGTCACCTGAAGCTCATTTGAATACTTATCAATCAGTTCTTTCGATGGATTCGAGCCCAACAAATTGTCGCGACCTCCTTTATGAGCATATTCACCCATCGTAATTACTGGCGATACAAGCAGCATAAAATCCGGACGAAAAGCAATCTGATCCAACAAATCGCCGATTGCAGATACATCTTCGCTATGCACACCAACTGAGGATGCAACGTGACCTCCAGCGGAAAAGCCCATCACACCAATTTTATCTGGTTTTATGCCCCATTCGGTCGCTTTGCTTCGAATGATCTTCATTGCCCGCTGGGCATCCTGCAATGGAACAATGCTTCTGTCCACCAAATCAGAAGAAAGCGGTAATCTTGAAATCAGCACAAATGCGCTAACTCCCATTGTATTGAACCATTTGGCAACCTGCATTGCACCCATGTAAGCATAATGATGATATCCACCGCCCGGACATATCACAACCGCGGCTCCCCGGTTTTCCTGCTTAGAAGGGAAAAAGGCATACATGCCCGGATTTCCAATCCTATAATAACGTTCATTAAAAATACTGTCGGTTAAAGCCATTCCTTTGGTGTTTGGCATTTTGCCCTGAGGCCATAAGGATATAAATTCCTGCGCTGAAGCTAACTGGCTACAAAAGATCAGGATAACTAAAAGAAACAATGATCTGTTCATAATTGTGTATTTAAGGTGATTGAGATTCAAGTTTAGTTTATCCTGATGGCTCCAACCAGAACATCGGCACCCAATTCCAAACTTTTATTTGTATTGGAAACATTTGTATTAAATACATCGATGTTACCGCTTCTGTTACCACTGACCTTGAAAAGGAGATCGGTGTTTTTGTTGTATTTCAGAGAATCAATTGTCAAAGAGCTACTATTCTCAATAGCTATTACCGGTTTGGTTTCTTTGGTGACCAGCCGGATATTCTTCAGGGTAATATTTTCGGCTTCGATCAGTTCTACTCCAATTCTTGCACTTATTACTGAATTTGTGATTGAAATATTCTTCACAGCCATCTCGGGCAAACCTCTGATAAATATTCCCTTATCGGCACCATTACAAACCACATTACTAATCTGTATCTTTTGGAATTGCGGCGTTTCTTCCGAAACTTCAGGAACTACCACCTTTTCGCCGGGAACAGGAGGTTTGGTAAAATAATACATGTCGAAATAGATGGCTTCACTCTGTATATCTTTCATCAGGATGTTTTTGATGAATATGTTTTCCACAATTCCGCCACGTCCTCTGGCTGTTTTAAAGCGAATCCCTTTGTCAGTTCCCATAAAAGTACAATCGGAAACAAAGATGTTGCGCGCCCCGCCGCTCATTTCGCTGCCAACAACAAAAGCGCCATGCCCTTTGTAAACCATGTTATTCCGAATAACCATGTTTTCAGAAGGAATTCCTCTTTCCCGTCCGAATTTATCTTTGCCCGATTTAATACAAATAGCGTCATCGCCCACATCGAAAGTGCAGCCATCAATCAGCACATTTTTGCATGATTCCACATCAATCCCATCACCATTTTGTGCATATTCCGGATTTTTAACGTTCACGTTCATTAATGTAAGATCCTCGCACATTAAAGGATGCAAGCACCAGGCGGGAGAATTCTGGAAAGTCACTCCTTCAAGCAATACTCTTTTGCATTGCGTAAGAACCAATAAGTTGGGTCGTAAAAAATCTTTGATTTCCTCATAATCTTTGGCGGTTTTGCCTGGAACAACTTGCGCCGCATTCGGAGTCAGATGTCCTTTCATATATTTTTCAGAAGGGAACCAGCGACTGCCATCTTCACTGACAATTCCACCTGATGTAATTTTCTTTTTCCATTCCGATTCAGTCAACTGACCTTTGTTTACACTTCGCCAGAAATCACCATTTCCATCAATAATTCCTTGTCCGGTTATGGCAATATTTTCAAGGTTTGTTCCTGAAATTGGCGATTGATTGCGGAAAGAAGGTTTGCCTTCATAACTCCCCTCCAACAGCTTATACTGTTCGAAATCGCCGGTAAACAAAAGCAATGCTTTTTTTGCAATATGCAGATTTACATTGTTCTGAAGAACAACCGGTCCGGTTAACCATAAACCCTGCGGCACCAGAACCACTCCGCCTCCATTTTTGCTACATTCGGCAACTGCATTGTTAATACTGTTGGTATTCAGTGAAATACCATCGGAGATGGCGCCAAATTTTACGATATTAACCGTATCTTTTTTGAAAACCGGTGTTTTTGCAGTTGGAAGATTCTCCCACGAAAAACCGATTGTTCGATCCGGAATTTGTGCATTGATGTTTACAGTGGCCAATATGATGAAAATCAACAATAGCCCATAAATCAGTTTTTTTTGTGTCATTGTTAGTTTATTTGGTATAGTCTTTATTTATTCCGTCAGGGTTCCATGTGCTTTCTTCCTGAAATATTTTCGCTGGCTGATAATTTTTAGCTTTCTTTTTGCTTAGCTGATGCGACCAACCAACCCGTTTCCCTGATACAAAACCCGATCCTGAACTTTGGTATTCAGCATAAAATGAAGATTTTTCGGCCTCTGCCCTTGACCAATTGTGCCAACCTTCAGGAAGAATATGTGCACCCATTTCGCAGTTCAGGAAAACAGTTTTTGAATAATCACGCCAAGGCCGCCCCAGATAGACCTTGGTAGCAACGGGATTGGCAGTTAATTTACAGTTACGGAATACATAACCAAATCGTTTACCTTGCGGCGTGCTTGCAGCGGTTATATACGAATCTCGCTTACTGTGAATGGTGCATCGGTCGAAAATAGCCGTTGCTGCACCAAAGATAAAGTCGGTAGTACCTTCGATGTAACAATCGGCGAAATATTGGCGGCTCTTTTGTCCGGCAGCATAAACGGTGTCCTGATTCCCCAGAATGCGGCAGTTCCGAAAGATACAACGGTCGCCTTCCACATGCAGCGCAACAGCCTGCCCAACTTCTCCGGCTGAATTTTCGATGGTCAGGTTTTCAACGACAATGTCGTCACCAGTAATTTTCATCGTGTAACTCCGGAAGGTTCCCATGTTATCTTTACCCGCAAAGTCGCCAAAAGTAATGATCGTTTGCTCCACACTTTCGCCAACCAACTTAAGATGGGTAAAGAACGAATCGATCAGGATTTTCTCATTGTAAATGCCATTTTTGATGAAAATAATTTTATCGACGGTTTGGAATGCCCGACAGGCGTTTACTGCTTCCTGAATGGTTTTGTAATCGCCGCTGCCATCCTGGGCAACGGTGATATTTGGTTTTTCCTGCGCAAAAAGATGGAACGTTGGCAACGCGATAAGCATTCCAATAAGGCAGATATATTTGTTCATTAGATGCGTTTCTTTATTTCAGCGTTTTACTCATGAAATTCACCATATATTCAACTGATTGATCAACCCACGGATGAAACAACCAGAACGGATGAACCTTTACATCGAACTTGTGCACTTCAGTATAAATTCCCCATTCGTTCATCATCCCGATTAGTTCGTCTTGCCCGCTATGAAAACGGGAGAACCCACTGTTCAGGAATAATACCGGTACTGATTTTTCGTTGGCCCAGAATATCGATGAAGCCTCTTTCCATCGGTCGGGTCGGTCGTAAAACGAACCTTCCAACCAGAAAATATCCGGAGAATCAGGCTTCCTGTTTAAATTTAGCGATGAAGGTGCCATAAAATCAACCACTCCGTCAATATCAATAATGGCATGAACGGTGCTTGAATATTGGCCATTTCCCATGGTTCCTTCCATCTTTTCAATTCCGGGAGTCATGCCAACAAGCATTGCCAATTGTCCACCGGCAGAAGTGCCTGAAATGGCAATCCGATCGGGATCGATGTTGTACTTTTCGGCATTGGCACGCATCCAGCGAATAGCCGCTTTAATGTTGTGAACGGCAGCCGGATATTTGGCTTCGAGCGAAAGCTGGTATTCGACAGCTATGGTTACAAAACCTTTCGAAGCGATCATCTGAGCCATAGGTACCTCCATCGACTTGTCGCCTGCCCGCCAACCACCACCATGAACCAGAATCAGCGCCGGATATTTCCCTGGTTTTTCAGGACGGAACAAGTCAACATGCAAATCGCGTTTGCCATACGGCGTTTCGGGTAGAGTAGCATACACCAGATTTCGGCTCTCGGTAACTCCCGCGGGCAAACTATCTTTAGCCGGAATGGCATACGGATAATCCTTTTTGATCTGACGATGCACACGGGGAACATTGTATGTGGTATCTCGTGGAATTTCCCTGATCGGGTTTTGAGCCATCGAAGGCTGCAAAGCCCAAATAAATGCAACCGCTAATACTGTTTCTTTTAATTTCATAATAAGCTTATAAAAGACAGAGGTTTCCCATTTTAGTGAGAAACCCTCATAAATTTGTTTTAATCACTCTGTTTAAGTAAAAGTAACATGTTATAATTCGTTGGTTTAGCTATTGCCATTCCTTTTTTAACAACCAATTTTCCTTCCAACGGAAAAACACGTTCAGTCAAAGGGTCATACCAAACTCCTGAAAAAACTTTATCTGAAACATCATTTGAAAATGTGATTTTTGAATCGTTTAAGGAATAAATAAGCATCGATTTATTTTCGGAATCAGATAAGCACCAATTTTCAACTTGATTCTCCAACAAGTGATCGTTGGGGTTCATAAGCATTAAAATTTCTGACAAATACAGGTTCACAAAACTGTCAAATGTAATATGTCCAGATCTGGCTTCTTTATCGTAACTTTTCAAAACTTGCGCCCCACCAGCCATTAGCGAAGGAATAGCACTAACATCATTATAAGCTGATACGATTGCTTTATCCGGAAAACGGTCGCGATATTCCCTTACCTGATGATACATTTTCTCTTCAACTGTAGGAAATGGAATGTCATTCTGTAGAATAAATGCATCGCCTACCATTTCGCGAAACGACCGGTTTATACCCCCTGTTGGCGCCCAAAGTTCGTCATCATCCGAAAATGATGCCTTTTCCGTTCGGTATTGCCAGTAACGGGTATAAATTACATCAATCTGACTTGCTAGTTCCTGATCAGACAAAATGGAATCGGTCACGTTTTTAGCAGCGGCCAATATCAGACGTACATTTTTGTTATGAAGTATTTCCCACTCATGAACCGTTTCTATGAAATAACGCTGAAAATTGAGTGGCCCTGAGTATTCGGTTCCCAGCTTAAAAAAAACATTTTTTGCATTACCAACCTCATCCAGAAGATGAAAAATGTAAGCATGATACAATTTGCGCAATTCTGAGTTTGTTGGATCATAGAACTGATTTCCCATGTGCATCCGTGCCCATGGTTCTTTCTTAGGAGGTTCTGCAAGTCCTGTGTTATTTATATTATTGGCTGGTCTCCAAGGAAAATCTACCCAATGGGTGAGATATTCCAACAAGTTATGGGTGTTGTAAAAATTGAAGTACACAACCAACCCATTTTCATCGCATAGGTTAGCCAATTCACGGCAACGTTTAAAATACCAGGGATTATATTTGGTCAGATCATATTTACTTAGCCCGTCCCAAGCTTGCCCTTGCCCACTTCGAGCCCAGGGCATTTCATAAAAAGGTGCCCAGACATTAAGGTTTTCCCGTTTTGCAATTGTATGGTCATCCCTTCTACGGTCGTACCAAAGCCCAGGGAAACTTTCATAAAAACTGCTTCCTGAAGCAATCAAATTATGTATCAAAGCATTTAGGTCTTCAGTAAGGCCAAGGCCAACCTTACCGGGAACAAATCCGGTAATGCTGCTACGAACTCCCGCATTTGGTGAAGTTTGTCCTTTCCACAAAGGATCACCTGTAATTCCACCCCAAACCACTTTGCCCTCTTTAACAAAACGTCCATTTACAATTTCCACAGGATGAATCTCCGGTGCTGCTTTTTCAATGTCAACCGGAATATCAGCCGCTTTAAATTCACGAACCTTATATAAAACATCATATTGAGCGATCTCCGGAGAACGGTGCTTTTCAAGGTTTGTGCCCAAACCTAATTTCTTTTGTAATTGATTGAAATATAAAGATGAGTCGGCATTGACAACTATATTCGGGGCACAATAAGGTCCGGAAACAGCAATATCTTCCGCCATGCAATTCCATACAACCGAGTTGACAGCCGTCCAACCACCACCTTGTGCCCGCTCAAAATCGTATGTGAGCCGCAGCCCGGAGCCTTCAATTTTTACATTTTCATATAGAGTCCCTGATGACCAACTTTCGCTGGCCCCACTTGCGCCCAAAGCATTTGAAGCCGTGCAATTAAGAAATACATTGGGACCTCCGGCGCACAAACCAATGGCAAAATCATTCATACCCGAATCGGCAGTACAATTCTGAACCAGAACCTGTTGCCCTTCAACCCAAAAACTTTGACGCCTAAAACCTGCTGCTTCAGAAACCGGTTCTTCACTCCGGCAGTTAAGAATGGAAATCCGCTTACCATGATGCCCCACATAGACCATCGAACTAACAAAATGCCTGGCTGTAACTCCGCTAACCCAACAATCAGTTGCATCGTTTATCGCAATAGCTATCCACGAATGTTCTTCGTCATGTTTATTATTGCGATCATAATCGCTCTTCAGTTCAAGGTTCTCAATTCCGACATGATTGATGCGTTCATCCTGAATGATTTTCTGAACAGCACCTCCGCCATATATCGATTCCAATGAGGTTGTAATAGGTGCATCTATTGTTATTTGTTTTTGTACTGTATCAATGGATGTAATAACCCTATCCCAAACTAAATTTTTGGAACCAACAGACCATTTTAACCCCCGACGGTCGCCAAATGTCCCTTCTTTTTTATCCATACCAATATCAGAAATCCATTCGCGGGTGCTTGGCCGATTGATGACAATGTTATCTCCGACTGTAAAATCATCTAAATTTTGTACCGTGAGAATTTTACTTCCAGCGGGAACCATGCTGTCAGTAACTGAGACTAAATGGCTCAACTTAGACGGTATTTTCGGTTTAATTTCAATCAGGGTACGCCGGTTAATGCCAGTGGCAATTAGAATTGTCTTTTTTTCTTTGTTGCTTCCGCGAATGACAATTCCACTTTTATCCAAATTAAGATTTCCTGAAATCCGAAACTGACCTTCGGATAATTGTAATGTGCCACGAAATCCACTGCTGTCCAAGGGCAATTTACCAATATAGTCAATAGCTGATTGCAACAGTTTAAAGTCATCCCCGCCACTTGGCTTCACAAATATTTCTGTGCCAACCTGAGGAAGCACAACTCCTCCTTCATAACCAGCGCAGGAGAAATCGATTAAAATATTTACTTTTCTGCTCTTTTCATCCTTCACCCCTAAAGCGGTATGATATCCCCAAAAGCTCAATAAGAGTATTGTTATATAATACCGGAAGTAAATATTTTTAACTGTCATACTTTAACTGTCTTGCTAACTTTTTGTATTCTTGAGATTTATCGTTTGAAGTTTTCCCATCGCTTTAAAGACAAGATTGGCGACCGCTTTGGATTCTTCGGGCTGAAAATAGATATCATCTTTTTGTTCACCAGAATAAGGCGTAATCGGATATTTAGGAGTTTGGCAATTTTGGTCGAGTGAAGAATCAGCAACAGTTGAATTGCCAATTATGAACACTTTAACTGACTTTTGATAATCTGATTTTTTGAGCACTTATGCTGGTGACAATCGACAGCACTATAATGAATGCAATAATTATTTTCATTTCTTATTACATTGTCCCCTGATTTAAAAATTCAGGTTCTTCCTTTTAAAAGGAAGAACCTGAACATATTGGAAGCAATTAGTAATTAGGGTTTTGAATCAAATTCGGGTTGTTTGTAATTTGAATAGCCGGAATTGGATAAATACCTCGCCAGGCATCAGCCGTTGGATCTTCAACCTTTTGTTTATAGAACCAAGAAGTTGTGAAATAGGTTCCGAAACGTATCATGTCTGACCTGCGTTTACCTTCCCAAATAAATTCGTTGGCACGCTCTTTCTCAATATTGCTCAATGTTAAGTCGGCTGAAGTCCATGCCTTACATTTACTTCTTGTGCGTATTTGATTAACAAGGTCTAATGCTGTGGGCAAGTCCTGTCCTAAGCGCACCAGTGCTTCTGCTTTCATTAACAACACATTTGAGTAACGGTCCACTACATAGTCATTGTTGGCGTTATAGCTTGAAAAGGTCGCGCCAACGGGTGAATATTTCAACACCTTGTAACCTTCATTATCAGCGATGGCCATGCGGGTAGGTTCAACCAATGTTATCAAATTGAGTTGGACACCTTTCGCGTCAACAAGCGGAGTTACTCCATCCAAATAGAATTGGGGGCCATATTCCAGAAGATTTAAACGGGCATCACCTGCTTCATAACGTTTCAAAGCTGTATCATCGAAACAATATCCATTTGCAGGGCCGAAGCCTAATCCATATTTTTTCTGATCCAGAGCAGGTTGTGCATACAAGATATACTGGTTACCTCCCACTCCTTTTGCGGGATCAACCGAAATGGCCGAGATCACTTCTGAATTGTTCTCATTATTAGCCAGGAAACAGGCTCCCACGCTTGCTTGTAAAGTATAGGCGCCTGAATTAATTACATTATTACACATCGTAACGCAGTCGCTGTACTTCTCCGTACCTGCATATATTTTAGCATTTAAATACACTTCAGCCAAAGCAGTATAGATAGCTTCTTTTGTAAAACGGGGATAATAAGACGCTTTAGTGACTGTTTTTACAGAAGGCAGGTCGGCGGCCGCTGCGGTAAATTCGTCAACTACAAACTTATAAACTTCAGCACGCGAATTTGTTTTAGGCAAATTGGTTGCCTCAACTTTTGCATCAGTAAAAACAGGCACATTGCCCCACCAATCCATTGCACGATAATAACCAAAAGCCCTCAAGGCGCGAACCTCTGCAATCATGGCCTTAAAATTTTCAGCTTTAGGTGACGATTGCAAACTTGCAATAACGGCATTTGCAGCGCCAATTTCCTGAAAGATAGTAGCCCATGCCGTAACCATCCGTCCATTGTTTGAAGTACATTTGTGAGTCATTACCTGATCGACACCTTCGTCGTACCACCCCCCACTTGCTTTACCCGGGCAGAAAAATTCATCGGTTCCGTATTCGGTGAAACGCCACCCATCGCCACCGGCTGAATGGAAATTGCCAAAAAGGCTATATACGCCAACAACAGAAGAGAGCGCTTCGGTTTCATTCAGATAGTATGTGGTTGGCGACAATTTTCCAAAGGTAACTTCATCAAGATCAGTGCATGAAGGAAAAAACAATCCTATACAGGATAATGCTAATAGTATTTTATATGCTTTCATTTTCAACAGTTTTTTAGAATGACACATTAATTCCAAGACTAAATGTTCTTGCTTTAGGATAACTCAAATAATCAACACCAAGAGGTGCAATTCCGGTACTGGATACTTCTGAGTTTACCTCGGGGTCAAGACCTGTATAGCCGGTAAGAACAAACAGGTTTTGAGCGGATACAAATGCACGTGCATTCGATAAGAATGTATTCTTTGTTTTGAAATTATAACCTAATGTCAGGTTATCCAATCGAAGAAACGATGCATCTTCAATAAACCGTGACGAGTAAACTTTTGGTTGACTACGACTTACCCCACTTGTGACAGCTTCTTTAAAAACATTACGACCAGGCAAATTACTTAAATAGGCCTGATTGTTCCGTGTACCATTATAGATATCATTGCCAACTGTTCCATGAAAGTTCATCGCTAACGACCAATTTTTGTAAGTAAAATTGGATCCAAAGCCGTAACTAAAATCAGGTTGAGCGCAACCAATCACTTCACTTGCACCATTGTTGGCATATTGTTCCAAACCATTACTGTCAAAACCGGTAAAACGTTTTCCATAGAAAGTTCCTAAAGGCTGACCGGGCATAATCAACTGAGCATAAGACCCTGACAATCCCTGGCCCTGGCAAGGAGCTGCTTGCATATTTTTGCCTACCCATTTGTCATTGGTCAGACTTAACACTTCATTGCTGTTGTGGCTAATATTAAAATTAGCAGACCATCCGAAGTTCGCGGAACGAATAATCTCAGTATTTAATGTTAATTCGATACCGGTATTGCGAACAGAACCTACGTTGGCAATTTGTTTTGAAATGTACGATGGTGAAGGTACGTCAATAGAGAGCAACAGATCGGATGTTTTTTTATTATACCAGTCTAAGCTACCTTGAATACGGCCTTTAATCAAACCAAGATCGACCCCGATGTCCGCTTGTGCTGTTTCTTCCCATTTCAGATCCGGATTGGCATATTGTGAAGGCATTACTATGGTAATTTTTGAACCTCCAACAATATAACCACTACTGCTTGCACTAAGTGTATTAAGCGAATTGTAGTTTCCAATCTCCTGACTTCCCGTAACACCATAACTGGCGCGGAACTTCAGGTCTGAAACCAAACTAAATTGATAAAAATTCTCTTTTGAAATACGCCATGAAAAAGCCGCAGAAGGGAAGAGGCCCCACTTGTTATCACTACCAAAGCGACTGGAACCATCACGACGAAGAGTTGCTGTAAAAAGGTATCTGTCGTCATAGTTGTAATTTGCACGTCCGTACATTGAAATCAACTTGTTGCATTGGGCAAAGCTTGTAGGAATTTCGATAGTAGTTGCAGCTTGTATGCTGTACCATTTGAATTCATCCGAAAGAAAACCAGAAGCACTTTGACGGCCTCCTTCATCGAAGAAGTATTGGTAAGAGTAGCCAGCCATAGCATCAATCCCATGTTTACCAAATTTCTGATTATATTTCAGGATTGTTTCGAGCAACTTACTGTAATCATCTAATTTCTGCATACTTACATAGCCGTTGTAGCCATTTCCAAGCAAGTTTGTTTTTGAAATATAAGAATTACGATCGACCGAGTTGACGTTGTAACCAGCATTGACCTGGAAAGTAAGAGGTTTGATGAAATTATAAGAAGCGCTAACATTTCCCAGGAACTTTGAGCTTTTTCTCCTATCAAGAAGTTCTGTCGTATAAGATACGGGATTTACACGGTAAGGAGGTACATCATTATATTCTCCATTTGCATTGTAAACAGGAAAAGTTGGATTGAATACATAAGCTTCATAAAGAATACTACTACCCATTTCGCTTCCTACAGTGTTTGATACCGGAGCCTGGTTGGTTGTTTGCTGGCCATAACTCATATTAACGTCAATTTTGAGTTTTCCATCCAATTCGATATGTGTAAGATTAATACGGCTATTAAAGTTGTTAACATCCGAAGCTTTAATAATACCCTGCTGGTCGCTGTAACCTAACGAAACACGGTAGTTGCTTTTGTCATTACCACTTGTTAACGCCAGAAAATGGCTTGTAGATATAGCCGTTCGTTCAATACGATCCTGCCAATTAGCATTGTCGCCTTTATCATCTAACGTAAGGGCAAGTTTATTGACAATTGCACGATATTCGTCACCACTCAAAACGTCGAGTTGCTTTGAGGCCTGTGAAATGCCAGTGTTGAAATCATAATCAATTTGTGTTTTGTTGGCTTTGCCTCGTTTTGTCGTAATCATGATAACGCCATTTGCTCCGCGTGAACCATAGATCGCAGTTGCAGAAGCATCCTTCAAAATATTGATTGACTCGATGTCGTTGGGGTTAAGACTTGACAATGGGTCAACAGCCTCCTGGTCGAAATAGTCAGTTGTGCTGCTCAGTTTCGTAGAGCTTACACCTGCTGATGTTGAAATAGGCACACCGTCGATTACATACAAGGGATCGTTTGATGCTGAAATTGATGTACCGCCACGAACACGAATCGTATTGGTGCCTCCGGGTTTTCCCGAATTTTGACTGACACTGACACCAGATATCGAACCTTTCATAATCTGTTGAGCAGTTATACCTGAGCCTACCTGGAATTGAGCACTACTTATTGAGGAAACAGATCCAGTCAAATCGCTTTTCTTCATGGTGCCATATCCAATTGCCACAACCTCATCAATGCCAATACTTTCTTCCTCAAGAATTACGTTAATGGTGGTTTTTCCACCAACAGCAATTTCCTGCCCCTTCATCCCAACAAACGAAAACTGTAAAGTGGCATTTTCAGGAACATTTGAAAGAGAATAATTCCCGTTTTCATCTGTAATGTTTCCGATTGTTGTTCCTTTTACCACAACCGAAACACCGGGGAAGGAAGTTCCGGATGAATCAGTTACTTTTCCGGAAACAGATTTTTGCTGCTGCTGATTGGCTGAAAAATTCAAATCTGCGGTTGTCAAAACAATCTGACGGTCTTTTACCACATAGCTGACATTGGTGTTTCCGAAAATGCCGTTGAGAATTTTTTCAACGCTTTCATTTTTAACATCAACATCCACTCTTCGTTCAACGTCAACAAGTTTTTGATTAAAGAGAAAGTAAAATCGGCTTTCGTCTTCAATCTTTCCCAGTACATCAATTACTTTAACGGCCTGCATTTTTATTGTCAGGCGCGTTTCCTGTGAGTAGGTTACTGTTGCAAATGTTTGTGCAACAAACAGAATTAAAAAAAATACACTTAAGCGCATAATTTTCCATAGTTTAAGGAGCGCCCGGTTAGGCACGGGTACCCGGATTCGTTTTTTTTTCATACTTTTGAATCATTAAGTGGTTAAATAATTAATAAGAGCTTGATCTACTTGATTTTGACAGGGGAGTGGTACGAACACTTTCCTGTTTTTTTTATCTATCTGAACTGATTGATTTTTGATTGGTTAATTTTCAACACTATTTTACGTTTCTGAAAAACACCATCTGCATCACTTTGCCTCTTTTCCTCTTTGTAACTTAAAGGAGTGGTAATCGAAAGTAATTTTAGCACTTCGTCCAGAGGCTCGTCGATAAATGTTGCGTGAAAGGTGTAATCATCGAGCAGTCGGTCATCAACCACTACCTCGGCATTGTACCAGCGGCTTAACCGACGGGCTACCTGCTGCATGTTTTCGTTCCGGAATACCAGTTTGCCTTCTTTCCAACTGGTGTATTGCGAAGCCTCTATTTCGTTTTTTGTAAAAGTTCTCTTTTCAATGTCGAGTATTAATTGTTCGTTTGGCGACAAAACTGCCAGTTGTTTTCCGTTTCGCGATGAAACATCCACTTTCCCGGTCTGTAAAACGATTTCTTCGGTTTGTTCGTCTTCGTTGGCAATCACGTTAAAAGTGGTTCCCAGCACTTTAATATCAAGGTTACGGGTGTTTACATGAAAGGGAATTTCGGCATTGTGAACCACATCAAAAAAAGCTTCGCCCGAAAGTTCCACTTTTCGTTCTCCATTAAACTGAACCGGATATTTTAACCGTGATCCGCTGTTGAGGTAACCGGTCGAACCGTCAGGAAGCTGAAATTTGGTGCGCACTCCCATCGGGCATTCGATTTCGGCAAAAGAAGTTGGAGTTGCAGTTGGTTTGTCCTGAAAATAGAAATAGGCAAGAAATGAAAGTAACAACGGAAAAATCAGAATGGCAGCTATGCGTTGAAAATGCTGCATGAAGGTGAGTCGAACCACTTTATTGGTTTCATTCAGGCGAATGCGGTGGTGAACCCTGTCAAGAACAGGTTTTAAATCACGATCCGAAATCAAATTTGATTCGAGCGCTGATTTCCAGTCATTGTGCAGGATTTGTTCAGCTTCCCGGTTTTGGTGATCTGCCAATTGTCCCGAAAGTTCAATCTGTTCTTTCAGGTTAAGTTTCCCTGCTGAATATTCTTGGATGATATGTTGTAGCTGTTCCTTCATTGCCTCAAGTTGCACAATTCTTTTTTAAATCGGAAACAAACAACGTATTTTTGCCCGTTTCAATACTTATATCCGTAGAGCTTTATTTTCTCACGGGTAATTTTGAAATAATTTTATTTTAGCATGTCCGTCACATAAATGTGACGGCAAAGGATAGTGCGTTGAATACGGATTTCACCCAAATCTCATGAAGGAAGCCATCAGAAAATTCAAAAAACTCATTAATTGTGCTGATATCCTTTGCCGTCAGCTTCAGCTGACGGATGGGTAAATAAACAAAAATGCAAAAAGCAATAACCCCAGGTTTTCAGTCTTTAATTGGGAGCGGATAAACCGAAGGGCTTCCGAAACCTGATTGTCAACTGTTCCGGCTGAAATGTTCAGTTCGGCGGCAATCTCTTTTGAGCTTTTACCTTCCAGCTTACTTTTGGTGAAGATTTCACGGCGGCGGGGAGGCATTTGTTCGATGATAAGGTTGATCTGTTGAAGCGCTGATTCGTAATTGTCGTCGTTAACGGCCTGGTAATCTATAAATTCAGGTTCATTCTGAAGGCTTTCGAGGTAGCGGAGCGAAGTCGCTTTTTTATTGAAATGTTTCCTGATCTGGTTCAGGGCAATGGTAAAAAGGTAGGATTTGAAAGAAAGTTCTGATTTCAGGGTTTGCCGGTTTTCCCAAACTTTCACAAAAACCTCCTGAACAAGTTCTTCGGCATCGCTTTCGTTTTTAAAATATTTCAGGGCAAAACCGAAAAGCTTTTGGCTGTAACCTTCAAAAAGTGAATCAAATGCCGCAACATTTCCCTTTTGAAGCAACTGAACCAAAGTATGATCATCGTGTTTTTCGGTCATTCTGAAATCAAAAATATTTCGGGATAAAAGTAGTAAAGTTTGGACGAGCCCATCAAATGGTTGGATGGTTAAATTGTTTTTATGGTTAAAAGAAAAAAAACAATTCAATGCTAATATGACTTAATGGGTAAATTGTCTGAGACAAAACTGCCCTTTCATACGCTCTCACCTTCTCATCTTCCCACCTTCACCTGCTTCCTGCGACTTGAACACTGAATTCCTGCGACTGACCAATGGCAACTGGCGGCTGGCTACTTGCGGCTGGCAAAATCTTCGAATGTGTGTTTTCAATTTGCGGCGCATACAACTTTTTCGTTTCAAATTATAAGGTTGGATGCGCCTTGTGATACTTGTTAGCCTTCTCCCCGGGTTCTGTTTCACTTCACCCGGGGTTATTTATATTTGACTCTTTCAGAGTCTCGTGCGCGATCATAAAATCTGGACCTCTTTCTGATTACTGAACATTGCGACTGCCCACTGTTTACGTCTTCTGTTTCTTCTTCTTGGCTGCCGGAAATAACACGTTGTTCAGGATTAAACGATAACCGGGCGAATTCGGATGTAAGTTCAGATCGGTAGCCGGGTCGCCTACAAAATGCTGGTAATCTTCCGGATCGTGACCTCCATAGAAAGTCCAGAATCCTTTGCCTTGTTCGCCGTGCAGGTATCGGGCTTCGTTGGCGGCTTTATTTTCGCCCATCATTAAAACATTGGGCTTTACCAGGTTTTTGTCGAAGGCAGTGGTTTGTCCCATAAACCCTTTGATCATGTTTACATGGTTCTGGCACAACATGGTTGGCACCGGATCCCATTTTGCCGAAAACTGGAAAAGCGTGAAATAATCCTGTTCGCGGGGAACTTTCCTGCTGGTGGAAACATCGATATCCGAGAACTCATATTCATACGGATTGCGGTTGATTTTGAAATTGTGAAAAGCCAAAGTGTGTTCAAAATCAAGGTGATCGTTCATGTGAGGATCTGCCGGATCGCCATCGTACATTGATTCGCAAATGTCGATACCTTGAGCAGATTGGGTGATGTCGTAGGTGTCGGTTGCGGCACACATGGCAAAAAGGAACCCGCCGTTTTCGATGAACTGATGAATATTACGGGTAATCACTTTTTTCATTTCCGAAACCTTCATGAAACCCATCTTTTGTGCAAGTTCCTTATTTGTCCGAACTTCCTCCTGATACCACTGAACATGTTGGTATGCCTGGTAGAATTTTCCGAACTGACCGGTAAAATCTTCATGATGAAGGTGCAGCCAATCGTAATCCTTCAGTTTGCCATTCAGGATTTCTTCATCGTAAATGACATCAAATTTAATTTCAGCATACGTTAAAACCAATGTAACGGCATCGTCCCAGGGTTGTTTGTTGGGTGGTGAATAAACGGCAACTTTCGGCGCTTTCTGCATACTTACAGCATCCTGGTTGACATCTTCGCGCGAAATTTCAGCCAGTAAATTGTTTGCCTGCCCGTCGGCAAGGGTTTCGAAACTTACGCCCCGCACCAAACATTCACTTGCAATGGCTTGTTGATGCTGAATCAGGAAACTTCCGCCACGGTAATTGAGCAGCCATTTAACTTCAATGCCTTGTTCCAGTGTCCAGTAGGTTATGCCGTATGATTTTAAATGGTTGCTTTGTTTTTCATCCATCGGGATTAAAATAAAAGCTGCATTTGCTGTTTGGATGAGCAAAACCAACATTGCAACAAGCAACAACCTGAAGTATTTATTAGAATGGTACATCATTGCTTCCAGAATTTCCGTAATGACTAAATTTTTCATCTTCGAACGATGCATTGACCGGTATCGCCCCTGATTTACTGCGGTAGGATTCTCCGGAATCATCATTCATTTTCGACTGCATTTTTTGTCCGTATTGTCCGCCGCCAATTTCTTCAGGAATAATATTTTCCATGTCGGAGAATTTGGCCAGGTTTTTCTTGAATGAAAGTCTGACATCGCCCACAGCGCCGTTTCTGTGTTTGGCAATGATAATTTCGGCCACACCGATGAGCGAATTGTTGTTTTCGTCTTCGGTAATTCCGTAGTATTCAGGACGGTGAATAAATAATACGATGTCGGCATCCTGCTCGATGGCGCCCGATTCACGAAGGTCGGAAAGTTGAGGACGTTTTCCTTCGCGCGATTCGACCGAACGGTTCAACTGAGAAAGTGCGATGACCGGAATGTTCAATTCCTTGCCAATGGCTTTCAACGATCGCGAAATCATACTTACTTCCTGTTCGCGGCTACCTTTGTTGTCGGTACCGGCGGTCATCAGCTGAAGGTAATCGACAATCACAGCGCCAATGTTGTGCTGCATTTTCAGGCGGCGGCATTTGGCCCTGAATTCGAAAATAGACAAGGCGGGAGTATCGTCGATAAAAAGAGGGGCATCGTCCAAAACCGCCAGTTTGCGGTGGAAGTGATCCCATTCCCAACCTTGCAGCCGTCCATTTTTTATTTTTTCGCCACCGATTTCAGTTTCGGATGAAATCAAACGGTTAACCAACTGAATGGAGGACATTTCAAGAGAAAAAACGGCGACCGGAACTTTGTGCTCGACGGCCATGTTGCGTGCCATTGATAAAACGAACGCTGTTTTTCCCATCGAAGGACGGGCGGCAATAATGATAAGGTCGGTCTTTTGCCATCCTGAAGTAATGCGGTCCATTGCGGTAAACCCGCTGGGTACACCACTCAGGCCGTCTTCACGTTTCGAAGCTTCTTCGATCAGAAGCGCTGCCTCGCGTAAAAGAGGTTTGATGGGCATCGATTCTTTCTTGATATTTCCTTCCGCAACCGAAAAAAGCGCAGTTTCCGAAAAGTCAATCAAATCGTCCACATCAATGGTGTCGTCGTATGCTTTGGTCTGAATTTCTGTTGAAACGCGGATCATTTCGCGTTGCATGAATTTTTGTGCGATGATGCGCGAATGGAACTCGATGTGTGCTGCCGAAGCTACTTTCGAAGTCAACTGGGTGATCATCAGCGGACCTCCCACTTCTTCCAGCTTTTCCCGGTTTTTCAGTTCCTGGGTAACCATCAGCAAGTCAACCGGTTTTTCATGGGTCGACAGGTATTTGATCACATCAAAAATCTTCTGATGTTCTTCCTTGTAAAAACTTTTGGTGTCGATGATGTCGGCAACTGTAATGTAGGCATCGCGTTCGAGCATCAGTGCGCCCAAAACAGCTTCCTCAACTTCAATGGCCTGTGGCGGGATTTTTCCGTATTGAGCGTTGACTTGCTCAATGGTCATTTTATTTGTTTGCTGGTAATTTTTTCTTTCTCCGGCCATGTTTTTGGAATTCAATCAATAAGATATTTGGGTTTCCTGCATTTTAAAATTTTTTGCAGGGATTCAAAGTTAGAAAAAAAGGAGACCTTTTGGCCTCCTGAAAGATTAAGTTATTCACAAAATTGGTTGAGTTTATCTTCAATTATCAGATCATTTATTTGTATGGTTGAATAAAGAGACTGCCGTTACCTGTATTGAAACCTGTATGAATTGACTTTTAAAATACATTTAATGTGATTTAATTACACAATGTGTATTTATTTTTATCTTTGCGAGAGTTATAAAAATCGAAATGAAGATTATTTCTTTTAGGGTATTGCGTGAGTATTATGAACTGGAGCCTAAAAGGAATACGATAAGATTAAAAATATTGATAAAATTTAAGTTATGGCACCATCATTTGAAGAATATACAAAAGCAAACATCCGATTAAATGAATTAATTGATTTAGTCAATGATGAAACACCAGAAACTGACCCTCGAATGAGTGAGTTCCTGAACGTTTCTGAGATTATTGAAAGCTATGAAAAAGAACACTTTCGAATTGAATATCCGGATTTAAAAGATGTTATCCGGTTGAGGATGTTTGAACTCAGATTGAAGCAAAAGGATTTATCGGTTTTATTGGGTGTTAGCTCTACCAGAGTTTCCGAATATCTTACAGGAAAGCGCCCGATAACACTGGATGTTGCCAAAAACCTCCATAAAAAGCTCAATATTGATGCGGAAATAATATTGCAATAGTTATTGATCTGTTAATTCGTCTGTATTTTTTGCGAAAGACCTATCGATCAAAATCTTTATTTCCTCAGTTTTTGAAGATAGTTTTCAGTGTTAACATATTTTCCCGTTCGACCGTCCCTGACTGCCTGAATCAATCCAATATCCTCTTTTTCTTCTCCTGAAAGATATTTAACAGTAATTGCAGTCTTTTTGGCCAAATCAGTTAGTATGACGAGAATTTTTAAAAAGCGGGTTGCGTTAAGGTTGTTCAGTCATCCATTTCCAAACCGGTATTACCTGAATCTTATTCCCATTTTTTTCAAGTTGTTCCTGCTGATCCATTGTTAAAATATATCCTTCCTGAAGATTTAGTTCTGTCATGGCTTCCAAAAGTCCATTCAATTCCCTGTCTAAGTTTTCGGGTGTTAATTCATAACAAACTTGTACAGCAAATTCAATATGCTTATTTTTCGAAACAATAAAATCACATTCCCCATTTTGTTGATAATAATGAATCTCTTTCCCCATTCTTTTTAAATGAATAAAAACTTTGTTTTCAAGCAATCTGCCTTTGTCTTTTGAAAACGACATGGATAGGGTGGCAATTAGACCCGTGTCAATACCATATATTTTTTTTGGATTTTTAATTTGTTGCTGAAACGAATAGCTAAATCGGGAAATAGCAAAAAACAAAAAGGCATCTTCGAAATACGAAATGTAGGTTTTTACAGTATTTCCCGAACCGAGATCGAAATTTTTTACCAAATTGTTGTATGAAAAAACCTTACCGATGTTACTTGCCAGAAAAACACCTAATTCACGCACAATATCCGGGTTTCTTAACCCATGTCTCACAACAATATCGCGGTATATTAAGTCATTAAAGAGATTAATTAATACATCATTTTTTTTTGATGTTAAAAATTCAGGGAACCCACCCAACATCAGGAAGTCAGCAAAGTTGGCAAGGTTTGCGGTGGACTCAGTATGATTCAAATATTCGGAAAATGAAAAAGGGAATATTTCATATGAAATTTGTCTTCCTGTTAAACTCGTACCGAGTTCCACACTTAAAATCCGGGCATTCGATCCAGTAATAACTACTTTCTTTTTTTGATCGTGTAACACTCGTACATAACGTTCCCAGCCTTTTACATTTTGAATTTCATCGAAGAAGTAAATGCCATTTTCATCATTGGCTTCAAAAATCTTTTCAAGTTTGAAAAAATCATTGACTTCAAATGACGATAACCGCGGATCTTCAAAACTTATAATATTGGAAATTCCTTCCTTCGTTGTTAATTGAAACAGTACTGTACTTTTTCCACATCTTCTTACTCCTGTCAATATCTTCACATGGGTATCTGAAAAATCAATTGCATTGAGAATTTCGCGTGGAGTTCCAGGCGGGAGTTGTTTTAAGTAGTTATTCTGATAGTCGAAAACTTCTCTTATTTGCGATTCTAACATCATAATATATTGATTTTCTGCAAATATACAACGTTCTCATTAGTAATGCAAACTAATTAGCATTACTAATGAGTATTATTGCTAGTCAATCAAGATCTTCATTTCCTGAGTTTTTGAAGATAATCAGATCAATAAAATAAGCGGAGGAGTTTGATAGTAAATAAAGAATTCGTGCAGAATTATGAATTTAGTTCATCTTCGATAATCAATCCCAATACATCGCCCAATTTCCGATCCATCGCTGCAATTTGTTGAGGTACAAAGCTGGTGGCGGTCATTCCTGGAGTGGTATTTACTTCCAGAAAATAGAATTCACCATTTTTCAGGATATAATCGATTCGCACAATTCCGGAGCAGTCGCACAAATCGTAAATGCGTGATGAGAGTTGCTGGATTTTTTGAGTCAGTTCCGGAGAAATGCGAGCCGGTGTAATTTCGTCGGTTTTTCCGGCAGTATATTTGGCATCGAAATCGAAAAACTCGTTTTGTGGAATGACTTCTGTAACCGGGAAAATCAGTTCCTGATCCGAAAGTTTTACCAATCCGCAGGTAAACTCCGGGCCATCGATAAACTCTTCAACCAGAATGTCGTGACTTTCTTTCATGGCCATTTCGAGCGCAGCCAGAAGTTGTTCTTTTTCCTTCACCTTGGTAACTCCGAAACTTGAACCGCCTGCATTTGGTTTTACAAACATTGGCAATCCCAGTTCTTCGACCAACCGATCGGCATCTACCTGATCGCCTTTAAACAAGCGAACCGATTTTGCCATCGGAACCTTGAAATTGCGAAGGTAATTGCTGCAGAAATACTTGTTGAAAGTAAGCGCCGAAGAATATACACCGCAGGTAGAGTAGGGGATTTTCACCATGTCGAAATATCCCTGAAGTTTGCCATCTTCGCCGGGAGTACCGTGAATGGTGATGTAAGCAAAATCGAATGGAGTTTTTTCCCCGTTTATGCTGAATGAAAAGTCGTTTTTATCGATGGATGCGATCACCCGATCATCTTCGAGAACTTCCCAATCCAATCCTTTCATCTGTACTTTCCATACATTGTAAATGGCCGGATCGATTGATTCAAATACATTTTTACTGCTTTTTACCGAAACTACAAATTCGGAGGAGTCTCCACCATAAACAACAGCAATATTTTTTTTCATTTACTTTGTTTTTTTACCACATAGACACATAGGTCACATATTTTTTTCTTTTCTCTATGTGTGCTATGTGCCTATGTGGTTCACATTTATTTTATTATTCCGAAGTTACCCTATTCGAAAGGTAATTCCGCCATTTTACAATTACGTTGGCCAAATCTTCAGGAAGTTCTGATTCGAAAACCATTTCTTCACCGGTAAAAGGATGCACGAAACCCAGCATTTGTGCATGAAGTGCCTGACGTGGAATCATTTCGAAACAATTCTTGACAAACTGTTTGTATTTCGTGAAAGTGGTTCCTCTCAGAACCTGGTCACCACCGTAATTATCGTCGTTAAACAATGGGTGTCCGATGTGTTTCATGTGCACCCTGATCTGATGCGTTCGTCCGGTTTCAAGGCGGCACTCTACCAGATTTACGTACCCAAGTCGTTCAATTACTTTGTAATGGGTTACGGCAGGTTTTCCATGTTCGGCTTCAGGAAAAACGGTAAAAACCTGCCTGTTTTTTAGGCTGCGGCCAATATTTCCGGTAATGGTTCCTTCATTTTCAGCAAGATCGCCCCAAACAAGCGCAACGTATCTCCTCTTGGTAGTTTTTTCGAAGAATTGCAGCGAAAGCTTCACTTTGGCTTCCACAGTTTTTGCAATCACCAGTAACCCAGATGTGTTTTTGTCAATCCGGTGAATAAGTCCGGGACGAGGATCGTCTGAGTGGAAAAGTGGCAATTCCTGAAAATGGTAGGCCAGCGCATTAACCAGTGTTCCTGAATAATTTCCATGTCCGGGATGAACTACCAGTCCTGCCGGTTTATTGACAACCAGCAGATGGTCGTCTTCATAAACAATGTTCAGCGGCATGTCCTCCGGAATAATCTTGAGTTCGCGCCGCGGATAGTCCATTACGATGGAAATTTCGTCGCCGGGTTTTACTTTGTAACTCGATTTGACCGGCACCGTGTTGACCAGAATTTTCCCCTCATCGGCAGCGGCCTGCAACCGGCTTCGGGTGGCATTCTGCAATCGGTTCGACAAAAACCGGTCGATGCGCAGTAATGTCTGGCCGGGATCTACAATTATATTATAATGCTCGAACAAAGCGCCATCGTCGGTCTCTTCAATGTCCTCAATTTCTTCAAAATCGTCAATAAAATCTGTTTCTTCAATCATCTAAAAAAATGAATTATCGGGTTCTTCCGCTTCGGGTTTTGCCACGAGTTTTGTGGGATCAATGGTGAGCCAAATATCAATGGAGGTTCCTCTGGCTACTTCAAATATTTCAGCAGGATCGGGACTTTGTTTCCAAATCTGGCCTTTGATTTTCTCTTCTTCCGAAGAAAAAGATTCATCGTAATTAACGGTTCCTAAATTCAGGTATGATTCCTGAATTTTCAGCCGGGCTTCTTCAAGGTTATTTCCAAACAGTGTTGGAACTTTGCTGCTGGTAAAGTCACCCTCGGCACCCAAAACCAGATCGACGACCGATCCTTTGGGGACCATTTCACCTTCTCTGACAATTCTTCCATTCACTTTTTGCTCCAGAACGAGATCAGGAAATTCGGAAGGTTCGTATTCAATTTTTCCGGCAATCAGGCCTGCGCTTTCAATCAGGTTGGTTGCTTGGCGGTAGGAAATGTCAGTCAATTGCGGCATCGGAATCATTTCCTGACTGACAGCACAAAGGGTAATAAAAACAGTTCGGTTTTCCTTGACTTTTTGCCCCGGCTTCGGAAATTGGTCCAGAACAGTACCCGGAGCAGTTTCAAGAGAATATACAGAATCCTGAATCTCAAAACGGAGGTCAATCCTGTCTAAAATAGCAGCAGCTTCGGTACTGGTTCTTCCTTTCAAATCGGGTATCACAACCGATTCGCCATGATCGGTATAAATCCTCAGGAACAACATGCCAAATATTACCAATAAGATGACAATTGCAAAAACTGCTATTGCATTTGCTATAAAGATCTTGCTTTTAAAAAATTCTTTCAAAGTCATTGTTTTGCCGATATCTGTATTGTATTCAAATCACTTCTTGTTCCCGATTAATCTAACTCTATAAATTCATCCAATTCAATTCGTGAAAGCCCAAATTTTGCAGCAAGTAACGAACTTTCTTTCAACCTTTGTTTTAACAACTCAACGCTTATAATTTCAAGCAACTCGGGAAAAGTGAGATTCTCTGATTCAAGCCCAAATTGTTCGAATTCAGTGTCGGAAATGGAAACAAGGATAGTTCTCATAGAAAGGTCGTTGAATGAAAATGTTTTCCAAAATTAAATATTTTTCTGACTTTACGATTGGTTTCACTTGTGACGACACCTGTTAATTCTGGTATAAACACAAAAAGGTAAAGAAAATTCATTCTTTACCTTCTGTATATTTGTTAGAGACCTGAAAGCTTTCGGCTATCTTTTGTGCTGAGGTTCGTCAGAAACTGTCAGTTTTTTTCTTCCTTTTGCACGACGGGCTTTTAATATCTTACGGCCATTGGCTGTTGACATTCTTTCTCTGAACCCGTGTTTGTTTTTCCTTTTTCTGTTTGATGGCTGAAATGTCCTTTTCATCGGTCAATATTTTTAGTGATAATGTTCGTTTTTATTTCGGACTGCAAAAATAGTTCTTTTTTAATATCCTGCAAATATACCTGCCGCTTAATTCATTTATTTTTTAAAGTCAAATGAATCAGCCGCTTTGTTTCAAAAAATTCTTCCTGAAAATAGTTTTGAAGGTCGTAAACCTTCACCTGTTTGCCGAATGGGCTGATTTCATCTTCAAAATCACCGCCTTTGAGGTAAAGAATTCCATTTGGCAAGGTGTTTTTACTCTGACTTGAAACTTTTGTACGCACCATCTCAACAAATCGTGGAAAAGCTGTGACAGCGCGGCTTACCACAAAATCAAACTTCTGTTTTACCTCTTCAACACGTTGATGTTCCGCTTTAACGTTTGGTAGATTCAGTGCGGCGGAAACTTCAGTAACCACTTTAATTTTTTTTGCAATTGAATCGATTAGCAGGAATGAAACTTCAGGAAAAAGAATGGCAAGCGGGATGCCCGGAAAGCCGCCACCTGTGCCAACGTCTAAAACCGTGGTGCCGGGTTTGAATTGTATTATTTTGGCAATTGCCAATGAATGAAGTATATGCCGTTCATACAGTTGTTCAATGTCTTTTCTCGAAATCACATTTATTTTTGAGTTCCATTCTTCATAAAGCGAACCCAAACGGGCAAAATCACTCAATTGCTGACCGGTCAGATCAGGAAAATATTTTCTGATGATATCCATATTTTATTGATAATCGGTACAACTATGGTTGGTGCTCGTCGATCTCGGTCGATTCGATCATTTTGAAGAGCATTTCGCGGGCCCTGAAAAGTTGTGCTTTTACAGTTCCGAGCGGAAGATTGAGTTCTTTGGCAATTTCTTCGTACGAAAACTCGCGGAAATAACGGAGTTCCACCAATATGCGGTACCTGGGTTTTAGCCGGTGTACAATTCTTCGCATCAGAATGGCTTTCTGTATCCTGATCAGTTTTTCTTCAGGATTGGGATCGGCTGAACGTAGTTTTATAGGCGTGTCACTATCACCGTTATCCTGATTGTTTTCGATCGAGACATAAACTCCGCGGCGTTTTCGAAGGAAGTCGATACAATTGTTGGTGGCAATTTTAAACAGCCAGGTGCTGAAGGCATAGCTGGGCGAATACTGGTGTAAATTTTTAAATGCTTTTCCGAAAGCCTCAAGGGTAAGGTCTTCAGCGTCGCTTTTGTTGTTCACCATTTTCAGAAGCATAAAATAAATGGCGTCCTTATAACGGCTCATCAGCTGGGCAAAGGCCTTCTCATCGCCTGTCAGGGCCAATTCGACCAGTGAGAAATCATACTGCGCTTTATCTGATAGTTGCGGGTTTAGTTCCATCGGCTTCTACGGTGAATTAAATACATGGACCAAAAAAAACAACAATTAATGACTGGTTTTATCAAAATGTAAAAAAACGAAGGTACGAAGATTTTTCTTTCCTTCAAACGGATTAAAAGTTTTTTAACAATAATTAATGAGGTAACAAAGTAAATTAGCAGCACCGACGAGAATGTGATCCAATATTCTGGATAGAGAATGATCAGAGTAATTGCAATTCCAAGAAATAAAATTTTGGTGAAATCATCCAAAAACAGGTTCGCTTTTTTGCCCCAGCTCAGGTTTTGTCTTATTTGTACTGTTTTCTTCAGCAATTTGATGTGGTCTCCGCGATCGTCTTCAATTCGTTCGCGAACAGCAATTTCCGGGTTTGTGGTAATTTTAATCCTTCCTTTTCTGAAGTTTTCATTGAAAATCAATTCGAGGTTGGCAAAATTCAGGTTCAGTTTGTGCTTGAATCCCTGATTGTCAAAATACATTGATTTTCGGAAAAGAACATTGTTTTCGCTGAATACAAATGGGTTGCCTGTAATTACACGCGAACCGCTGATCATGAACTGGCTGAAAAGTTCCAGCCGGCAAATCAGGTTGCGGAATCCTTTTTTTCGTTCAACATTGGAATAGGCAATTACCGCATCCGTATTGTCATCGAGAAGACTGGCAAGTTTTGACAACCATTCCTGACTTACCGGAACCGAATTGGCGGTAAGTTGTACGATCCACGGTGAAGATGCACCCTTCAATCCGATATTGATAGATTGTTTTTCCTGAAACCGGTTTTCCTGGCTAAGGCTGGTAACTTTCAGTCTGTAATTGGTTTCGGCCAGTATGTTTAAAATGTGAAGCGTATCGTCTTCAGAAACTTCATCAATCACAATGAGCTGATAGTCGTTGAATGACAGCGCTGTATATTTGTCTATCAGCTCGCGGATACCTGATTCTTCGTTTCTCAATGGAAGAATGATCGTAACCGGACTGAGTTCCGGATTGAAATCTTCCTTCCTGTGCAGAACCAATTTGAGATAAACACCTAGCAGAAAATACATCTGCACGATAAATGTTACTGATAATAAAACTAACAGCACTATGTCGCTGATAGAGAGTATTTGAAAATTAATGAGCTCCACTTCTGAGTTACTTAGTTATTAAAATAAAAAAACAAGTCGTTTTTGCCGCGACAAAATTAATAAATCGGTTGATTTTCCATGCCCGATTTTTAATTATAATTAACAGAGGCCCTGTTGTTTCTTGCCCTCTTCTTTTCAGTTTAATACCTATCTTTGAGCACTCAAAAAAAAGAAGTGAATGCAATTTGAACTGAAACATACAGCCGCCGGAAGCAAAGCCAGAGCGGGTTATATAACTACTGATCACGGAAACATTGAAACGCCAATTTTTATGCCGGTCGGAACAGCCGGATCGGTTAAGGGAATTCACACCCGCGATTTGAAAGAAGACATCAAGGCACAGATCATACTCGGAAACACCTACCATTTGTTTCTCAGACCGGGATTACCCATTATTGAAGAGGCTGGAGGATTGCATAAATTTAATGGCTGGAATGGACCGATTTTAACTGATAGCGGTGGTTATCAGGTTTTTTCTCTGGGCGATATCCGGAAGCTGAGCGAGGAAGGCGCCAAATTTCAATCTCACATCGATGGCTCTTCGCATTTATTTACTCCTGAAAGGGTGATGGATATTCAGCGGACTATCGGAGCGGATATTATCATGGCATTTGATGAATGTACTCCGGGAGATGCAGAATTTGAATATGCACGTAAGTCAATGGAAATGACACAACGCTGGCTCGACCGTTGTGTCAATCAGTTTGAAAAAACTTCGCCCAAATATGGTCATTCGCAGTCGTTGTTCCCCATTGTTCAGGGAGCTGTTTATCCTGAATTGCGCGAAATTGCTGCACGAAATGTACTTCAGTACAATAGTGATGGATATGCCATTGGCGGTCTTTCAGTAGGCGAATCAGAAAAAGATATGTATGCCATGATTGAAGTGGTAAACGAAATACTTCCGGAGAACAAACCGCGTTATCTGATGGGCGTTGGAACTCCGGTTAATATTCTGGAAGGAATTGACCGTGGAATTGATATGTTCGATTGTGTGATGCCTACCCGCAACGGACGCAACGGAATGCTTTTTACGCAGAAAGGAATTATGAATATGCGTAACAAAAAATGGGCGGACGATTTTTCCCCGGTCGATGCCGATGGAACTTCGTTTGTTGATCACCATTACAGCAGGGCCTTTTTGCGCCATCTGGTCATTTCAGGAGAAATGCTGGGCGCGCAGATTGCCAGTGAGCACAACCTTGCTTTTTACCTTTGGCTGGTTGGCGAAGCGCGCAAACATATACTGGCCAATACATTCAAAAGCTGGAAAGAGGAAATGGTTCAGCAACTATCGGTACGTTTATAATCATTTAGTTTATGCTGCATAAAATTGATTACTATATAATTAAGAAGTTCCTCGGAACATTTTTTTATGCTATTGCGTTAATCATCAGCATATCAATTGTTTTTGATGTATCAGAAAACATTGATGATTTTATATCGAAGGATGTTCCGATGAAAGCGATTGCATTTGACTATTACCTCAATTTCATCCCCTACTTTGCCAATCTGTTCAGCGGACTTTTTACGTTTATCGCAGTAATATATTTTACATCGAAACTGGCATACGACACCGAAATTATAGCCATTTTATGCAGTGGTGTGTCGTTCAACAGGCTAATGCGGCCATACATGGTGGGCGCGGCGGTTATTGCTGTTTTTTCATATCTGCTTGGTAATTATGTGATTCCTCCGGCCAATATGAAAAAAGTAGAATTCAGGAACAAGTATATCGGAAGCCGAAACCCCGGAAGCGAACGGGATATTCACCGTCAGATTGAACCGGGTGTGTTTATTTACATGACGAATTACAATGCCAACAACGATGTGGGTTATAAATTTACCATCGAAAAATTTGAAGATAAGAAGCTGGTTTCAAAATTAACATCCGAATACGTTAAGTGGGACCGCGAAAAGAAGATATGGGCGGTACACGAATATTCCATACGGACCATCGATGGATACAAGGAAACTGTCAGCAGGGGCACTCAGATCGATACCACCTTAAATATGACTCCTGAAGATTACCAGATAGTCGAAAACATTGTTGAAACCATGACTTTGCCGGTACTCAATGCTTCGATCGGCAATCTGAAGCTCAGGGGAGTTAATACCATTGATTATGAAATGGAAAAACACAGGCGCAGAGCAGGGCCGTTTTCCGCATTTATTCTCACCATTATTGGGGTTTCGCTTGCTTCACGAAAAATCAAGGGAGGAATTGGATTTCATCTGGGGTTGGGCTTACTGCTGAGTTTTTCGTACATCCTTTTTATGCAGGTTACTACTGTTTTTGCTACCAGCGGAACGCTTGCCCCATGGATGGCGATGTGGATTCCTAATTTGTTATACGGAGCCTTGGCTTTTTATCTTTACCGGCGGGCTGCAAGATGATAAAATAAAAATGCTTTATAAAACATGTGAGGCAATAAAAAAATGATAATTTTGCCCACCTAAAACAACGTTTATGTTGGTATTTGAATAGGAGAAAACTCCATTCCCTCAGATTAATTAAATCAAAAAAACAAATTCTATGTCACTGAGAAGAAACATTTTAGATCTTCGGAAACGAAAAGATGAGGTTCGGAAAGGCGGAGGAGATGAAGCCATTGGCAAACAAGCTGCCATGGGTAAACTAACGGCCAGAGAACGTATTCTTGCCATTGTTGATGAAGGTTCATTTCATGAGTATGATATGTTTGTTGAGCATGCAGGAACAGACTTCGACATGGGTAACAAAGTGCTGGCAGGCGACGGGGTGGTTATCGGTACAGGGACTATTTACGAATCGCCGGTTTGTCTTTTTGCCCAGGATTTCACTGTCGCAGGTGGATCATTGGGCTTGTCGCATGCCCGGAAGATTACCAAAATCATGGATCATGCACTGAAAATGCGCGTGCCATTGATCGGTATCAACGACTCGGGTGGCGCCCGTATTCAGGAAGGGGTTAATTCACTTGCCGGTTACGGCGAGATTTTCTTCCGAAATACCCTTTCTTCCGGAGTTATTCCGCAGATATCTGTTATCCTCGGACCATGTGCCGGTGGTGCCGTATATTCACCTGCTTTGACCGATTTCGTTTTTGTGGTTGAAAATATCTCGAAAATGTTCATCACAGGTCCGGCGGTTATCAAGAGCGTTTTGGGCGAAGACATTTCGATGGAAGCGCTTGGCGGGGCAAGGGTTCATGCCGAAATTACCGGAAATGCCCATTTCTTTGCACTCAGTGAAAAGGAATGTTTCGAGCAGATTAAAACTTTGATTACTTACATTCCGTGGAACAACACCCAAAAAGCCAAAACTTTCCCTGTAAAAGAGCCAAAATCGAAATATAAAATCCAGAATATTGTTCCGGCTGATGCGCGTTTGCCTTATGACATTCGTGAAATCATCAAATCTATTACTGATGGTTCGGAGTTCTTCGAAATTATGGAACTGTTTGCTGCAAACATTGTAATTGGTTTTGGAAGAATGAATGGCGAAACAATCGGTTTTGTTGCCAATCAGCCAAAAGTACTTGCAGGTGTGCTCGATTGCGACAGCTCTGATAAAGCTGCCCGTTTTATCCGCTATTGCAACGCTTTCAATATTCCGATCATTACCCTCGAAGATATGCCAGGCTATTTGCCGGGTGTCGATCAGGAACATGCAGGAGTAATTCGTCACGGCGCAAAAATTCTGTATGCCTATTCAGAAGCAACCGTTCCAAAAATTACTGTTATTATCCGCAAAGCCTACGGTGGAGGATATATTGCAATGAATTCGCGTCATTTACGTGCCGATTTTGTATTCGCATGGCCAACTGCCGAAATTGCAGTTATGGGACCTGAAGGCGCTGCCAACATCGTATTCCGTAAAGAAATTGCAGAGGCAGAAGATCCGGATGCAATGCGTCAGCAAAAAATTCAGGAGTACAAAGATAAATTTGCAAATCCTTATGTTGCAGCTGCCAAAGGTTATATTGATGAAGTAATCGAGCCACGGGAAACCAGAAAGATTTTATTGCACGCACTTCGGATTTCTGCCAGCAAAGATGTACAGGGACCATCAAAAAAACACGGACTTCCACCATTTTAATCAAAACCAAAGGATTATGGCAGAACAGGAAAAAACGCAGATAATAATTGTACACAGCGCTAAATATCAGACTACTTATACCAAAAAGTACGAAAATCGAAAAGTCTGGGCAGAACCGAATTTTAATCATATAAATTCGTATATCCCCGGTACGATCATCGAAATTTTGGTAAAGGAAGGCCAAAAAGTGGCCGCCGGAGAAAGTATTCTGATTTTAGAGGCAATGAAAATGTACAACGATATAAAGATGCCTTTTAAAGGAAAAATTGTGAAGGTTTATGTTGAAATAGGTCAGAAAATACCTAAGAATTTTTTGATGATTGAAGTTGAACCTTTGGATTAAGGATAATTTGAAGCCGGATTTTATAGGCTAACTTTTTAAAGAGGAGTGTTTCCAATAATGGAGGCGCTCCTTTTTTCTTTCGTAAACAACTTTCCTCTATATGTTAATTGTACTTCCTTGTTCAATATTCTCTTCAACTTTTGTGCAACAACCCACCACATGATGTGAAACCAAAGCAATAGCGGTTTTCTTGTGCCATGAAAAATCGTACCTCCCGTAACCGATGCTTGATGCCCACAAGAGGAACAGTGAATCAATATTTAATCTTTTTGTAATTATATGTTAATAATTATTCTATTTCTTTACCAATTAAAACAAATAATTAATTATTAACAGGGGAGCCACGCTCCCACAAAAACAATCAAAAGTATGAAAAAGTTAGTACTTATTTTCGTGTTAGGTTTTATTGCCCTTTCGTTTGGCGCGTTCGCGCAGATCAAAGTAGCCAGTAACGGCTATGTGGGGATAATCACCACCAACCCTGTTTACAAACTGGACATTAACTCAGGGGAATCCAGGTCCTGGTATTCAACCGCCTATCCATTGGGCATTAATCATTGGGGAAGTGACCCCAGGCTAACAAGTGCTTCAAAAATCGTGTTTTACAAAACAGATGCTACGGGATTTATTGATATTGAATGCCGGTCATTGTTTACCAATTCGGATATGAATTTAAAGGAGAACATATCCCCGTTAGAAACCTCCGGAGCTCCGTTATCTGATACCAATGTTGCAAAAATAAGCAGGCTTAAAGGAGTAAACTACACATGGAAAAATGACAAGGATAAAAAAGTACAGGTAGGGTTCCTGGCACAGGAAGTAGAAACTGTAATCCCGGAAGCTGTGATCACCAACGACAGTACAAAAATCAAATCCATGTCTTATGATGCAATAATTCCTTATTTGGTGGAAGCCATTAAAGAGCAGCAGTCACAGATTGAAACGCTGAAGAAACTGGTAAACAAGTAAAATCGCGCATCTATGAAGACATTATACTTGCTGGCATGTTTGCTGGTTGCTGTTTTATTTTCAGCAAGCGCCCATGCCCAGACCAACTTCGGGTTTACCTACGACGCCAGTGGAAACCGGCTGACCCGTGCAGTGATCCTTCTTAAAAGCGCTACTATTCCAGGTGACAGCCTTCAGGCAAAAAAGACAGAAAAGACACTGGAAGACCAGATCGGCCTGCAAAAGACGCGCATCTATCCTAACCCGACCAAAGGGCTACTCCGGATTGATTTTCCTTCGCTGAGCGATACAGAATCTATGATTCGTGTGTACGATCCCAACGGAAGACTGATCGTTCAGAAACCTGCCATTTCTACCGGAAATGATGTCGACTTATCTGCGCATCCCGCGGGATTTTACATCATGGTTATCCACATCGGACAGGAAAAGAAAGAGTGGAAAATCATTAAGGAATAATTCCAGTAGATCAAAACACATAAAACAGAGTTGTTATGAAAAGAATACTATATACATTCTTAACGGGGTTGATCTGCACGTTTACCGCCATTGGGCAACCCTACGATCTGACCCTTAGTTCTGCTGAAAGCGGCACCCAGCTGCACCAGGCATTGAACAGTATTACCCTTGCCCCCGGGTATTCCTACACTCCGGGCGGCGGTACTATGCTATCCGAGATCATACGTCAGGCCATCTCAGGGAGTACAGCTTATTCAACAGCAATAAATCCTGCAACTTACACTATAAATAACGGCTTGCCAGTAGGTAAAACGCCCGGGAATCTTGCTGTTGGAGTGTCTGCCGGTTATTCTATTCCTATTGAGATACCGGCAGGCATCAACGGGCTGCAGCCATCCATCAGTTTAAATTATTCAAGTGATTTTTCCGACGGGATTATGGGAATCGGGTGGGATATTGGAGGAATATCTGCCATCACCCGAACAAACAAAACCATCTACAACGACAATAAATCAGATGCCATCCGGAGAGATTTGACCGATAAGTATGCCCTTGACGGGAAACGGATGGTTACCTTAAGCGGCTATACCTATGGGGCGGACAACAGTGTGTATGGTACCGAACTGGAAGAATTCTCGAAAATTGTGGCACACGGTGCAACCGGCCAGGGACCGGAATATTTTACAGTTTATGCCAAATCGGGATTGATATACGAATACGGAAATAGTGCCGATTCTAAACTTAAAAACGGAACCTGTATCCTAACATGGAAGCTGAACAAAATCACCGACAGGTATAACAATTACATCAGG